>JAEZCO010000027.1 GCA_023433505.1 Bacillota bacterium | reverse complement strand
CTGTAAATCTGTTGTCGCACGACTTCGATGGTCCGAATCCATCCCCTCCCACCAAAAAACGACTTGAGTTTCTCAAGTCGTTTTTGTTTTATCTTTTTATTTTTATAGGAATCCACCCGTTTTATTTATATATCACTTTCTTAAACAGGACAAAAATCCAGCAGACTACCGCGCCGATGGCAAACACTTTCGCCAATAGATATTGGATATGGAGGGACGATGTCAAAAGATGCATAATGAGGTCTGAAGCGCCAAGATTGAAAACAAACAGGATGCCGTACATGATGAGCTGTTTTTTTATGCTGCCGCTGGATTTAAAGGAGAAGAACCTGTTCATCAGAAAATTGAACCAGAAAACAATTGTCAAAGCGATGGAGTTTGCTTCAATGATGCTAAGCTTCGCAATATCCTTTAAGATGTAAAGCAGTGACAATTCTATAGCGGCTGAACTGAAGCCGGTGATCAGGTATCTCTTCATCTGGTTTAAGGCGGCAGGCGTCAGAAATTCCGACAGGGTCTTGTTTTTCTTAATTCTCTCAAGTATATTATCGTAAAGCATGTTTTCCCCTTGTAAACTGTATTGGACAAACTCATTTATATTATTCTTATATTATATAGTATAATTCATTTGAAGTTCAATCCCAATATCCGGTTTCATCGGGATAATTCAAGGAATATAGTGTAGTAGGCTGTAAACAAGGGAATATTATTGGGGTGATAGCGCTGAAATGTCAATTGCAAAAGCCCTTGATATAGAAATTGTCACGGTAAGTATTGCATGAAATATTGCAGTATTTGGTTGACTCTGGTATAATAATGATAGTTTATGCAGGATTCGATATGAGAGGTTGCAAAATTGACCTTTAACTTAATCAAAAGAGAACATTCGCTCTTACTACGGATTACCCTGGATGCAGCGAGTGTGTCCCTGACAATAAAGGAGGCTGTGGAATGAAATTTACAAAAATGCATGGAATAGGCAATGATTACATATATGTCAACTGCCTGGAGAAGGAAATAACAAATCCCTCTGAAGTTTCCAAGTTCGTCAGTGACAGGCATTTCGGCATTGGCTCCGACGGTTTGGTGATGATCCTGCCTTCGGCAAAAGCCGATTTCAAGATGAGAATGCTCAATTCCGACGGCTCAGAAGCGGAAATGTGCGGAAATGCCATCCGGTGCGTAGGGAAATTTGTTTATGACAATGGCCTGACAACCAAGAAAGTCGTTACCATCGAAACTCTGGCCGGTATAAAGGTGCTGGACATGACCGTGGCGGATGGTAAGGTCACTCTGGTAAGGGTGGATATGGGGGAACCGGTGCTGAAGCCCAGGGATATCCCTGTGCTGAGCGACAAGGATTTGTTTGTATCCGAGCCTGTGACCGTGGATGGCCAGGTGTATAAAGTGACCTGCGTTTCCATGGGCAATCCCCATGCGGTTACCTATGTGGACGATGTCGCAGGATTTCCCCTTGAGGTCGTAGGTCCGAAGATGGAGAAACATCCCCTTTATCCGAGAAAGATCAATTCGGAATTTGTTCAGTTAATCGACAGGAAGACGTTAAAAATGCGGGTTTGGGAAAGAGGAGCAGGAGAGACCCTTGCCTGCGGCACCGGCGCATGCGCAGTACTTGTTGCCACAGTGCTGAACGGTTTTTGCGACAGAACGGCAACCGTCAGGCTTCTTGGCGGGGAGCTACTGATCGAATGGAATGAGCAGGATAACCGCGTTTACATGACAGGCCCTGCAACCAAGGTGTTTGAGGGTGAAATTGATCTGGAAGTGTAGACGTAGTAACTAAGTGTGAATTGGATAATCATTTTATGGCAAAAGCTGCCGTCATCGTGAGGAGTGGTAACGGCGTGCGATCTCAAAGCGGAAAAGTCGGGGTAAAACCAGATGCGGGCCTGTGGCCTGGAATGTCATGAAATTTGAGCTTCCGGATTTACACATGAATCAAAAGGGGACATTCTCTCCTGATACGGATTACCCAAAACTCAGCGAGTGTGTCCCCTTACATTAGATAAAGGAGATAAGATATGGCTTTAATTAATGAAAATTATCTGAGATTACCGGGAAGCTATCTTTTTGCAGAGATCGCAAGAAGACGTGACGCATTTATGAAGGAACATCCGGATGCAAAAGTGGTAAGGCTCGGCATCGGCGATGTGACAAAGGCATTGCCGGAGGCTGTGGTAAAAGGACTGCACGCATCCGTGGATGAGATGGCGGATGACAAGACTTTCAAGGGCTATGGCCCCGATGGCTACGGCTATGATTTCCTTATCAGCAAGATCATCGAAAATGACTACATGCCCCGTGGCGTCAAGCTGGATCATGATGAAATATTCATCAGTGACGGAGCCAAAAGTGATACGGCAAACATCCAGGAGATATTCGGACTGGACAATATTATCGCTCTGACCGACCCTGTTTATCCGGTTTACATGGACAGCAACGTTATGGCGGGCAGGACCGGACTTTACAACAGCGAGACCGGTAAATTCGACAGGGTCACCTATATGCCGTGCACGGCGGAAAACAACTTTGTGCCGGAATTGCCTGCAAACAGAGTGGACATGATCTATCTCTGCTTCCCTAACAATCCCACCGGTATGACGATTTCCAAAGAAGCGCTGAAGAAATGGGTTGACTATGCAAAAGAAAACAAATCCATCATTCTTTATGATGCCGCATATGAAGCTTACATAAGCGAAAAGGACGTACCCCACAGCATCTATGAAATTGAAGGCGCCAAAGAAGTGGCCATCGAATTCCGGAGCTTTTCCAAGACGGCGGGCTTCACAGGTACAAGGTGCGCCTTTACCGTAGTTCCCAAGGCATTGATGGCCTATACCAAAAACGGAGAAGCGCACTCGCTGAATAAAATGTGGTACAGAAGGCAGACCACAAAATTCAACGGTGTGGCCTATGTGATTCAGAAAGCTGCGGAAGCGGTTTATTCCGAAGAAGGCCAAAAGCAGGTCAAAGCCATCATTGACTATTATATGACCAATGCGAAAATCATCCGGGAAGGCCTTATCAATGTGGGCATCACCGTATTCGGCGGCGTCAATGCGCCTTATATCTGGCTGAAGACTCCCAACGGCATGGACTCCTGGTCATTCTTCGACAAGCTTTTGAATGAAGCAAACATCATAGGGACTCCGGGTGTGGGCTTCGGTCCCAGCGGCCAGGGATATTTCAGGCTGACAGCCTTTGGCAGCAGGGAAAATACCGAAGAAGCCATACACCGGTTTAAGACCAGGTTAAAAGTATAAAGAGCAGGGCTGATCAAAAAATCGCCGGATTTGTGCAGAAGCCGCCAACAGCGGCTTTTGTCATATAAAAATGCGTATGCTCCAATAACACTTTATGGATATTACAAACTATTATTTTACTACAACAATCCTTGTATTTTAGAACATAAATTGAAAAACCATTATATGGCAATACGGTGTTATCGCAAACAGCGGCAGCGGCTCGGCGGTCTCAAAGCTTTTTATGTTTATAAATATCTGCATCTGCACATAATAACGCTTACATGTGCTATTTTTATAGGATTTTTATCCTTTTGATTTGGCATAAAAGCGCTGAGAGGTAGTTATGAAGCTGCGGAAGACCATTTTGCTGGTATGTGTGGCATTTTTAGTGGTAATGTTTGCAAACGGAATGTATGCCCTTTCCTATTATGGACATGAAAGCAGGAATGAAAAAATAAGATATGACAAGACCGATACCGCTCAAGAGTCCAGTCCGGGGAAGCCTCAGCTGGAAAGTAGCATGGATGAGAACCCGCCGGTAAATCTTCTCCTTCTCGGCCTTGATGAAGAAGGCGTAAGGACCGACGTCATTTTGCTGGTAAATTTTGATCCCGAGCATTCGAGGATCAACATGCTCTCAATCGCCAGAGATACCAAAGTGTTTGCCAGGGGAAAATATTCCAAGATCAACGCCCTCTATTCCGCAGGAAAGGAAGCTTTGCTGGCAGATGAAATCAGGGAGCTTACAGGCCTCTCCACCGATTATTTCGTGACCATGAATTTCAAAGGCTTCAGAAATTTAGTGGACACGCTGGACGGAGTCAGGTTTGAGGTGCCTTTTGACATGGACTACGACGATCCCGACCAGAACCTTCATATCCATTTGAATAAAGGGATGCAACTGTTGACGGGCAAAAAGGCGGAGCAGCTTGTAAGGTATAGAAAAGGGAACAGGCACAACCAGGGGTACAGTGACGGAGATATCGGCAGAATCAAAATGCAGCAGGATTTTGTAAAAGCATTGATCCGGCAGAAATTGAGCCTCAAATATTTAACCAGGGCAGACGATGTTTTTGCTATTTTCAATAAATATTTCAGGACGAATATCGATATCCGGGATTTTACATATTATCTGCCCGGCATCCGGAATATCAAGTCGGGGAACATCAAATCCTATACGCTCCCCGGTGATAGCGCCATGGAGGAGAATATCTGGTATTTCCTGGCGGACAGGGAAAAAACCAGAGACCTGATCCAAAACAATTTTTATAAATAAAGCCCATTGAAATTTGTTAAATTTGCCTATGACATGGAATTCATAATGGTGCTATAATCAGTTATAATAACTAAAAGCAGCAAAGAACGTATGAATTATGCAGATGATAAACGGTTTTTGCGCAAACACAGACGTAGCGAAGCGCGGAATGCCACAGGCATTCAGCCTTCGGAATTAGAGGGAGCTTAAATGGATCCGTTTACACACACAGCAATAGGCCTGGCAGTTGCAAAGGTCACCGGTAACCCTGTAGTCACCACTGAGCCTGCGACAATGTGCATCGTTGTCGGTTCGGTTTTTCCGGATATAGATATACTCCTGCAAAAATGGGGAGACGCAATGTACTTAAAAAACCACAGAGGCGTTACCCACTCAATTCTGGGACTGATAGCATCCTCATTACTCATCGGCGGAGCCGCTTCCCTTATTTACCACACAAGCTTTTTAAGCATGTTTTTGTGGGCTCTCCTGGGGTGTTTTTCCCATGCCTTTTTTGATACCTTGAATGCCTTTGGCGCAAAGCTTCTGTGGCCTATTCTGGATAAAAAATATTCACTGGGCATGCTTATTACCTTTGACCCTATTTTCATCGGACTCCTTGCCGGCTATATTTTTGCGGGCAATATTATCGGGACATACTGCATCATCGGATTTCTGGTCTATTTTGCTTCAAGGGGACTGGCCAAACTCTTTATCATCCGGGAGCTTTATTCAAAATACGGGGACGCGTTCGAACGGATCAGTCTCTTTCCTTCGATGAAAGGCCTCTTCAAATGGCATTTTATCCTTGAGGGCAGTGAATATAACATCGTAGGCGAAAAGGACATACTGCGCAACCGCATCAGGATCATTAAAAAGCTGGAAAAGGTGCAGGACCCGAAGGTTCATAGTGTATTGCTTTCCACAGTCGGAAGGTTTTTCAGCGAATTTACGCCTGTTTTCCACGTTGCCTGTGAAAAGAATGGCGACATTAACAGGTATGTGTTTATCGACATGAGGTATTATGTGAAGAATAAATTCCTTCACCATGCGGTGGTTGAACTGGATGAAAACAATTCTGTCGTAAAGCAGACCTTCAACCCGTATTCAATGAACAGGAGCTGCATGATCAGCGCAGAATAGGGAATCGGCCGGAAAAACAGGTTGATATGATGATACAGAAAGCCTCACAGTACCAGACTGTGAGGCTTTTATATCGGTTTTCAAACGGTGGACGCTTTTACTAGTATTTTGAAAATTCCTTGAAGGCTTCCAGCATCGCAATAATATTTTGGGGCGGCACATCTCCCTGAATATTGTGAACAGTGTTGAAAACAAAGCCTCCGCCGGGCGCCAGCACCTCCAGCTGCCTTTTTACACAATCCTTTACTTCCGATACCGTACCGTTTGGCAAAATCTTCTGGGTATCTACGCCGCCGCCCCAGAAAGTCAGATCTTTGCCGAAATCAGCCTTAAGTCTTGTACTCTCCATACCGGAAGCGTTAAACTGCACCGGATTGAGTATATTCACACCGGCTTCGATCAAATCGTTCCTGAGACGATCATGCCTGACAGAGCGCAAAGGGCTCCCATGATCATGTATACCATGATCTTTACCCTGTCCACCCGGATTCCGGACAGCTTTGCCGCCCGTTCATTGTTGCCTACGGCATATACGTTGCGTCCGGGTAAGGTTCTGGTTGCAAATATATGCCTAAAATTTTTTGTCCATTGCAATTGAAATGATGGTAAAATGAAAATGCAGGTTTATTGAACTAAGGAACGGCTAAAATATTAGTTCATGGTATAGCGAAACGATACGGGAAGTTATTTTTCAACATGCTTTAATTTACAAATGGATGAAAGAACAGAATAAATTAAGGAGTCGGGTATGAAAGTTGCCATTTGCGATGATGATATAAATCAGCTTGCTGTCATAAAAGCCGCAATGAAAAATTATGAGACGGAGCATAGCGAGCATACTTACGAAATAGAATGCTTTGACAATCCGCTTGAGTTTTTGCAGCGCTTGGAAAAAACAGGCGGCTATGATATTTTGCTTTTGGATATCTGTATGCCCGGTATTTTGGGTACCGATATTGCAAAAGAAATCCGGAGAAAAAAGGAGAAGAGCGAAATTGTTTTTTTGACCACAAGTCAAGATTTTGCGGTGGAAGCATTCGCTCTCAAGGCTGCTCATTATGTGGTCAAGCCCTTTACGGAGGAGCAATTTGCCGAGGCCCTGGACAGAGCTATGGAAAAATTTATAAGCAAACAAAATAAGAATATTATTATAAAGTTGCAAAACGGGGATTTGAGGTTTATTGAGCTTAACGAAATCATGTACGTTGAGAGCTTCCGCCACTCTCAAAGCATCCATTTAAAAAGCGGCGAAAGCATTGAGGCAAGGGAGACGCTTGCCAAGCTTTCGTCCATGTTTGATGAGGCATCCAAAGGTCAGTTTGTATGCCCTTACAAGGGCTTTATTGTCAATCAGAAAAGTATCCGGGGGATTGAGCCTGATAAGGTTATTCTGAAAAACGGCAAGGAAATCCCTATCGTTAAGCGCAATTTTGCTGCAATGAAACAACAATATTTTAGCTTCATGTTTAAGAGGGGGGCTGATAAACCTGGATAATCTCTTCTTTGCCAACGTTTTGCGGGGCGATATTTCGATTGTTCTTAATATTATACTTATTTTTTCACTTGTAGAATTCAAATACAGTAAAAAAATTACATTCAGTGTTTTAACCGCAGCCTGTGCTTTTCTCATCATTGTGAATAACTATTTCTATGTTTTTTATGATTTAACAACTGTGGGCAGAGTTAGTATTGGCATTTGGCTTGCAACGGGTATAGGTTTAAAATTTCTGAGTACTGATAGTATTATGAAATGGTTATTTAATGTAATTACCGCAATCAATGTTTTATTCTTTGTAACAGTAATAAGCTATGTTTTATCACGCTTACTTCCGTATCCCATGTACGCAAACACAGCAGTTCGTATAGTTTTATATATTATTTTTATCATCTTATTTAAGAAATTTGTGCATCCCCTCTATCGGCAGGTGGTGGATCGATGGCGGCAATTTTTATTTGTTACCGTGGGGATTATGCTGAATTTTGCATATATACTGATTACTTCTCAAAATATTGAAGAAACAATTAAACGGGACTTTATACCTATTTTACTTCTGATAGGCTTAATGTTCCTTATCTACGGAGTGATGCTCTGGTCGTTTCAAAGCATCCTGCGGGAATATAAATTCCGCACCGAAAGAGATCAGGCGAGGCTGCAGGATGAACTGCTTTCCTCACAGCTTGCGGCACATGAAGAATTCTTCGAAGCCTCAAAACGCCACCGTCACGATTTGAGGCATCATAACCAAATTATCCTGGGGTACCTTAAAGGTGGTGATCTGGGAGGCGCTGAGGAATATTTGCAGCTTTATGATGCAAGCCTCACAGAAACTGCTGCAACAAGCTATTGCAAAAATTACATTGCCAATGCAGTGCTGTGCCGGTATGCACAAAAGGCGCAAAAGGAAGATATCCTTTTCGCCGTAAATGCGGACATTCCCGAAAGTGTAGCCATGACCCCGCCTGAGTTTGGCAGCCTGCTTTCCAATATTCTTGAAAATGCATTGGAAGCCTGCCGAAGGACAGGCGCTGATGGGTGTTTTATAACTTTTACAGCCGAAGTTGAGGAGGAAAGCTTGAAAATAGAGCTGCAAAACACAGTGAGCGGTGAAGTTGAAATTAGAAACCATCTGCCTGTTTCCACCAAAAAAAATGGCGGTGTAGGCACAAAAAGCGTGCTGCACATAGTAGAGAGCTATCATGGTATGCTTAATTTCAGCCAGGAGGACGACACCTTTATTACCCAAATTGTTCTGCCCGCATAGTTCACATAAAAATATACAGGAGCCACATAAAAACAGTTTGCTGTTTTTATGTGGCTCCTTTTATGCCTGCAAATTTTGTCGTCTTGTGCAGGATTATGTATGTTTTGTGCAAGCGATGAAAGAAAACGACTTTTTTAAGGTACTATTACTTCTATGTAAATACATTAAGAGCTTTTTAGCAGGCGCAGAAAGGAGCTCATGCATATGCCTCAAAACTGCATTGACCACACAAAGGATGTTGAAAGAAGAATATCAGCAATCAAAACGAGTCCGAGGGACACATGTTCCTTTTATCAGCCACGGAACATGTGCCTTGTCACAATCAAGGGGTGCTGGTATTGCAGGTTTGCCAATTTTGATATGGAAAGCAATGAGCCTGACAAGTATGGTTTTTGTAATTTCAAGAAGTTTTGAGTTTAAAGATTAAATTAAAGTTGCTATGGATTCGGAATAAAAACCGTAATTCTTAGCAAAGTACCTTCTGAAGTAGGTTTTTCGGCGGGATTTAACTGGACAGCTGGTCTGATTGGCAAGCTGCGGCAAATCACAAAACCAGAGCACATAATGCATCTTCCATTTTATAAGGCAGTGGCCTTTCATGAAACAATCGGAGGGGGAATAAAAACGGTATTCTGAAAGTCGCTGATAGTAATAGTTTTTAATTTCCAAAATACTATTCCAGAAGAGGAGGGAGGAAAATTACATAAATATTCAGTAATAGCACGATCATCAAATATGAAAGGGGAAAATTATGACTATAAAAAAAAGAATTTTAAAAAACAAAATGTCATCAGGCTTCAGGTTGTTTCTATGCTTAACAATTCTTTCATGCTCCATTGCTTTTGCTCCAATGAAAGCAAGTGCCAATGTATTTCTTACATTGAATATGAACAAGCTGGCCGACGTATATGTTGTGCCGGCTGTAGGAACAACCACGCAGGACGCAACAAATTATTCTGCAGATTTGAAGGACAAGCTAGTTGAAAAAGGGGTACCGGCAAGCAGGATAAATATTACGTCAAAACAAATGTCTTCATTCTCATCAGCGGAGGAAGATGCAAAGACAATATTTGATACATGGACAAATTATCCTGACGCTACTGGATTATGGCGGTTTGATGACGCTTCAAAGAGCATTGGATCAACGGCAAATGTCGCCCGGACAGGCTTTTGGAATTCAAGTACCGAAGCCCAGAAAGTCAATGATATTGTGATTGGATATGATTTTGCGGATACCTTTAGGAACAGGGATATATCCCCTACGAAAAATAACATGACGATTGTTCCATTACCTAAAGAAAGGGGAGAAATGCGTGAGAAAAGCATATAAAAAGGCAATTTGTTTTTTTCTGATGTTTATAATGCTAGTCGGGATTCTTGTTGCACCGCCGTTAAAGGTAAATGCGGCAGTGGACTCGGGCCAGGATATTGAGGTCACGCTGGCGGTGGACACAGCCAGCAATAACCTGGATTTGTCGGGCTTTTCGGATATGCTTAAAAACAGGCTTATGACGGGCTATAGTGTCGCAGAGGACAAAATTCACATCAATACGGTAAATACGACTACAATTTCCTCTGGAATTAACTGGTACAGGTTCGACCATACCAACAACTCAAGTCTTGCGTCCAATACAATAACAGACAAGGTCACTTATTATAACGACCCTTATGCCGGTCAGACAATTCCTGGCACCGGCAGACCCAATCATCAGTATCAGAATTACCACATAAGCATTTCTACAAACCAGATAGATTTTTACGGGTATGGCGTACCTGCATATAAGGATTTTCTTTATTCTTCCAACAGTAATGCAAATAATAAAGTATTTCAATTTTCACTGGATGAATCAAACACAGTATATCACAGCGGCGAGGGAGCGGGTTTCTTCTTTAATGCCAGCTATAATGCCGTTTCAAACGGAAGGGGCGGATATACGAGAACTTTATCGGGATATGTGGTGCTGATAACGGGTACGGAGACCTCGGGCGATACTGAGTATATTACTCTTTATAGACTGAATAATATTGATGTGGATTTATTTACTAATGAAGCATCGAGCGCTCTGGACAATTTGGGAGCGACGGAAGACGCTTTAGGCTTGCATGATGTAAGTAAATGGGGTACGCAAGGAAAAGTAGCGCTATTAAAGAGAGTGGCTAAAACCACCCCTTCATCGGGCAGCGTACGTTACTTAAAGCTGGCGACATCTCCCACAACCGTGTCCTTTTACCAGTTTACGGACAATACGTATTCCACTATCAAGGATAAATGGCTTAATAACTTTACATTGCCCACCGTCTATAATTCTTTCGGCTTCGGGCCTATTGCAGCCTATAGGAGCCATAGCTGCGCGAGAGATACCCAATTTACTTTTAACAATATTGCCATGTCCGAAGATGATTCCAAAACCTTTACCAATATAGTAGAAAACACTACCTGGAATTATCCGGATTCCTTCCGTGTCATTGCCAACATGGATAACGACGGTGTCCCTGATTTCGGGATCAGTTCGGACCTGAGCACCATTCTTTATTATATGATGCAGAACAGTGCCCATTATATCGGATGGGGTGTAAATAATACACTCAGTCCCGCTATTGGAGGGTACAGCACTGTAAAGGCCCAGAGCGACGGTTTCGTTGTCAGAAATACCGGAAAAGGGGAATTCATCAACCGGAGCGATGCCGGCTATGACACTCTTACGGAGGGCGTCAATGAGCTTGCAAGGTATATTGCGGACAATATGGGCTTGCTGATGGCTAAACCGGTGATCAATGTGCAATACGACAGCAGCTTCTCCAGTAACAGGCAGGTGACTGTTTCAACTTCTAACAAAACTTCTCTGGGAAATAATATAAGCGTCTATGAATGGCGAACGCTGGATGTAAGCACCAACAGCTGGGTTCCCCAGGGAAGCAGCACTACTGCCTCTTTGAGCTTTTCCAGCAATTCTTACAATCTTGTTTCACTTAAAGTGCAGGATTCTGTGACAGGCCAGTGGAGCGATTACGGAGTTGCTTATATCTCCACCGATACAAACGCGCCTTCGGTTGCAATGTTCACTCTTGACAAGACGAGCTTCGACCCGGATACCGAGTCGCCTGTCATAACGGCGACCGACCTTTCCAACCATCCTGCCGGAGAAGCATTGACCAACTGGGAATGGACGGTAGAGAACGAGACTTTGACGGCGCAGACTGCTATGGCAAGAACCTATACCAACGGTAATGTTCCTTCTCCACTGACCTTTGATTTTTCCGGAAAGCCAGGAGGGAGATATACGATAAAGCTCAGGGTTAAAAAAGGCTCGTCGGGGACCTGGTCACCGTACTACAGCCAGAATGTGACCTTTTTCAGCGTACCGGGTATCACGATCTCTCTGTCGGGAAGCGCAGGGAGCACTACCGCTACGGTAAACGCAAATGTATATGCGACAGGAGGTACGGCAGTGACCGGGCGTGGTATCGAGTACCGGATTGCCGGCGATTCCGCATTTACAAGAGTGTATGATTCAGGTACCGGCCCGGGAGCTTTTTTTGCCAATCTCTCCAGCCTTTCTCCCGGCACTCCATATGAAGTAAGAGGATTTGCAATCAATGCCACCGGAACCGCGTATGACAATAACGGGGTCACTTTTACCACGGCAACGCAGGTACCTGTTGTCACCGGCACTGAGCTTGTCGGGACTGCCGGAACAACATACGCAACGGTAAGGGCGAATGTTACTTCGGCAGGCGAATCTACGGTAACAGCGCGCGGCATTGAGTATCGAAAGGTCACAGATTCGGTATATACACAGGCGAATACAGCAAGCGGAGGAATCGGAACATTTAGCGTAAGCTTATCCGGCCTTACACCATATACACCCTATATAGCCAGAGGATATGCAACTAACAGCTTCGGTACAGCCTATGATACTACAGGCGTGCAATTTGTTACCGGAGCAACCTTGCCGAGCATCTCCGGTACAGCTGTTTCAGAAACTGCGGGAGGCAACTCTGCGGTAATCAGTGCAAACGTAATTAGCGACAATGGTTCTGCCGTAACAGCCAGGGGTATCGAGTACAGGCGGGTTACTGATTCGGTATACACGCCTGTCACGGCAGCAACAGCGGGAACCGGAATCTTTACGGTTAATTTAACAGGCCTTTCACCCAACACCGGTTATATCGCACGTGGATTTGCCACCAACGGCGCGGGCACTGCATATGACAATGTCGGCGTTTCCTTCACTGCCGGCGCTGCGGTGCCAGGAATCAGCAGTACGGCGCTGGTAGGAACTGCGGGAAGCACGACTGCCGTCATATCCGCTAATGTATATGTGTCAAACGGAGCATCGGTTACGGCAAGGGGTATAGAATACAGAAGCGTGACAAGCTCCGTATATACGGCTGTATATGCCCAAACCGGCGGGATCGGAATCTTTACAGTAAATTTGACCGGGCTTATGCAAAATACATCCTACATCGCACGGGGATTTGCCACAAACAGTGTCGGTACTGCCTACGACAATGCGGGTATTGGCTTCTCAACCGGTACGCAGACATTGCCGCAGGATGCAGTAAGCATAATATATGCGGAGGGAGACAGTTCCGAACATGTTACTAGAGCGGTATTCCTGCCGTCGAAGGGGCAGTCGGGAAATACCACGGTTACATGGAGTTCATCAAATACATCACTTATAACAAAAAACGGAAGGGTAACGAGGCCGGAGCCGGGCGGTGCAGATACATATGTAACACTTACCGCAACCCTTAAGGATGACACAACAGAGGCTGAAACAACGAAGACCTTTATGGTGAAAGTACTGAAGCTTACAGATCAGGATGCCGTTGAGGATGCTGCGAAAAACCTCACGATAGCAAGAGCTTTCACATTCGCACCTGGAGATACCTGGGAGGCTATAACAAATGCATTTCTGGCAGTGACTGCAGGAGATCATGGCACAGCTGTCAGCTGGGTTTCCGATAATGATGCCATTGAACTCCGGAATGAGTCAAGCGGAGTTGCTGCTTCTGTTACAAGGCCTGCAGACAACAATAAAAATACAATTTTAACGGCAACTATAACACGTGGAACCGCCAGTGTCGCAAAGACATTCCTCTTGATTGTACAGAAAGCAGGTGTCAGCAAGACGGTAACAAGACAAGATACCTTGAGGACTGTAACGGCTGCGACTTATTCCAACCCCACAGTGCAGGACTTTACGATTGCCAGAAGCATACTTGATGACAATACAAAGATTGATTATGTGCTGCTGGACACAAGCAATATTCAGGCCTTAACGGACGAAATGAACCCGCTGGGCGGAGAAGGCCAGAACACCGTAACTGTTGTAATGAAACAGGATTCCAGTGACCCTGCACAGCAGCTGGCGGTTGAAATACCTGCAACAGCTGTTGCAGCCATGGCAGACAGGAACGCAATACTTGAAGTCAAGACAGATGAGGGAGCAATAGAGCTGGAACGGAATGTGCTCAGCCAGATGGCCGAGCGGGGAACAGACCTCTTTTTCAGGCTTGTTCCGGTAAATGATGCTGCTGAAAAAAAGCAGGCGGCTATATCTGCATACAGCAACAACGCAGTAATACAGCTGGTGGGAAACAAAAATCTTAAAATACTTGGAATTCCGAGGAAGATAGAGACAAACTACACCAATTTTGATACGAAGGTCATACTTCCTTTGACAGGTATAACGATACCAACTACTGAAACCCAGGCATTTCTTGATTCGCTGAGGATATTTGTGGAGCATAGCGATAATACGACAGAACTGCTTATTCCTTTAAGCTTCGTTTATGAAAACGGTTCTCCAACCGGTGTAGAATTCAAAATCAACCGGTTCAGCCGCTTCCAGATAATTAGAGCGGATGCCGTAAGCGGCGGTAGCCCTGGAAAGAACTCCGGCACAGCTTCAAAACCGGAAGCTTCAATAGGGGCCGCTGTATCGGTAGACGGAACAGGGAAGGATGATGTTGTAAGTGTCAGCACCACGAAAAATGAAAATGGCGGCAATGATACTACCATAACTGTAATAAACGACAAGCTTTCAGAAGTGATCAAGAATGGCAATGCCAGTGGGAATGTGACTATATCGACGACGGACACAGCCGATAAACTCGGAGTAAAACTTAACGGAACACTTCTCAAGGCATTGCAGGATAAAAATGACACACTAGTAATCGGAACACCTGCTGTAAGCTGGAGCATCCCTGCAGATGCAGTAGATATAAACAGTGTGTATGATGCATTGGGAAAACCGTCAAGCATGAGTGATGTCGAGATCAATATAACTCTCAGCAATTTGTACGGAGCCCAATACGACAAGATTAAGGAGGCAATAAAAGCAACGGGTGCAGAAATGCTGTCAGGGGCATTTGATTTCAAGATTGACCTGAGCTGCAATACAAAAAGCGTAGAAATTGGTAAACTCGGACAATATGTCGAAATGTCAATACCCATGCCTAAAGATATCGATTCGAAGAAAATAACCACCGGGGTATATGTAAGCAGCAAGCTTGATATATCTCATGTTCCCACAAAGGTAACAATAGCGGACGGTACTTACTATGCCAAAATCAATAGTCTTTACAGCAGCGGAATTCATACTGTAATTTGGAATCAAAGGGAATTCTCGGATGTTGCAAATCACTGGTCCAAGGAAGCAACAAACGATATGGGGTCAAGAACGGTAGTGTCTGGAGTAGATGTGGGAATTTATGAACCGGACAGGGTAATCACAAGGGCCGAATTTGCTGCAATACTTGCAAAAGGACTTGGATTGAGGCCTGTTAGCACAAGCAATCCGTTTACCGATGTGAAGTCTGATGCATGGTATGGCGAAGTGGTTAAAACAGCTGCAGCATTCAATCTGATTAAGGGTTATGAAGACGGAACTTTCGGGCCGGACAAGACCATAAGCAGGGAAGAGGCTATGGCTATGACTGCAAGAGCAATGAATCTTGTGAAGCTTGATACAAATGTGGACAACGCAGGAGTAAGTGAGCAGCTAAAGAAATTCACCGACGGCGGCAATGTCGCCGAATGGGCGTCACAGTATGCGGCAGCATGCATAAAAAGCGGCATTATTGAAGGCTCTGACGGTACAATCAGGCCTAAAAATAGTATAACCCGCGCAGAGGTTGCGGTTATTATCAGAAAGGTGCTAAAAAAGGCAAGCAAGATATAGAAAGATATATAAAAGAAATGCAATAGGGGAAATGTATTAAAAAGGAGATTTGTTCAGGGAAACCTGGGCAAATCTCTTTTGTTGTAGTTAAAGGGGAGTCCGGATTACAGGTCCTCGTAAAAAATTTCGCAATGGCATGATATTCCGTCCATGTTTTCGGAGGCTTAAGGTCTGTATGATATCGCGTTTCACAAAAACAATTTGATACCGCCCTTTGCCAGCTCTCAAATAGTGCGACATTTCCTGGCTGGCAAGTGGCTATGATCAAGCCGTCACCGCTGAAAGGCAGCATAATCGATGCCTTTCAGGAAAATGGAAAGAGCTTTTTGTTTTAACCGGCCCTTTAAAATTACGCTTCTTTTAGAAGATATTTATATTCGATTGCAATGTAATCCATAATTTTTTCTGCGATAATCCTATGGCCCTTGTCATTGGGATGGATGCCGTCGATACATAAAAACTGTCTGAAATCAGGCTGTCTCAGAAAAGCGCTCCGAATATCAATCCACCGGGTCATGGTCTCCTGTGCAATATTGAGAATAGCGGAATTGTAACGCTCCTGCCACCAATAGATCTTGCTGACGCTGCCCAGCCACTCAAGGATTTTTCCGCCTGCCACCGTGCTGTTTTTGCTGATCCATTTGAAATATCTGTCGGCGTCAAGGGGTGGAATTGTCATGAGAACGGGGACGATTCCCGTGCTGTTGAATAATTCGATCAAGGACTTCAAGGATTTTTGAAAAATGTTGAAATCGGTATTGGGAAGGTGATTGCCCTGGGGGTTGTCGGCGATTTCCTCCCATTTGAAATCGCAGTCGTTTCCTCCGAATTCGATGATAACGATATCCGGTTTCTTTTTCAGCACATCGTTCTGCAGCTTGCCGGCCGCCCTCAAAATGGTGTTGCCGAATTTGGCCGCATTATGTACGACTCCTTTCAGCTTGCTTTGAAGAAGATTTGAAAAACTGTCCTCCAGCAGGACATATTTTTCTTTACTTTCATCGTACACCACCCCTTTGGAGATGGAGTCGCCATATAAAACGAAATTATAACATTCTTTTTCCAACATTTTTTTCCTCTCCCTGATACTATAGCAAAAACCTGTACCGGCATCTGAGGGACGATACAACAAACCCCTAGCGATTATTTCTCAGATGCATATAAAATATGTATTTTTCACTGCAGTTTTCGTGCAGATCATCGGGTTTATCTGATATAATATACATGATAAAGCTACAATACCAGTATATTTTAATTACTAGATTAAATCAATGCCCAAATATTTTGGGAAATTGAAAAAGATCGGGCTGAAAGGGGACAAAACCATGAAACAACCTGTAATTTACGCGCATCGGGGTGCTTCGGCCTATGCCCCGGAGAATACCATGGCTTCCTTCAGAAAAGCTCTGAATATGGGAGCGGGCGGTATCGAGCTGGATGTACACCTGAGTGCGGACGGACATCTGGTAGTTATTCACGATGAAACGGTGGACAGGGTGAGTAACGGAAAGGGACTGGTCAGGGATAAAACCTTGAAGGAACTGAAGAGCCTGGACTTTGGCAGTTGGTATTCCGGGGATTTTGCAAATGAGAAAATGCCTGAGCTGTTTGAGGTATTTCAGTTACTATCATCAGGAAATGCGCTTTTGAACATTGAAATTAAGAATGGCCCTATTTTCTATCCGGGGATTGAAGCAAAGGTGGCTGAAGCTTTAAAAAAATATGGGATGGTAAAGCGGACCATCGTATCCTCCTTCAATCATTACAGTCTGGTGGAAATCAGGAAAATAAACCCGGAAATAAAAACTGCGATCCTATATATGGCCGGCTTATATGAGCCATGGGTTTATTCAAAGCATGTCGGCGCGGCAGCCATTCATCCGTTATTTTATAATATTGTTCCTGAGATTATGAAAGGCTGTATCGAGAATAAAATCATCGTAAATCCTTTCACTGTCGACAAGCCTGAGCATATAAAAAGCATGGTGCTGGCAGGCGTGGACGGGATCATTACCAATGTTCCGGATGTGGCCCTCAAAATCGTCAAAGAGCTTGGAGGGGGAAATTATGAAGCTTGATTATAAAAAGACAATGCTGATCGGACTGGGATTTTTTACAGTCAGTATTGTGTGGGGCATATATAATGTAGCAATGCCTCTTTATTTGAAGGATTTGGGTTTGTCGGGGGTAGCCGTGGGGTCTGTAATGACCATCGACAATTTTTTCGCCTTGATCTTCCTTCCTATTTTCGGAGCTCTAAGCGACAGGACTTCTACCCGGTATGGCAGGCGGATGCCATATTTGCTTGTAGGTATTCCACTTTCGGCCGTCGCATTTTTTATTATTCCGTTTTCAAAGCATTCTCTTTTGTTTATCATGATTACGGTCATAGCAATGAACTTTTTCATGAGTATTTACCGGGCGCCCACCGTTGCCCTAATGCCTGACTTCACTCCCCGTCCCCTCAGAAGTAAGGCAAACGGAATCATTAACTTCATGGGGGGCATCGGTGCGGTAATAACTTTTCTTATGGCCGGCTTCCTCTTTAAAGTCAATGAGTTTTTCCCATTTGCCGGCGGAGCTTTGATTATGATCATTACGATCATCGTGATGTACATATTGGTCCGGGAACCGGAAACAATAGCGGACGAAAAAACTGCAGAAGCGGAGGGGGAAGCACGGGAGAAGGAAAAAGGGAAGGTCCTGAGCCTGATCTTCCTTCTGGTTGCCATCTTTTTCTGGTTTACCGGGTACAATGCCGTTGAAACCTTTTTCTCCACCTATGGCGAGGCGGTGCTGGGGTTGGGGAAAAGCCAGTCCGCCTTCATGCTGGCTGCTTTTTCGGGATTTCTGGTGGCCTTTGCCATACCTTCCGGATTTATTGCCACCAAAATCGGCAGAAAGAAGACGATACTCATTGGCATCACCATATTGCTGCTGACTTTTGCAGGTATGATCTATGCCAGAGATATGAAGCTTATCTATGTGCTGCTGGCGTTGGGCGGCATCGGATGGGCGCTGATAAATATCAATTCATATCCCATGGTGGTTGAAATGACCTCAAACAAGGGGATCGGAAAGTTTACAGGCTATTATTATTTCTTTTCCATGCTTGCTGCAATCGTCAGTCCGATTTTGTTCGGCTTTCTTAAGGATTTGCTGGGCGATTCCCTTCTGTTCATCTATTCGGCGCTGGCCATGCTGATAGCGTTTTTCTTTATGATGCTGGTAAAGCATGGGGAAGCCAAAGTGGAGTCCAAGCATGGCTTTGAAGGTATAGAACACATGGAAACACGATAAAAGTAATTGGGGGATACAAAGGTTAAAATGCTGAGTTGGGAAGAGTTGGAAGATCAGTGCACAAACTGTACAAAGTGCAGTTTGGGAGGTACCCGGACAAGAATAGTCATTGAAAGAGGCAGCAGGCAAGCGCCGCTCATGTTTATCGGGGAAGGCCCAGGAAGACACGAGGATGAGCAGGGCAAGCCTTTCGTCGGTCCGGCGGGGCAGCTTTTGGACCTGCTGCTGGAGGGATTGATGTTCCGGGCGGATGACTATTATATCTGCAATATTGTCAAGTGCCGTCCTCCGGAAAATAGAGTACCCACGGACGAAGAAGCGGAGAAATGCCTGCCGTATCTGCGAAACCAGGTGGCATTGATTAGGCCCAAAATTATTGTATGCCTTGGCGCTACCGCGATGAAATATATTGTTGACAAAGAAGCCAGAATCACACAAATAAGAGGGCAGTGGATTGAAAGAAAGGGTTATTGGATAATGCCTACCTTTCACCCTGCTGCGCTGCTCAGGGACGATTCCAAAAAAACACATATGTTCGAGGACATGAAAAAGGTGAGAAATAAACTCATTGAGCTGTAGCTGGATGAATTGCATACATATTTTTATGAATTAGTTTCAGTTAAATACAATGTGCCACCATCTGCTTTTGGAATAATTCATCTCCTAAGGCTAAAACTATATTGGAGCGAATAGCTGTCACAGCATCACAGCTTTGATGGCAAAATTATTTGTATTACTAATGGAGATGAGGGCTTATTTTGAAGGTGGCAATAATCGGTGCAGGCACTTCCGGCCTGTCATGTGCAATCGAGCTGGAGAGAAACGGCATATATCCTGTGATTTTTGAAAGAAACAGCTTTATAGGAGAGTATCAGCCACATGTTTCCGCGTTTTTAGGTTTGATTACCCGGCCTGTTTTGGACCCCATCAAATACATGGACAAGACATTGGGCATCAAGCTTGTGCCTCTGAATAAATTGAAGAAGATTGAGCATTATTCACCGAATAATGAAGTGACCGTATCAGGACCTTTGGGCTATTTCATGGTCAGGGGGAATGAGACTGATTCGGTACAAGAGCAGTTATACAGCCAGATTAAAACCAATGTCCATTTTAACAGCTTTGTGAAACCCGAAGATATTGAGCATGAATTTGATTATGTTGTTGTAGCTGACGGCACATGGACCACGCCTCAAAGATATGGGATCTGGCAGGAAATAATGAGAGCCTGGGTCAAAGGTGGAATATTTGCGGGAGATTTTAAAAAAAATACCTTGAAGCTGTGGCTTGACAACGATTTGACCAAGGGAGTTTATATTTATTGTGCTCCCTATAACAAGAACAATGCAGTAATTGCCCACGTTGTCCAGAACATTGAACATGAAGAATTAAATGATTACTGGCAGAGTTTTTTAAGGTCCCGCAATATCCTTAAGGACCACGATATGCAAGAATCCTGGGAATTACCGCATCATACCGGCAGTGTAACCACCAACCGGGTTGGGAAAATCTATTTTATCGGAGCCGCCGGCGGAGGAGTCGAGCCTTTCCTGGGTTTTGGACAGTTCAATGCGGTTATAACAGGTGTGATGGCCGCAAGAAGCATTGCCCACGGTTATGACATTAACCTGCTTTTAGCGGATTTAAAGAAAAAGAACCAGCAGCTGAGTGTTTTAAGACCGCTGATGAATAAGGCAACCAACAAGGATTTTGACAGGCTGCTGACTTTGATGAAAGTTCCGGGGGTAAGAAGTACCATTTACCGGACGGATATTGATGTAGTAAAGCTGATATCCGGTGGTCTGAAGCTGATCCAGGGCAAAAAGAAGCAGCCGGAAGCAGACGTGAAGGGGGGGAATTGATCTTGGGTGGTTTTAAGCTGGTATGCGGACAATGCGGTTCGGATATAATCCTTGAAAAAAGCGGGCGGTGCAAGCTGGATTGGACAGGCCAGCGTTTTAAATACGGAGAAGGGATTCAGAGAAAGTGCATTAACTGCAATAATGAGTCTTTTATTATTTTTAAAACCTGGGTGCAGACGGGTAATCAGAAGTAGGGCGGCCGCAGAAAGAGAAGGTCCCGTCATTTAAGAGAACTGCAAATATTACTTTCCAATTATTCTGATAATGTAGGTTGCAGAGTTGAGCAGCAAATGCCCTGAATTTGCGACCAGCGCGTCGCTCCAGCACAGCATTTTCAGAAAAACTATGCGGGAAGTTATATTTGTACCAGTACTTATTTCGCTTATAGAAAGCCCGAAAACAGGATATGTGATTTGACGTTTAGAAGTCTATTGATATTAGAATATTCAAATATTAATGATTTGATAAAAAAGAATGAGGTTCAGGTTTGGGATGAGGAGCCACTAAAAATATTTAAGGCATTTACCTGTTTTTGCAGGAATTCCTGCAAAAACTATTGACAATATGGAAAATATATGAAATAATATCTGAAAAGTGAGTATGTTTAGCAGTTTTGCAAGCAACATAGGGACATGAATGTCCTACACGCAGTATGATATACCCTGCGGAGTCACTCTGACGAGTGTTCCTGCGGGGTTTTTCTATATCAAAAAGTGAAAGGGTGAAGAGGATAGGGCAGTTATAAACAATAGCTTAAATACAGGTGGAGCAGGGGAATATTCATTCTGGCAGGCAGGTATCGGCTATCAAGTACACCTTATTGATATTGTTCCCCTGCATATAGCACAAGCAAAAGAACGGGCTAACATACCTGGCGAAGCTGTCCTTCAGCGATTATATTAGGAGATGCTCTCTCTATGGATTATGAAAAGAGGTGTTCAAAATGACTATAAGTGAAGAAATTAGGTCAGAGCTTAAACAAAAAGGAGCTTCCATTGTCGGTTATGCCGATTTGTCAAGTTTACCTGAAAAAGATAGGAAGGGCTATCCGTACGGAATCATTATTGGTGTTGCTTTAATTCCTGAAATTGTCTCAGGTATTAGGAGCGGTCCCACACTTCAGTATTATGAAGAGTATAAAAGAGTCAATACCATGCTAAATGAGTTAGGTGAGTACACTGAAGCTCTGCTCAAGGGAAAAGGGTTTGAGGCGTTAGCAAAAACAAAAAAAGTAGTTGAGATAGATGAAGGCACAATACGGACAGAGCTGCCTCACAAAACAGTAGCAACAAGGGCTGGTATTGGCTGGATTGGTAAATGTGCTTTGTTGGTGACGGAAGAATATGGCTCTGCTATACGGATAACGAGTATCCTAACTAATGCGGTGTTGGATACAGGTACTCCGATTAATAATTCCCGATGCGGTGGGTGTTTAATTTGTAAAAATATCTGCCCTGCTGGTGCTGTATCAGGAGATATCTGGGACTTAAATAAGGATAGGGATGAATTCTATAATGCGTTTGATTGTAGAAACACAGCCCGTGAGCGAAGTGGAAGAATCGGATTAAATGAGAGTCTTTGTGGGTTATGCATTTTAGCGTGTCCCTGGACACAAAGGTATTTGAAAAAAGGGGTATACTCCGTAATTGTCGGGTTGGAACTGCTACCTTTGGTGAAGCCTCTTTGGGAGGGCTTAAGAGAACATCATGGCAAAATTTCAAAAGATTTCTCAGAGAGCATCAGACAGCGGAGTTTTGAGGAAAGAGTAGCTGATTTTGAGGGAAAGGCAAGCAATCACATTTTTAGAATAGAATTGATAAAGGTAAACGATTCACATACTCCCATTGGATATTGTATAAGCTCGGTAAACGATGAATTGGTTGGAGAAGTTGAATCTATCTTTATTGAGGACACTTATCGAGGATTGCATATCGGTGATACATTAATGAAAAGTGCATTGAAATGGATGGATGAACATGGCGTCAAGACTAAAAGAATTAATGTAGCGGCAGGTAATGATGTGCTGAGGTTTTATGAAAAATATGGTTTTAAGGTAAGGTCTCATATCCTGGAACAGATTAATTTAGACTAAAGGTTGCAGGGTGGTTTTTAAAGTAAAGGTGAAATTCATCGGATAGGGAGGTAAGTATTTTGAAAAGGGAATTTCCAATAGTAGAGTTTGATAGCAATGTGTATGCAAATTATAGAACCGAAGAAAATAATTCAAAGGATTGATATACCTGAGCATATCGTAATGTGTTTCTTTAACGATGTAATTAAAAGACTAAAGAATGAAGGTAAACTCAAGCTCATTACCAGCCTGAAATCTGAAATGGGCTTAAATCCTGTATACGAGATTCAATATGCCAATAAAAGAGTGGCTGTTTTTCACCCAGGGATTGGAGCACCTTTCTGTGCAGGAAATATGGAGGAGGTAATCGCCCTCGGCGGGGAGAAGTTTATTGCCTGTGGTGGTGCAGGCGTCCTCGATAAAGCTATTGCAGTCGGTCATATAATTGTTCCTATTTCTGCAGTGAGAGATGAAGGGACATCTTATCATTATCTGCCGCCAAGCAGAGAGGTTGAAGTCAATAAAATTGCAGTACGGGCAATTGAGCAGATCCTCCAGAAGCATAAATGCCAATATCTATTGTCAAAGACATGGACAACGGATGCTTTTTTTCGTGAAACTATTGATAAGGTAAGCCTAAGGAAAGCAGAAGGCTGTCTCACGGTTGAAATGGAGTGTTCAGCGTTCTGTGCAGTGGCAGAGTTCAGGAGTGTTGATTTTGGACAGATTTTGTATGGTGGAGATGATGTGAGCTGTGAAGAATGGGATTCAAGGTGCTGGAATGATAGGACTGATGTTAGAGAGGCAATTTTCAAGTTTGCGGTTGAAGCATGTTTGAATTTATAGAGAATGAGTGCTAATGAAAGTGAAGATAGTGAGCTTTCTTCTTAAGCTTGGTTGATAATATAAGAATGTAGTGTTTTTATTTGGAGCACCTCAAAATGAAATCATTCTGCAGCAGTCTCTATCAAGAAGGAGGTTGACACGATTCAGTTAAAATTTATCCTCATTAAAAATGAAAAGATGAAAATAAAGCTTATTGCAAAATATTAATGTCTTTCGTATTATTTAATTACAAGCATATTTAATAAAGAAGGTTTAAGGAAAATAAACTATGATACAGCAAAATGTTTCACCTTCATGGGAAGATTTTTTTACAAAAGACATAATAGAATTGTTAGGTAAGATTGAAGAAGAAATTGGTACCAACTATACACCTACTAAAGACAGAATTTTAAGGTTTTTAACTACTGATTTAGACAGTATGAAGGTATGTATAGTCGGACAAGATGTATATTATCAGCCTGGCATAGCAACTGGCCGGTCATTTGAAGTTGGAGGACTATGGAGTTGGAGTACCCCATTTGCACAAGTTTCATTAAAAAATATTGTTAGATTAATATATAAGAGCTATAACGATATTATATATTATGGAGATATAAAAAAGTTTTCTGAAATAGTTAAAGAAATAAGGTCAAATAAGTTCCCTATTCTTCCTCCAAATGAGCTTTTTTCATCCTTAGAGAATCAAGGTGTTCTCTTCTTAAATTCCTATTTAACATGTGAGATAGGGAAACCTAATAGTCATAGAGATATATGGTCACAATTTTCAATAAGATTATTTAATTATATTTCTGAGCGAAGAACGGACTTAATTTGGTTTCTTTGGGGCAATGAAGCTATCTCTAAAAAACAACATATTTCACATGGCGTGTTTTTCGAGAGTCGTCACCCTATGTTATGTTCTGAACAATATCCAAACGATTTCCTGAAATCAAACTGTTTTAAAGACACCATGAATATAATAAACTGGTTAGGGCTACCATCGTAATGGCTATCTTCATTTTATTTGTTTTTGTATGTAGCGGCTAAGTCATAAGGAAGAATAGGAAAGGGGCAGTTCAAACTGCTGCCTGCCGACAAGTTGTTTGAATCGTGGGAAAGGCAGGGTATGCTGCTTCTGAATTCCTGTCTTGCCTGCGAAGTAGGAAACCCCGGAAGCCATAAGGCAGTCTGGGAGAAATTTACCGGTCGGCTCCTGGGTTACATCGTTGAGCAAAAACCCGATTTGAACTGGTTCTTATGGGGAAAGAATGCCAATGCTTTTTTCAGCTGCATCAAAAAGCCGGATCTATTTCTCCAGACATCCCATGATGTGCTCGGAGCAATACGAGGATGACTTCCAATATTATTAGCTGGCTGGGATAATGGAAGAACTCTTCCGCTTCCCGCGGTTCTTCACCAAGACCTGCAGATTTTTATGGGCAGGGGTTAAGTATCCTTATTAATAAGGAAGCATTGAATTCGGGAAATATTTCTCGCAATTATGTGCATTCGTTGATAAGATTAAGCTAAAACAGATTGTCAAAGGAATTCAGCCCTTAAAGCCTTGTATCTCAAGTTAAAATACCCCTTGACACAGCTAAATATCTGGTGATATAATACAAAAGCTGTCGCAAGCAAGCCCGTTCGAAAGGACGGATATTCATACGGAAGATTTACCGGCTCGCTGGTAAAAAGAGCCAGTAAAAAAACCGTTGACAAAGCAGAAACAGCGTGGTAATATAACAAAGCGCCCTAAAACGGGGCCGCAAATGGACCTTGAAAAGTAAACAGTGTATTAAACAATCATGGAACTCGTAAATTTCAAGAGTTGTAAAAACAGCTTGCGAACTTTTTTAAGTCAGTAAATAGTAAAGAGCCAAATGGCTTTCGAAAAAAGTAATTGACGGTGTGCTTGCACACCTTAAATAAAACTTTATTAGAGAGTTTGATCCTGGCTCAGGACGAACGCTGGCGGCGTGCCTAA
>JAEZCO010000111.1 GCA_023433505.1 Bacillota bacterium | reverse complement strand
GGCATACGATATCGATATCGGTAATATTGGGTATGTTATGTAGGACGATCGGATCATCTGCAAGGCAGCATGCTGCCAACAATGCAAGGGAACTGTTTTTCGAGCCGGGTACGCTTATGCTTCCTTTAAGCGGTTTCGAGCAGTTTACTTCCAGCCATCTCATTTGTGCAAATCCTGCTTTCTTTGATATATGGGACTAACATCCTTATTATATCCTGAACTTTAAAAAAAGTTAAGGATATTTTAAAGTTTTGAAAAATAATTTTGCGAAGAACGACTTCATTCAAAATTATATTTTTCCCAGGGAGATCATGGGGCTTTGTTCCGGCTTTAACCATTTGAATATTTTCAGGAGATTTGCTTCGGATAATGAAACACACCCTGAAGTATACCCTCTGTCATCGGCAATGTGCAGGAATATTGCACTTCCGTTGCCTGTAATCCGGTCGGGACCGTTATTGTAATTGATGACCGCCCCATACTTGTAATCCGGAATTTTTAATTTTTCATAAAGGGTCCAGCTCTTGGAAGGCCCGCCTTTTCTTGTAATGAAGACATTGTAATCCTCTTTTTTGTTGCTGCTGACAAAATAATCATCGGAGGTTGTCTTCTTATAAGGAAGCTTGAAACCGGGATTATTTCCCCAGCCAAAAAGGGAGGTGATGGAGAATACTCCCGCAGGGGTAGCGCCGTCGCCTTCATACTTATACTTCCTTTTCTCTGCCGCAGCAAGAGGGGCGTCTTTTACGGGCTTAAAGCCATTCTTACCTATGTAGGCCTGCATATCCGGCGATGTTTTCATCCAGATGCCGTTTTTCTTTTCATATAGCCGCAGTTTTGCATGGGAAGCACTGTAGCTGACGGGTGTGACAAGAATGACCTGGGAGGAATCGCCGATCCCTATGACATTTTCAACCGCCAGACTTCTGTCTCTAACATCCTCCAGCTCCACATCCAGCAGACCGTACTTGGAATTGTCAGCATCGTCATAATGCCACCATTCATTGCTTATTGACTTGAAGCCGCTTTTTACCATAGCGTCTGTCAGGATTCCCAGGTTCTCTTTTGCAGCAGGCGACATATTGGGGTTCGACCTGGCCGCCTTGCCGGAAAAATCATCAAATCCCGAGGGCATCTCTACTTCATGCCCTTTTTCATCAACGAGGGTAATATCTACGGCAGCGCCCTTGTTATGATTGGAGCCTTTTTTATTTGGGTCGGCCAGAAATCTGGAGTCAGGCATGACTCTCCACATTGCCCTCTGGACGGAAAAAGGCCTGTAGGCATCCCAGATTTTTATTCTCAATCCTCTTCGCATAACTTCTTCATTCGCCTTAATAAGTTTCCAGGCGGTTTCCTCCTGTAAACAGCATATGCTGCCGGAGTACTGTTTGGTACCGGTAAAATTGTCGGAAGTAGAATATTTCAGGTCATATACGAAATCCGAAGAGAGTTTTGTCAGGTCGACAAGGGTATCAACGGTTGCCGCATGGGCAGGAGGCGGAAAAATAATACTACCGAGAGTGATACATGTAAGGATTGCAAACACTGTAAGCTTGATTCTTGATGATTTCATAGTTATCTCCATTTCGGGTAAGCAGGGTGAAGAGCTCTATGGCCTGCTTTTAATCATATTATTGATCAATGGGGTTGTCAATCCTTATAGGATATGCCGGGATAAATATTGGCTATAATTAATAAGGGCGTAGCGGAGCGTTTTAAATCATGATAGGATGGGAAATAATAATGGCCCGGGAAACATAACATTGACATAGACGGAAGGAACTTGCGGAGCATGAGAAACTGGAAAAAGGACACCATACTCTTTTTGGCCGGACAGACAATATCCCTTTTTGGATCGTCCCTGGTGCAGTATGCCATAACCTGGCATATCACTTTAACATCAAAATCCGGCATTATGATGACGATAGCAATTATATGCGGATTTCTGCCCACTTTCTTTCTATCTCCTTTTGCAGGAGTATGGGCCGACCGGTATAACAGAAAAGTTCTGATTATGCTTTCAGATTCAGTGATTGCAGCATCGACCCTGATCCTGGCCATTCTGTTTTCTTTTGGCTATGATGATTTGTGGCTGCTTTTTCTGATCTCCGCGATACGCGCCTTGGGAGCCGGAGTTCAGGCCCCGGCGGTAGGGGCGTTTCTTCCCCAGATTGTCCCGGAAGACAAGCTGACCAAAGTGAATGGAACAAACAGCAGCATACAATCCATGATCATGCTTGTATCTCCGCTGCTTAGCGGTGCGCTGCTGACCATGGCCAGCATTGGCTCCATATTTTACATCGATGTTGTCACAGCGGCTATAGCCGTATCGATACTGCTGATTTTTCTCAAGGTGCCCCCACATACCAAGGCTCTGGAAAATCAGACAGTCAGTTATTTCTCCGACATGCGTGAAGGTTACAACTATATCAAAAATCATAGTTTCATCAAAGCGTTCTTCCTGTTTAGCGCGATCTTTTTTATATTTGTTGCGCCTGCTGCGTTTCTGACTCCGCTGCAGGTTACGCGCACTTTTGGCAGCGATGTCTGGCGTCTGACTGCAATAGAAATCGTCTTCTCGATAGGCATGATGGCAGGGGGCATTGTCATGGCTTCCTGGGGCGGCTTTAAAAATAAAACCCATACGATGGCAGCGTCAACCCTTATTATCGGGCTAGGTACCCTGGGGCTGGGAGTGATGCCTGTTTTCTGGCTCTACCTGGTTTTCATGGCCTTTATCGGCGTATCACTTCCATTCTTCAACACACCGGCTACGGTTTTGCTGCAGCAAAAGGTAGAGAAAGATTTCCTGGGGAGAGTGTTTGGCGTTTTGGGGATGATATCCAGCAGCATGATGCCGATGGGAATGCTTGTGTTCGGACCCCTGGCGGACCTGATCAGGATCGAATGGCTGCTGGTGGGCACCGGCTTGCTGATGTTCATTCAGGGATTTTTCCTGTTGGGCAGCAAAGTGCTGATCGAGGCCGGAAAGCCGGTGATTCAGCCTTCTGATCCAGCCGGCGGATGAAGAACAAATAAAAAAGCTCTTGGGATCATCTCCAAGAGCTTTTTTCGTTTCTTTTTTGCCTTCACTGCGCATTTTCTTTTTACTTTTCCGGATATCGTTGTCGTGAACCCTGGTCCGCGGGTTGATTGTCCATGTCGTTCTGATTTCCCGCATCAGGTCCAGACTGGTTTTTCTTTTCTTCATCTAAATCACCTCTTTTGCTCTTTAATCTCATTATAAGGCTCAGGAATCCAAAGATCAATTGCTGCAGGAGTCGTTTTCAGCCTTTCTAAGCTTGTAAAGCTTGTAAAAGCTTTTGCCGATGACTTTAATCACCGCATACACCGGTACTGCGATGAGCATGCCGATAAATCCGAAAAGCGAAGCCGCCACCAGGAGGATGACCAGGAAGGTCAGCGGATGGATGTTCATCCGTTTGCCCATGATTTGCGGAGAAAGCAGGTTCCCCTCCAGTTGTTGGACCACAATCATCAGGATAAGCACCTTCAAAGCCATGAGCGGGTTTATGGTCAACCCCACAAGGATGGCCGGAATAATACCGATAAATGCTCCCAGTATGGGGATGAATGCGGTAATCAATGCAAACAGCGCCAGTATCAGGGCATAGTCCAGGCCCAGGATAAGATAGCCGATATACATCAATACGCCGATGGTAAGAGCGACAATTGCCTGGCCGATGATATAGGTTGAAAGAGTCTTGTCCACGTCCTCAAGGATTTCTTCACCGCTGTCCCTATGCTTTTCGGGTATAATTGCCAGCATCCGCCGGTGGAAAAGGTGGTCATCCTTCAGCAGGTAAAACAGGAAAAAGGGCACGATAACCAGCGCTGCCGTAGCATTAGCCACCACTGAGATGCCGCTGAGAAGGCCATTGCTCAGAAAGGGTACGACCCTCTGCAGGACGCCGGATAATTGCTGCTGCAAATCGTAAACAGGTATGAAGGAAAGAAAGCCTTTATCAAAAAATTCCGTCGTCTTTTCCCCCGCGATTTCAAAGAAATCCGGCAAGCTGCTGTACAGCCGGCTTAACTGGCTTACAACCATGGAACCGGTGCTGGCGCTTATGACTGCCAATATCACGATAAGAATGACAAAACCGATGAGTATTGCAACGGTCCGCGGGATTTTGAATTTAACGATCCAATTGACCAGGGGCCGCATCAGATAATACAAAATCCCGGAAATCAGAAGCGGCAGAAAAATCGTTGCCAGTACGTTTCTTAGGGGGACAAGAAAAAAGTCGATCTTGCCCAGCAAAAATATATTCACCAGAATTAAAAGCAAGCCCATTGCGTATTTAAAGAAATTATGCTTGTACCACATTATTTGTATCCTCCGGAAAACCATAGTCTTCTCAAATTATAGGTATATCATACCAGAGCCCCGTCCGTTTGTAAATTTATACAATTTCCGAACAAATGTTCTTGACAATTAATGTAATAATATGTTATATTATAAATTAAATGTAAAACATTGTAATGTTATGAAATAAATCAATTTTGTGGAGGGGACTAAATGAAAAGGACATTCATCAGGACAAGCATTTCATTTCTTATTCTATTTTCTATTTTTGCACAATCGTGCAGTGCCGCAATACTGTACGGACAGGGCGGGGCAGAGACGGACAGCGCCTACTATGCCGATTCAACGGGGACGGATACGGAGAAACCGTCGGCCCCCACGGCATTGACAGCCATTAGCCGGACGCATACATCCATTTCCATAAGCTGGAAAGATTCGCGGGACAATGTGGGGGTAAAAGGATATCAGGTATTCAGGGACGGAAGGAAAATAATTACGGTAGCCAAAACAGATTATACAAACAAAGGCCTTATTCCCGGGCAGGAATATGTGTTTACCGTAAAAGCCTACGATGCTGCCGGGAATTTATCCGAGAGCAGCAGCGCCTTGCGTTGCGGGACACTACAGGATAAGGTGCTTCCGACTGCGCCCAGCGGCTTGAGCGCTGTCACTGCTGCATATACCAGCATCACGCTGAAATGGGACCCTTCCAGTGACAATATAGGTATCAGGGGATATGATATTTACTGCAATGATGCGAAGAAAGGCTCTGAAAGCATAGAATACTATGTCTGCAAAGGACTTGAGCCCGGAAAGAATTATACCTTTTATGTAAAAGCGCGCGATATCGCAGGAAACTTCTCCGGAAATAGCAATAAGGTCCAATTTTCCACATTGTCCGACAATAGTGCGCCTTCCGTTCCCGAAGGGCTTAAGGCGGTCACTGCCACCGAAACCGAAATAAATCTTGCCTGGTCTCCCTCCACCGATAATTTGAAGGTCAAAGGCTATGAGATTTACATGGACGGCGTCAAAAAAAGCAAAATCAGCAAGCCGGAATACACGTGCAAAGGCCTGATTCCGGGCAAGAGCTATGAATTCCGGATAAAAGCCCTGGACAGCACAGGGAACAGCTCTGCTTTATCAAAACCTCTAAAGACGGCTACAGTAAGCGATACAAAAGCGCCAGCCGCACCTGCCAACTTGAAGGTCAAATCTGTCAAAGGCTCCAGTGTAGCCCTGGAATGGATAGCCTCCACGGATAATGTCAAAGTCAAAGGCTATAGGATTTATTGCAACGGATTGGAAATAGAAACAGCCACAAGACCCAGCCGTTCGGTGAAAGTACCCAAGGGGATTGGCATAAATATCCTCTGGGTGAAGGCCTATGACGTGACAGGGAACCTGTCGCCGGCCAGCAAATCCGTGACCATTATAGGATGATGAAAAGAAACTGCACGGCATGTATGTCATTGGTATGAAACGGAATCTAGTGTAGGGGCGCCCACTT
>JAEZCO010000110.1 GCA_023433505.1 Bacillota bacterium | reverse complement strand
GGCATACGATATCGCCGGGCTGAAAATTTATTTCCTCGTCTCCCACCTTCAAAACCCCGGTACCGGAAAAGTAGTAGAGAATCTCCCAGTGTGAATGGCTGTGGGTCTTGCAGATTTTCGTATTATCCGTGGTCATACCGACAAAAACTACATTCATAGAAATATTCCTTCCATCCCATGGGGCAGAGTCAGCTATTATTTTATCCTACCGGAGCATTTTTGTCCATCATATTAGCAGCTTATTCTATTTATATCGCACTGCCCAATGATATAATGAAAGTGTGGCATTAAAGGCTTATACACCCATTGCTCCGGTTGGGGATGACGAAGCCGCCGGAAAAGCGGAGCATAAAAGTTACTTATAGTATTTTATTTTCAGAAAGATTGAGGGGGAATTTATGATTCGGGTCGGGATAATCGGTTGCGGCTCCATAACAAAATTCAGGCATGGTCCTGAATATGATGCAAATCCGACAGTTGAGATTGCCGGGTTTTTTGATTATAATCAGGATAGGGCATCCGAAATGAGGAATAAATATGGCGGGAAGGTCTATGATAGCATTGATGCAATGCTAAAGGAGAAAACCATTGACGCCGTCAGTGTCTGTACCTCCAATAATTCTCATGCGGCAGTTGCGATAGCGGCATTGGAAGCCGGAAAGCATGTGCTGTGCGAAAAGCCTATGGCAACATGCGTTGAGGATGCGGCCCGAATGTGCGAGGTGGCCAGGAGCACTGGAAAACATCTGATGGTAGGCCACAATCAGAGGTTTATCCCTGCTCACAGGAAGGCAAGGGAAATCCTGAGCAGCGGAGAAATGGGCAAAATTCTGTCCTTCCAGACCACCTTTTCCCATCAGGGGCCTGAAGCCTGGAGTTCGGACAAAGGCGCAGGCACGTGGTTTTTCAAAAAAAGCGACGCCTTCATGGGGGCCATAGGAGACCTGGGCATTCACAAGGCGGACCTTGTGCGCTGGCTGATCAAGGATGAGATCAGCGAGGTGTCGGCTTATATAAGGACACTGGATAAAAGAGGACCTGACGGCAGGATGATTGAGGTGGATGACAACGCCGTATGCATTTTGCACTCTCAGGGCGGCATTGTAGGTACATTGACAGCAAGCTGGACCAATTACGGCGACGAAGTTAACAGCACCACCCTTTACTGCAGCGAGGGCAGGATGAGGATCTTCGACCATCCCGAGTATTCGCTGGAAATCCAGCGGAAAAACGGAGAGAGGATTTACTATAAAATCGGAGATATCCAGACCAACAGCCGGCAGACAAATTCCGGCGTAATTGACAGCTTTGCAGACTGCATAGAAAACGGCAATTGCCCTGAAATCCGAGGGGAAGAGGGGCTGGAGGTGCTAAGAATCATCTTTGGCCTTTTGGAATCTTCCCAGTCTGGAAGGTCAGTGAAATTGCGATAAAGCATGAATCAGGCAAGTACTGGTGCAAATATAGCTACCCTTATAGATTCCTGAAAATGCAGTCCTGGGACGCAGGTGTTTTAAGAAAAAACGGGAAGTAATATTAGCAGTAGTCCCAGACAGCCGTCACTCCGCGTAGCCTTCGCGACGGGGGAAGCTCAGGGATGGGAAGGCAGAGTAAGATAAAATATAAGGAGGATGGGCCAATGAATGTATTTCCGAGAACAGAAGTAGGCGGTTTGCCGGTATCGAGAATGATTATCGGCACCAATTGGTTTGCAGGCTTCAGCCATGCTACCAAAGCCAAGGATGATTATATTGTGGAGCACATCGGCAATTATAAAACCGTTGCGGATATTTTGGAGGTCTTTTTCAAAAACGGAGTTGACACCCTTATGGGGTCCATACAGCTTCCCTGCATACAGGACGGGATACGGGAGGCTCAGCAGCGTACGGGGGTAAAAGCCATCATTATAGGCACGCCCGGTATCACAACCGGACCTGAGACTCCTGCCAAGGGCTTTGATATCGGCGAGGTTGAGAGAGTCCTTGACGAGCAGGTGAAGCTTGGCGCCAACATCTGTATGCCGCATCAGGGGGTTACGGACAATATGGTGGACAGGTGCACACGGACTGTAAGGAAAATGGAGACGGTTTGCCGCATGATCAGGGAGAGGGGAATGATTCCCGGATTGAGCACCCATATGCCTGAATCAATTGTCTATGCCGATGAATCAGGGCTGGATGTGGAATCCTATATTTCAATCTACAATTCCATGGGTTTCCTGATGCAGTTGGAAGTGGACTGGACGGCTCAGATCATCCGGAACGCCAAAAAGCCGGTAATGACCATCAAGCCCATGGCCGCAGGACAGCTCAGGCCTTTCCAGGGTTTGACCTTCGTCTGGAATACCATTCGCGATCAGGACATGGTAACGGTGGGTACCATGTCGCCCAAAGAAGCAGCGGAATGCATCGAGCTGTCGCTGAATATCCTGGATAACAGAAACACAGCCCTCCAGCTCCAGGAGACCCGGTCCAAGGCATCGGTGAAAACGAAATGACGGCAGAAAGGTGACCTTAATGATTGAAGCTTTCAGAGCGGAATTTGAAGAATATTTGAGGGATGAATCCCGTAAAGTGGGGGAGGCACAGTTTATCGCCTTCCCCAAAAGCGAGGAGGAAGTAAAGGAAATTGTAAGGTCCGTTGAGCCTTCCGGCCATACCATCACTGTTCAGGGAGCCCGCACAGGCATTACCGCAGGCGCGGTCCCCAACGGCGGATACATACTTAATATGAGCAGGATGAACCAAATCGGAGATTTGCGATATGATGAAGGGCGCCAGGAGTATTTTCTCAGCGTGCAGCCGGGAGCGCTGCTTTCGGATGTGCGGAAAGCGCTGGACGGCACAACCTGCTTTTTTCCTCCGGACCCCACGGAGACCTCGGCTTCCATCGGCGGTATGGTGGCATGCAACGCCTCCGGAGCCTGTTCATATTATTACGGGCCGACGCGCAAATATGTTGAAGCCCTCCGTGTAGTCCTGCCGGACGGGTCGGGAATACAACTGAAACGGGGAGAGCAAAAGGCATCCGGGCGGTATTTCAAGCTGCAGACCGATACGGGGAGGAGCATTGAGGGAGAGCTCCCGGGATACCGTATGCCGGAGGTGAAAAATGCTTCGGGCTATTTTTCTTGCGATGACATGGACTTGACGGACCTGTTCATCGGATCGGAAGGGACCCTGGGGATTGTGACGGAAATAGAGCTCCGGCTGCTGCCGAAACCGGCGACGGTCTGGGGCGTTATGGCTTTTTTTCCTTCGGAGGAATCCGCCCTGAAGTTTGTCCGGGCCCTCCGCGGCGAGTTTGCCGGAACAGATGCAAAAGACAGCGGCGGCAAGCCTGCTGCCATTGAGTATTTCAACAGTGATGCCCTGGAGCTTTTGCGGAGAATGAAAAAGGAAAATCCCGCATTCAGTGAGATTCCGGAGATGCCGCCCCACTATCATACGGCCATTTATTTCGAATACCATGGGGATGACGAAGACACTGTCGGTGAAAGGGTAATGAATGCCGTGGAGGATCTGGAAGCCTGCGGAGGCAGCGACGAAACCTCCTGGATTGCCATGAATCCCCATGAATTGGAAAGGCTGAAGTATTTCCGGCATGCAGTTCCGGAAGCGGTAAACCTGGAAATCGACCACCGGCGGAAAAAAGATCCCGGCCTTGCCAAGCTTGGTACCGACATGGCGGTTCCGGATATTGAAATGGAGAATACCGTCGGTATGTATAACCGCCTGCTCGGCGAGGCAGGCCTGGATTCCGTGATGTTCGGCCATATAGGAGACAATCATATCCATGTCAATATTCTGCCGGACAGCATGGCGGATTACGAGCAAGGGAAGAAGCTTTATCTGGAATGGGCCCGTGAAGTCATCCGCAAAGGCGGAACAATCTCCGCGGAGCATGGCGTAGGCAAGCTGAAAACAGAACTGCTGGCTGAAATGTACGGCGAACAGGGCATGGAGCAGATGCGGGCCTTGAAGCGGCTGTTTGACCCCGGGGACAGATTGAACAAAGGGAATATTTTCGGGTAGTTTATTATCATTTAGGAATAGCCTGTGACAAAAAAGCGCGGTTTAATGGGGAAAGGAAACTTGTTGAACCATACCCCAAACCGATACGGAAAAGCAAGAGAGGCGTTGTCCCGCAAGGGATGACGCCTCTCTTGCAATGACTGCAATGACTGCAATGACTGCAATGACGATAAGCTCCGCCGCAACACTACAGCAGTCGGGAAAGTGGCTTGAGCACTTTTTCATTAAAAAGTCCAACACATTTGTACAAATTTTTGACTAGGGGACTGAATTTCAGCTTAAATATGCCAGGTTAGTTAACATAATTCAAAAATTCGATATTTATTAGTCCCATACTCGATATTTTGTACAATATATCGGCGAATTACCTCCAGGTGCATTAGGGTTAGGCTAAATTACTGATAGGCTGCAAATGAGTTCCGGCTTTATCCATGGGTCAATGAAAAAATAAAAGAAAGCGCCGAATGTTGCAGGCTATTTTTTTATAGCAGGAAGCCCATAGCGCCCATGGAATATCAAAGGATTCTCAACCCTGCGGCAAGAAAAATCCGAAAAAAGATGAAGATTATCCGAAATTAAAGATGGATTTCCTTAGGAATTCAATTATATAATCTTCGTATAACGCACATTCAAGGAGGATTCCTTGATTTTGTTTTTATAACGTTAAATCGGGAAAGAGAGGTTGGCCTATGGCATTCAGAGAAGTGCTTGATAACGGGATGATTTTCAGAACCGTAGAGGATGAAAGGGACGCAGAACGGTATATTGAGTTCAACAGAAGCTTCAATAATGCCAGCGAGGGCGCCAACTGCAAAAACCTGCTTTTACACCATCCGCAGATAAACAGGGAAGATTTCCAGTTCATTGAAGATGGGCTGACGGGAGAAATCCTGTCAACCACCTGTCTGATTCCATGGGAATGTGAATTTGAGGGAATTCCGTTGAGAGCTGCAATGCTGGAGCTTGTCCTGTCGCATCCGGATCACCGGAAATCAGGGCTCGTAAGAATTCAGATGGACCGATTTCAAAAGGTTGTAGAGGATAAGGGGTATGACATAAGTATCATATGGGGCATACCCTATTACTATAGACAATACGGATATACTTATTGCATATATGGAAATACCGCCGATATCCTACCTACAGGATACATTCCCGCCGCCGCCGATGTAGGCGGAAATGCGTATACTCTTCGCAAAGCAGCGGAAGAGGATATTGGGGAATTGCTTTGCCTGTATAAAGCTGCGCATAAGCATCTGCAATTTTATATAACCAGAGACGAAGCGTTTTGGAAATTTTTCATCAAGGATTCCAAGGCCCCTGTTTGGCTTGTGGTTAACAAGTCAAGCGGTAAAGCTGCCGGATATATAGTGTGCCGCGATTTTGGAGGGAAAAGCGTTCATATTGCAGAAGGCTGCATTGCAGAGATGGACGCCGGCAGGGCCGTATTGGGGCTGCTAAATACCGGGAAGGCAAGTGAAATTATTATCTCCTGGCCGGAATGCAGCACCCTGGTCAAGCTGGCAAGAAGTCTCGGAAGCATTGCACGGCAGCCTGGTCAATGGCTCGTGCGCATTCATGACATATCAAGGTTTCTGAGAAAGATCGGCCCGGTACTGGAAAAGCGTATTGCGGAATCTGCCTGTGCCGGAGTATCAAGGTACGTCGTGATCAACCTTTACAGGCAGGCCTATAAACTGAAGTTTTCGGGTGGGAGACTGGCGGATGTGATGTCCCTGGGTTTTGTAGATTCGTCCATGGGCGCCGACGGAGGAGCTCTCTGCATCCCGCCGGATGCATTTGTGAGGCTGGTTACCGGTTTCCGTTCCCTTGACCGCCTGTCCGACGCCTGGCCCGATATTCTTGTAAAGCCCGGGGAGAAATACTTGCTGGACGTGCTTTTCCCTGAAACGGAGGCATATTTTAATGCTCCCTTCAGTTACTACGGAGAAGTATACTCTGGGAAAGTTGAGTAATAGATTATAGGAGAAGTGATTATGGGTAAGATGAATGCTCCGATATTGGTTTTGGGTACAAAGGCGGATTTCAGCCTGTATACCTGTGAGATCCTTAAGGCCGAGGGCTTGAATGCCTTTGATGTTTGTCTGCTGCCGGAAAGTAAAATGAGCTTTGGGGAGCTTCACAGCTACGACGTAGTGATCCTTGGGGCTTCGGAGATCCCACAGGAGCTGGCAGACAGCCTGAAGGACTACGTTGAAAAAGGCGGAAGCCTGATTGCTTTTAGTCCCGATGAAAAGCTGGCTGAAGTGTTTGGTGCGGAAAAAATCCCGGGGATCCTTGCGGATGCCTATGTAAAGCTCGATGGCAGCCGGGAGACGGGCCGGGATCTTGCCGGAGAGGCCCTCCAATTTCATGGCGCAGCCGAACTTTACAGCTTGAAAGGGGCGGTGGAAATTGCCGGGCTTTACCGGAATAAGACCGCTCCATGCGGATACCCCGCTGCTGCCCTTTATCCTTATGGAAAGGGAAGCACCATTATTTTTGCTTACAATCTTCCGTTAAGCATACTGCTGACCCGGCAGGGAAATCCTGAACTCGCAGGGAGTGAGTGTGACGGTATCAATGGGCTCAGGGCAATGGACATGTTTACGGGAGGTTGGGTTGATCTAGGCTTGAATCACATCAACCAGGCGGATCAGCAGATGCAGTTCCTGTCACGCTGCATAGAATATCTTTGTATAAACAAAAAGCCCCTTCCCCGGCTATGGTATTTTCCAGACAGGTTAAAAAGCCTCGCCATCCTTACCAATGACGGCGAAGACTCTTGTGAAGCGGACTTCGTGCCCCAGTTTGATGCCATAGAATCCAGAGGCGCCCGCATGAGCCTTTATGTCAAGGAAACAGGCCTGATCTCCAGGGAAAAGGTTCAGGAGTGGGTAAAAAGAGGACATGAGATATCGGGACATCCGGATGATACCCGGGAGGCTGAAAATCCCCAATGGGAAAACAAGTGCCGAGTTTACGGAGAAATAGCCCGCAATATCGATGCCAGCTTCGGACTGCCCATGCTGACCAATGTCAACCATTGGTTTGTCTGGTGCGGCACCGACGAGAGGGGGACGGTGGATTTTACCGCCGAAGCAAAGCTTGAGGAGAAATTCGGTATCCAAATGGACCTGAACTATGCCCACTATGACAATGGGTCCAATCAAGGGCGTTTCCTGGGAGCGCCCGGCAATTTCACCGGCAGCGGACTGCCCATGCGCTTTGCCGATATGCATGGAAATATAGTGGATGTGTATCAGGTCCTGACCAATGTCTATGACCAGCTCTATATGGAAAACAAAGACCCCGATGGGTTCTTCAACTGCTTTAAAACCCTCCTGGACAGGAGCCTGGAACAGGAAATTTTCTCTGTGGTCGGCGTAAAAGCCCACAATGACGAGTGGTCTTTTTCACGAGAGCCTGTGATGAAAATGCTGGAGTATGCGGAATCAAAAGACATTCCTGTCTGGACGGCCCAAAGGCTTCTGCAATTTTTGCAAAGAAGGGATGGAGCGCGTTTTGCAGAAATTCAGCTCACAGAACGGGTTCTGAACTTCGCTTTGGAGTGCCCCCTGGGGAGCGAGGGCCTGACGGCCATGGTCCCTTATGTATTTGATGGGAAAACCGTTGACAATATGAGCTCCGAGCATGGAGAAATTCCATTCAAGGTGTGGACGATCAAGGGAGTGCAGTATGCAGTTGCCACGCTTGAGGGGCTGTCAGCCTGCAATATCAAGGTGGCATATGCATAAAGAGGCTTTAGCCTTATACGTATGGATTACGGCATCATCCCTTTGTTCCGGCTGAAGCCATAATCGGCGATGAGGCTTGAGGGGTTTGTTCCAAATGCATTCCGGAATAAACGGGAAAAATACAAAGGGTCTGTAAAGCCCACGGAATACGCTACCTGGCTGACATTGTACTGTGTGGTCACAAGAAGCTCTCTTGCGCGGTTCAGCCGGATTTGCATACGGTATGCCACCGGAGTGATGCCGTATGCTTTCCGGAAAAGGGTTTCGGCGTGGGAGGAGGAGAGGCTCAGTTCTTTATAGATTTCCTCCATGGAGCATCTTTCCAAGGCCATACCATGAATGAGCTCGCGCAGCTTGTATGCCTCTCTGTGCATGACATTCCCTCCGCTTCTTCCGGATATGCCGCAGTAGATGGCAATGGCTTGGTAGAGGAGGCTGATTTTATGCATCTGGCTTGTCAGACCCGCTCCGGGAGTAGCGGAAATTTCCGCCAGACATCCTTTGAGTTTATCCGCGTCACTGGATGAAATCTCTTTCAATACCGGTACGGCAAGCCAATCCGCTCCCAGGGAAACAATAACCTCTGTTTCGGAGTGGTCCTTCCCCCGGAGCATCCCATTCCCGCTGAACAGCACAAAAATGCCGTCAACCTTGCCTTCCTGGAGGTCGGCGTCAAAAGTGCCCTTGCTGATGAGGATGGCTATGGGCGGGGTAAAGTGATAAATCTGATTGTTTAGCTGATACCGGGGGCCGCCTGAAAGATACACCGCCAGAATGTCGTCCGAAGTGTTTTGTCTTTCCCGCCGCATAGGCATATCGCTCTTATCCTCTTTCACAGCCAGGATCTCAGGGACAAAAGAAATACCGTCAGTCATATAAGAATTCTCCATATATTCCAAAGCAGTTCATACCGATTCTATTCTTTAGTTAAGTATATCACTTATTCATAGGGTTTCTCAATAAGCTCCGAATAAAATAAAAATTCGTGGAAGATCGAAGATTTCTCCATATATTCGAAGATATCTCATATTGTTAAGGCCTGCGGGTTTGGTATATCATACGTTTATAACGAGGCATCAAGAACTGTTTTGGATTAGGTCGTTATACGACAGAATGGAGCGATTGACGATGACTTTTACCGGTGCATATAATCCGACGGACACGGACGGCAATAAATTGCACGCCCATGGAGGCTCCATCCTTAAGGCTGGCGATACCTGGTATTGGTTTGGTGAAAAGCCCCGGTACATGAACTGGTACTTTGAAGGGATAAATTGCTATTCATCGCCTGATTTGCAGAACTGGAGATTTGAAGGGACAGTTCTTCAGGCTTCCGGCACCGGACATTTGTCCCGCAGCCGGGTGGCATACAGGCCCAAAGTGCTGTATAACGAAAAGACGGCAAAGTATGTGATGTTTATAACGGAATGCAGTGCCGAGTGCGAGGACGGTCATCTGGACTTTGCGGTATCCGATTCCATCATCGGACCGTATACCTATGTAAGTTCCTGCTATGGTGCCGGTGGGCGTCATATTATGGATATGACCGTTTTCAAGGATGACGATGGGCAGGCGTATGTTTTTTATTCCGCCAATACCGACGGCACAGGTCATTGGGTTGACCGGCTCAGCAGCGATTATTTGTCCATTGTGTCAAATGCCAGCCATCCCTCCGTTTTTCAACGGGAGGCGCCCTGCGTTTTTAAAATGGAAGGGCGCTATTATCTGTATTTTTCCGACTGTACCGGCTGGTACCCCAACCAGGGGTATTACGTAACTGCTGCCAGTCTGGAAGGCCCCTGGAGCCAGGAGGAGACCTTTGGCGATTCCACTACCTGCAACAGTCAGGGAACATGCATATTTGCTGTTTCGGGGGCTGAAGGCACAACCTTCGTCTATGCAGGCGACCGGTGGAACGGGGGCGGGATGGAAGGTCCCGGCGATCCCTGTGATTTTGAAAAGTCAGAATACCTGTGGCTGCCCATTAAAGTAAAGGGGCCCGGCCTGTCCCTGGATTATATGGAAACATGGCGCCTATGACCGGGGAAAATCCAAAAAATCCTTAGGAATATCCGGTTTTTTCGAACGCCGCCGTGGAGAGAGCTGCCATAGAATGAGAAGTATAGATTTAAAGTATGAGATGAATTGGATAATGGGGGGTAAATGAATGGAAAACACAAAGCAGTGGGATTTTGTTAAAGGATTGCGGAAATTCGGGGAACCGGAGCTCTCCTATCTGAAGGAAGTCCTTGACAAGGGCGCAATGAGTATATTTGAAGTGGAAAACGGTATGGTGGAAAGGTTTGAAAAAGCCTTTGCCCGATATACCGGAACGGCTGCTGCCGAAGGAAAGGCAAATGCCATGCTGGGATTGGCTGAGGCTGTCAGTGTAAGCGGCGCAGGCGTGGGGACCGAAGTGATCTGTGACCCGGTTGTGCATTTCGGAGCTCTTGCCGCCACCTATTTCAATGCAGTGCCAAGGTTTGCCGATATCGACCCCGACACTTACAATATGGACCCGGCTTCACTGGAAGCAAATATAACCGAGCACACTAAAGCGGTTATTGTCACGCACCTGTGGGGCCAGATGGCGGAAATGGATAAAATAAGGGACATATGCAAGAAACATAATGTCTTTCTGATTGAAGATTGCGCACATACCGTGGGCGCCTACTGGAATGGAAAGCACGCCGGCTCTTACGGCGATCTTGGTGTATTCAGCTTCCAGGAATACAAGCAGCTCTCAACGGGAGACGGTGCAATGACCGTATCAAACAACAAAGAGCTTCTGGAAAAAATGTCGGGGGTGTGGGCCTTTTCCGGCGAATCCCCCAAATTTATGACGCTGAACTACCGGATGAATGCGGTAACTGCGGCCATAGGGCTGGCTCAGCTTGAAAAAGTCGACGGCATCATTGACCATTACAATCAGACCCACGCCATTCTGAATGACGCAATCAAAGGTTGCAAATGGCTGAAGCCCAGACTTGTGCCCCAGGAGGCAACGGTGGGAAGCTACTGGTTTGCCTGTACCTGGGAAGGCGATCAATACGGATTGGATTACAGCCGGTTCAAAAAGTTGAACAAAGAAATGAATATCGGACTGCGCTTCGGTTTCAATGAGCAGGCCCCCTATGAATTCGACTTTTTCAGGGAATCCACCGCATACGGGCATCCGGATTGTCCCGCAAGGTGTCCCATATATACGGTAAAGAGCAATTACCGCTATAAAAAGGGCCTGTGCCCCAATGTAGAAAACGTTATGCCAAGGCTGGTAACGGTAAGACTGATTTTCGTCTCGTTGGAAGAAGCAAGGCAAATGGCGGAGAAACTTCAGGAAGTCATAAGGATTATGGAGAAATAGGCAGTGGAAGGAGCTAGCACCATGGGGAAAAATTTGAAGATAGGGATCATTGGCGCCGGGTGGCAGGCGGAAAACCACCTGGCAGGGTACATAAAAAGCGGGAAAGCCGAAATTGCGGCAATCGCCGATATAAAGCAAGAGGCCGCAGGCGCTTTGCTGAATAAATACGGGCTAAATGCAAAGTATTACGGTGATTATAAGAAATTGCTGGAAGACAGGGAAGTAGAGGCTGTTTCCATTTGCGCGCCCAACAAGTTCCACAGCGAAATAACGGTAGCCGCCGCAAATGCAGGCAAGCATATGCTTGCAGAAAAGCCTTTTGTTACCTCTGTCGAAGAAGCGAAAGCATCCTATGACGCCATCAAGAAAAACGGAGTAAAGTGCGCGGTTGGATATCACCGGCGTTTCAACCCGATATGCAGGGAAATCATCAAGCTGAAGGAAGAAGGAAAGCTGGGAAAGCTTTTCTTTGCACAGTCGGATTACATTCACAATCTTCCCGACGAGCTTCCCATATGGGGTTGGATAGGGAAGAAGGAGTTTAATCCTTCCATCTTCCATGCAGGCGGCGGTCATTGCGTGGACACCCTACGCTATCTGATGGGTGACGAAATCGTTGAATGTACGGCCCTGGTAAGCAACTTAAACTATCCGGAGTGTGAAACCGAGGCGGAAACCGTAGCATTATACCGTTTCAAAAGCGGGCAGATAGGAAAAGTGATGTCCCTTGTCCTGAAGCCGGTAGCTTCCTTTGATTTCAATATCGAGGTCTATGGCACCAGGGGCACTATGAGAAACAACCGGCTGATACTGGATTCCATCCCGAATTTCAACGATCCGAACAATAAAGATAATGCCATTGTTTATCCCAATTGGATGCCGGACAATACGCCGGGAATCACAGAACCCTGGGATGTGGAAATCAATGAATTCGTCAAATGGGTGCTGGGTGAAAGCGATGGGGAAGAACTTTGTAAGGCAAGGGACGCCATAAGAGTCGCTGAAGCATGCTGGGCAGCCGTGATCTCCAGCAGTGAGCATAGAACGGTGACGCTTCCTCTTGTGGAGCTTGATTAATATGGTTTTCCGGGAGAAAGCGCTGTGAAACGATGATAAAGTCTTGAAGGGCTCAGGCCCTCCGGGACTTTTGTTTTATCCTTTCTTGATGGAATAAAACAAGTTTTGTATAATGATACTGTTGTAGGATCAGGCTGTAAGGGAGGAAGCGTGAATTGAAAAATCAACCCTTTACTTTTAAAAAAAGAGAGTCCGACCTGCCGGACAGGCCATTTCCTTTCGAGGTCCTCCATATCGGAGAGCCTGCAAACAACATGGATATATTCCATTGGCATGAGTTCCTGGAAATATCCTATATTCAATCCGGTTCGGGAGTATATGAAATAGAGGACAAGGTATTCCCGGTCAAAAAAGGCGATATTATCATCATCAACGGGATTGAGAAGCATAGGGTTACCTACGGGCCGGAGGATGTGCTGTATGAAACGGTCATCCATTTTGATAAACGGCTTGTCTGGTCCAGGGAGAGCAACCCCTTTGACAGCGGATATCTGAAGCTTTTCAGCAACGGGACCAATTTCAGCAACCGTTTGGAAGCGGATGCAGAATCCAGCGAATTGGTTACTGCCGTTATTTCGGGCATCGTCAATGAATATGTTCAAAAGAAACCTTATTATGAAATGATGATCAAATCCCAGCTGCTGACCATGATCACCTGCCTTCTCCGGATGGGCGGGGTCAGGACGCTGGACGACAGCGAGGTAAACATAAAGAGGAACAACATTGAAAGGCTCAATAAAATCCTTGATTATGTGGGCGAAAATTTTAAGAACGACCTGAGTATGGAAAGGGTCGCCCAGAAATTCTATATGAATGCCTCCTACTTTTCCGAATATTTCAAAAAAAACGTAGGCATCAATTTTTCCGACTACCTGTCAAGATTACGGATCAATGAAGCCATACGGCTTTTGAACGAGAACCGCCTCAATACCGCGGAAATAACCTATGCCTGCGGTTTTAACAACGCTTCCAGCTTTTATAACGCCTTTAAAAAGGTTACGGGAAAAAATCCCGGCAGTTATGTAAAAAGCTAGAGGAGGCTTAATAATCACCGGCCTGTCAAAAATCTGCCCACAGGCGTTCCATCTCCCGAAAAAAGCTGAAAGATAACCGAAATTTGCAAATGACCTTCCTTAGGCGGCAAGTGTAAGATTGTATCATAGGGGGTGGACATTGGGTGAAAAAACTCATGATATTCGGCGGAGGCGGTTTTGTCGGAGGCAATATGACAAGGACGGCACAGGAAAAAGGCTGGAAGGTGTGCATTGCCGATAGCTTTTTCCGGCCGGGGCTTGAAAATGTGGAATGGGCGGAGGCGGATATTACCGATCAGGAGGGCGTAGACGCGGCTTTTGAAAAAATAAAGCCCGACGCTGCGGTAAATCTGGCTGCCATTGCGGATATAGACAAAGCGGAAAAGGATAAGGAAGCCGCATGGAAGGTAAATGTGGAGGGGGCGGCAAATATTGCCGCAAGCTGCGCCCGGCGAGGGGTAAAATATGTTTTCTTTTCCAGCGATGCCGTATTTGACGGCGAAGGAGCGGGATATACCGAGGAAGACAGGACTGCTCCGGTAAATTATTACGGACATACCAAGGCCGAGGCGGAAAAGCTGATTTTCACAGCCTGTCCCACAGCGGTGATCATACGCATCTCTCTTGTCATAGGTTTTCCGGTCACTGGGGGAAATTCATTTTTTGCGGGACTTGTAAAAAAGCTGAGCGAGGGGATGGAGATTGTATGTCCTCCGGACGAGGTGAGGACGCCCATTGATGTCCATACATTGTCCGAATGCGTGCTTGAGCTTGCCGGAAGCGATTTTTCCGGAATTCTTCATATCGGAGCTACGGATAGCATCAGCAGATTTGAGTTGACAAAAAAAGCAGCAAAGCGTATGGGGTATGAGGATACCCCGGTGAAGCTGCAGAAGGATGCCAATTCCGGCAGCGGCAGGGCTCCCCGCCATAAGAACGGAATCATCTGCGTCGACAAGGCCCGCAATATACTAAAAACAAGGCTTTTGAGCGTGGATGAAGCCCTGGACAGGATATTTCTGACAACCCGTGAATAAGGAAATGTGTCAAGGCAGTTATCTAAGTTGTTTTAATAAGTTTAAAGGAGCAAGAAATTTATGATAAAACCTGTAATCCTGCATGACCTTGAAGTAGCCTACGGTTCGGAATACGGCTTCGAAGAAGCCGCAGCGCTGATGGATGTTTTGAAAAACAAGGCGCCTTCCTGCGGTAAAAAGGTGAAGCAGTTTGAAGATGAATTTTCCGCATTCTGCGGTACAAAATATGCAGTGGCTGTTACCTCCGCAACGACGGGACTTACTTTGACCGGAATTGCCGCCGGTATCCAGCCCGGCGACGAGGTGATTACCACTCCCATCAGTTGGGTGGCGACAGCCATGGCTTTTTCCGTCCTTGGGGCAAAGATCGTCTTTTCCGATGTAAACCCCAGAACCTTGAATCTGGATCCGGAGAAGCTTGAGAGCAAAATTACGCCAAAGACAAAGGCCATCGTACCGGTGCATTTGTATGGGCAGTGCTGTGAAATGGACAGGATCATGGAAATTGCCGAAAAGCACGGGCTGATCGTTATTGAGGACTGCGCCCACAACCCGGGCGGCGAATATAACGGAAAAAAGGCAGGGTCTCTGGGGCACATGGGGGTTTTCAGCTTCCACCAGCAAAAGAATATGTCTACCCTGGGGGAGGGGGGGCTGGTCACAACAAGCGGCAGGGAGCTTTTTGAAAAGGTGCTTTCTTACCGTTCTCTCTGCTGCAGGACCTATGGGCCCAGCGATAAATATCTTTCGGTGGATGAAGAACAATACCCCATGGACAGGGATTACTGGAAGCTTCATTTTGACGATATGGGCTATAATTACAGGATGACGGATGCACAGGCAGCGGTGGGCATTGTGCAGTTGAAAAAGGTGGAAGGCCACAACGAAAAGCGGATAAGACTGGCAGAAAGGCTTACGCAAAAGCTCCAGGGGATAAAGGGCCTGACGCTTCCCTCTATGGACCCGAAAGGCAAGCATGTTTTTCATCTCTATGTAATACAACTGGAGGAAGAATTTCCAATGTCCAAGAAGGATTTTATGTGGGAAATGTATACGGAAAAGGGGATTAAGGTGTGGAACCATTACATGCCCATACATTATACCCAACCGTATAAAGCCCTTGGACACAAGGAAGGAGAGTGTCCGGTAGCGGAGAAGGCCTTCGGAAAGTATGTATCTTTGCCGATACATCCCAGGCTGACGGATGAGGCGCTGGATTACATGGCAGATAGTATACGGGAACTGGCAGGGCGTTGAAAAGACGGATAGGGGGATACGAATATGGCCAATGTAAATAGGGTGATGGAAGCGTTGAACGGTAAAGAGGCTGAAAAGGTTTTCGGCATGCTTTACGGGAGTAAGCCGGGAGTGCTGCAAAAGCAGGCTTCAAGGTATGAAGCGGCCTTGCGGGAGTTCAACAAGCTTTTCCCCGACAGGGAAAATATACAGCTTTTCAGCACGCCAGGGAGGACGGAAGTCGGCGGAAATCATACGGACCACAATGCAGGCAGAGTGCTGGCTGCATCGGTGGACCTGGATGTAATCGCAGTGGTTTCCGCAAACAACACTTCGGTCATTAAAATAAAATCCGAAGGATATCCGGAAGATACCATCGATATCCGGAAGCTAAAACCGGTTGAGGGTGAAAAATATTCCTCCGCAGCACTTATCCGGGGCGTGTGTGCGAGACTTGCCGAACTGGGCTATACGATTGGCGGCTTTGACGCCTATACCACCAGCAATGTATTGAAAGGCTCCGGTTTGAGCTCGTCGGCCGCCTTTGAGGTGCTGATCGTCACGATTCTAAACCATCTGTATAATGCCGGGGAAATCAATGATGTCGTGAATGCGCAGATTGCCCAGTATGCCGAAAACAATTATTTCGGAAAACCCTGCGGGCTGATGGACATGACCACCTGCGCGGTGGGGGGCTTTGTAACCATTGACTTCAAGGATTTTGACAATCCGGTTGTGCGGAAGGTGGAATATGATTTTACCAAAAGCGGATTTACAATGGTGATCGTAGATACCGGCGGAAATCATGCGGATTTAAATGAAGACTACACTGCGCTGGAGCATGAAATGAAAGAGGTGGCAAGGGCTTTCGGCGGCAGTGTGCTCCGTGAATTCAGCGACCCAAAGGTGATTGAAAACATTCCGTTTCTGCGGACCAAAGTGAATGACCGCGCAATTTTGAGAGCGCTTCATTTCTATGCGGACGACCAGAGAGTGGTAGAGCAGGTCGAGGCGCTGGAAAAGAATGATTTCGAGGCATTCCAGAAATTGATCATCGAATCGGGTAACAGCTCATGGATGCTTTGTCAGAATTGTTATTCCTGCAAGAATATAGAGGAGCAGGGTGTCTCCATAGCTCTGGCGGTAACGGAAAGCATGTTGAAGGGCTGTGGCTCCTGGCGGGTGCATGGAGGCGGCTTTGCCGGGACAGTCCAGGTATTTGTTCCCAATGCCCGGCTGGCACGGTACCTGGAAAAAATGAAAGGAATTTTCGGCGAAAATTCATGCCATGAGCTGATGATCCGTCCGGTGGGGACCATTCGGCTGAATTTTGAACAGCGCTAGGAGTGTGGTGGATTCATGAGCCAGAAAACAGGTTTTTACCGGAAAAGGGAAGCCGGCAGTGAATTAGGGACCGAATATGTTACCGTTGGATGCAATACCCCCGGAGACGCCTTTGAAAATCTGGAGTTCGTTGTGGCGCCGGCCTATGGGAGCAACCTGTGCAGGTTTTCGGTCAACGGCAGCAATATCATAGATTTTGATGCAAAGCTTCTTGAAAATAAGGATTATACAGGTACTCCGGTACTGTATCCTACACCCAACAGGGTGAGAAATGCCATGTTTGCCTATGGCGGAAGGCTTTATAACCAGATAAAGGACGGGGAACCGGTTTTCGAGCATGGGCTGGTGCACAGCTCGCCCTGGAATTGCGGAGAGGTTATTATCAGCGATACCCAGGCTCAGCTTGCGACATGGATAGATTTTGACGAGAGCAGCATATTGTTCGAGGCATTTCCGTTCAAGCACCGGCTGCAGCTTGAATATCGCCTGTCCCAGGAGAGTCTGGGGATCTGCTATACAATCGTCAATCATGACAGCGTCGATATTCCCTTTGGCTTTGGGCTGCACCCGTATTTTTCCAAATTATCGGGGGATCGGGATACATTCATCCGTTTACCTGCAGGCAGTGTAATGGATTATACTTCGGATCTCCTGCCTACGGGAAGGCTTATTGCTGTTGCGGGTACCGTTTATGATTTAAGAAAGCCTGTGAATATCGGCTCTCTTGACATGGATCACGTATTTACGGATATTCTTCCGGGAGAATTTGCGGAAATCGAATACAGGACAAGAGGAATAAAGGTACTGGTACAAGCCAGTGAGGATTTCTCTCATATGGTCCTTTACTCACCCCGGGGGATGAAATATTTCTGCCTGGAGAATCAGACCTGCTCTAGCGATGCCCACAATCTTTACGACAGGGGCTTCAAAAAACAGTCGGGATTAAAATTTGTGCCTGCGGGAGACAGTGCATCCGGATATGTCAAATACCGGATCATGGAAGGGGTATAAACATGAAGATTGATTTTCATTATCACCTTGCGGATAAGCCGGGACATGAAGAGGAGCTTATCCGGGAAATGGAAGCGGCCGGCGTGGATGTAACCGTGCTTATGGGCGGGCCGGCGGATGCCTTCTGGGAATATAAAAACTGTGGGTTTGCATCCAATGAAGATGTGTTGAAGGCCGTAAAAAAATACGGCGGAAGACTTGTTGGAAATGTATATCTTGACCCCAGGGAGCCGGATGCGGTAGAAACCTTTGAAAGATATATGGACCAAGGCTTTAAGGCGGTAAAGATGTTTCCTCCGGTAGGCTTCTTTCCCGACGATGAGCGGTATTTTCCTCTGTATGAAAAGATAGAGGAATACGGCGTACCTTTGCTGTTCCATTCGGGGCAGACAAATATCAAGGTGATCAGCAAAGAGCCCGGCGTCAGAAAAGCCACCAATTCAAAATTCGGGAATCCCATGAACTTTGATATGATTGCCAGGCTTTTTCCCAACATGCCCATTGTGCTTGCGCACATGGGATATCCACACTATGTGGAAGCCTGGAGCGTGGCCCATGCCAATCCCAATATCTACCTTGACATTGCCGGGGCGGGGCCCTGGACGGAAGGAATCCCCATCGTTTTCAATGCCCTGGGGGGACACAGCTTTATTCCTCTTGATTTTAAACGCGTTCTCTGGGGAAGTGACAATTGCCTTACCCAGGCGGAGCATATTGCAAGGTCCGATGTGTATATGCGGCAGATGGGCAGTTCATCCCAGGACAGGAAGCTGATATTCGGCGGTACCGCCGAAAGGCTTTTGAAGCTGGCTTGAAAAAATAAAAGGCGACAGCCAAGAACCATCCCCTGTCGCATGTGGAGGCTTGAAAGCAGAAGGCAGCCTAGGGGATAATTCTGATGCAGGAGAACAATGGTTCAGACAGTTCAGGAAACCATGGAGTGGGACAAGTGACCTGCCATCTTGTCCCACCTGTATCATATGGCTATAGTCTGCTCCTCAGGTTCTGGAATTTTTCAGCGTATTCAAGGCTTCTATCCCGTTTTATTCCCGAATCAATGACAGACCTTGCATCGTCTCTTGCACCGGCTTTGGACAATGCATCGGCAAGCAGATACCAATTGGAAGTTCTGCTGGGATTCTGCTTCAGCTGCCTTATATAATGAGGCAGTACCTTTTTCGAGTAATAACGGCTTTTATCCGCCGAAGCAAGCTGAACACCATCCCAGCCCATTACATCAATGTCATAAGTAGCGTCGTCATTTTCATTCCATAGTGCAAACTGGGTTCTCGGCAAGGAAGTTTTTTGTCCCGGAAGCCCCAGGGCCTCCAATTTGTGGTAGTTCTTGGAGAACAGTTTTTTTGCTCCTTCGTCATCAAGGGAATACCCGTACAGGGTGCGGGTTTTTCCTTTGGCTGTAAGTCCAAGCACCAGTTGATCCTTTCCGTTTCCGGTAATGTTTGCAATATTTCTGTAATGTATATCGTCAGAGTCAGGATTCACGATCTCTGCAATTCTTGTCCATTCGTTCTTCTGTTTTTTTAGTACGATGGTTCTAAGTACCGCGTCGTTGAGTTTATACGAAGCGATGACCTCATTTTGTGAATCTCCGTCTACGTCTGCCAGCAATATTTCCCCGGCATCTTCAGGATATTGGGGCGTGACAAGCCTTGCCTCCTGGGGCAGGTAATTGCGGACGATGGTCCCGTAATTTTCCTTTGGAGCTCCTCCGGTTATTTGGGAGAATGTAGAGGTAAGATTTTTTGTCAAGCCGCTTACCATGGATTGTACCGTCGTTTGCAGCTTCTGCAGGGATTGGGCGGGATTCGGCATCATTGCAGGCCGTGTTCCGTTCTGGTTTTTCAATGTGTATTGCTTGAACGGCCCTTCTGCCAGTTTTGCCAGTGAAAAACCGGGATATCGTGCTTCCAGCATTTTTGTAATCTGTTCCAGGCCTGAGCCTCTGGGCGGAAACATAATCAAATCACCTTTTCCAAAATTATTCTGTTAACAGTATATGCCCCGGAAGCCAAAAGGTTATAGTTGTTGAACAATTTAGGAGCACGGAGATCCCTTTCCGTTTTTCTGGAATGCCGGCCGCAAGGGCTGCTTTTGCAAAAACATACGTGGAGGCTATATTTTACTTGTGCTTAATCACAGGTAGTTTATAATGTATTTATAATGTGTAAAATTGTATTATATGAATTCTATTCCATAAGGACAGACAAAGCCATGGTATATACGTACTTGATATGGGAGGTAAATTAGCGTTGAGTGAATGTATTTGCAATAACTGCAAAAATCTTAAAGGTCAAATGGATGAATCAGGTGCCATAGAGGAATATGAGTGCGAGTTTGGGTTCCCTTCGGGAGAATGTTCGGATTGTGAGGGGGACGGATGTGAACTGGATTGTGTGCACTTTAGCAAAGATGATGACGAAGACAGCCTGGTCAGCGTAAATTGTTCATTATGCGGCAGGGAGCTCTCCCAGGCGGCAGCGGACAATACCAAGGGGGAAATATATTGTATAGACTGCTATCTGAAGCATAACAATTAATGCGATGCGGAATTCTATGGAATGACAAACAAATACCAATTATTTAATCAGCTTATATATCAGATAGGTCTTTTTTGGGAAAACTACAAGCAATGAAGAATATAAAGAAATATTTATGAAAAAACGACGGTTGCAATGCAGAAAGGAAGAGAGAATGAAAATATTATTGGTATATCCGGAATACCCACGAACATACTGGAGCTTTCATTATGCCCTCAAATTCATTTCAAAAAAGGCCAGCTTTCCTCCCCTTGGCCTCCTGACCATCGCCGCCCTGCTCCCTGTGAATTGGGAAAAGAAGCTGGTGGACATGAATGTAAGCAAGCTTACGGATGCTGATATCGCTAGCGCCGATTATGTTTTCATCAGCGCCATGGTTGTCCAGAAGGATTCTGTCCGATCGGTGGTTGACAGGTGTAAACGCCTGGGGACCAGGATCGTCGCGGGGGGACCTTTGTTCACCTGCGGACATGAAGAGTTTGAGGATGTGGACCATCTGATCCTTAACGAGGGTGAGATTACGGTCAAGGCCTTTTTAAAAGACCTGGAGGCCGGTGATGCAAAGCATATGTACACATCGGAGGAATGGGCCGATTTAAGCACTACTCCCGTACCCATGTGGGATCTTATCAATATGAATAAATATGCGTCCATGAACCTGCAATATTCCCGGGGATGTCCCTTTAACTGTGAATTTTGCAATGTTACCACGCTTTTCGGCCACGCTCCCAGGACGAAGTCTGCGAAGCAGATGATTGCCGAACTGGACGCCTTTTATGAAAGAGGCTGGCGGAAAGGGGTATTTTTTGTAGACGACAACTTTATCGGCAATAAGAAAAAGCTGAAGGAAGAAATTCTGCCGGAATTGATCCAATGGATGGCTGAAAGGAAAAATCCCTTTACTTTCTCTACGGAAGCTTCCATTAATCTTGCCGACGACGAAGAACTGATGACAATGATGGTGAAGGCAGGGTTTGACGCTGTATTCATCGGCATTGAAACCACCAATGAAGACAGTCTTGTGGAATGCAACAAAATGCAGAATAAAGACCGCGATCTCATTGCCTGTGTCAAAAAGATCCAGAAATTCGGCCTGCAAGTCCAGGGCGGCTTTATTGTGGGCTTTGACAGTGATAACGAGGCCATATTCGACAAGATGGTAGGCTTCATCCAGGAAAGCGGTATCGTATCGGCCATGGTGGGACTGCTGAATGCGCCCAAAGGGACCAAGCTGTACCAGCGGCTGGCTGGAGAAGGCAGGCTGAGAGATGATTTTTCCGGAGACAACACAAACCTCACCATGAATTTTGTACCGAAAATGAATCCGGGGAATTTAATGGACGGTTACAAAAAAATCATCGGGACCATCTATTCTCCCAAGCACTATTATGAGCGTGTCATGACGTTTTTGAAAGAATACCGCCCCAAGAAGAAGGCAGGCGGTCTGAAGCATGTCGAATTCAGCGATGTCATGGCGCTTTTCCGGTCGGTATTGCGCCTGGGGATATTGGGGAAGGAGAGGCTTTATTACTGGAAGCTCATGGCCTGGTCGGTTTTCAGGCGTCCAAGGCTTTTCCCCATGGCCGTCACCCTTTCCATCTACGGGTTTCATTATATAAAGGTTTTTGAGAACTGCTAGTATCGTTTAAAGTTGATAGTGACTAGTTGACAAGATGAAAAAATTTAAAAAAATTTATGTAGAGATAACCAATAAATGCAACCTTTCCTGCGATTTTTGCCCGGGCTCCGGCAGGCAGGAAGGGTTTATGGACAAAGAGTTGTTCGGTAAAATTCTTGAAGAGGTCAGAGAATATACCGGACAGCTTTATTTCCATGTTCTCGGGGAGCCGCTGCTGCATCCTGAGCTTGGGACTTTTCTGGCCATGTGCCATGACGCTGGCATGAAAGTCAACATAACGACAAACGGGACCCTGATCCACAGGAGGGCTGAAATCCTGCTCTCAAGTCCCGCCCTGCGGCAGGTGAATTTTTCCCTTCACAGCTTTGAAGCGAATTACCGGGAGTATCCCATCGACATCTACCTGGACAGGATATTTGATTTTATTGCAAGCTCGGAAAAATGTGAAAAGCTGCTGATCGGCCTAAGGCTCTGGAATATCTCCGATAAAGGCAAAAACAACCTCAACAGCTATATTCTCCGTCGTATTGAGAAACAGTTCGGCTTTTGTACGGAAATACCGGAGAAGGCGACTCCTGTCAATGGCATCAAGCTGTATAACAATGTTTTTCTGCATGTTGCGGAAGTTTTCGACTGGCCGGATGCCGGCATCAATGATATAGGCAGCCGCGGATTCTGCTATGGACTAAGGGATCAGGCTGCAATCCTTGCAGACGGTACGGTTGTGCCGTGCTGTCTGGACGGAGAGGGCGTCATAAGTCTCGGAAACATCCGGGAGCAGAATTTTGCCGGTATTATCCTGGGTGAGAGAGCAAGAAACCTGTACGAAGGCTTTTCCCGGAGAGAGGCTGTGGAGTCCCTCTGCCGGAAATGCGGCTACAGGTCGCGCTTCGGACAGTAGGATTCCGACAAGATAAGTAACGTCAGCCAGGGCATGGTTAAGCCTGGCTGAACCTAATCAATGATATGAGTGCGGCCGGCGGCCGGCTTCCTTCTTACCTGGGATTTTTCAGAACAAGGGCGTCATCCTTCAGCTGCAAGGGCATTACGGCAACGACGATATGCTTGTGTTTCAAAAGCTCCCTCTCGATGAAGAATTTCGTTTGGTTGTGCAAAATCCTGTGCCACCAGCGTTTGACAGCAAACTGAGGCAGTATGACAGTGATCATGTCGCCCTTCTGATAATCGTATTCTGTGGACGCGATGAACTTCAGCAGCGGGTCCACCACCTTACGGAAGGGTGAATATTTCATGATGAGCGGGATGTTTGTTTTCAGCCTGCCGTATTTTTCCTGGATTTCCTTTCCGCTTTCCTCGTCCGTTGAGACGCAAAAGGCGGTTACATTTTCCGAGATGGTTTTTGCAAACCGCAGCGCCCTTATGCTGGTTTTATTGATGCTCTCAATGGGTACAATTACACGATTGTTGTAGCTGCTTTCCTCTATATCGATGTTGTCCAGATCCTCGGGCTTGATCCTGATCTGCATTTTCACGGCGTTGTAGTGTTTTTTGATCTTCAGCATGATAAATATCAGCAAAGGAATCAAAATTACCACAATCCATGCGCCTTCATGAAACTTTACAATGGCAATGATGATGACCACAATCCCTGTGACAAAAGCTCCGAAGCCGTTGACCACAGCTTTGGAAAGCCAATTTTTGCCCCGGCTCCTCATCCATTTTTTAAACATCCCTGACTGGGACAGGGTAAAGGAGATAAAAACGCCGATGGCATAGAGTCCCAACAAGGAAGTGACCTTGGCCTGAAACAATATTATCAGTAAAATTGAGACCCCGGAGAGGACAATGATACCGTTGGAAAAGCTCAGCCTGTCGCCCCTCATGCTCAACTGCCTTGGGACATAGCCTTCCTTCGCCATAACGGCCACAAGCAAAGGGAATCCGGAATATGCCGTATTGGCAGCCAGGATCAGAATTATAAAAGTTGTCGCGGTGATATAATAGAACATGAAGCCCCTGCCGAAGATTTCCTCCGCGATGATGATCAGCATTGCCTTTTCACCTGGTACGACATGATAAATATTTGCCAGGATTGACGTGCCTCCGAAGAGGACTAAAATAATGACGGACAGCAGCAAAAGTACGGTCCTTGCATATTTGGTCGAGGGGGCTTTAAAGTTGGGCACCGCATTGCTGACGGCTTCAATGCCTGTCAATGCCGTACAGCCGTTGGAGAACGCCTTCAGCATTAGGATCAGCGTTATAGGCTCTCCGACGGATTGTATGGTTGGCTCCGGCGGAACGTATCCGCCTTTGGCCTTTATAAATCCGAAAATGAGCATGGATAAAATTGCAAGAATAAATGCATAGGCAGGAATACCAAAAATCCTCGAAGATTCCCGTATTCCCCGCAAATTTCCCACCATTAAAAGCAATACCATGACGATGCAGAGTGGGACGGTATAAGGCCGCAGAGGCAAGAAGGCGGACGTTACCTGTTCTACGCCGGAGGATACGCTGACTGCAACCGTTAAAACATAGTCGACGGATAATGCGGCGCCTGCAGTTACCCCTGCAATTATGCCAAGGTTATCTTTGGCAACAATATATGCGCCGCCGCCGTTAGGATAGTTTTCTATCGTCTGCCGGTATGAAAGCATGAGTAAAATCAGCAGGCCGATAATTGCGCAGGAGATGAATGTCAATCTCCCATATGCAAGAAGGCCAACGGCCGGGAGCAGCACCAGCAGGATTTCCTGTCCGGCATAGGCAACGGAGGATATGGCGTCGCTTGCCAGGATGGGCAGGCCCCATAAAATCCCGAATTTTTCTCCGTGCATAGCATTATTTTTCAGAGGTCTTCCGATTAAAAATCTTTTAAAGTCTGCTGCCATTTATATCCCCTTCTTTTTATAATCTGAACTTCAAATATCATCGTCGTCATCCTCTTTGTGCCGGTTTTCATCATATCCGTCATAGTATCCGTATACTTTCCACAAACTATATAGGATCAATGTGAAAACCGAAAACATGCCGATATTTGAAAAAATTCCTTCCAAAGTGAATCACCGCTCTCCCCGCCAACAGCATCAAACCCTTGTATGATTATAATTCCAAGGCTTACGGAATAAAAGCCCGGGGAATTGACATCCTGGCTTTTGCTCATACCGCTGAAAGCAATATGAGCGGTTTATCGCCGCTGTTCATAGCATTATCCCGATTTCTTGAGGTTTAGCCATGGTATAAAATGTTGATAAAATACATTTACATCCTTATACTATAGAAGAAAAGAAGTTTTTTAAATGGGGTATCGTATATGCTTCGAACCTTGAAGGGTAAAATTTCCTTGGTATATATAGGCCTTGTAGCCTTGATCGCAATTGTGGGCATAACGGCTTTTGTCAACCTGTTTACTCTGAACAGGGCCATTAACGGGCTGATGGTAGCAAACTATAAAAGTATCAATGCGGCGTCAAATATGATGGATGCAATTGAACGGCAGGACAGCGCCGTGCTGATGTATATTGAAGTCGACCCTCAAAAAGGGAAAGAGGTATTTGCCGACAACAACGACGAATTTCTTAAATGGTATAACATCAATGCCAATAATGTTACGGAAAAGGGAGAAGAAGAACTGATAAAATCCATTGACGCCTCCTATACAAATTATGTGAGGCTGTTTATGGATTTACAGGAAATCCGGAGCAGGCAGGGCGTCGAACAAGCCGTGGACTTCTATAATTCAAAGATGATGCCTGATTTTATCAATGCGAAGAAGCAACTGAAGGAGTTATGCCTGCTTAATGAAAATGCCATGTTCCGCAGCAAGGCATTGGCAACGGCGAATGCCAGAAATTCCATGTATCTGGTTTTGGGGCTTTCCATCTTTGCCATAGCCGGCGGATATATCGTTTCCAGGTTCTTTGCGAACAAATTCCTGATGCCGGTATCTTTACTGACACAAACCATGCGATTGGTTAAAGCGGGAGATTTGAACCAACAGGCGAATATCCTTTCCAAGGATGAGGTGGGGGAGCTGGCCGGTGAATTCAATAACATGACCAGAAGGCTGCAGGAATATGAGCAAAGCACACTGGGCACCCTGCTTAAAGAAAAGAACAAGTCCCTGGCCATTGTCAGGAGCATATCCGACCCTTTGATCCTGCTGGATACCGATTATAAGGTTGTATTGATCAACGACGCCTGTGAAAGATTGTTCAACATCAACCCCAAACGGGCTTTGAACAAGCATTTCCTTAGCGCTATCAGCAACAGGGAGATCTTTGATTTTTTATCGGGCACTTATGATTCCGCGGAGGAGACCAGGCAAAAGATATTTCTCATTACTTCCGAGAAAGAGGACTTCTATTACAATGTTGCCGTTACAACAGTGAAAGACAATGAGGCCAACCTCTCCGGCATTATCGCCGTTTTTCAGAATGTGACACAGTTGAAGGAACTGGAAAAAATACGCACGGATTTCATCGCTACCATATCCCACGAGTTCAAGACCCCGCTTACCTCTATCATAATGGGAGTAGATGTATTGCTGGAGGAAGGACTTGGACTTTTGAACGATGAGCAGAAGGAGTTGGTAAAAGCCATTCATGAAGACGGCGAGCGGCTAACCAAGCTGGTCAACGATTTGCTGGAATTGACGCGTATTGAGTCAGGCAAAGCGATATATAAGTTTCAGGAGTACAATATGAACGATATCGTGGAATGCGCAGTAAAACCTTTCTACAACCTTGCAGCCCAAAACAATGTCCGTTTGCATTGCCGGTGTGACAGCAAACTGCCTCCAGTGGCTGTGGATTTTGTAAAGATCACCTGGGTTTTGAACAATCTACTTTCCAATGCGCTGAAATATACGGCCGCAGGGGATGAAATATGTGTGAGCACCTATGGAAAGGACGGCAAGGTTTATGTCGAGGTAAAGGATACGGGGACGGGAATCCCGGAGGAGTACCTGGAGAAAATCTTTGAAAAATATGTCCAGGTAAAGGACGGCGACCTTGAGGTGAGAGGGACCGGATTGGGGCTTGCGGTTGTAAAGGGGATCATTGAGGCGCATCAGGGCGTCCTCTGGTGTGAAAGCAGGCTGGATGCCGGCAGCAGCTTTATATTTGCGCTGAATGCCATGGGGAAGGGGAAAGGAATATGAAGAGAGTACTGATTGTCGATGATACGAAAAATATCCGTATGGTTTTATCCAAGTGCCTTGAATTGGAGGGGTACGAGGTAATGGCAGCAATGGATGGAAAACAGGCGCTGGAGCTCTTTCAACAACATACCTTCGACCTGGCGTTTTTGGATATTAAGCTCCCGGAGGTACGGGGGACGGAAGTTTTGAAAAGAATAAGGGAGCTTGGGATCAAGACACCTGTGATCATCATTACAGCCTATGCCACAGTAAAAAATGCTGTGGATTGCACCAATATGGGCGCTGTTGCCTATGTGCAAAAGCCTTTTTCCGTCGATAAGATCAAATCCGTATTGGCGGAATTGGACATGAACACCCATCCCATGATACGGGAAGATAAAAATGTTGAAAAACATATTTCAGATATCGGAGCTTTCCTTGAGAAGGGGGATTTTTACAAGGCGCTGGAGTTCTCCCGAAAGGCTTTGTCCATGGACCTGAACAACCCCGAAATCTACTTGCTGATCAGCAAGGCATACAGGGGTCTTGGAAATGAAGAAAATGCCGAAAGATTTTACGGCTTTTATAAAACCTACGGAGTTTGATGATCGAAGTTGAACTGTTCTAAAAAGAGGATGGTTAAAAATGGTATGCTTTACAAATAGGGATATGCGGGGCAGGTATCATGACAGAGGATTTTAAACGAACTTCGCCGGAAGAAGCTTTGGAGATGTGTACGGTGAAAAATACCGGCCGTCTGAAAATATTTATCGGCTATGCTCCGGGCGTCGGCAAGACCTATGCCATGCTGAACGAAGCGAACCGCAGGCTTAAACGCGGCCAGGATATCGTCATTGGCTATGTGGAATCCCACCAGCGAAAGGAAACCGACAATCAGATCGGCGGGCTTGAAATTATCCCAAGGAAAAAATCAGCTATAACGGCGTCGTCATGGAGGAAATGGATACCGAAGCCGTTATAGCAAGGCAGCCGCAAACGGTTCTTGTGGATGAGCTGGCGCATACCAATGCCCCGGGGTCCAAAAACAGTAAAAGATACGAGGACGTAAAGGAAATACTTTGCCGGGGGATTCATGTAATCACCACCATGAACATCCAGCATATGGAAAGCTTAAATGACGTTGTCAGGAAGATCACGGGCATCACGGTGAGGGAGACCATTCCGGACCATATTGTCCAGAATGCCGACGAGGTCGTCGTTGTGGACATTACGCCGGATGCTCTTCAAAACCGGTTGAAAAGAGGCAACGTCTACGACCTGAATAAAATAGAGGATGCATTGAAAAATTTCTTTCGAAAGGGCAACTTGAATGCCTTGAGAGAAATTGCACTTCGCCAGACTGCCGAAGAGGTGGATGAAGACCTGGCCGAATATATGAAAGAGCATGGCATCCGGGATAATTGGCGGACCGTTGAGCGGGTTTTGGTCTGCATCAGCTCCAGCCCCTCCGCCAGGAAATTGATCCGCCGGGGGGCCAGAATTGCAAAAAGGTACAAATGCGAATGGACGGTGGCCAGTGTCCGTTGTACGCACCTGTTTGCTCCTAAAATGACTCCGAAGCACCTTGAAATGCTGGAAGCCCACTTCAAGCTTGCCAGACAGCTGGGAGCGGAGGCGGTCACCTTAACCGGAAAAAGCATTTCCGGTGAATTGGCCCGGTATGCACAGGAAAAACATATTACACAGGTGATTATAGGGCATGCAACAAGGACAAAATTACAAACAATGATCCGTGGGTCGACGGTTACAAAGCTGTTAAAGCGGGCTAAAACGGTAGAAATCCATGTAATCCCCAATGACCTGTAATCCTAGCGGGAAGTTTTCGCCGAAGGCTCCGCCGTTTCGGCAGCCGTTGGCAGGATTGTCGGAGAAGGCGGCGGCGTGTCGCCGGGCGCCGCGGCAGGAGCCCTGTTTACCGTCAGGGTCAGGGTGCGTGAAAATTTCTTATCCCTGGATACGATTTTTAGTTTAATGATATTATCGCCATATTCCAGCTTCAGGGAATGGACGTCGGCTTTTGAGCCGTTAAGGGCCGCTTCGACAGCAGCTTCGGCGTCATCCTTTTCAAAGATCAGCCGGACGGTTTCCGCTTCGGTAGGGAGCTTTGCGGAGAACTCCTTCAATCCTCCTGCAAAAGCAGGATTCAAAACCGCTTTTTCCGGTTTGTCCGGACTGCCGTATTCCAGGGACAGCTTCTTTAAGTATACGTTTGCCGATATCACTTCCCTGGGGGCCTGGTCTTGTGACTCAACTGCCGGCTGCCCCTCGGCCGTTCCGTTATAGATGATCTGCCTGACCAGCCTGGCATGGGTGATGGAACGCATTTCACCACCCAGATTATTATTGCAGGTAGACAGCGTGAGTATTTTATCTTTGGCTGTAAGCTTGACGTTGTAATCATAGACCGATTTCTGCCGGAGGGAATCGATAAAGGCCATATACTCCTCATCGTTTGCAAAGCCGGTTTGTCTGTAATTGTAGGCTTCATTTTCATAATAGGCGGAAAATACTTCGTACTCCAGGCGGGTGTTCAGGAGGTCCAGATAGACCCGGGTGTTTTTGGCATACTGGGAAGAATTGCCCGGAAATTCCTTGAGGTTTCCGAACATGGACATGTCCTTCATGGCATGGCCGTAAAGGATGATATGCCTGTCAACCTCCCCGGAATTGTTGCGGCTGTCCATGAAGATACTGCCGGCCTGAGAGTCGTTCTTATAAAAATCATGGGTAAGATAGAAATTATTATCTTCCGACTGCATTACGGGATAGTCAATGGGCTTTTCAAAGCCCGGCATTTGTATCCATCCCATGAGATCTGCGTTTTGAGCCTTCAGGGCTGAATAGACGGCCAGGATATTGTTTTTGTCCAGCGCATGGCGATCGCCGCTGCCGGTAATGTACGGGAGCTGCGGCAAACTTTCAGAAGCTTCGGCTTCAGGCGCCGGGCTGGCGAAAACACTGGAGAAGCTGTCCGTGGAACGCTCCGCACTGACTTGCCCCCTTATTTTCCGGTATTGAGCGTCGTCATGATCATAGGCGTAAAGCTTTTTTCCTATCATGAAAAGGGAAAAAACAAAAACGCAAATACAGACAATGAATAAGACACGGGGTAGTGATTTTCTTATTTTTTCCATTTGTGCAGGATTTACAAGCTTCATCGTTTGGCATCCTTTTTCTGTCTTCCGGAGTCGTGAGATCTTTAATCATTTTTACATATCTTTGATTCACGTTTTCAGGGCTGACTCTATTTTACCATAAACAGATTCTGTGAACAATCGGTGTTCAATCCCGGGTGAGCTGCCAAAGAATTATGGCACAATTTGCAAATAAGGCGAAATAACCACGGTGTCATTGCTGTGTAATTCTCTTGAGATTCCCACGTCGCCAGGGCTCCTCGGAATGACAAAGATTAGCTGGAACGCCAGTGCTGTGAGACTCTCCTGAGTTTCCACATTGATGGTGTGTCTACACGTGTGTCATTGCAAAGAGCCAGCGACGCGGCAATCTCATAGATTTATAAGATGCTTGTCTGACAATAAAGTAAAACGGGGCAAGTATATAAAAAGAGAGTATGTTTCATTAATATTCGGTATATCTGAGACAAACTTTTAGGGTTCGATTTTTATGCAGGACTGCTGGTTTTGACGCACCCCTGACACTTCGCCGGTGTGTTTTTGCTTGAAAAACCTTCGAAAAAAATGTAGTATTAAACTATATTAGATAGAAGGATGTATTCAGCATTGAGAATATTAATCATAGAAGATGAAACCGAATTGGCAAAAGCGCTGGAGAAGGGACTGAAGCCCTTCGGCTATGCCGTGGACCTTGCCTTTGACGGCCTGGAAGGCGAATGCAAAGCCATGGCAGTCGATTATGACCTGATCGTTCTGGATTTGACCCTGCCCGCCAAGGATGGGATCGATGTGTGCAGGTATTTAAGGCAAAACGGGTGCAATTCGGCGATCATTATGCTCACGGCCAGAAATCAGGTGTCGGAAAGAACTCTGGGACTGGACAGCGGCGCCGACGATTATCTGCCCAAACCTTTTGCCTTTGACGAGCTGCGGGCCAGGATACAGGCATTGCTGCGCCGGTCCTTCGGTGTGCACAATCCCGTCCTGAATATAGGGAATCTCACCGTGAACCCCGCCGCCCGCACCGTGTCCTTCGGAGGCAGGGCCATTGAACTGACTTCACGGGAATTTGATATGCTTGAATATTTTGCGTGCAGGTACCCTTCCGTCGTATCGGCGGAGGAAGTGTTCGAGCATGTTTGGAATGACGAAGTCAACCCTTTTTCCAACGTTGTAAGGGTGCACCTTGCAAATCTGAGGCGGAAGCTCAAAAACAGCGAAGGGGAGCCGTTGATTGAAACTGTTGTAGGGAAAGGATACAAGCTATGTGGCGGGTAAAGTACAAAAAGTTAAGCATCAAATTCAGGATAGCCTTTGTTTATAGTATTTTTATTCTGCTGACGGGTGTGGCGGTCATGATATTCCTGAGTATCGCCCTGCAGAGCAGCATGAAGAACCAACCTGTAACAAGCACCATTTCCACCATTTCCTATTCGGTTACCGTAACAGCGTCGGATAAAAAAGGAGCCGTGCATGAAATCCCGGGAGAAGCAGGTCCCGTGAAAGATTATACCGTCACTGCGGAACAACTGAATTCATTTCTTTCCTCCGAGGTGTTTAAAAGGCTGGTGAAGTATTCCCTGGCTGCTGTGGGCTTAATTCTGGTAAGCACGTTTTTTGTAAGCTATTTCCTTTCAAAAAGGCTATTGAAGCCGCTAACCTCCATGGCGAAGCTGACACACAGGATCACGGCGGAAAATCTCAACCAAAGGCTGGTTATCCCTGAAACTGATGATGAACTCAAGGAACTGGCCGATTCCTTCAATCATACCCTTGACAATCTGCAGACGGCCTTTAATGAACTGGAGCGCTTCAACGCCTATGCCTCCCATGAATTGAAAAATTCCCTGGCGGTCATGAAAACCAGGCTGGAGGTGGACCAGCGGGAGGGGAAGGGCAATGAGACGGTAGCCTTTGCAATATCCCAGGTAGACCGCATAGCTAAATCCATCAACGATATTCTGGCCATTTCCTCTACAAATATCAGGGACAGCAGCGAGCTTGTGGATCTGGCGCTGGTGGCGGCGCAGGCGGTGGATGAATATCTGGTGACAGGCAGGCGTATAACCCTTGATATCCCGGAAGAGGGCGTGCTGCCGGTAAAGGGGAAAGAAATATGGTTCCAGAGGGTGATTGCCAATCTGCTGGACAATGCGGTGAAGCACGCCGCCGATTCGGCAGATGCAATTAAGGTTTCGGTAAAACAGCGGGGTGATGCTGTCATTGTGGCTGTTTCAGATTCCGGAGACGGGATTGACGGCAGCAAGCGTGATTTAATATGGGAGCCTTATTTTTCCGATGGTGCAAAGGCCAAAAGAGGGTATGGGCTTGGTCTGACCATGGTCAGTCATATCGTGGACATTTGCGGGGGTATGGTATGGGTTGACAGTAAGCCCGGAAAAGGCAGCTCTTTCTATATTTCATTTCCGGCAGTCCTGCCGGTGGGGGGGGTGTAGCCGCATGTACCTTACTATCCGGCTGGCCTTTCTGGCGATTAAAGGATCTCCGTTCCGGAGCGTTTTGCGGGTGATTGCCCTTTTTATCCTTATGGCGTCTTTCATGACCTCCATTTCCATAGGGGCGGGGATACGGCATGGATTATCGGAGGCGCAGGCCCTAAAAGACAATGAGATCAACCTGACCCCTGGCAATACCGGCGGGAATACTCAAAATATAGATGAGGCAGACCGGAAGGAAGCTTATCTCACTGTCCGTGAGGCGCGACAGCTCCTTGATTCGCGGTATGTAACCAACTACAATTTTTATTTATGGACCACAGCCTATATGCAAACGATGCCGGCTACCATAAAAAGCGGCGGAAGCGAGGCTGAGGAAATTAAAAAGACGGAGCCGGAGGGGTACCTTTTGTGGGTATGCGGTTGTACAAGGCTGGACCTGCAGTCCGATTTCAGAAAAGGAGGGCTGAAACTGATCTCCGGCCGGCCTTTTTCCGAAGGCGGCGCAGAGGAAGTTGTTATCAGCAGTGAATTGGCCAAAAAAAATAACCTTGCCGTTGGAAGTGTCCTCCTCCTCGAAGACAGCAAGTCGAAAACGAAGGAAAAAGTCGTTGTCGGCGGAGTTTTCGGCAAAGGGGACACGGAGGGTACAGGGATTCTGTACGATTTGTATACGAATATGATTTTTGCACCACTGGAAACCGTCCGGCGGCTAAGCAGCGCCGCCGAATCCGGGCAGCCGGAGGGAATCCTGACATCCGCCTCCTTTTTTCTGGATGATCCGGGCCATTATGAGGCTTTCGCAGAGGAGGCAAAATCCGGGGGAATGGACATGAAAAGTTTCAGGCTTGAACCGGATAATACCGAGTATACAAGGGCTACCAGACCGCTGCGTGAACTTGATACGGCAATGAAGGCGCTTATATCGGTCCTCGCAGCCGTGGGAGTTTTATCCATGCTTTTGTCGGGAATCGTCTCTATGAAAAGGTTGAAAACGGAAACCAGTCTCTTACGGATCATAGGCTTCGGGAAAAAGCGGGTCATGCTGCGTTTTGCAGCCGAAATTGCGGTCATATGCTTTACGGCGTATGGGGCTGCTGCTTTTACCGGCGCTGCGGCAGCTCCTTTTGCGGCGGACAGGCTGATGAAGTTACAGGTTGAGGCGGTATCGTCTGCGGAAACAGAACGGGAGAGCATCTTTATTATCGGGGATGAATACAAAGTATCCCAGAAGCCGGATGCAGTAAACCTCATAAAGGCCGAATTCAATGAAACCGACGGGGGCTATGTCGATAAAATCCATCCGTCGGTAGGAAAAAATACTGCCGTGTTTTTTATTTCCATGGGACTGCTGTTGATTTTATGCAGGCTTGGCCCCGTCGCGTATGCCGTAAGCAGGCCTGTAAAAGTAAAAACCGGTTTGGAAGGCGGGCCGGACTGATATGGAAGAACTTTTAAAATTTGAAGGGATCGAGTACGGAGAGGACGATGGCAAAACCTATCTGCCGGTGATCAAAAAAGCCGCCGGTATTTTCCTCAGCGGCAGGGTGTATGCCGTCATCGGACAGTCCATCAAAGAGAAGGCGGCGCTGCTTTCGATTTTATCCGGTATTGAGGCGCCGAACAAAGGGGCTGTTTATTTCAAAGGCAAGGATATTCAAAGCATCGGACGCGAAGCATTCCGGCGCAGGCATGTGGGCGTATTGCTGCAGGCGTATCCCTGCATCCCGCATTTATCCGTACTGGAAAATGCCATGCTGTCAACGGAGGAAAGCGGCAGCGCACGTAAAGCCTTTGAAGCAAAAGCTGCAGGCATGCTGGAAAGGGTAGGGCTGTCCCCGGATAAAACAAACCGGAAGGCCTCGCGGCTAAGCCTTGTGGAACAGCAGGCCGTCGGTCTGGTCAGGGCATTGGTTCCCGGGCCCGAGCTGCTGTTTGTGGAAGAAAAGGACTGGAGCCGGAAACCGCGCCTGGAGCGTGGCATGACGGAGCTTCTTCAGCAGGCGGCCCATGACGGAGGCGTCTGTGTGGTTGTGGCCGCCGCATCATCAGGCTTTTCGGACAAGGCGGACGAGGTCTGGGGTATCCGGCAGGGAGTGCTGCTTCCCTTGAAAACAGAATAGAAGCCCGGGGTTGTTTGGAGCGAATGTCCCGTTCACTGAAAAGTGGGCGGGATTTTTTGTTAATATTTTGTTCATGGTTTTTTTATGCTGCCTTTATGCCTCTTTTTGTACAATGGTCTCATAAAGTTGAGGCCCTTGTGCCGGGGGATGAAGGAGGTGTAGTATGCGATTGTTTCAAAGGAAGCTGACACGGACGCCTGTAAAAAAGACGCAGGACCGTTTGGCGCTGCTCTTTTTTCTGGGGCCGAGCCTTGCGGGATTTTCTGTTTTTTATCTGATCCCTTTTGCCGGCGGGATTTACTATTCCCTTGTAGACAGCCCCATTGCCGGAAGCTTTGTTGGGATTGCCAATTACATACAGCTGCTGAAAAATCCCATCTTCATAAAAGCAGGACTGAATACGCTGATTTTTACCGGAATCAGCGTACCGTTGAATATTGCTGTTTCCCTTGGGCTGGCGTTAATGCTCAAAGGGAGGGTTTACATAAGGACTGCGCTGAGGACCGCTTTTATCATTCCGCTGGTAATCCCTGTGGCGTCGGTGGTGATGGTCTGGCAGATCGTTTTCGACGCCCGGGGCTTCTTGAACGGATGGCTTGAAATCATGGGGATAAGCACAGTTGCGTGGATGAAGACCGAATGGGCCAGGGGCGTGATCATCCTCGTATACCTGTGGAAAAATGCCGGTTATAGCATGGTGGTCTACATCGCCGGACTGCAGAATATCCCCGTGGAATACTACGAATCTGCAGACATAGACGGTGCGGGCGGCTGGCGGAAATTCCGGTGTATCACCCTGACCTATCTGACGCCGGCCAGCTTTTTTGTTTTTATCATGGCGGTGATCAATTCTTTCAAGGTGTTCCGGGAAACCTACTTGGTTGCAGGGCCTTACCCGCAAGACGGAATCTATATGCTGCAGCATTATATGAACAACATGTTTATGGCTCTGGATTATCAGAAGCTGACATCCGCTGCATTCATACTGGCCCTGCTGCTGTTTTTGCTCATTGCGGTCCTGTTCGGAGCACAGCGGAAGGCGGAAGAACATTTATACTGAGAAAGGAGCGAATGCATGGTAAGGCGTTTAAAAAAAACGGCGGAAAAAATCCTCATCACGGCTTTTCTCTCGGTGCTGGCCCTATTGTTCATATCGCCGCTGGCAATTACCATCACGAATTCCTTTATGAGCGAACCGGAGATATTGGCGAATTACGGCATGATAGGCACAAATGCGGACAACGCAGCATATTCCGGGATATCCGGCTATGCGAACCTGAAGCTGATTCCTGACATGGTCACCTTCCGGCAGTATTATACCATTTTGATAAAAAGAAGCCAGTATCTGTTTATGTTCTGGAATTCCGCAGGGATCGTCCTTCCCATATTGCTTGGACAGCTTCTGATAGCTTCCATGGCGGCTTATGCATTTTCAAGGCTGAAATTCCGCGGACGGGGGAGGCTGTTCTATTTTTATATGGTGGTTATGCTGATGCCCTTCCAGGTCACCCTGGTCCCCAACTATCTTGTGGCACAAAAGCTGGGGCTTGTGGGGAATACGCTCTCAATCATACTTCCCGGCATATTTGGCACCTTTGGGGTTTTTCTTCTCAGGCAGTTTATGACAAGTATACCGGAGGCGTACGCAGAGGCGGCCGTAGTGGAGGGCGCCGGGCATTGGACGGTTTTCAGCCGCATTATCATGCCGATGTCCGCGAACGGCATAGGCGCGCTTATTATCCTGGTATTCATTGATCATTGGAATATGGTTGAGCAGCCGCTGGTATTTCTGCCGGACATTTATCAGCAGCCCCTTTCCGTCTTTCTCTCCAGTATTAACGAGGGTGAAAGAGGGCTGGCGTTTGCGGCGTCCGCCCTCTATATGGCGCCAATGCTGCTGGTGTTCCTGTATGGAGAGGATTATCTGGTGGAGGGGATCCGGAGTGGGGGGTTGAAAGGATGAAAGAGATGAAGGAGGTTTGTAGTTTTGCAAAACGGCATGAACAGTACCGGGGTTACTAAAAGGAAGTCAGTAAGGAATTTGATGCTGGTGTTCACGGGCATGATGGTCCTGCTTACCTTTTTTTCCAATACCATTAACAATATAACGGCGCCAAAGGTTTTATGCGTGAGGCCGGAGAGCGGGCAACTGGTAAAGGAGTTCAGCGGAGAGGGAGAAGTGCGGGCGGACAAAATACTGGAACAGACAATACCGGTCAGGATGAAAGTGCTGACGGTTGCCGTAAAAGCCGGTGAAGCGGTAAAAAAAGGACAAACCCTTATGACCCTGGATACTTCGGAGCTGGAAGACCAGATCCGGGATGAAACGGACATTGGCCGCCAGAAGGAGCTGCGTGTGGAGCAGCTCAGGGAAGAACTATCGGAGGCAAGTCTCAAAGAGTATGACAGGACGGTGGATTCGGCGTTTGAGAAGCTGGAGAACCTCCGAAACAAGCTTAAGAAGGTGGAAATGCTTTTTGAGGCAGGGGCGGTGGCCGCAGTGGATGTGGAAAATGCCAAAAACGAGGCGGCGGATGCGGAAAGAGGGTTTGAGGCTGCAAAGGCAGGCCGGGAAAAGGGCATCAACAACAGCAAGCGCAATCTGGAAAATGCGCAAAGCGAGCTGGAAATGCAGGAAAGAAAGGTTGACAGGCTGAAGGGACAGTTGGAGTTCCGCACCGTTACGGCTCTGGCAGACGGGATCATCCTTGAACTGAAGTTTGCCGAAGGGACTTTCACTGACGGGACAACACCGGTGTACAGGCTTGCCGATGCCGCTGCGGGCTTCAGCTTCTATGCCGATGTTGACAGGGATGCCGCCGGCTATCTTGCGCCGGGGGATACGGCTGAGCTGGAGATAAGCGCCCTGGGCAGCGGAAGGCTTGAAGCGGAAATTTCCGGGATCAGGGAGCTTGAAGAGCAGCGCGGGACAAAAAAGACCATTGTCATTAATATTGATAGTGACATTGCCGCAGAAGGATTGGCAGGAGGCGAGAAGGGATTTTTTGAGCTGCGAAAGAGTATTGCGGAATGTCCTGTGCTGGTGCCCAATTCGGCTGTGGGACAGGATTCGTCAGGGTACTTCGTTTATGTCGTCGGAGAAAGAAAGGGGCCTCTGGGGAATGAATATTACGCCAGAAAGGTAAAGATTTCCACCGGAGGCTCGGATTTTATGAATACGGCAGTGTTGAGCGGAATCAGCTCCTATGACAGGGTGATAAGCGGCAGCGACAAACCCTTTTCCGATGGCATGCGGATCATAGTCAATCAGGAGTGAAAGAGGGAGGAGTCATAAGGTGAGAAGGGGCTGGCTGATGTTATTTTGCGGAATATTCGTCCTCTTGTCCTGCATTTTTCTTGTAGAAGCTGTAATGAAGCAGGGGGTGGATTCCAACGGGCCGAATGGGATGGACAAGATTGTGGCCGATATAGCAGGGAATGGGACGGACGAAAGCGTAAATCCTTTCACCCTTGCAGATTTCAACAGGCTGGCCGAGGTATTGGAGACAAAAGAAATCACTTACATTGCGCGGCCTGTGAAACGTAACTTACAGGTGGCCGCGGGTAATTCTGCCTATATGGCAGAGGTGATCGGAGTTGGTCCCATGTTTGAAAGCTTTCGTCCCATTTCCCTTCTTCATGGGAGCTTCCTTACGCAGGAATCCGAGGCCGAAGGCAGCCAGGCTGCCGTTGTGGATGAAGAATTTGCCTGGAGGGCGTTCAAGTCGGAGGATGCGGTTGGGCGGACCGTTAAAATCAATGGGATGGAATTCAAAATCGTCGGAGTCCTGCGGAAGGACAGGTCACTGGCTGGCCGCATGGCGGATGACGGGTTGCCTCAGATCATGCTGCCCGGCAGACTTCTCCCGGAGCTTGACAGTGCTTCCAAGATATGCTCCGTCGAGGTGAAAGCCCGGTTTGAAAATACGATGGACAAAAACCGTGCATGGCTGTCGGAAGCTCTGGGGCAGATCGGCAGGAATCCCTCCGGATTCGTGCTCAGGGATTTAACTATTGAAGCTGCTTTGATGGGGCAAAAGCCCCGTCTGCTTTTGTTCATATCAGGCGGTATTGCCGCATTCATGCTGTTTTCTTATATTGCGGGCGGTATAAGGGAGGTTGTTATGATTCTCCGCAGGGAGGCCGCCAGCGACTATTATTCCTCGGTAATACGAAGAGAAAAGGTCTTGATCGGAAAGTGTCTTCTAAGGACAGCGGCAGCTTCTGCAGGAATCGTCCTTATATGGGAGTGCGTCAGGTTCAGGCTTTATATACCTCCGGCACTCATTCCCGGAGAGCTTATCGATATTTCATACTATGCACAGCTGATCAAGACTGCATTTCAGAGCAGTATGAGCAGTGTGTACAGTCTGGCCGGCGGTAGCGTCGGCCCGTATATGAAAATGGCGCAAATCCTTACGGGAACAGTATATCCGTTTCTGGCCGCCGGAAGTCTATTGCTGATCTTTGCGGGACTGACCCGCATCGGGGGCTATAGGACTGACAGCCATAAAGCTGCCCTGATCTGCGGAATTTTTGTAACAGCGTCCTGCCTGACCCTTTTGCTGGTCTCCCGGGCGGCAGGACTGCCTCTGAGCTTCGAAACCAGGAGCCTTGCGGCGGTATGGGTATCCTTGTTCGTCCAGACTTTACATTTTTCGAGAAAAGGGCAGCTCACAGCCGGAGAGATTTCCGGCAAATAACTATAACGATGAAAGGAATGTGTAAGATGATAAAGAAAGTAGTAAGTTTGTTGATGGTTTTTATTCTTGCTGCAGGGGTGTTTGGGTGCAGCGGCGGAGGAGGGGGCGACTCCGGGGATAAGCTCCCGGCCGGAGGGACCGGCGCCGCCGGCGCAGCGCTGTCATTGTACGACGAAATTGAGCTGGGAGGAAATTCGGGCATTGTGTATCCCGAAGGCTCGCGCATCAATTCAAAAAACCAGCTGGTGGTTTTTGACCGCGGAGGCGGAGCAAACGGAAGATTTGTAACCCTTGACAAGGAAGGAAAGCCGGTAGGAGAGATCAAGTGCAGTCTGGCAGGGCTTTCAGGAGTATTTGACCTTGACGCCGGAGACAATATTTTTGCGCTGCTGCGCGAAAAATCCGGAGAGGATCAGACCGTGCAAAAGATCGCTGTCATCGACCCCTCCGGGAAAGTCCTGAACACCTATGAAGCAGGAAAATACAGCGCCGGCGGAAGTCCGGAAAAGCAGTCCATCATACTGGATCTGGCGCTTGATAAGGCGGGAAACATCTACCTCGCGACACTTAACGGCATCCGGATGCTGGATAAAAACGGAAAGGAACGCAATAAGGCAGGTTCCGATGCATTTTACAGTATCGACGCCGACAAGGATGGCAATATCGTGGCAATATGCTTTGGCGCAGGCAAGCAGGCGCTTGTGAAGATAGACCCGTCCACCGGCAAAAGCATTTGGAGTACGGACATAGCCGACGCTTCCGGTAATACTGGCACCAGTTTCTCCATAGACTCCCTTAAAATACGCTTCGACCCTTCCGATAGCAGTTATTGCCTTATGAACGCAAACGGAGTGAGAAGATTTGATTCGGAAGGCAAGCCGGCGGGAACCGTACTGGATTTCCTGCAATATCTTATTCTGGCCAGCGGCAACATCGCGTCTGGCTTGAACATTGACGCACAGGGCAATTTTTATATTACGACAGTAAAGGATAACAAGTATGAAATTTTCCGGTATGACATCGAAGGCGGTACCCACGCTGCCAAAAAAAGAGCGGAAATCACCGTCGCTGTCCCGGTCTCTCAAAAATGGCTTGAAACGGCGGCTGTCAAGTTCCGGAAGGCAAATCCCGGATATGCCGTTAATATAAAGGCCTATGAGCAGGAAGCACGTGTCGGCGGCGATTACGAAAACTATATAAAGGCTTTGAACACGGAGCTGCTGACGGGCAAAGGCCCGGACCTGTTTTATGCGGGCGGGCTTTCCACCGGAAAGTATATCGAAAAAAACCTCCTTGAGGACCTGGGCGCTTTAATGGCCAGAGACGGCGGCTTTGACGACAGCCACTACTACACCAATATTTTCAACGCCCTTAAATACAAGGATAAGCTCTATACCCTTCCGGTAAGCGTCTCCTTCAATGTTCTGGCAGCCGATAAAAAGATTCTGGAACAGGGGACGGAGGCCATTGACGACAGCAAATGGAGCTGGCAGGATTTCAAAGCAGCCGGAGAAAGGCTGGCCGGAGAAAACGGAGGAAAAAAGGGAAGGCGGGTGTTTATGCCCTTAACCGGCAGCAGTCTCCTGGGGTATTTGCTGCAGGGGAATTACGGCAGCTTTCTGGACCTCAACGGCAGGAAAGCCCAGTTCAATTCGAAGGAGTTTGTTGATTTGCTTGAGATCTCAAAGGCCTTCAGTACCGGAGATGAGAAGGGGGAATTTTCCTACAGCCCCAATTACAGCGATATCGATGCCATTGAAAAGGGGGAGATGGTCTTTAACCCTCAGACTTTCTCCGATTATACTTCCTATGCATTTTTAAAAGCCTTGTACAATGACCGGGTCCGGTTATTAAAATATCCTTCCGCCGGGACCGGCGAAGGCGGAGTATTCAGTTCTCCGGCCTTGTTTGCCCTTAATGCCAATTCAGGAAACAAGGATGCGGCATGGGAGTTCCTGAAGCTGCTCCTCTCAGAGGAAGTGCAAACGGAGGAACTGGGCGGATTTGCCGTTCACAGAGCCGCCCTCGCCAAGACAGCGCAAAGCGCCGTCCGGATGACGGAGAGCGGCGGTATGGCCTATGCGATCAGCACCAAGGATAAGGCAAAGCCGAAAATCGTCAGGCCCAAACCCCTTACCAAGGAAGACATCAGCTATATCAACAGCTTTATTGAAGCAATGGGCGTATACGACGCAGCCGACACCCAGGCAGGGAAAATCGTGTCGGAGGAAGCGGGAGCGTATTTCTCCGGAGGCAGGTCTGCGGAGGAAACGGCAAAACTTATACAGCAAAAGGTTGAACTATACCTTGGCGAATAATGAAACAGGTTTTTTAGACCGCCGCGGCAGGAACGTACCGACACGATCTGCCCAATGCCGCAGGAAATATTAAAGACGGCGCTAAAATCCAGTTCTATGTATGCGGCACAAAAACCAAAAATGATGCATACAGAAACTGCAAGCATGCCATATGCGAGAGAACCGGCTTAATCTCAAGCATGCTTGCAGTCTCTTTATTTTTTAAGGTAAAGCTAACTAAATATTTTCACCCTTCTCCATGGATTCCATGATCAATTTCTTTATATCCTTAACCTGCGGGTTCTCAACTCCGCTATTTTCCGAATCGACATCCAGGCTGAGCTTATCATTGATAATCAACCCCAGGAGCAGTTCAAACGCGTTTGTCATGCTCCCTCCCTTATCGGAACCCATGCTGATAACTGTCTTTGGAACAATATCAATCTTTGATTTCTCCAATGCGGCTGTGAATTTATTCATAATGTCCTGTACCAGCTGGTACCTTGAACCACCGTATGCTTTGACCTGTTCTTCGATGGCCATGGCCTTGCCGATACCCACTCTTGCCTCCTTCTCGGCTTCTGCTTGCGCAATGGCCTTGATCCTGGCAGCTTCACCCTCTGAAATGGATTTGATCTTTGCGCCTTCAGCTTCGGCAATGGTTTTGATCTTTGAGGCTTCCTGGAGCGCTCTCTGATATTCGGCCTTACCTTGATTGGACTGAATTTGAATGTTAATGTCGGATTCCGTCAAAAGCCTTTGCTGGGCAGCTTTGGATTCAGCCTCCTTCAGTTCTCTTTCCTTTTCTGCTGCCTTTTGCTGCTGCGTGTAGGTTTCAACCTGTTCCTGGGCAATTTGCCGGTCTCTTAGCTGCGCAAGTATAAGCTCGATCTTGTTGTCGTTTATTGAGGAGGAAGGTGTTCCGATGAGTACCTCTTCCAGTTCCAGATTGTAATGGTCAAATCTTGTCTGCATTTCCCGGGAGGCAGTTGCTTGTATTTCATTCCTTTCATGAATCAGTTGGATAAGCGTCTTTGTCTGTCCGATATTCTTAAAATATGCTGAAACCATGGGATCCAGAGTCTGGTCAACAAGCATTTTAATCCTGCTTTTTTCTTACTTTATGTCGCAGTATCATATTTCTCATGAACATCCCTGTTATTTTCTCAGTTTAATGCTGGCACCGTTTTTTGGCCTCCCACATTTCGGTTGTTTTTCATAGCGGAGGGTATTGCCGCGAGATATTCCTGCCTTCCGCGGTATTAGAATTGTGAATCCCGAATATACATTACTTGAGGATAATAATTCAAGCACTGGCGGAAATATAACTTCCGGTGCTCTTAAGTGGTGAGATGCATGTACCGTCAGAGTACTATGGGGAAAAGACTTATAAACCTGGTGGACGCCTTCGGCATGGACGGCTTTGAAGTGGGCAAAGTTGTAAACAAATTCGGGAAGACCGGTATAATGGCTGAAAGCAGGACGGCAGTTAACTATGATACCCGGGAAAAAAAGAAGGCCTATTACCTGGAGGGCAACAGCTATGAAATGGGTTTCCTCCTGGGGATGCTGGCGGAAAACGAAATTGCCTCCATGACCGGCGACTTTACCAATAAAGTGGTATTTTCCTTTATCGGAAGTAAAATCCTTGAGAAAATAAAATTGCTGCAGGAAGCGCTGGTCAAGATCATATACGAGCTTTCCAAAAGCGAATACACAAAGCTTCCGGCCAATATCCAGAATGAAATGCAGGGGGTCCTGGACGGCTGTAAAAGCTTCAATCCCAAGACAACGGTGACCCTGGACCGGCTGATCGTGTTGAACCTGGGCGTGGATATCCTTTGTTCCATGGTCTATTCCGGCGACTTTCCGGTTTTCCGGCTGAAGGAGCTGGAGCCTGCCGATTTCCGGGTACCTGTCATGTGCAATGCTTTTTCTGTTTTCGGAAAGTCTGCAGGAGACGGGCATTATTTCGGAAGGGATTTTATGTTTCCTACGGCGGACGTGTTTCACAGGACAGCATGCATGATTGTCTACAATCCGTCGGGAAGCGGAGGGGAAAAGGTTTATCCCTTTGTCAGCCTGACAGCCCCGGGGATGGTAGGCAGCATCTCCGCAATGAACAGCGCCGGCGTCGGTATCGGTGTGGATATGTCTCCGGGCTCCAATTGCGATCCGAGGAATCCGGGCGTCAATTCTCTCCTGATGACCAGGCTGTGCGTTCAAAAAGGCGGAAGTGCCGAGGAAATGGTGGACATCATAGAAAATACCCCGCGGGGAGTCTCCTGGAATTATGTGATCTCCGATGGAAAGCAAGACAGGGCATGTGTGGTGGAAGCGGGCAAAACCAGTAATGTTGTGGACCTGACGGAGATTCCCCAGGAGGAATTCAAGGATTATCTTCCCGATGCAGATTTTATCAGCAAACATAGCTCTTCCGCCTTCCGCAAAGGCATCATGGTACGCTGGAACGACTATAAATACCCCGACGACTATTTGGCGTATAATGAAAATTTATGGAAAGAATACAACAAGATCCATTCCGCAGAAAAAGAACTATATCCGGATGCTTTCTCTGCCAGAGGATATATAAACAGGAAGGGCAGTGAAAAAAACTGCCCGTCGGCCTTCTACTTCTGTCCGCAGCGGGAAACCAGCAATGAGCTCGTAATCGTAACGAATCATTATATTATTCCGGAAATGCGCTATTATGCAATGCATCCCTGGACCTGCAAAATCGCAGGCGAAAAAGCGGACGACATCCAGTGGCGGTATGATGAACTCAATGATTTGATTCAGAGCAAACTGCAGAAATATGGAAAAATCAGCTATAAAGCGGCAAAGGATTTGGTAAGCTTCCTGTGTCCCAGCGGCAGAAATCCGGCGTATTATTCCGGTAACCCCAAAAGCGGGGACGGAAAGGAAATCAGAATCGAAGGCTGCGCTTCGCTGTTCGACCTGAAGAACAGGCTTGTTGAAAGCCATTATGGTTATTATTGCGACGAATGGGTTAAAATAACCCTGCCCCTTTATGTAAATTGAACCTTGTTGGGCAAAAAAAGGGCTTTTTATACTACACGGCGGGAGAATGATTAATGGGCGATTACAGGAGACGGTTGGGCGACAGGTATGACGGCAGGCTGTTAAGGACACTTGATCCATTCTATAAGATGATTCCGTACATCATGCGGGCTAGAAGCGATTCGCAGAATTTTTTTGACGACAGGATCGATATAGGCCGCACCGAGGCTTTTTTGCGGGCAAGAAGAAACAAAGCCGCGGAAAATATAGGCTTTCTCCATGTGGTGATTGCCGCCATGGTCAGGACCATCTCCCAGAGGCCGGGCCTGAACCGCTTTATCGCCGGCCAGAAGATTTTTGCGAGAAATGAGATACTGATCTCCCTTGCCCTGAAAAAGAAAATGACGGAGGACAGCCTTGAAACCGCCATAAAGATAAAGTTTGAGCCTGCGGACACCCTCTATGACGTAGCGGCCAAAATGAACAGGGCCATTGCCGAGAACAAAAAGGCGGAGACGGAAAACGATGCCGATAAGACTGCCAAGCTTTTCATGCTCTGCCCGGGACTTGTCGTAAAATTCCTGGTATGGTTCATCCGGCTCCTGGATTATTTCGGTTTGATGCCGAAGGTCATAAATGGTATCAGCCCATTTCATACAAGCGTATTTGTGACGGATTTGGGCTCCTTGGGCATTAAGCCCATTTACCACCATCTGTACGATTTCGGGACCACGTCCCTTTTTATTGCTTTCGGGACCAAGCAAAAAGAGAAGCACCTGGATGATGAAAACAGGATTGTTGAAAAAAGATCCGTGCAGCTAAGAGTAGTTTCCGATGAGCGCATTGTGGACGGATATTATTATGCATCTGCCTTCAGGCTCTTCAAAAGCCTTATTCAGCATCCTGAACGCCTTGAAAACCCGCCGGACAGTATTGCCGGGGAAATGGAATAAGCTTGCGGACAGCTTTTCGCTTCCTTGCAGCCCACAGACTGTGGGAATTGTCCGAGAAAATGTGCTACATAGGAAGATGCCGGACAAAAAGTAAAAGATATTTTTCGACAAAGGTTTTAAACCTCCCCCAGAAGGTATATATATAAGATATATAGATAATTTACGGAGGGGGCGTTTCTATGTATTGGTATTTTTATTTCATTCTTGCGGCGGTTGTTGTTATCTTCCTGGCCGGTATCCGGATCGTAAGGCCTACCAGCAGAGGACTTATCGAGACTCTCGGCAAATATACGAAATTCGCACAGCCGGGGTTTCACTGGGTCATCCCCGCAATCCAGAAGCTCTATCTGGTAAATATAACAGAGCAGATGGTAAATGCGGAACCTCAGGTGATCATTACCAATGACAATCTGAATGCAACCGTGGATGCTCAGGTATACTTCAAAATCAAAACGGATGAAGAAAGCGTAAAAAATTCGCAGTATTATGTCGCAAATTATAAATGGCAGATTGTGAATCTTGCCAGAACCACACTGAGAAACATCATAGGGACCATGACGCTGAAATCGGCCAACAGCGAACGGGGCAGGATCAATACCGACCTGCACCAGACGTTGAGGGACGAAACACAGAAGTGGGGCATCGAAATCATGAGGACCGAGCTCAAGGAAATCGACCCGCCCAAGGATGTCCAGGAAACCATGAACAAGGTTGTCAAAGCTGAAAATGAGAAAATCGCCGCCATTGACTTTGCCACCGCGGCGGAAACCACGGCCGACGGTATCAAAAGGGCGGAAATCAAAAAGGCCGAGGGCATAAAACAGGCAAAAATACTGGAGGCCGAAGGTGAGGCTCTGGCCATCAAGCTGGTCAACGAGGCGGCAGAGACGTATTTCAAAGGAAATGCGCAGCTTTTGAAGAAGCTGCAGACGACGGAGATAGCATTGAAAAACAATGCAAAAATCGTTATTCCTTCCGATACGGAATTGATCAATGTCATCGGTGAAATGTCCGGCGTTTTGCCCGTGAGAAAAGAGAAAGCCGACAAGTAGGTCCGCAGTTGTTCAAGGCACTCTGCCAGGGTGCCTTTTGGGTGCATTTTACTCTTGAGTTTCCGTAAAATGCACTTAGACCATGGGAAAATATAGCCGAATTAACAATCCTACGATTTTTGGAAGGCAATGGAGAGCTTGTTTGTAAAATAGGAATACATTAATAAGCCCAACTATAA
>JAEZCO010000016.1 GCA_023433505.1 Bacillota bacterium | reverse complement strand
ATCAGGGGGAGCGGTTAACCTTAAGCTACTTGAATTTTTACATTGTAAATGGCGGCGTGATTCTTCCGGTTTTTGGAGGAGACGCGGAACAGACGGATAAAAGAGCCGTTGAAATACTGCGGAAAGTGTTTCCGGAGCGAAAGATCGTAGCCGTGGATGGCGGGGATTTGATTAAGGAAGGCGGCAACGTGCATTGCATCACGCAGCAAATTCCCAGAGGAATCCGGCCATAGACGGAAAAATGTCTTTTCCACGGAAAACAGCAGAATGGAGGCAATGAAAATGAGGCTGGTAAAAGTTGCGGCAACGCAGATGAGCTGCAGCGACAGGATTGAAGAGAATATTCTCAAGGCGGAGAGGCTGGTTCGGCAGGCAGCTGCCCAGGGAGCGCAAATCATATTGATTCAGGAGCTCTTTGAGACTTTATATTTTTGTCAGAAGGAGAAGCCGGAATATTATAACTATGCCTCGGAGCTGGAAAATAATAAGGCGGTTATTCATTTTAAGAAAGTGGCCAAAGAATTGGGTGTCGTATTGCCGGTCAGTTTCTATGAAAAGATGAATAATGCAAGATACAATGCCCTGGCAGCGATCGACGCCGACGGCGAGGTGTTGGGCGTATATCGTAAAAGCCACATTCCCGACGGACCGGGATATGAAGAAAAATACTATTTTAATCCGGGAGATACCGGATTCAAGGTGTGGAATACCCGGTATGGAAAAATAGGCGTGGGCATTTGCTGGGATCAGTGGTTCCCGGAGGCTGCAAGATGTATGGCCCTGATGGGAGCTGAAATTTTATTTTATCCGACGGCCATCGGTTCGGAGCCGGAGAATCCGGAGGTGGATTCCCGAGATCACTGGCAGCGTTGTATGGTGGGACATTCCGCCTGCAATCTGGTCCCCGTCGTTGCTTCCAATCGGATCGGAAGCGAAAAGATCGAGGATTCGGCGATCCGGTTTTATGGTTCATCCTTTATCACCAATGCAACCGGCGAAAAGGTCGCGGAAGCCGGAAGGACGGAGGAAGCGGTTCTGGTTGCCGAATTTGACCTGGACAAGGCCATGGAGCAGAGAATTGAATGGGGCATTTTCCGTGACCGCAGACCTGATTTGTATAAAGCAATTTTAACCTATGACGGTATTGTTAAATAGTAACCCGCCGCAGAAGAGGGTTGACCGTGAAATAAAGCTCTTGCAAGGGCTTTATTTTTTTGTTTCTATCAATTGAATTGACGGTATATTCAGAGGACAAGTTTTATTAAAAGGAAGGTTTAAAGTAGGATCATTTTCTGCTATAATTAGTTGAATTAAACTTGTAGTAATATGGGACAATTGTTGATAGTTAACGGGACAGCCGTGGATTTAGAAATGAAAGGGAAAACGATGGTGAATAAAACAGAAATCTTGGGCAGATGGACGAAGGAAAAGTCCGAAGAGCTCTATGGAATAAAAAACTGGGGTGCCGGGTATTTTTCAATCTCCGACAAGGGAGAAGTGATGGTAAACCCCTATAAGGATAATGATTCTGCTGCAATAAGCCTGATGGATATTATTACGGGCGTTCGCGAGCGCGGGCTGGACATGCCCGTATTGCTTCGCTTTGAAAACCTGCTGGACTCGCAGATTTCATTTTTGAACAACTCCTTTAATGATGCTATGAAAAAGCTGAATTACCAGGGAGAGTACCGTGGCGTTTACCCCATTAAGGTTAATCAGCAGCAGCAGGTGGTGGAGGAAGTGACCAAATTCGGCCAGCGCTACCACCATGGACTGGAGGTAGGCAGCAAAGCAGAGCTGGTTGCAGCGCTTTCCCTTATGAAGGATAAGGAGGCCTGTCTTATCTGCAATGGCTATAAGGATGAAGAATTTATTGATTTAGGCCTATATGCCGTGAAAATGGGCTTCAAGTGCTTTTTTGTCATAGAGATTCCGGGAGAGCTGGATATTATCCTTGAGCGTTCAAAGGCGCTGGGAATCAAGCCCAATATCGGCATCCGCATAAAGCTTTCCGCCAAGGCAAGCGGCCATTGGACGGAATCCGGCGGCGACCGCAGCATCTTTGGCTTGAACGTGTCCCAACTGATTTCTATGGTGGATACGCTGAAAGAGAAAAAAATGCTGGACTCCCTGAAGCTGCTTCATTATCATCTTGGTTCGCAGATACCCAATATCCGTGATATCCGCTCAGCGGTGCTGGAAGCGGCGCGGGTTTATGCAGAGCTGGTGAGGGAAGGCGCCCCCATGGGATATCTTGACCTGGGCGGAGGACTTGCGGTTGACTATGACGGTTCCAATACCAATTACACCAACAGCCGTAACTATACGGTAGAAGAGTATTGCACCGATATTGTGGAAGCTGTCATGTCCATATTGGACTCCAGCAATGTGCCTCACCCCATTATCGTTACCGAGTCGGGACGTACAACCGTTGCCTACTACTCTGTCTTGCTGTTTAATGTATTGGATGTGGAAAGATTTGAGGAGTATGATATACCGGATAAAATTGACGAGTCTGCCTCAGAGCAGATCAAGAACCTGTATGACGTCAACAGGAATCTGAACTTAAAGAATATTCAGGAGTGCTACAATGACGCCCTCTATTACCGGGATGAAATCCGGGACATGTTCAAGCACGGAAGGATCAGCCTTCGTGAGCGGTCGCTGTCGGAAAAGATTTTCTGGAATACCATCAGCCAGATCGCCAAGGAAAAGAAGAAGCTGAAGCATGCCCTGCCTGATCTGGAGGACATTGAGAGTGCAATCGCAGACATTTACTACTGCAACTTCTCGGTATTCCAATCCATTCCGGACAGCTGGGCCATCGACCAGTTATTCCCCATTATGCCGGTCCACCGTTTGCTGGAATTGCCCAAGCGGAATGCCGTTATAGCGGATATTACCTGTGACTGCGACGGTAAAATAGACAGGTTTATTGACCTTCACGATGTCCGCACCACCTTGCCGCTGCATGAAATGAAAAACGGTGATAACTATTATCTGGGCATTTTCCTGGTAGGCGCTTACCAGGAGACCCTGGGCGACCTCCATAACCTGTTTGGAGACACGAATGTGGTCAGTGTGAGGATCAATGCCGACGGCAACTATGACCTGGTGAAGGAAATTCACGGGGACAGCGTAAGCGATGTCCTGTCCTATGTTGAGTTTGACCCGAAGGACATGCTGGTGCGGTTCCGTGCAACGGCTGAGGAAGCAATTCGCGACGGCCTTATCAGTGCAAGCGAGAGGCGTGAAATCATGCAGGCCTACGATTACGGCCTCAGAGGATACACCTATTATGAGCGGTAAATAAGGATGTTTTCAAGTGAACAAGGCCTCATGCGTAAAATAAAATTACCTGAGGCCTTGTTTTTACATATTTGTATAGTATTATTTTGCTAACTCCTGTTTAAGCGCATTTTGGAGGACGGAGGAAAAATTAATATGTCTTTTTTCTGCTTCCTCGTTTAGCCATTCAGGAATGGAAAGGGTTTTCTTTACTGCCCTGGTTCTGCGCCTGTAGTTGTCAACATCACAGGACACAAGGCTTATAAAAGAATTCTCCGGAGCAGTAATTTGTTTAATGTCTGTTGCCGCCGGTATAGCAGCTTTGCTTTCCTCTAATGACACAAGGTAAAGTCCTAATGCTTCCTGAGCTAAAATTAATGTTTCCTGCAATGTATTTCCATAGGTTTGGCATCCCTCAAGATCGGGGAACTCAACCCAGAATGCCCCGCTTTCTTCATGGAAGATGGCCGGATAAATTGTCAACATAGCAAATCACTCCTATCAATAATATGTGCAAGCAAAGGCTATTTTAGCCCTGTTCGCTTTAATATTGCATTTAGTAATCCGGTTGGGAGATCGGCGTTATGTACAGGGATTATTTCGGTTTGGCTATCTTTTTTCATAACATGATGGCTTCCGCTTATTCTGTCTATCTTCCAGCCATTTTGCTACAGCAGCCTTACCAGATCCTTTCCCTTCATTTCATATCCCATCCTTATACTGTTTATTATATACGTATTATACGTATGCGACAAGGGGTTTTAAAATTTAAAATTAAACAATTTAGGAACAATTTATCCATAGAATTTGCACTTTCAGACAATTTCAGCCTTTTGCGGGTTTTGCCGGCTGCATGTTGAGGAGGATATAAATGCATATGCCGATGGCGATAAGGATGTCGCCGATGCTGAAAACATTGGACAAGGGAACCCACGAGGGCAGGTAAAAAATATCCCCGAGCCAGGGAAGCAGAGTGTCAGCCGTCATCTTTGCAGAATTGTGCACGGTTTCTCCCTGATTCAGTATGTCGGCAGACTTCCCGACAGCGGTGTTTTTAAAGTTTTGCACAAGGGTGGGCATATGCCCGCCATTTAAGAAAATCACTAGGGAGTTAAGCATGATTCCAACACCCACCAGGGTTATGCCCCAATTTTTACAATTCCTTGCAACAAAGACCAGCAGGCAGATATAGGATGCGTAATGGGCTACGATGATAAGAATATCGGGCAAGGTCTCAACGAAAGATAAATTTGAAAAAACAACCAGCTGAACTGCAAAGGCAAACAATGCCAGTCCTTTCCAGTATAGCGGGCGGAGAGCGAGATATTTCAGCTTTCCTTTTGCGGCAAAGCCAAGGATCAAACCAATTATAACGGCATAGAGAATGAACATAAATATTTATACCTCTACATACCCATAATCATTTTTAAGAACTGTTATAAACGCCTCTACAACCCTGGGGTCAAATTGCGTACCGGCACACAGCTTCATTTCATATACCGCCGATATCTGGGATAAAGCTTCGCGGTATGGACGGTCGGTGGTCATTGCATCATAGCTGTCGGCTACCGCCAGAATCCTGGCGCCCAGAGAGATGCTCTGGCCGGCGATTTTGTCGGGATAACCCCTGCCGTCAAAACGCTCATGGTGATGCAGCACATATTCGGCGCATTTTTTATAAGGTCTCAGGTTATTCAACAGACGATAGGCCGTGGTGGGATGCTTCTTAATGATGTCATACTCCGCATCGGTAAGCTTTCCGTTTTTATTCAGTATGCTGTCTTCGATGCCTACCTTGCCAAGGTCATGTACGTTTCCGGCCAGTTCGATGTCACTGACCTCTCCCTGGTCCAGACCTAATTGCACGGCTATTTTTCTGGAATATTCAGCGACATTCATGGAATGGGAAAAGGTATACTTGTCTCTTTCGTCCAGCGTAGTTGCCAGAAGCTTTAAGGTCTCCTGGGCTTCGCGGTGGAGACTGTAATACCTGCGTAAAGACTGGTCTGCCATTAATATAGGCGGGATCATGATGAGTATGATGTAAGGCTGATCATGCTTATATAACAATGCGACTGCCATGCTGATAGGCGCCAGGCAGTAAGAATAACTTACGATGACAAAAAAATCGTTGAGAAAAATTTCAAAGAACCGGGTACCTGTTGTCAGTGAAATGACTGCCGATATAAAAAAGGTATTGGCCAGGAAATATACGGCCACGGCTACCAGAATTGCGGGCATGTCCAAGATAATGTCAAAGGGCACGTTCTGAGCAGAAAGCTTTAACAGGTGGAATACAAGACCGGTGGCAAACAGAGATAGACCATATTGTCCCACATTGAATAAAACTCTTGACCAGGGCTTTTTCACCAGAATCTCAACGATCAATGTCGCAATAATGATCGTAAAGACGGCTTGCTCCGTACCCAGAAGAATAACTGCAGAAAGCTGGACGGCAAAGGAAATGGTCATGTCCATCTTTACTTTAAACATTACCCTGAAAGGCTTAATATCCGCAACAACCTCCAATGCGATCCAGAAGAGGATTTCCGGGATAGGATGCAGTTTGGCGGAATTCATAAGGATGGTGTTGGCGCCAAAATAAAGTAATGGAATGATACTAAATCCCATTATGAATATGTATACATTCCCCAGTTTGCGTAAAAGTATCTTATTCATTCTGCTAATCCTTTGTATAGTATACAGATATATTCTATATAAACCTGAAGAATCCTTCTTTACAAGTCGATATATGTTAAATTTACAGGAATAAAAGAATTCAAAAAAAAAATAGTCCGAAGACTATTTTTCATTGGCGTCAAAATATTTTCTTAATCTTACCAGCCCCACTTAAATCCTGCCATACCAGCCAGTACAAGGCATAGAAGAGTTGCAACCTGAAGAGCGATGGGAATAAACTTATTCCATTTTCTCATATACATATCCTCCTTTACTCAAAATGAATTACAAGCCATTTTGCTTTAAAAAACCGGATATTAATAAAGTAATAGTAATATCCTTCTATTTTGACCTCATCCTTTGTGAGTATATGACCTCATACTGCCGAATACTTCATAATCTTACCACACAAATCCGTGCTTTACAACGCTATTTCCCAGTATATCTCAAAATAAGTAAAATAATAGGCAGAAAGTCCTACGCGGACTAGGACTATACACCTATGCCATATTTCTGCAGCCTGCTCTTGAACTCTGCTTTCTGGGAGATATTTCCTCGCATTGCCAGATGGTCAATTCCTTTATATTTCCCGGTCTGCGCTGCAACGGTATCAATACAGTCAAAGCCGTTATAAAGCTGTATTCCCTTTCCGGCTCCGGCTATTTTCCGGTAGACCTCCGGCCAATGGCACTGATCCGGTTTTCCGTCTCCGGGTACCCACTGCACGGCGTCCAGTTCCTTGATCTCAAGCAGATAATCCAGATGGTTCAGCTGTCCCACGCCATCCAGGTGATAGATGGTATACGGCAGTCTTTTGCAGGTGGCTTCAAGCTCCGGTTTTATAAATTCCTTAAACATATCCGGTCCGATCATATAACTGAAATCGCTTTGCAGCACATAAGACGGCTCATCGCTGTATATCTGGCACCAGCTTGAATAGCCGGGGTTCGCAGGCTGGAGCACCTCGTTGATTTCCGAATAATACCTGTGCCATAAATCATGAAGCTCCCATGTAAGCCTTTCCACTTCTTCCGGGTAGTCATATAAATCCAGAATCAGGCCGTCTCCGGGCCGGAAGGTCTGCAGAATATCCATGGACCCGCCCAGGTCGGGCATGCCCATCAGAACCTGGCCCTGCCAGCGTTTCATGGCCTCGGCGCAAATTTCCTTGATGCGGAGCAGCCAGACGTTATCGGGTGAATACTCGAAATGCAATTCCTTGATGGGCAGCAGTTCCTTGGGATGGAACCAAACACGGCCGGAGGAATTGTCAAGCTGCGCGCCGAGAAACGCTGCAACAACACCGGGTCCGAAGCAATCCAGGTTGAAAAACGGATATGCATCTCCTATATATGTATACTTCGACAATTCATAGTCGATCCTGTCCACGATAGCTTTTGCTGAAACCGATAAATCGTCGCAGGTGGCTTGACTGAGTAAAGGCGCGGCCGGTTCGTCTCTTCCCGGATCCTTTCCCTCAAGTATCACCGGAATGACAGGCCTGTCAAGCTCGCCCTTCCACCACAAACCGTAAGTTTTTCGTATTTCGTCCCAGCGTTCAGGTTTAAAATCAATGCCCATAAATGTACCTCCCGATAAAGTAAGAATTTTATTAGAATGCAAGTGAAACCCCATATATTCCAATTATATATGGGGTTTCAACCAAGGAAAATGCCGTAGGCTATAATAAACATATAAAATACTCTACTCAACGATATTTATGCCGAAGCCGGTACCTGAAGCGCAAAGGCTGCCGTCAGGCAAGCTGCATCAGAGTACGGAGGTATTGAGCATATGCATGTATTCACGTGGAGAGACCCTATAGTACTTTTTATAAACATTGCTGAAGTAGAAGGGAGAGGAAAAGGCAAGCATTTCCGCTATTTCCTTAATGGTATACTGAGTGCTTTTCAGCAGCAGCTCCGCCTTTTTGATTTTAGCCAGTTGGATGAGTTGATTCGGCGGCATTTGAAGGATGACGGAAAAGGATTTGAACAAATAGGATTCACTGATGTGAAGATGTCCTGCAATGTCCGCCGGGCCTATTTTATTGAACAGGTTGTTTTGGATGAAATCAAGGCCTTTACGGACAACATCCCCTTCGGGGGAGTGTGCGGCAGGGATTGCGCCTTCCGTAAGCATGGGGCTGTTCTTATGCCTTAGCATTTCGATGATGATCTGCACTAAAACCGTACTTACGAAACGCATTCTTCCCGGTTTTTCCGATTCCAGCTCGTTTTTAAGCAGCCGGTAAAGGGACAGCAATCCGGTGGACAGACTTGGATGCAGCCTGTTTCCGGCATCGCCCAGCATGGCTGCAATAAAATTCTTTTGCAGGTGAAAGGGATAAAGGTCAAAATGGATCCAGTAATTTTCATGGGGATTGGAGGGGGGCGTCTGAATCTTATGCATGGTAAATGGCGGGATCAGCACGGCGTCGCCGGCGGAGCAGGTGTACAGGATATTGTCGATGGTAATGTTGCTCTCTCCGCCCACGATAGAAATGAGCTCGAAATCCCCTGTGATCCTATCGCTGCAAACGGCTTCAGGGTTATTGCACTGGTAGCCGAAGGCGTGGGGAATGAAGGTCATCTCACTGATAAAATCCGACAGGGGATCTCTTTTAATATTTTTAGCCACTTCCTGGAACGTATAAATATAAACCAATCCATTTCATATGTTTTCTATTTGACGCTGCCAGTTTATTATATCATAGAATCTTATTGCAGGCTGAATTTTATGGGAGGGTGTTTAAGCCAATGATATATGCTTGTAAAATTACGTTCCTCACGGCAGCAGCAGGAGAATGAAATGGAGTCCCTCTACATCGCCAGCGGAATGATGAATTACCCCAAGGGATTCAACATAAATACTATTTTCAAGGCTGTCCCCATGTTTTATAATTGTAATAGGCGAAGCAAGGGAAAAAAGGATACGTTCCCGGATGCAAAAGGAGAAGAGAAATGAAGGAAAACCTATACAGCGAGATACTATCCCATATCGACAGAAACATAAATAGTACGCAAGCCCGCAAAATTATGCAATTGGACGGGGATTGGCGTTTTCATGCCGGAGATGCAGCAGCGGCAGAAGCTGAGTTTGATGATTCCCACTGGCGCTCTCTTGCCATTCCCCACGATTATTCGGTGGAAGCGGGATTCTCCGAAGAGCATCCTGCCAATGGATACGTTCAATCCGGGGTCCTATGGTACCGGAAGCATTTCAGCCTATCGGCGGAGGAGCGGCAGAACAAGCTGTTCCTGCTGTTCGACGGTGTATCCATGAACAGCCAGGTGTGGGTCAACGGCAGGTTTCTGGGCTTGCATCCTTATGCGTATACGCCTTTCTGGTATGATATCACGCCTTTTGTCAATTTTGGCGAACCGGCCAGCAATGTCATTGCCGTTAAGGCGGACTGCACCCTGCAGCCTTTCGGAAGATCCTACACCGGAGCGGGTCTGTTCCGGAATGTCTGGCTGGTCTCCACCTATCCCTTGCATGTTGAACAATGGGGCGTAACGGCGGAAACCATGAATCTGTCCGGCGAAGAAGCCGAGATATCAATTTGTACAAAAATACGTGCCGACCGCTATCCGGAAACCCTGTGGAATGCGTTTTCATGGCAGGGAAACATGGCGTTGAACAATGAGATTGAAAAGAAGTGCACCCTGGTTACTTCCATTGTCGGCAAAGGGGGCAATATTGCCGGTGAAATACAGGATACAGCCGTCATACCGGCTTTCAGCAGACATGTTTTCAAACAGACGGTGAAAGTAGCAAAGCCGGAAATATGGAGTCCTGAAAGTCCCACGATGTATTCTATTCATACAAAGCTTTTCATCGACGGAGTCCTGGCGGACGATATACTCACGCCGCTTGGCATAAGAACCGTTTCATTTGACGAAGACAACGGATTTTCTTTAAATAAAAAAAGCATAAAGATCAAAGGCGTATGCCTGCATCAGGACGCCGGTATCTTTGGCGGCGCCGTACCGGTGGAAGCCTGGGTGAAAAAGCTGTCGATGCTTAAGGCAGCCGGCTGTAACGCAATACGCACCTCCCACCATCCGTTTCCTGCGGAGTTCTACCATGTATGCGATTATATGGGCATGATGGTCATGGATGAGGCTTTTGACGAGTGGCAGCAGGGCTGGGACCGGAAACTCCTGGAAAAGCCCTATGGAAAAAACACCTACGGATACTATCTGTATTTCCAGCAGTGGCATGAGACCGATCTGCGCGCAATGGTTCAGAGGGATAGAAATCATCCGTGCGTAATTATGTGGAGTATGGGCAATGAAATACCGGAGCTCTACTTTCACGAAGGTGTGGAAGTGTTGAACAAGCTTATAAAAATATGCAAAGAGGAAGATACTACAAGGCCTGTGACTGTGTGTGCCGAGGGCAACCATCTGCTTCGGCTTCGTGAAGATATCATGGGCCAGGTAGATATAGCAGGGTACAACTATGTGAACAGCAGAGAGGGGGATGAATGGTATAGCAGGCTCCATGCCGCGCATCCCGGACAGGTCCTGCTGGGTTCTGAAACCGAATATGAGCCGGAGCACTGGAAAGCTATCTGTGAGAGGCCGTATGTTATCGGGCAATTCCTCTGGGTCGGCTATGATTACCTGGGCGAAGGCGCCGACGTCCTTGGAGAGGATTCCGGACTTGGCTTTACTTTCGACATATCGGCCCTTTCAAACAGCAGCGACGGCACAGGCCGCAAAATACTGCGCCACGGGTGGGCCTTCGGCCTGGTTGATATCATCGACACCCCCGGAGGCGAATATTTCTATCGAAAAAGCATCTGGGGAAAAGAACCTATGGTTCAGCTGGCAATTAAACCGGAAATCAGGGAAGATAAAAAGTCCTATACTTATTTCCAATCCCATCTGCATTGGAATTGGAATAAAGGAGATAGAAAAACAGTGTATTGCTTTACCAACTGCGAAAAAGTAGAGCTATTTCTTAACGGAAGCTCTCTGGGTATGCTGGAAAAGGATCCGGCCAATCCCTATGCACTGGAGCGTGAGGTGGATTATGAACCGGGGGCTTTAAGCGCCGTAGGGTATAATCACGGGGTTAAGGTGAGTGAAAGCATACTGGTAACTGCCGGCCAGGCTTCGGCAATAAAACTGGAATGTGAGAGCGAACCTCTCGGCGCGGAAGGAAAGAACTTTATATCGATTTATATCAGTATCACCGACGAAAAAGGCATTATCGTTCCGGATGCATCCAATAGGGTGGCTGTAAGCGTCAACGGAGGCGCGAGCCTTTTTGGGGTAGTTTCGGCAGACATGACCAGCAGCGAGAGCTACAGGTCACATTGCTGTAAGGCTTATAAAGGCAGGTGTATGGCTGTGGTAAAAACTGCGGAAGGGAAAGGGGTCTTGGAGATTGAAGCTGTATCCCAAGGATTGACGCCTGCCCGTTTGGTAGTAGACAGCGAAAGTAGCCTGCGGAAGTAGCCTGCATAGTCCAATGGATAAACAGTGTCATTGACCATCCATATTCTCCGTAAAATGAGCAAAACACTATAAACAGGCAGTAGAGGGCTTTCCAGCCCTCTATTGCCGCAAGGTTATTCAGGCATTCATCATCGGGGAAAAGGTGATATTCTATGGCCATTTGGTGATGATTTTTCTTATTTTTCTATTCCTTCCGCAAGGAGGAAGCAACATCGTCCAGAAGCGCGTTCCATTTTATAAGGCATTCTTCCGTGGCTTCATACCCCAGATAGGAAAAGGCGGAGCCTTTGGGAAGTGCCAGCAGTTCCTCACTGATGCCGTGCTTTGGGCGGTAGTGGGTTTCAAGCATTACACAGCCGGTATAGCCGTCTTCAAGCAATCGCCGGAATTGTCCCCTGTAATCAACCTGCCCTTCGCCTATGGGCATGCCGTCAACCTTTCCATCTTCGAGCCTTCTGGCGTCCTTCAAATGCATATGGACCATATATGGCTTGATGATTTCGTACCCGTCCGGATAAGGCGTTTCCCCTTCCGGTTCGTAAATATCGTTTCCCGGATCCCACAAGGCCCTGACCCGTGGGGAATCGATCTTCCGGATAACCTTTACCAGTTTGTCCGCGTTGGCGGCAAAGACATTGGGGTCAAATTCCAGGGCAAGGGTCATATCTTCCCTTTCAAGGATCTTCAGCGGTTCCTCAAACCTTGACACGATTTTATCCAGATTTTCCTCAAAGCTGCCTTTGCTCCAGAAGGTAAAGCCTCTTATGAGGCCGGCATCCAGTGCTTGTGCCAGCCGGATGGATTTACGAAGAATGGCGATATGGCTTTTGATGGCATTGGGATCATCGATGTCGCACTTGAAGAAGGGTGCGCTTATGGCCGGTACGGTCAAGCCTGCAGACTTCGCCATACTTTTGATGCGTTCGATATCCCCTTTCTCCAGTTCATGGGGTCCTTTTTCCCAGACCGAGCGGATTTCCACCGCATCCAGGCGGTATCTGGCAGCCAGCTCCACAGCCGTCTGAAAGTCCTGGGATATTTCATCCGTAATCACACCTTTTTTAAACATCCCGAAATCCTCCTTATAAAACTTCGTCCGCTGCATATTGGCCTCGGACAGATGATTCGATTCCGCAAGCATTTGCTTTTGTACCAGGAATTTCCTTGGGTGCAGAAGCTAGAAAATTTGGGTGGGGCTGTAGCCAAAGGTCTTTTTGAATACCTTGCTGAAATTTTCCGGAGACCCATAGCCCAGTTGGTATGCTACAGTTTTCACCTGGCAGCGGGTAAGCAGCAATTCCATGGCCAAATCCATCTTGCTTTCGGTAATAAAGTCAAAAACCGTTTTTTTCGTAATGCTTTTAAACAGCCTGCGGAAGTTGCTGCTGCTCATTTTTGCAGCTCCGGCAAGCTCTTCAATCGTGATTTTCTTTTCCAGATTTCTATAGATAAATTGAATGCTGTCCTGAATGCTCCTATAGTGTGCGGAATGTCTATTTAGAGCGTTGATGGAGTAAAAGCTCCGGCAGGAACGGATGAGGGAGGTCAGGAGCTGGAGCATATACCCTTTGATGAGCATTTCCCTGCCATACATGGTAGCTGCATATTCATTGATGATGCTTAAAAATACCGGTTTCAGGTAAAAGGACCGGCTGCTTACCGAGGGCAGGCCGAGCAGCCGTTCTCTGATTTCTGCAGCCTGGCGGACGGAGGATTCCTTCGGCAGGATGTCAAAACCGATATAATAGATAATAAGGGGGTGGGACGGCAGCGAAATCTGTGCGTGCTTCTCGCCGGGCTTTGCCAGGTAGATGGTCCCGAACCGGAATTTTATTTCCTCTTCATTGTCAAGGGTATTTATCCCTTCTCCCCCGTCAATATAATGGAGCTCAAAGAAGGCATGATCATGGGAGCCTATCTGAAAAGGACTGTCGCCGGGGACGACCCCTATCTGATAAAGCTGCAGGAAAAACTCTCCGCAATCAAGCTGCAGAGGCATATTATTATCCCCAATAAGGTTCATGGATGCCATAATCAAGCGTACCTCTTGGGTTTTATTATATCATGGGCCGCATTTGATGTTAAGGAAAATCGGGACAGGCGGGAAGATGGCGCTGTAAACGAGGATGAATGAGTTGGACGGAAAAAGCCTTTCCCGCGCCAATGATTATTTCAGACAGGTGATTGAACAGTATAGACATTCAATAGCATCCCCTTCCTGTTTTATAATTTAAGAGTACTAAAAAAAATTTTATTTGCGTAAAAACCGGAAATACTATTTCCGGTGCTCTTAAATTATCGGAGGATATTCAGCCATGAAGAATTTCAGATTTAAGACCGGCGATGCCGGAAGCATAGCCTTTTATGGAAGCCAATCCGCAGAATTGTTTTCCAGAGAGATGGAGGAGTCGATAAAAGGCGCTCTGGAGAACAATCTGGTAGCCAAAGACAGCGCCCAATTCCCCAGAGGCTTTGTAAAGGCCTCCATACCGGGGCACCCATGGGATGACACCTGCTGGACCAGGGACTGCGGTGCATTCCTTCGGGAACTGGCATTGTGGGGACATACCGAGGAAGCCTGCGTTGTTGCGGAGTATCTTACCATGTACGTGTCACGGAATCCCGAGGGTTTTTATACTTACCCCGAGAAATTCCAGGGGTGGGAAAAGGCATGGGGGTATGAAATGGATGGAACTGCAAATATTGTTGTGGGCATGGTCAGGCTGTGGCAGCGGCTTCCGCAAGAATACCCTTTGAAAGGGAAGATATACGGCCTTCTCTCAGGCGGGGACTCCCCGATAGCGTATATTGCAAAAAAACTGGAGGAAGAGCATTTGATTTCCGGGACGGGGGAATTCGGAGGAGGATGGGGTGTAGAGGGCTCCTGGTATAATATCGTGCAAAACAATCTTGTAAGGCAGGCATTACTGGCATTTGCCGAAGTGGAGGAAGAGCGGGGCAAATCTGCTGAAGCCGGAGTTTGGCGGAGGAAAGCTGCAGACTTGCTGGAGCACATGCTCGAACTTCTTGTAAATCCCGAGGATGGCTCCTGGTATTGGAGCATCGATCCACAGACCTTGAAGCCTGATAATGCCGCATTGAATTTTCCGCTTACCCGGGCTACCGCGTCCATTAACGGTGTGGGAAGCTCATATGCCGATGCAGAAGGATTGGAGCCTGTTGCCGATATGTGGCCGGGTGCTTCACAGATGTCAGCGACACTGGATAAGATCTACAAAAAATATCCTTTAAGGAAAGAGCAGTTTGAAAAATATGGTATGTGCACCTTTGTAGATTATGATGAAACTCATCCCCTGCCGGGATATGCCTCATGGCTTTCCTATTGTGATTGCTATGCCGCTCAAACGATGATACTGCTTGGTAAAACTCAATTATTGGACAGGGTGCTTAACTGGATAACCGCATCAACGTATATGGGAGGCAGTCCAAGCGTGGAGTTCATCAAGGCGCTGTCCGCGGATTCGGCCGAAATCGATTTCGATAATCCGGCCTCTGCCTTTTGGTTTACAGAAAGAAATTTCTCGCCGGATTACTCAGGCGGGCGGGATATCGGCTGTGGGAAGCTGAACCTTGTGAATGTGGCGGAGCCAATGAAGCTGGCGAGGATGATGCTTGGCGTGGATGACAGATTCTCGGAAGAGGTCAGCATCGTTCCGAGGCTGCCTGAAAACTGGAAGGGTGTTGAAGCCCGGAATTGGCCGGTAAAAACAAGCGAGGGCACAGTGCTTGCGGATATATTGTTTGATAAAAGCTTGGGTGCAAGTTATTCCCTAAGGCTGAATATTGAGGCGGGAAAGAGAATTCCCTGCCTGTCAATCAGATTCCCGAATGGCGAACGGAAAAAATACGGCCCTGTTTCCGGAACTTTTGAATGCAAGGTGCCCCGATGACATAAATATGGCTGCGGTGTACGTGCGACAGTATTTTGGGTATTCCTCCGAGTACCACGTTCGAGTGGCGTAATGCGCAAATACGGTTGCACGTTCCGCTGTAGTGATACCTTCTATGAAGTACCTCTGCAGGAAAACCCCTAAGCTGGAGTATCCGCCGATTATCGCAGCAATTCTTCCATACCTTTTAGCTTGACTTATTCTCATAAAACAAGCCGGCAGTGTTCAATGCCGGCTTGTTTTGCTAGGTTTTCTATGAAAAACAGCTTCACAGTGTTTAAGTAAAGCTGTCTTTTAAGGATGGCAGTTGAATTAACACTTACCCTATTATTATAAGGTATGATAATTCAATTTTAATTAGCTTCATTAGTATTTATTGAACTGCAGTTAATGTCCATACTGCGCTTGCGTTGCCCTGGTTAAGCCACATATATGGATTTTGATTATCAGTTTTCTGGTATGCATCCAGCACCTGGCCAGTACTGTTATTTACTATATTATAGCCCCCGCTGACACTGGCCAAAGACCAAACTGCACTTGCGTTACCTTGGTTAGCCCACATATAAGGGGTCTGTCCATTAGTTTTCTGGTATGCGTCCAGCACTAATCCGCTGAGCTGATTTACAATGTTATACCCCCCGCTGACACTGACCAACGCCCATACTGCGCTTGCATTGTTATAGTTAGTATACATATAAGGAGGATTGCCGTTAGTAACCTGATAAGCATCTAATACTTTGCCCGTGCTGTTATTAATAATATTATAATTAGTAGCTGCGGCCTGTTGATAATAACAGCTCCAGGTTGTAGACCCAAGAGGGGCAATAAAATTTCTGTCATTATACACAGTCACTGCTCCGCTGCATGACGTATTCCCACTGCCAACATTTACACTTCTCTCAATACCCATTACTTTTACTGTACCCGCAGATGCTTTCAAAGCATAGGAACCTTGAGTCTGAGATGTACCGTCAACAGCTAGATTAATAACATTGACAGTGCCCGTACTTGCTCCAACATTTACCCCATATTTGCATCCATAGCTGAAGATGTTCATAAGCTGCTCGTTGGACGAACCTTTTATATCTACGATAGTGTGATTTGCTTGCATTGCAGGAAGTACTACACCATTCGTATCAATCAATGCGTTGTATGCGGTTACAAGTGCATTGCGTAAAGACATACAATGGTCTGTCGATACTGTGTCAATATACCCTGAAGTGCTTGCTCCGACTGCCACAGCCTTCATTTTTATTGTCCCCTGTATATTGCCGACATAGTGTCCGTTACAGGTATATGTCTGAAAATCTATACCGCTGTAAGCTTGTACCAAACCGATATTTACTGCATATAAATTTGCTCCATTCCCGCGGATTGAATATGGATATGCATTTGTAATAGGATTGTTCGGATAGAAGAATCTTATATTGCTTATTCCTGCATTGTTGCCATTGAGTGTCACTGCCGCTGTTGCTGTATCCGGAGTGGATGTACCCTGCCCTTCATAGCAAATCAGTACTGTGCCGGCGCTAGAGTTAACGTTATCCCTTGCCGCCGGTGAAGCGCCCCTTAATTCAACATTAGCAGGAACAGTAAGGTGCGAGCTTATTTTATACCAGCCGGCCCTCAGGTATACCACACCGCCTCCGGCATTCCCTGCCGCTGTTAATGCATTCTGAATTGCAGCTGTAGCATCCACAGCAGCAACTGTTCCGGCTGCTGTACGTGAAGCACCATAAGTCGCAACTGCATCGTACAGTACCGAACGTGTTACTTTAGGAACAGCCGGAGTGGAATAACTTGCTGGGGAAGTACCCGGGTTTGCCGTCATGATGTTCGAACCGCTTGTTGCGCCCGTCAGTGTGCAGTCTGTAAACAGGACATGAGTGCCGGAATTATCTTTTACCGAATTGGTACTGCCGCTGATGGTACAACGAATAAAACCATTCCCCATCGAACCGTTTGCACCCGTTCCATTCTCTATCAGAACACCGGTGGTGCAGTTAGTAAAGCTGCAATAGGAGAAAGTTAGTGAGTTGGTAGCTCTTCCGACGCAATTGTATAAATGAACTCCAACGTTTGCATTACTGCACTTCAAGTTTATAAACTGGTCAAATTCGAGTCCTGAAAATTCATATGCATATAAATTTGCTTGTGTATATGCATTAAGTGTTGCAATCGCAGGTGCATTGTAGGTCGCTCCCGCATTTGCCCAGTATGTATTGCTGATATTTATACCGTTGAACTGGTCAACATTTGAAGCATTATAAACCAATACACCGCGGTAAAGGCAAGTTCCCTTAACATTAACCAACTGCATGGTCTGGTGCTCCTGATTGGCATCCGGGTAAGATCCGGCGATACCCATGTATGAGTTCAGAAGCGTTACATTCTTAATTAGATAATCATCCCAATTAGCACCGTTAGCCCCGGCAGCTATAGCAATTGTGGCATTATAAGCAACAGGATTCGATGCATTCTGATTAGGATAATAAATGGTCAAACCATATAAAGCAGCATCTCCACTTACTTTAAAGACATTACTGCCACCCAAACCGGTGGATACTTGCGCGCTAATCACAGTTCCAAAGCTGCCGCTTCCGCTGTCAGGATCTCTCCAGTCGCCGCGTACAGTCACATAGGGCTTTACTTCTATTGCGCCGGTAACTTTATATGTTCCGACCGGGAGCCATACTGTGCCTCCTCCGTTGCTGTAGCAATCGTTTATTGCATTTTGTATAGCACTTGTCGAATCATTAACGCCGCTGCTGTCTGCATTATAGGGAGAATCCGTGACGATATAATCCGCAACGACAATATCACTTGTCGTATAAACAGTAGATATTATACTTGGTGTGGAAGCCGCCATTATAGGCGTTGTAAGAGAAAATACCGATATTAATACTAAAACCGCACTCACAAGATAAGCGAAAAACTTGCTTTCTGCAAACTTTTTCATACAGTATACCTCCGATTTATAAAATTTGAGTTAGTCAGTTTAAATTATGCCTCAAATTGAATGTATCGTGATGTAGTGAGCATGTGCAGTGTGAATGCAAGGGGGCTGTCTGCATGTATGCCCCCTTGCATTGAACAACGCACTAATCATTAATTGAAACTATAATTTCAAGTCACGCCCGGCTCATTTTGTTTTTGCCCATTCATCCACCTGTTTTTGCATTTCCGCTATTATGGCATCGGCTCCTGCTGCCTTCAGCTTGGTCATGAATTGCGTATAATATTTGTCGGGATCAAGATACCCTGTGCAAAGTCCTGCAAGGAACTGGTCGGTAACCGCCGAGCACTGGGCTATCTGTGCTTTTACAGGGTCCGAAATGAAATTGAAGCCAATGAATGCGGAAGGCTTGCCCGAATCATTCAGCTTTTTGATCTGGTCATACATATCCAGAGGCTGTCCTTTTGTCACATAGGTCTGCAGCATATCACCAAGGAAGAAATTATAGACGCCCTCATATTGCCCGTTTTTCATTTGTTCTATGGTACCGTCGGCCTGTTTGGTGTAATTTGTACCTTCAAGACCCCAGCAAAGCGTATTGTACAATTCCTTGTCAGTGTTTATCAATTCAAGTGCCATCAGTGCCCTCTCCGGATTTGACGATGTTTTGCATACGGAATTCAGATTTGATGCCACTGAAGCGGTGGACAGCACACTATCCCCGTCTATTGTGCTGTTGAGCACATATTGTGTCCCTCCTGCCTGGCTGCTGCTGAACACCACATCCTGCCCGGGGTATGCGGCAGGTTCGCTTACTACAGCATATTTAGCGCTTTGCCTGTAGGGGCTTGGATCTACAAGGGTACCTGAATCCTTCGGAGTATAGCCATTCAAATACCAGCCATGTGCCATCTTTATAAAGTCCTTGAAGGTTTGCGTTTCAAACTGGTTGACAACCTTTAGATTTGTATCGAAATCCAGACCGACGCCCGGGGTCTTCATGGATACAAATGTGTTCCATCCGAAATAATTCTGGGCATTTTCATATAAGGATGAACCATTGGGAGACTTAACATTTTCTATTGCGAAGCTATCCGCTTCTTTTCCTTTTATCGTCTTGAGATAGGGCTCTAAATCCTCAAGCTTTTTAACCGACGGGTAATCAAAGCTGTATTTGTCCACCAGGTCCTTGCGGAATTGAAAGCCCAGCCTGCGTACCCACACGGATTGGTTAGGCACTGCATAGATTTTGCCGTTAACCTTTAAGGCGTCCCAGATGCCGTCGGAAAACTTAGCTTTCAAAGCAGGCGTAACAGTCTCCAGCATTGTTGTAATATCCGTCAGACCGTCCTTTGCGATATTCTGGTAATAGTTGTTGATCCAGCTGGCTGTGAAGAAGATGTCAGCCTCTTCTCCCGCCGCTATCAACAGGCTGATCTTCTTTTCAAAATCAGCCCATTCAAAGGGGTCAAATTTAACCGTTGCATTGAGTTTCTCCTTGAATACTTTATTGGCCGCGTCAAAAACCGGTCCGGGATCATTTTGTGCTTGAATCTTCGGCAATATCCAACGGAGAGTGACGGGGTCCAATGGTTTTGTCTCCTGAGCCGCGGTTGTGCCGGCTGCGGTTGATACGGCGGCTGTGGTATTGCTACTTGCACCCGTTTCATTCTTTGCAGCTGTTGACCCGCACCCGCTCAGCAGAAACACTGAAGCCATTGCAAAAACCAACAGCAAACAAATGATTTTCATAATTTTGTTCATCATCTTTCCTCCACTTTATATTATATTCTTAATCCGGTTTTACCGAAATAAGTTCATCCCTTAACAGAGCCGACAGTCAAACCTTTTACGAAATATTTCTGAAAGAACGGGAACACGAAAAGCATGGGGCCTGCGGCAACCACACACATCGCCATTCTGGCGGATTCACTTGGAAAATCCTTCAGGCTGATAGTTGAACTTGCCCCCATGGCGGTTGTTCTTAGAAAATCTATGTTCTGCATCATATGGTTAAGCATCAGCTGAATGGGCGATAACTGACTTTTATTAATATAAAGCAGCCCCAGCCACCAATCGTTCCAATACAGCAATAGGATCAGCAAACCCACGGTGGATAATGCAGCCTTCGAAAGAGGCACCACAATTTTGAAAAATGCATAAAACTCATTTGCCCCGTCAATTTTTGCAGATTCGATAATTGCAGTAGGAACTGAACTGAAAAAGGTCCTCAGAATCAATATGTACATGGGAACTACAGAGTACGGCAGGATAAGCGCCAGGAGGTTATCCTGCAAATGATAGTAATTTGTGACCACGATATAATTTGATACGATCCCTCCATTAAACATCATGGTAAATAAAATGATGAACGTAAACAGCTTCCATGGCTTGTAATCCTTTCTGGACACCGCATACGCAAACATAGAGGAAACCAGCAGGCTGAACAGTCCACCTGCAAAGGAAATGGCCAACGATATCTCATATGCCTTTATAAGCCCCTTCGGATACAAAAAGATATACTTATACGCAAGAAGATTTATTTGATGCGGCAGAATACTGTAGCCATGGGCGATTAAATAATTATCCCTGCTGATGGATATTGTTATTACCGTCAAAAGAGGAATAATACATAGGACGCAAACTACAATAAATGTAGCATTTACCAGCAGCTTTGCCGCTGTCGAATTTCTTTTGGATACGATCATGTTTCTCTCCCTTCGATTTATTTAAAACAACGAGCTTTCACTGTTTACCTTTCGGACGATGAAATTAAAAATCAGGATGGTGGCCATGCCCATGACGGACTGGTAGAAATTAACCGCAGAGGCTATTCCGATATCCCCGATAACCCGGAGAGATCTGAAAACATAGGTATCAATTACATCCGTTGCCGGAATAAGCATTCCGGACTGCATCGGAAGAAACCAGAAGAGTCCGAAATCAGAGTAAAAGATTCTGCCCAGAGATAATAATGTGAGCATAATCACCACCGGAGTAATGAAAGGAATAGAAATATGCATTATCGTTCGGAGCTTCGAAGCTCCGTCTATGGTTGCCGCTTCAAAGTACTCGCTGTCGATGGCCATTAAGGATGAATAGTATATGACAGTATTGTAGCCTATATATTTCCATGATCCGGCCATGATCAGTATAAATGGCCATAACCCGGATTCACTGTACCAGCTGACCGGACTCATACCAACGGCTCCAAGGATTTTGTTCAATATACCGTAAGATTCATTAAAGAATGCATAGCCGATGTAAGCGATAACAACCCAGGATAAAAAATACGGGAAAAACATGATGGTCTGATAGGTCTTTATCAATAGCCGGTTTGAAATTTCATAAAGCATGAGAGCTAAAACAATGGATACGAAGGTGGAGAAAATGATAAGGCCTAAATTCAACAGCAGTGTATTTCGTGTAATGTTAACCAAATCCGGTGAAGTAAAGAAGAACTTGAAATTATTCAGGCCCACCCATTGGCTTCCGAGAATTCCTTTTGAAAAAGTATAGTTTTTAAATGCGATTAGCAGACCAAACATGGGAAAATAATTAAACATAGCCACAAGTGCCAGCGCCGGTATACACATGATAGTAAGCTCTATGAAACCCTTTTTGTATTTGCTTTTCTTTATTTTTCGGCTATTTTTGATAATTCCGGATATTGTCATCGTTACACTCCTGAAAATCATAAAATTATTTGGTAAAATAGTATCGCAGACCCACCGTTTTCACACCCTTATTATGAATCCGCAAAGGAGCTGTGTATACTTTGAAGTCGGGCAAATCGTTTTTTTACTGACGATTTGCTCAGTTTGATTTGAGGTTATTTGTTGTATTTTCATCACTGCAAACCTTGTTTTTTATTTACAAATCCTTTGGGTGCAAAGCCTGGAACCCGGTTAACCGGAATAATCCGCCGTATTGTACAATGAAAGCTCTTAATGCTATACTTTTGCTATAAACCTTTTACGGAGGCTTCCCAAGAATGCCGATAAAAGTTAAAAAGAACCCTAAAAACTACTATTATCACATTTTGACCTATATAGCCCTGTTTTTGATACTGACAGTAACGCTGGTCACAGTCCTGCTTTTTTTTAATTACAATAATTTCGTTTTGTCCATTTTGTATTCCTATTCCAGAGACAATCTCTCCCAAATAAGCCACAGTGCCGACTTCATGGTGGAGTCCGCCAATACGGTCCTAAAGCAGTTGTATTTTGATTCCTCCATAAATCAGCTTATTTATAATGTCAGTGAAAACACTCCGGAGCTTCTGGATTCGCTTACCCGCCTCAATAATTACGTTAGTGCGGCTACAAATATAGAATCCGTGTATATATATAATTCTTCTCAAAGTAAGATATCCTACGCCATAAGAAATAAAGGCACCGGTGTGGAAAACGTCAAAGATTTTTTTGATAAGAATATATTAAAAAATATCAGCAGCAATACATTTACCAATATATCTCCCATTTCAAGAATCACCGGGGCTTCCGAACAGTTTGCCTCTTCCGGGAATAATGTCTATACCTTTATGCTCACCGACAACAACAACTCGTCAAACACCCTCGACGGAGCAATCATCTTGAATTTTTCCTCCGATTGGCTCTATAAAACCATCAATCTGCTGGATAAGTCACCTCAAAATACAACGATTATTATCAATAAAAAGGGGTATGTCATGTCCAGCAACAGCACATTTCCTTTTTTGAGCAACAAATCCAAGGATGGCTTTATCAGAAATATTCTTGCTTCAAAAGAAACCTCGGGCTACTTCATAACAAATTTGAACGGCACAAGAGCATTTGTAACCTATGTTTCATCCGATAAGCCGGATTGGATATTTGTTAAAATAACGCCTTATGCATCAATTGTTTCATTCCTTAACAATTTAAGAATGCTAAGTATTCTATTGTATTTGGTAATCCTGATCATCGGGATCATCTCTTCGGTGTTCATATCGAGAAAGCTGTTCAAGCCATACAGCTATATCAACGATCAGCTCAAAAGCCTTGAAAGCAAAATGAGGAACAGCCTTTATCTGTGCAAGCAGGACTTTTTTAAAAGACTTCTCAATGACTCCGATTCTTTACCGTATGTGACGATTCGAAAAAAATTCAACGAGTTTGATGTCAGATTGGAAGAGGGCAAAGATATAAGAGTAATCCTCTTTAAGATCGACAGGTACAGCGAATTTTGCAATAAGTATAACTTTAATGATAGAAATCTCTTGAAATACAGTATTGCAAATATCTCATCCGAGATCTTCGGAGAATATTGCACCAGCGAAGCGGTTGTTACTGATTCTGATCATGTATTACTGGTATTTTCCGCAGATGATATTGGTTTTTTACAACCGGCGGTCAAAAAAGTCCAGGAGTGTATATCAAATTATCTGGAACTCTCCTGCTCCGCTGCCGCAAGCTCTGCAGCTTCATCACCGGAGCATATAAACCAGCTTTATTCCGAAGCCCTGGATGCATCAAATTACAGGTTTTTTGCGGGACATGGCTGTATAGTGGACACAAAGGACAGCTCAACTATGAAAAATATTGATTTCATCTATCCGGAGAACAAAGAAAAGCAGCTTTCGGATTCCATCATGCTTGGCAAGATAAACGATGCAAAAAGGCATTATGATGAAATCATACTTACATTGAAAGGATACAGCTACAATACTTTTATTCAGACAATCACACGCCTGGCCCTGTCTGTAAGCATTACATCGGACACCTTGGAAAAAAGCCATGACTTTCCTTTAAGATTCAAATTCGGCACTTTTATCACTGAAGTCGGAAAATCGGAAACAATTGAAGAAATAAACAACATCTTCAATGAATTTTTTGAGGACCTGGCCGAAAATATCAATGAAAAAAAGAATAAAAAACATGATAAGCTTATAGAAAGCGCTATTAAAATAATCAACGAGGAATATAGCGATTTAAATCTATCGCTGGAGAATCTTTCCGATAAGCTGAACATGTCCTCCTCGCATTTGCGTCACATTTTTAAACGCAATACAAATAAATCCCTCTCCGATTTTATCCTTGAAGTCCGGATGAATAAGGCAAAGGAACTGCTAAAAGCCACAACCCTGTCCATCAATGAAATCGCTGAAAGGACCGGTTTTTTAAACAGCAGCTACTTCTATACCGCCTTCAAAAAGATAAATGGTATCACCCCAAATACATTCCGGCAAAAGTAACCTCAAAGCTTCCTTTGCCCGATTTTATTCCACACCGGGGCGACGAACCGCTGTATGAGATAATAAAGAATGCTCTCTGCAGGCAGGTTCACCGTCAATCCCTTGCGGCCCTGCTTCGAGGAGGATATCGGAAAGGGATTGACGGATTTCAACATGGCAGCCGTACGGATTTATCCGGAAGGCGCATGAATGCCGATAAATCAATGTTTGCTTCGCTGTAATACGCTATGCGCCGACGAGCTCTTTCAGCTTTTTTACAAAGTACCTGAAATTCTCCAGGGAGATCTCGGGATGGACGAGGTGGTCCAGGGCAGGAAAGTATCCGGGGGATTGAAAGGCCTCGCGGATCCGCTCCAATTCCCTGTCGATATCTTCTTTTTCCTTCGCCAGCTCCCTTTTGTCAATGCCGCCCATAATGCTTAAACGAGGGTATTTGCGCCGGTAATCCACAATATTGCTTCCGGCTGCAACTTCGAAGGGCATGACGATATTGATGCCTGATTCCAGGAACAGCGGCACCAGTTGGGTACAATCGCCATCCGTATCCAGGGCCAGAAGCGGTATATTGTTGTCATCTGCAAACCGGCGTATTTTCAGATAATTGGGCAGCATAAACTCCCGGATCATTTTCGGAGAAATCAGTGAGCCATGGCAGCCGGACATATCCTCCCAGATGTGGATAATGTCTATTTTCACTTCCTTCACCACTTTGCTGTAGATTTCAATCCAGAAGTCCGTAAGGTAGTCCATCATCGCTTGAATCAGCTCCGGAGCCTCATAGAAATTGACAAGCAGCTCTTCCACACCCATCATGTCCCTGAGCGTACCGAAGAGCCCATAAGGATAGCTTCCGATTTGAACTGCCTTATCGCCTTCGTTGTACTCCTTGACAAGCTCCGGCCAGTTTTCGGGGAATCTCCCGGGATCGTGGGGGTCCAGTCTTTTTTTGAGCTCTTCCCAATCCGAAGCATTTTTAACCGGGTATTCGAGATATCGTGGAATGCAGGAGCCATAGACCCTCTCTTCCTGGATAATTCCCTGGCTGGTTTGCACGATACGGGTATCGCCTTTTTCCTCAAGCAGCTTATGTTCAAAGGGCGGATTATAGCCCAGATTCACATTCATTTGAACAATTCCCTCATCGAAGCCATACTCCTCATCCCAACGGCTGTCCGATGAAAGTCCTTCGGTTTTCCATCGGTCGATGGTTTCACCCCACGGTCCAAAATAAAAATAAAAGGGAAGACGGTCAGCTTCCTTGCAAAGCCCGGTATTTATAATTCTTTCCCTGTTTGACATCCGATTCATAGTTGAACACCTCCGATTACAGTATAAGTTGAAAAAGCCCCGGATGAAATTCACAAAAGCGCATGAAAAGATGGACAAAACAAACCTTTTTATATAAAATTGTAGCATGAATATAACCGTAAGGAGCAGATGAAATGGCCTTGATACGCGATTTTATATCCATCGGGCAGATAAATAAACCGGTACAGCACATTGCTGCGCATCAGCATAATGTATGGGAGCTTGTCTATTATACCTACGGCTACGGAATAATGACCGTAGGGAAATGCCAATATGCCTTTAAGAAGGGGGATATCATGCTTTTGCCGGCGGATATCCCCCATAGTGAAAAATCTGACCATGGGTACAGGAACTATTATATGCTGTTTGCCCGGTCCGGTTTGCCTAAAAAGGAGAATAGCGTCTTCCAGGCTTCCGATAATGACGGTTTGGATGCTTTTCACCTTATACAGCTGATATACAGGACATTTCACCTCAAGCCTCTCAATTGGCCCCAAATCCTCCAGCGGTTGCAGGATGCCCTTGACGCATATCTTTTGGTATTGTCGGGAGAGAACGGGAAGGACCTGAATGTGGACAAGCTGGAAAGCAGGATTATCGACAACCTATCCAATGCAAACTTCGACCTGGAGAAAGCCATGTCGGAGCTTCCGGTTTCAAAGGAGTATTTGCGGCGGAAATTCAAGGTGCATACCGGCAGGCCCCCGTTGGAATACCTTGTAGTAAAACGGCTTGAATATGCCGCAAAGCTCATGGAAACAGGCAAAGGCAGCTTGAGAATCAAGGATATAGCAAGGATGTCCGGCTATAAGGACCCTTATTATTTTTCCCGCGTTTTCCGTAAGACGTATGGTCAAAGTCCACGGCAATGGGTGAACAGATGAGGCGGGGGATATTTTCTAATGCCTCGTTATATTGCTTTGTGTGCGGCCTGCCTGAACTGACTGGGGGACATATTGCGATGCTGTCTGAACACGCGGCTGAAATAGTTTATATCGTTGTAGCCGCACAAGGAAGCGATTTCACCGACTGCGTGCCCAGCCTCCAACAGCAGCCTTTCAGCTTTTTCCACTCTCACATGGTTTACATATTCACTGAGGGTTTTGCCGGTGATTTCCTTGAAAAGACGGCAAAAATGAAAGCTGCTGAGGTTCACCATCCTGGAAAGCTTTTCAATGGTCAGCTCCTCCGGATAATTTGCATCAATATGACTGAAAACCCTGCTAAACCTCTCAAGGTTCTTTGCACGCAGCCGGTATTCGCTCTGGCTCAGAACCCTCTTTACGTGGTTGCGCATGAGCAGTGCCAGCAGATGATAGATGTTGGACTTGATTTCCAGCTCAAAGCCGATTTGCTTGGAGGCGTATTCCGCGTCAATGTTGTTTATGCAATCAGCCACTCTTTCCACTCCGCTGATTTTATTCTCAAAGATGATCAGGTTCTGCTCAATAGGGGTGATGTACTTGGTCTCCACCGTGTCGATGATAGAGCCGTGAAGATGATTGACGCCAACGATGATGCAGATGTACTCCAATTCACCTGAAATGTTTTCGCCGCTGTGAAGCTCATTACTGTTTATGACGACAAAATCGCCGGTTTTTGCATATATGGGGGATGAGTTGCAGTACACAATGGCATTGCCCTTGGTGTAATAATGGAACTCCAGGTGCTCATGCCAATGACTCTGGAAAGTCGGGCCTTTTTGCTGCAATAGCGTATGGTGGCACCGGATGGGGAAGTCCCCTTCCGACATATTGATAAATTCATAAAGGCTTTCGTGGTTATTTTTCATAGCTGCTCCTGAAAATAGCAAAATAGTGCTAAATGTCGGCAATCCTGTCAATGTAAAAAGCTTATGACTGAATTATAATAATGAATATATTATAATTTATTTTCTGAAATGGGTAAAGGGTCATAAATGCCAAAATTGTGCTTCTGGGTAATCCCAGGAAAAGAAATGAGGTGGCGGATTTGGGTAACTTTAAAATAGGCGTTATGGTGGATTCCTTCAGGCTTCCGCTGGAGGATGGCATCCGGAAGGCGGCTGAAGTCGGAGCTTCAGGCATACAGATTTATTCAACCAGCGGAGAGATGGCGCCGGAGAATTTACCGGCAGGCAGGCGGAGGGAAATACTTAATTTAATACGTTCCAGCGGACTTGTCGTGTCGGCGTTATGCGGCGATCTCGGAGGACACGGCTTTGCCAGAGCAGAGGATAACGGCTGGAAAATTGAGAAATCCAAGCGGATCATGGATCTGGCACGGGACCTTGATACCAATGTAGTGACCACGCACATCGGGGTTGTCCCGGAAGACTCAAAGCATCCAAGACGAAAAATCATGGAAGAGGCTTGCAGGGCTCTGGGCGAATATGGAGAAAGCGTCGGCGCATGCTTTGCCATCGAAACCGGACCTGAGCTGGCTTCAACCTTGGGAGCTTTTCTTAAAAGTATCGATACAAAAGGGGTAGGGGTTAATTTCGACCCGGCGAACCTTGTCATGGTGGCGGATGACGACCCGGTTTCAGCGGTAAAAATCCTGAAGGAGTATATTGTTCACACCCATGCCAAGGATGGCGTTATGCTGGAAAAAACCGAGCCTCAAAGGATTTATGACTTTTTTGCCGACGGCGGCATCGAGGATATCAATCTGGAGGAATATTTCAGGGAAGTGCCCCTGGGAGAAGGCGCCGTTAATTTCGACAAATATCTGGAGGCTTTGAACAGTAACGGATATAAGGGATTCCTGACCATTGAAAGGGAAGTCGGCGCGGATCCGGAACGGGATATACGATTGGCTGTTGAGTTTTTGAAGAAAAAGACGGTTAACTTCTAAATTTGCAGAATACAATTCGAAGGAGATAATTATGGACAGGAAAATAAGGATAGGGATCATCGGGACCGGTGGTATAAGCCATATGCATATGGTCGGGTATACTTCCTTTGAAAATGTGGAGGTAGCCGCTGCCTGTGATTTGAATGCGAGCAGGCTTGAAGCTTTCGGCAGCAAATACGGAGTAAAGCAGCTATACGCGGATTATAACGAAATGCTGCAAAAGGAAGAACTGGATGGAGTAAGTATATGTACATGGAATAATTCCCATGCGCCCATCGCAATCGCAGCGCTGAACGCAGGTAAAAATGTCCTCTGCGAGAAGCCCATGGCGATGAATGTGAAGGAAGCAGAGGAAATGCTGGCCGCAGCAAAAACATCCGGAAAGCTGCTGATGATCGGATTCGTTAAAAGGTTTGCAAAAGAAACCGCTATTTGCAGGGAGTTTATCGATAAGGGCTATCTGGGAGATATTTATTACGCAAAAGCCTCCTATCTCAGGAGATGCGGCAATCCCGGCGGCTGGTTTGCGGATTCGAAGCGTTCGGGCGGCGGGCCGCTCATCGATCTCGGGGTCCATGTCATTGACCAGGTGAGATATCTGATGGGTAAGCCCAAGGCGGTAGCGGTGTCGGCAGTTACCTTCAACAACATTGGCATGCGGTATGACATAAAGGGAATAGAGCGATACAAGGCTTCGGATTACAGCAGCTATTGCGACGTTGAAGATATGGCGTCAGCCTTGATCCGTTTCGACAACGGAGCTGCATTGGCAGTGGATGCCAGCTTCAGCCTCAATATCAAGGAGGATTCCGGAAACCTGGAGCTGTTTGGCAGCAAAGCGGGAGCCAGGCTTGAACCCAAGCTGGAGATCTACTCCCAAATGGAGGATTACCTGGTGGATATGTCCCCGCGGTATCACAAGAGCGATAAGGGTTTTGACGAAGTGTTCACAGGGGAGACGGCTCATTTTGTCGATTGCATCGCCAACGGGACGCCTTGCATAAACCCTGCGGAGGATGGAGTGGAGCTGATGAGGATCCTTGAAGCGGCCTATACTTCTGCAAAAGCCAGAAAAGAAGTCGTAATCGGCAGATAAGGAGAGATGACATATGAAAATAGGAGTTAGTTCTTATAGCTTTTACAGTCTGGTGAAGCAAGGGAAGATGAAACAGCTTGATGTTATATCCAAAGCCCGGGAGATGGGCTTTGACGTAATCGAATTCTCGACGCTGGAATTACCTGAAAATGAGACGCCTGAAACCTTTGCGCCGCGCATACGCGAAGAGGCGGCCAGGGTCGGAATTGAAGTGGGGAATTATACCATAGGCGCAGATTTTATCAATAATCCGTCAGGCAGATGGGAAGACGAAGCGGAGCGGTTAAAGTCTGAGGTTCGTGCCGCATCGCTGATGGGTGCTCCCGGCATGAGGCATGATGCCACCAGAGGCTTTCCGGCGGAGTATAGAGGAGCAAAAAGCTTTGATGATGCCTTACCTGCACTGATCAAGGGATGCCGCGCGGTTACTGAATATGCTGCAGGTTTTGGCATTAAGACCATGGTGGAAAATCACGGCTTTTTTTGCCAGGACAGCGAACGGGTGGAGAAGCTGGCCTGCGGCGTAAACAACCCGAATTTCGGGCTGCTTATCGATATGGGCAATTTTCTGTGCGCAGACGAAGATCCGGCCAAGGCCGTGGGGAGATTACTGCCCTATGCATTTCACGTCCATGCCAAGGACTTTCATGTGAAAGCAGGCATCTTGCCCGACCCTGGGGAGGGTTGGTCCAAAAGCCGCGGAGGCAACTATTTGCGGGCAGCCATCATCGGACATGGGGATGTGCCCGTTGTGCAGTGCCTGGGCATAATGAAGAATGCCGGATATGACGGAGTGCTCTCCATAGAGTTTGAAGGCATGGAGGAGACGCTGGAAGGCATCCGGATAGGACTGGAAAATTTACGCAGGTATGTGGGATAAAAAAAGAGTACGCAACAGTTTGTAAGTTAGTGCCTAAGTATAGTTCCACATAGCGTTACCCAGATAAGTTCAGCATCAACTCGTGTGTCATTGCGAGTGCAACGTAAGCGGAGCGCGGCAATCTTAAGGGCCTTCCAGGGTGGGCGACCAGTGGTCGCCCCCTACAGTGGACTCCCTTTTCATATCAGTGACACACGTGAGAATAAAACTACGGGAACGCCATATGAGTCAGAGAACCGTCCCTGACTCAAAGAGTGGTAAATCTGAGTTGAAAAGATGTAGCGGCGATCATTGATCGCCATTCCCTCGCCAGAAGGCGGACTAGCCCGTTGACACCTTCTTCTTTTTTGCTTTCCGCTTTATCATGCTGCCTATAAGCAGAAGCAAGATGGGCAGAATAAATGCTAGAATCCATCCCCATTCGCGGACGATTCCGGTTTCCAGCCAGACGGTCTGAAGAAGAGTGTCAGGCAAGAGGCTCAAGGTATAGATAATGGCTGCAAAGGGGAATATCAGAGGCCTGTGGTACTTAAGGGCAAAGGTCTTTTTAAAGATGTAGGCGATAAAATATAGTCCCACCGTCACATACATCAGTCCGGCTGTGGCCCAGATCAGTACAAAAATGGCCTCCAGTCTTTGGAAGAATCTTCCAAAATTGATCATTCTGGCAAGATGGTAGATGGGAAGTATTTTTTGCTCCGCAACGGGATAGGGGATCACCATCAGATAGGATACTGCGGAGATGATCAATAACAGGGACGTAATAGCCAGGGCCGTATATCCCGTGCTTTTAAACCGTTGATTGCTCTTTAAAAACGGAGTAAGAAGAAATAAAAAAATCAATTCGGTAAAAACACCCGTCGCCAGGGAACCGTGAATAAAAATGGCGTTAGCTCCCTTTCCTAAAATCGGAAGCAAATTTGATAGTTCCATATAAGGCGTTACGCCCAGTATAATCAGCAGATACCCCACGCCAATAACAGGCATGATGATTGCATGGTACCTTGCGATGGCTTCCAGCCCCAGATAGGCGCCAATCACCATGCACACAATAAAGAAGGTGGTGACATAACTGATGGGAGAGACGGCCAGGGCTACAATCTTCATATCTTCGGTAAAGGTCCTTACAATAATGGATACGATAAAAAGAAGCAGCGCGACTACGATCAACCCTACAACCACTCTTCCTATACTGCCGCCGATGTGTTCCCCGATATCCAGCAGATCTTTTCCTTCAAATTTGCGGTAAAGCTTTGCTATAATGTAAAATCCGGCAAAAGCCAGGATGCATATATAGATGGCAAGCAGCCATCCGGCATTTCCCGCCTCCTCTGTCATTTTTCGCGGGAAATTCAGAAAAATCTTTACGCAAAGCATGTTTATCAATATCGCTGCGGCTTCCCATTTTCCCAGGTTGATTTTTTTCTCCATAATCATTCAATTCCTATTCTCTGAAAAAAAGTTTATAGATGGGCAGGATGACTGATGCAACAGCCAATAAAAATATGACGATGGCGCCGGGTTTGTTTTTGGATTTCCAGGTCCAGACGCCATAACTGGCCGTATAAATAAAAATAATCAGCAGAGTGACCAACGCTAGAAAAACCCCTGGTGTGATCAATATTGCATACCTCCTCCGTCGGACGAATCCACCGCTTTGGAAGATCCGGTGATAAGGCCCGGCCTCCGGATTTTAAGATCTATTTCCACATGAAAGGAACTGTCCTTGTACCGGCTTTTCCAGTGGAAGGCTTCAAATTCTGTCCAGGTAAGGAATTTTGATCTCATATCCGCCCCAAAGCCGAAAATATCTGAATGAAATTTCTGGGCGGTTTTTTCCAGGAGCCTCTCCGTGCCGTCAGCCAGGAAGGTCATCACCGACGCTTCAAGCTTTTTCCCGTTATCCCCTCGCTCGTAGTTGATTCCGCTCTGAATCGACAGTATGTCAGCTTCAAGCTGAACCTTTATCGTAATTTGCGGTTTCCCGTTTACCAGATTGACTCCCGTTTGGGGTTTCCTGTTCTGGCGTATGTTTAGCATCACGAACCGGTCTTTTGCCTGGGGGTCAGGAAAAGTCCAGTAAGCATTTTTGTATTCGCCGGTAACAAACAGATAATACGCCGTTTCTTCCCCGTCCAGTTCACCCACCATTTTTTCTCCGTCGAAAACTGCCAGCCCGATGGTTTCACCTTTATCTTCGCCGGTTCTTGGCATGTCGCCTGCCTTAAAATCACCTTCCAGGGGCAGTGTCCTGCCCTTTTGGGCAGAGGTTGAATCCTCGGTTGAAATATCGCCGCTGGTTTTATTTTTATTTGCGCCGCAGAGGATTGCAACCGCCTGACGGTCCTGGGAATCCATGTAATTCGAAAACCTTCCGAATTGCGTATCTGCTGAAAGCGAGGTGTAGCGGTAGGTTGTGAAGTTAAGATGGTAATACTTGGATGGATTTTTATCAAGAAGAGGATTTACACTGTTGATATATTCCTCCGCTGTAGTCCTGGATACTACCATATACATGTTCGGACGGAATTCCCTTTCCCGTAAAATGGCATTGACCAGATGTTCGATTCCCTTTTCTGCCAGGCTTTCGGAAAATATCAGGGCGACGGCGGAAGAAAGGTTTATCTGGCGGCTTACATAAGTATTGATCATATTCAGCGCCGAAAGCAGGGTAGGTGCTTCCACCGTAGTTATCATATAGGGTTTTTCGCTTTTCCCGCCTCCGCTTTCACCGCCTCCGCCGCCTGCGATGGATCCTGGCTTTGCAATTTGAAGGGTTACCCGCAGATAGTTGGTTTTTCCTTCGTCAAAGCCTATGGCTACAACATAGGCCAGATCGTCGATTTCTCTTTTGTCGTAGCAGGCTGACAGCAGTCCGCACAGCAAAATAATCAGGAGAGCGAATGAACATATTCTCGAAATTCTTCTCACGGTTAATCCTCCTCCTTTTTGTTGCCGCGTTTTTTATCTGAGGCTTTATTATCCCAGGCTCTGCTTATTTTCGGTTGTTTTGTCTCATCCTTTGTATTCAGGAAATCCGGACGTCTTTCCTGTTTCCAGATGGGTTCGCGGGTCAGCACATCGGCCAGGGCACCGGTGGTTTTAGGGCCAAAAGGGACAAGAAAGGGTACACCGAAGGACTTTGCGTCCACAAGAATAAGGCCGTATACAAACAGCCCGGCGGCAATGCCCAAAAACCCGGCCATGGTACCCAGCGCGATAAAACCGAATCGTAGTATCCTGAAGGCGATGGCCATGGAGAAATTGGGAATTGCAAAGGAGCCGAGGCCGGTGACGGCCACAATAATAATCAATATAGGGCTTACAATATTGGCAGCCACGGCTGCCTGGCCAAGGATCAAAGCGCCGATGATTCCCAGGGTCTGGCCTATAGCCCCCGGAATCCTTATCCCGGCCTCCCGTATCAGCTCAAAGGCGATCTCCATTATCAAGATCTCGACAATGGAGGGGAACGGTACGGATTCACGGGCGGCTTCAATGGAAAACAAAAGGTCCGTAGGGATCATTTCCTGGTGATAGTTGGTGATAGCCATATACAGCCCGGGGAGGACGAGGGAGATGATTATGCCCATAAAGCGTATAATCCTCAGGAAGCTTCCGTAGGGAAACCTCAGATAAGAATCCTCCGGAGAATGAAACAGCGCCGGCAAGGTTGCAGGCATCACAAGGACAAAAGGACTTCCGTTCATGACCACGGCTACCTTGCCTTCGGATAGCTGGGATGCAACCCTGTCGGGCCTCTCCGTGGCTATGATTTGAGGCGCGGGAAGAAAGGTATTGTCCTCCAGAAGCTGCTCTAGCTCTCCGGAATCGATGAGGTAATCCGTTTTTATCCCTTTCAGGCGCCTTCTGACTTCATTGACCAGGGAATCATTGGTGATATCCTTTATATAAAGCAGCGAACACGGAGTTTTGCTTCTTCTTCCAATCAACGTGTTTTCAACGATAAGATCCTCATCCTTGATGATTCTCCGGATAAGCGAAGTATTTATCCTTAACTGCTCGGTAAAGCCTTCGTTAGGGCCTCGTATTACCAGCTCGGTGCTGGGCTTGTCGACTCCTCTGTGCTCCCAGCCTTTGACATCCGCGGCAAAGGCTGTGTCAATTCCGTCTACATAAATCCCGCAGCCGCCGTAATTCACTTCGTCGATAATTGCCCGGTGCTCTTTTAGCTCCTTTAGCTGGTTGTGGGGAAGGATATGGTTCCGGATATAATCCGCAACACTTTCCGTATCGCTTTTGATATTCATATTTGAAAGCACCATCAAAGGCTGGAGGATGTCGTCGTTGATCACCTTCCTGTCGGTCATGCCGTCCACAAATACCATAAAGGCAGGAATGGCCTTGTTTTTTACAATGATATCGAATTCCCTCAAAATCAAATCCCCGTTGACAGGAATATTGAATATTTTTTTAATATAGTCCAGATTTTCCGAAAGGTCTTTACTGATATCAGGCTTGGGAGTCTTTTTTTTCATTGCATCCGGTTGTATGCGGGGCTGCCGGTTTTTGCCGCTATCACCGCCATTGTCTGCCGGATGGGATTCCTCTTCCGGTTTATCTCGTTTATTCTCTTCCAGAACAAAGCCTTCGGAACTTGTGGGTTCATTAAAAAAAAGAAGGCTGGAAAGCATTTTCCTAAATTCGGCCAAAAAATTCACTCCCTTGATGCGGATATAAAAATAGGATACTCCTTTTGCTGCCGGATTACTTTTCGCAGTTTATTATTGGCAATAGCTGCATTGAATATGCAATGGCATGAGTACTCCGTCAACTTGAAAGATACTTTGGCGTCAAGTTTATTCGATTTTATAAGTATTCATCCAGGTGTAGAAAGATTGAAATCAGACTGGACACTCTGTCGCCTGAAATTAAAACAAAAAAATACTTATCCACAACAATACGAGCACTTTTTTCGGTTATGCACAGACTTATCCACGTAATCCACAGGCAAATATCCACAAAACGGACGTTTGGAACAAATGTTTTAAAACTTTTCCTGTGTTTCAGACATTGGGTCAAGTGCTGAGTATAAATAGGCATAAAAGAAAATTTGTTTCGTGTGGAGGGTTTTATGAAAAAGAGCAATACACTTTTGGGAGCACTTTTCGTCCTTATCGGAGGACTGCTTCTTTCGGCAAAATATTTATTCGGAGACAGCCTTATCCATCTGGGCCCCGATGATTTCTGGCCCATGATCATACTGCTGGTCGGCGTGGCCTTTGAGCTGGCCTATTATGTTTCGTTGAAGGCTCCGGGATTTTTGGTTCCCGGGGGTATCCTGACGACCTACGGGGTCCTGTTCTTCTTTGAAGCTGCGACGGATTTCAGGTTTGCAGCCTATACCTGGCCTGTATACATTATCGGTGCAGCCGTGGGTTTGTTCCAATTATACATGCACATCGGCAGACCCAAAGGCCTGCTTATCGCAATATCCATTCTTTCCTGCATCGCTGTGTTTACAATCATCATCATGCTTTTCCGGGCTTTCCTGAGTACGGTGGATTTGGGACTGGTGATTCCTGCAATACTGATTATTGTAGGCGCGCTGCTGGTGCTGGGCAGGGGAAGGATACGCAGCAGTTCCTATTAAGGGCCGGTGAAAATACAACTTTCGCTGCGATTTTTAAAAAGGCTTTTATACGCACTCGGCTATCACGGCTCACCTTAGGGTGGGCCGTTTTTATTTGCGGTATCCGGTCATGACCGGATCGCCAAAAGGCGAGTGGTGCCTGATTTTCCCGGGATTTTTATTTTTCCGGATATTTTTGCAAAAAAAGTGGTTAGCCCGCTGGGCTAACCATGTAAAGGGGGTCAAAATGTATTTTGTGAGGTCAGTTATAGTATTGACCCGGTTGAATATTTTTTATACATACTTTTTATATTTTTATAAAATTTTCTTATTTAAATAATTTTGTACAGTTATTTTTCCTCGAAATCCCTTTCCATCCGAATACCGGCTTTATCTTTTATTTCCTCTACGATGCTTTCAATATGCTTGTGAGAGCAATCGATGACAATGTCCGAATAGCTTTTATACAGTGGCGTTCTTTCTTCGTATAGGCTGTTTAAGGTTTGACCGCTCTTCAGTGCAATCCCCCGCGTTTTTATGTTTTTAATGCGGTGCTGGAGGATAGAAAATTTCAGGTCCAGGAATACAAGGAGCCCGTTTCTTTTCAAATGCTCCATGGAGGCTTTGCTATATACGACGCTGCCACCGGTTGCAATAATATGGTTTTCCACATTCAGTGCGGTGATAGTGCTTTCTTCAACTTTTATAAAGGCATTCAGCCCGTCGCTGTTAATAATCTCCTGCAGATACCGGTTTTCCTTTTCCTGTATCAAAAGATCGGTGTCTGTGAAAGGCATTTTTAAAGCTTTGGCCAGGATTACGCCAACGGTGCTTTTACCTGCGCCGGGCATGCCAATCAAAACAATATTGTTTTTCATTTGCTTTCACCTTCTTCAGCTGCCGTACACTTTCCTATAGTTTATATATTTTATATTTGACCATACTATCAAATATCATAACAAAAATAAATGATGAAAATAAAGAAGACAATGGGAGGTAAAAATGTTTGAGAATGACGAAGAAAAAACCGTGAACGCGGAGAATCTTAACTTTGAGGCTTCATTGAGCGAGGTGTCCAGGGAGTTGAAGCCGGGAGAAACCTTGATTCTGGATATCGGCAACAATTATTTTCACCAGGCCGATGAAATCTTCGATACCCTTGTCATGCAGGGCTTTGACGTAAAAAAATCCTTCAAAAACGGCAGAAACCAGGTGATTGTGACCAGAAAGCCGGACAGAAGCTGATTTCGGTACTTTGGCAAGCTTTGAAAATATACCGCAGTGTTCAGGTCTGATCCGGATTTTAGGCTTGTCAGGCCTGACGCCTTACTGACGGCCATTTCCTTTAATATACTTGTGCGGAGGAAAGCCGTACAGTTTTTTAAAAGACCGGATAAAATTCGAATAATCGCCAAAGCCGCATTTCGAGCAGGTATCGGTAACGGAAAGTCCCTTTTTCAGCAGTTGGGTGGCCAAAATAAGGCGCTTCTGGCAAATGTAGCTGTGTATCGTACAGCCTGTGTGCTTTTTAAATTCCCTCAAAAGATGGTACTTGCTCATGTAGAATTTGGCGGATAGTTTGTCCAACGGAAGGTCTTCACATATTCTTTCATTTATATGGGTGATGATACTGTTTATTTTTTGATTGTATTCAATATCTACTTCAAGGTCCTCGGCGAAATTTTCCAATATGGCCCTGTTTAAATATACCATCAGCTCGAGAAGATGGGCATTCCTGAGAATGGAACAGCCGAAGGCCGTACTTGCCCAGGCTCGCTCAAGCCTTCCAAGCAGTGCTTTAATATAGGCTGACATCTCGGCGTTGGGGCGGAGCAGGGTGTAGTTTCTGGAGGCGTCAGTTTCGAAGCACATGGATAGATTTGTTCCTTCGATGCTTTGCTTCCGAAGATATTCCGGATTGACCCACAGCACAATCCTGTTGTATGCCTCACCGGCTTCAATCACCGGCTTATGCAGCTCCCGGCTGTGTATCAGAAGAATATCTCCCGGCTTCAGCTTGTGGGACTTTCCTTCAATGATATAGGTAACCTTGCCGGAAATGAGGAAGTAGATCTCATAGAAATCATGGTGATGATATTCCACTTCAATGGCCGAATCATCCGCATAGTGGAAATACTCATAATCCGGAGTAACCATATATTGTCTTGTGGTAAATTCCTGTTTGAATGGCTGCATGCCGTCTCCCCGACAAGTCTGACATCATAAGCCCTTCTTATAATGCGAAAGTTGTGTTCATAGGATAAGGATAAAGCAATTTATGCAATAAATCAAGCAATAATCATCAGGATTATCGTAATTATATGCAATATAATGAATATGAAAGCGCTTACAAGATGAGGGGACATACCCTCTGGGTCGGGGGTAACCCGTAAAAGGAGGTTTATGGTGATGATTGAATTAAAGAAAGAGTGTGCGTATTCATTAGTTGTACCTACAAGCATGGGAGTCCGTATTACGCCTGTAAACGGCCAGCCCGTTCATTCCAGTGATACATTTGTCATGCAGGCCACCAGTGCCGAGACAAATGTGGCAAGCATTTCATCCTATCTCGGACTGCCGGTGAAGGTGCTTACCACCTTTGTCAAGGACAGTCCCGTTGCCGCTTTTATCAAGAACAACCTGGCGGCCAGACACATGACCTATGAAGGCAAGGATGTTCCGCAGGGCGGTCCCTGGGGATACAGGCATCAATTCAACATAGCGGACAGCGGTTACGGCTCACGCGGGCCGAGAGTACACAATGACCGGGCCGGTGAAGTCGGGCGGACTCTGAATGTCGGCGACTTTGACCTGGAAAAGCTCTTTGGCAGGGATGGCGTACAGATTCTGCATCTATCCGGTTTGATCGGAGCCCTGTCTCCTGAGACCGGTGTATTCTGCCTGGAGCTTGCAAGGGCTGCAAAAAAATACGGGACACGGATATCCTTTGACCTCAACTACCGGGCATCTTTTTGGAAAGGCCGTGAGCAGGAACTGCATGCCATTTTCAAAGAGATCGCCGGGATTTCGGATATATTGGTGGGCAATGAAGAGGATTTCCAGCTGTGCCTGGGAATTGAAGGGCCCGAAGCAGGAGGAAAGGAGCTTGCCGCTAAGATCGACAGCTTCAAGGAAATGATTGCCAGAGTCAAGGAAGCTTATCCCAACGCTTCGGTTTTTGCCACTACACTGCGCCAGGTGATCAACTCCAACAGCCATTTTTGGGGAGCCATCATGCTGGAGGGTGAAAGCTGGCAGGTGGTAGAGCCCAGAGAGATTCATGTCCTTGACCGTATTGGCGGCGGAGATGGGTTTGTAGGCGGCATGCTCTATGCAATCCTGAAAGGCTGGACCCCGGAAAAGTGGATTCGGTTCGGATGGGCCAGCGGGGCCCTTGCTACCACTTTGCTGACGGACTATGTCCAACCCGCCGACGAGGAGCAGGTGTGGAGCGTTTGGGAAGGGAATGCCAGAGTAAAACGGTGATCCGATGCAAGCAAGGGTCGCTTTGTAAAGGCAGATGCTTTAAGTTGTCCAAACCTGGGAATCAATGATGTGGAAAGACGATAATTTAAATAATAAAGTGGAATCTAAGAATTGGAGGTAGTTTACGTGGAAAAGGCGGATATCGGGTTAATTGGATTGGCGGTTATGGGTGAAAACCTGGTAATGAATATGGAAAGCAAAGGGTTCACCGTTGCAGTTTTTAACCGTTCTACAGAGAAGGTTGTCAATTTTGTGGAAGGAAGGGCCAAAAACAAAAACATCCTTGGCGCCATGACGCTGCAGGAACTCATCGATTCCCTCAAGAAGCCCAGAAAAATAATGCTCATGGTCAAGGCCGGCCAGCCGGTAGATGACTACATAGAAATGCTGCTTCCTTACCTTGATAAGGGAGATATAATCATCGACGGCGGAAATTCCCATTTTCCTGATACAACCCGCCGCACACACTATGTGGAAAGCAAAGGCCTTTACTATATCGGGACCGGAGTATCCGGCGGAGAAGAAGGAGCGCTGAAAGGACCCAGCATAATGCCAGGGGGCTCTCCTGCAGCCTGGCCTTTCGTCAAGCTGATTCTGCAGGCCATATCGGCGAAGGTCGAAGATGGCTCACCTTGCTGTGAGTGGGTTGGAGAGAACGGAGCCGGTCACTTTGTAAAAATGGTCCACAACGGAATTGAATACGGCGACATGCAACTGATTTGCGAGGCTTACCAGCTTATGAAGGATATTCTGGGCATGACTGCGGATGAAATGCACGAAGTGTTTAAGGAATGGAACGAAGGAGAGCTTGACAGCTATCTGATCGAAATCACCCGTGACATCCTTGCATATAAGGATACCGACGGTTCATCCCTTGTAAATAAGATACTTGATACCGCGGGTCAGAAGGGTACCGGCAAATGGACGGCAATTGCGGCGCTTGACGAAGGCATTGCGCTGACATTGATCGGCGAGGCGGTGTTTGCCCGCTGCCTGTCGGCAATCAAGGAGGAAAGAGTGGCTGCCTCCCGGGTTATTTCAGGTCCGAAGCCAAAGTTCGAGGGTGACAGGAAGGCTTTCATCGAGGATATCAAGCAAGCCTTGTATGCTGCCAAAATAATTTCCTATGCCCAGGGCTATGCTTTGATGCGTGCCGCAGCCAAAACCTACGGCTGGAATCTGAACTACGGCGGTATCGCCCTGATGTGGCGCGGCGGCTGCATAATCAGGTCTGTATTCCTTGGCAAGATCAAAGTAGCCTTTGACAGCAATCCTGACCTGAGCAACCTTCTTTTGGACCCTTTCTTTAAGGAAACCGTTGAAAACGCACAGGCAGGCTGGAGAAGAGTAGCCGCCACAGCAATCATGAACGGTATTCCCGCTCCGGCGCTGACAACGGCGCTCAACTATTTTGACGGCTACAGGGCAGAGGTGCTTCCAGCGAATTTGCTGCAGGCCCAGAGGGATTATTTCGGCGCTCACACCTATGAGCGTACTGACAGGCCAAGGGGCGAGTTCTTCCATACCAACTGGACCGGCAAGGGCGGAACAACCGCTTCATCGACTTATACCGTTTAGAGGAGATGGGACAGAACCGCTGAGTTTAGGGTAATCCGAAAAGGAGATTCACATTATGAAATTACCTTTTGAAATCGATTTAAAAGGAAAAACCGTAGTTATAACCGGCGGCGGCGGAGTTTTGTGCAGCATGTTTGCCGAAGCCCTGGCGCAATGCGGGGCAAAGGTTGCTATTTTAAACCTGCATAAGTCAAAAGCCGATGCCGTTGTTGATAAAATAAAGGAAAACGGCGGCAGGGCAATTGCCGTTGAAACAGACGTCCTTGAAAAGGAGAGCCTGGCAGGGGCCCACGAAGCGGTAAAAGCTGAATTTGGCGGCTGCGACATACTTATAAACGGAGCGGGCGGCAACAATCCCAAGGGCACGACTTCCAGAGAGTATATGCTGAAGGAGGATCTGGAGTCAAAAGCTGGAATCGTATCGTTTTTTGACTTGGATCCGGAAGGAATAGAGGCGGTATTCAATTTGAATTTTCTTGGAACACTGCTGACTACCCAGGTTTTTTCAAGAGATATGCTGGAAAAGGAAGGCGGAGTCATCATCAATATTTCTTCAATGAACGCCTTTACGCCTTTGACAAAAATACCGGCATACAGCGGGGCTAAAGCGGCGATCTCCAACTTTACCCAGTGGCTGGCGGTTCATATGTCCAAAGTGGGAATAAGAGTGAATGCCATTGCCCCCGGCTTCTTTCTGACGAATCAGAACAGGTCGCTTTTGTTAAATCCGGATGGGTCCTTCAGCAGCAGAGCGGAGAAAATTATTGCACACACTCCCATGGGGCGGTTCGGCGAAAGAGAAGAGCTCTTGGGGACGCTGCTGTGGCTTGTGGACAATAAAGCATCCGGCTTCGTAAACGGCATCGTTGTACCGGTAGACGGGGGCTTCAGCGCATATTCCGGAGTGTAGGAGTTTTGGCGTCAGGCGGTAAACGTTATACATTCCAACTACCGCGCACTCTTTTTAAATTGTGTTGTAGGAAAAGGTGATTATATGAGAAATGTTGTTTTAAAAGCAGGCTCCGACTCCGGAATGGGTGAAGCTGAGCTTTTTGAGGCACTGGAACAATCCATTGCGCCGTTTGGAGGCAAGCTGAAAAAAATTCTGCTGCTCCCGCCCGATATAACCAGGTATCACTCGGGCGCAGGTAAAATTACGGCGATGTATTACAAAATGCTGAAAGACACCTGCACCATTGATATAATGCCTGCTCTTGGCACACATGAGGCGATGACCCGCGAAGAAAGTGCAGCGTTTTTTGGCAGCGAAGTGCCTTATGAAAGGATCCTGCACCACAATTGGAGGACAGATGTGGTGAAATTGGGTCAGGTACCGGGAGAGTTTGTTAAAGCCGTGTCAGAAGGGCTGGTGTGTGATCCGGTTGATGTTGAGCTAAACAAGCGGCTGCTGGACAGTTCCTATGATCTGATCGTTTCTATAGGTCAGGTAGTGCCTCATGAGGTAGTGGGAATGGCTAACTACAGTAAGAATATTTTCGTGGGCTGTGGCGGAAGCAGTATGATCAGCAGTTCCCATATGCTTGGAGCCTTTTATGGGATGGAACGTATCATGGGAAGGGATCACTCACCGGTACGCAAGGTCTTTGACTACGCAGAAGAGCATTTTATTAAAGATATTCCTCTGATGTATATCCTAACGGTAACATCGCAGGTACAGGGTAAAACGGCCATTCACGGATTGTTCGCAGGCAGGGAGCGCGTGCTTTTTGAAGAAGCTGTGAAGTTAAGCCAGGAAAAGAATCTTACCTTTGTGGACAAACCGTTAAAAAAGGTGGTAGTATATCTGGACAGCCAGGAATTTAAAAGCACCTGGATCGGCAACAAGGCGGTATACAGAACCCGCATGGCATTGGCCGACGGAGGGGAACTGATAATTCTGGCGCCTGGCGTCAGGAAATTCGGCGAGGATGATGACAATGACCGGCTGATCAGGAAATATGGATATGTGGGCAGGGAAGAGGTATTGGACCTTGTTAACAGCAACCAGGATCTTTGCTGCAATCTGTCGGTGGCTGCGCACCTCATTCACGGGTCCTCAGACGGTAGGTTTTCCATTACCTATGCCGTTGAAAAGCTTTCGCGTGAAGAAGTGGAAGGCGCTAGTTTTATCTATATGACCTATGAGGAAGCCATTAAAAAATATGACCCTGCGAAGCTGAAGGATGGATACAATACCCTGGACAATGGCGAGGAGATCTTTTATATAAGCAATCCGGCCCTGGGTCTGTGGGCGGATGGAAATAAGTTTTGATACGGCGCATGGGATAGGGATATTCATCCTATCGCAAATGTGCATAACAGGAGGAAGAGGCATGATAACATTAAACAGCATCACACGCGATAACTTTCACGATGTTATCAAACTTTCAGTTTTTGACGAACAAAAAAAGTATGTTGCGAGTAATGTGTATTCATTGGCACAAGCAAAGGCGCAGCCTGAATGTGTTCCGTTAGCTGTTTACAACGACAGTGATTTAGTGGGCTTTGTGATGTATTGTATGGATTTTGAGGATAAAGAGTATTGGATCTACCGCATTATGATCGATAAAAAGTATCAAAAAATGGGGTATGGCCGTGTAGCCTTGCAGTGCTTATTGTCAATATTATTGCAAGATACGGGTCATGATAAAGTTTATATAAGCTTTGAACCAGAAAATATCGTAGCAAGGAAATTATACGAAAAACTTGGATTTGTTGCCGATGGAAGAGTCATTGACGGTGAAGTTGTATACTGTTTACAGTACAGAAAGATTTGATTTAGAGTACTCCATGCCAATGGCAAACATGCTTACACACCAGTAGAGAGTGTCAGTCACCTAACTTATTTACTGATTCAGACTCAAATGTCAATGAACTTTATCAAAAGATTGACAAGGAAACGCGGAGTCTTTACAATTAGGCCTTCTCCTTCTCTCTAATATAAAGGCTGAGATCGCTCATAATGACAACCAACGGACGTGCATTAAATAAGTTAATAAATTGGTTACGGACACCGTTTATTAACTTATTTCATACTCTTTAAAAATATTGCAGCAGCAACTCCGCAGGCAACGGCATAGGAAAATCGGAATTTTGCTCCGTCTGTTTTGTCATTAAAATCCGTGTAGGGCTGAAGTGTACGGCTTAGGAAGCATGTCTTCAGATAACATAAGAGGTACCTTCCCCTTTTTCTAAAGTTTTTGTTTACCAGCATAATCACGATTGCAATGATCCCGCCCGCAATAAAGGAGTAAGCCATTGCATACAAAACAAACCTGACGCCGCCCAATGCTCCGATTGCGCAAAAGAGCTTGATGTCCCCGGCGCCAAGCATTTTAAGGGCAAAAAAGATCATCAGCAGCGGAATGGGAATAACTGCAGCCAGTGCCGAATCTGACAATCCCGAAAGTTCATCCCTTAAGAAACCTGTCGTCAATCCGGCGGCCATAAAGATGACAATGATCAGGTTTTTTATCTTGTAAGTCCTTATATCGCTGACTAATGCAGCTACAGTGAGCAAAATAAGCTCGGTGTACTGAATCGGAATATGCATACCTCCCTGTAATCTTGGAATACTCCGGCTAGTCCGGAGTTTAAGGAATCAATCGGTGTTTTTGTAAATTTAATTTTATTTATAGTCTCTATTTCCATGTCATTCCGAGCGCGGGCAATGCGGCAGTAAAAACAGCATTCAGAGGAATAACGTGCTAGCAGCAATACAAATAATAGAAATTTTTCAAATACAATCTTCTGTAAACCAAGTAATAGAAGCATTGCAATACCAGGTAAATGAGTCCCAGCGGCAGCGTATAGACTGCTGAAGCACGGGAAATGCCAGTCTTTCCTATAAGAAAATAAAATGTTTCCCTGCAACAAATGTAATTAATTGTAATTGTAGCTAATTCTATGCCGATTGTAAAGAAAATCAACAGATCCTGTTAATTCATGGGCTTTTTTTGACGATATACTTTTATACTATGGTTATATCTCTGCGCTTTGGGACCAATGCAACAGGTCGTATGCAATTTCGTTACAAAGCCCTGAATACAAGGCTGCAGAGTATGCTAAAATGGGAATTCCCTGGAGGTATTTTAATGATTCGACTTAAACGGGTTCTGTCGGCAGTGTTGGCATTATTGCTTATATATGGGCTCTTTGCCGGACTTACGGTAAATGCGGATACATTTCCTGTAAATATATTGATTGACAAATATGAAAACGACAGGCTGGATTTTCACTGGGATAATCTTTCCGGTGTTAAATCGGTGGCAATCTCGTACCATACTCCGGATGATACCGACAATGCCGTGCCAAATACCCAGGTATTGAATCAAACCACGAATAAGGCTTTCATCTCCGGCCTGAAGTCGGATTACGTCTATGACATCAGAGTGAAGCTGTACAGTCAGGCAAACGGGACGGGTGAATTGCTGGGAGAAGGGCTGCTTTACTATCTGCCCAGAATCAGCTTTTTAGCTGAGACTGTCACACCAACTCCTGCATATACCGACATATCCGGAGGCGGCAGAGAATCGGGTGACAAGCCTGAACTCAGGCTCAAATGGAAAGAGCCCAAGGTCTGTACGGATAATGGCTTTGAGTATGTGACACACGATGATTCGGGCTATACTGTTGCAAACATGGTTTATATGCAAACACAGCTGAATAATGTCTACAAGAACGGCAGAAATATTGCTTCATTGGACTACAGGGTGAACATCTCCTCCCAACTGCCCGGGCTCGCAGGGACGCCGTCGCAGGCCTCAATCCTTATAAAGGGCGATGGCGCGGGCGGGTTTAAAGCCAATGTATCCGGCAATACCGCGACCTGTGCGGTAACCCCCATGGATTCAAGCGGATATTACAGCTTCAATATCGTGGGAAGAAAAGATATTACCATTCAGGCGCCGGATGTCAGCCCTAGTGATTCCAAGCTTCCGGATAACGATATACTTCCCGGTACGGTTTATTACATGAACATAAAGCCCGTGTTTGACGAGTCTGCCAAGGGTCCGGTTACTATCGGCATTCCGGGAGAGCAAAACGGCAGTATGCTTATGGGAGCTGTTCAATACGCCTATACGCCTATCCGTTTCCAGCTTAGTAAAGACAATGCAAACAACATCTATCTCAAGATCTATAAAATCAATCAGGGCAGCCTTGACCTGCCCACACTGTTTTACCAAGTCCAGGTCAGCGATGATCCCTCGGTCCAGGGGGACTGGACGGTAAAAAAGACTATGGATGATACCTATTTCAACGGAGAATTCGCAATCACCGCCATTTCCGGCGTCAACCCCAACAACAATATCTATTACAAAATCGTGGTTAAATCGGAGGGACCGGATGACAGGCTGGAATCACTCAAAATGCCCTATATGCTTTCTATCGATACGAGCAGACCTCCGGTGCCTTTGAACATTGAAGTCACCAACAGGGAACTGCATGTGGGGACAGTCGTAAATCCATCCTCGGCAGCCGTGGAGGTCAAGTCGACAGACGTTACCTTATCCTGGGACAAGCCGGCCAACTGGAACAGCGTATCCAAGGATATCGTCTATCATTTGATGCTTAGCACCAGCCAGTCGGACCTGGCCGCAAAAGTGCCTTTGTATGTGAACGGTACATACTGGGAAAGCTACATACCCAAATTCAGGCTTGAAAAATACGTTGACGCCCGGTCGCCTGCCATTAAGGATGATGGCAGCAGGCTTTCTATGACTATCAACAGCTTCGACCTCTTCCGGGCTGAAAAGTGGGATGCTGCCACCGGGTCGGTTTACTCTGCCATTGATAACCCTGATAATTATCCAACCTTCCTTGCACCCAATACGGTATATTATTTTAAGATGTACTCAACCAAAGCGGCAGATGCAGGCACCGCAGATACTTCAAAAATGTCGGACCTGTCGCTGGTAGGCAGCTTCACCACTTTGAACGGAGTGGACCTGGACGTACCTTTGCCGGCAAATCTGACCCTTGAAGCCAATGGGAAAAATACCGAGATCACACCGCCTGTCAACTATATCGATATCAAGTTTGACAAAGTCAGCAATCTGGACTGGAAAAATTATACCAGCGATTATGATATTACCAAATATGACTATTACACCTATTACGATATCTATATGAATTCCAGGACGGATACGGCCTTCCCCCTGATCGGGACAACGGAGAAGCCGCAGGGCGACCTGGTATTCACCGGTGTCGACGACCCTGCAAGCACCTCTGTAAAAGCAAGGATTTCACAGTTTACCGATAATTCGGACCCGTACCGGGTAGTGGATAAATTCGGCTCGAGGCTGCTGCCCAATACTACCTATTATTTCAAAGTGAAGACCAGGCTTGTCATAAAGAACAAAACCGTACCTGCCGACATTACGGTAAAGGAATCAATCAGCACGGCAATTTTGCCGGTGACCACCATCGTCCTCAATATAACCCCCCCGGACGATAATGACCGCAAGCCCTTGGCCCCTACGGATTTCACCATTAAAAACGATATCAACGGAAATCCCATGCTTTCGGGAGACAGCGTCACCTTTACCTGGGAGAGGAAGGAATTCGACGTTGTTTACGAGCTGATCCGCACTACCGGGCGGGTGGGACCTGCAGACCTGCTGCCTGCCTATGAGTCGGATCCGGAATATACAAGCTATTTGAATGCATATGACCTTCCCAGTGACGGGCTTGTAAACAAAAAAGTTTATTTGAATCCCGATCCCAATGCCAGTCCGGCTCCGGGACCCGCAGGCAAATTCAGCTATGACGGCGCAACCAAAATGTGCAGCTATACGGTTGATATGCGGCTTTTTCCCAACAAGCTCTATTATTTCAGCATCAAGGCAGTGCGGTTCAACAGTCAGAAGGTCCCGGTAGCGGAAAGCGTATGGATATCCATACCGGTCACCACTTCCCTGATTGAGGCTCCGGCCGAATTGGTGGCGGTCAATGACGCACAGCTGGGATTCTTTTGGACAGACAGCACTCCCGGTATGACGGCGGAGGATTACCGAATCTATGCAAAAGGCCCTGGTGACTCCGGATATAAGCTGGTTTCACACTCGGGAGCAACCATTGTGAAGGATAAGGATGGAAGGACCTATTACGGCCGGCTGGCCCATCTGAAAATAGATTCTTTCTATGATATCCAGGTATTCAAAGGTATTGACAGCAATGTTATGGTATTCGATAAAAAAAGGATGAAAACAAGAGACGGTTTTCACGAATTGGAGGTAAGGTGGAAAGGGCTGCCGGTGGATGACGGTTTTTCTTCTTATGAAATTGCCATCCGGGCGGAAGGGGCATCGGAATACACCACCCTTACAGCTTCAGATCTTGAACAGTACAGCGATAAGAACGGGAAGTTGCTCCCTTATTATACGGAAGAAATCCCTCAGACGGTAAACAACGATTACCTTATTTTCAATGCTAAAATAAAATCGGCCTTGACTACTCTTCCCGGAGGGCTTCAAACGCGGCAGCCCCTAAAATCCAATATCAAATACTATATCAAGGTAAGGGCGGTCAAAGTCGATCCGGCCAGCTATGCCACTGCATATTCCAAGTATATCGGACCGGTTGATTCAAGAACGGAATTCAATCAGGACGACTACGACAATACCGACAAAGAAAATGAGAATAAAGCTACCTTCCTTGAAAAAATGAAACAGCTGGAAAAGGGCTATTACTGGAGGGTGGACATCGGCAACGGCGACTCGTCCCGCATCCTTCTGAAAGGGGATATGGTTGTAAACGCTATCAACAATACCTCCGAAGCTTCCTTTGCAGTGGATATGTCCGACATATCGCTGAATATAGGCAAGGATGTGATCTATATGCCTTTAAGCATCCTGAAAGCTATGAATGCAAAGAACAAGAGCCTGGTCATAAGGACCAACCAGGCGGAGTATGTCCTTCGTCCAAGAACTCTTGACGCTGGCGAAAACCAGCAGATAAAAGAGCTTGTGGGAAAACCCGCCGTAAAGGATACCTATTTGCAGCTGACCATCGCAAGAACCGATACGGCGCCAACGTCGCTGTCTGCGTCAGGAGCGCCCATATCGGCGGTCAATGATCTTGACATACTGGCGGTAGGCGCTTTGAAAACGGATAAGGAATTGAAAGAGCTTTTCCATGATAAGCTCTACAATGAAGACAGCGGGCTTGTCAGCGTAAAACTGAATTTATTGTTGAATGCCTATGTCGGCAGCGGATCAAATGCCCAAAAGACCATTGACGAATATACCGCAAAACTGGTGGACATGATTGAGGAGGAGCTTTCGGACTATATTTATTCAACCCTTACGTCTGTTACCCTGAATACCTCTGCGGAGAGTATAACGCAATTTGAATCGCCGGTGTCGGCAAAGCTTTCCTTCAGCAGCCGTCAGGGCTTGAAGACTCCATATGTGCTGTACGATGGAAGCAGTACCTGGCAAAAGCTGACCAACAATGTGGTGCAGGCCGCGTCAAATCTTACCTTCAATGTATTGAAGACCGGGAAGTATGTGGTCGTGGTTGCGAAAAGCAATATATCCGATGTGGCAGACTCCCACTGGGCAAAGGATTACATAGGAAAGCTGACTTCGCAATACGATCTGAGCGATATATTTTCCGGTATTGATACCGCTTTTGCACCTGAAAACCTGGTGACCGGAAGGGAGATAATCCTGTTGTACGAGAAGGTGACCGGCAGAACAGCGGCAAATACCGGCCTGGATATCAAGCAAAAATCAGCCAGGCTGGGACTGGATACCGTCATCAATCCCAGCGCCGTCCTAAAGAACGTCAAGCGGCAGGAGACTGCAGCGGTGCTTGTAAAGCTGTTTGCAGTAAAAAAAGGCATAAGCGAGACAAGCCTGAGACCGGGTAAAACCATCTTGCTCAATGATGAGGCGGACATAAACGATGCTTTATACGGCAGGGTCATACTGGCAGTTGATCTTAATTTGATGGAGCCTGACGCCGGTCTCAATTTCAACCCCCTTGCCTACGTTACAAGGGCGGAAGCTGCGGCTGCATTTGTCAAAGTGCTTGAATTGACAGGAGATATGTGAGGGACAAATTTATGAAAAAGCTTAGATGTGGTATAAGTTTCAGTTTACTATGGATCATGCTCCTTCAGTTCAGCGGCATGGGCCCGGTTTTTGCCGCGGTAAATCCGCCGCAGCCGGCGCCTGAAAAATTGAGGATAGAGGCCTTGCATGACGCTCCTCCCAACGATGTCCAGCCTCCCATCGGGTATAATGAGTTTGATAAGAATTACGCCGATTTGAAAAGCGATCCTCAGAAGCTGCCTGTAAATCCTCCTGCTGCCGCAAGCGTATACCTCAATTATTACCTGCAGGAGATCAATAAGCCGTATAAACCGGTGAAGCCAGCTATTTTGAAGGAAGGCAACCTGCCAGCAAACACCGGTACCGTGAATAATGAGCTCCGGATGAAGGAACTGTCCCCGGGAACAATCTACTATGCATATTCTAAGGCATACTATATGTATACCCTTGATAATACGACCTATACTAGCCTTGAATCAGGGCCTTCAAATACGGTGAAGTTTATGACCGACATTTCCATCAATGCAATGTCCTATGGCCCCAACACCATTAAAATCGAATGGGACGACGTATGGAACTCGGGGAGGCGCATCGATTACAAGCTTTATATTTCTGAAAATAAGACCTTTGCCAATACCCCGCCAATTTATATCGGCCAGGAACAGATAGGCCAGAGCGGGCCCGTCACAGTCAACGAAGCCACCGGAAAGCTGGAATACATCCACACCGTCCGGGATCCCGGACGGGTTTATTATGTAAAAATAGTGCCCGACGTCAACGAGCCGGAGCTTAAACGATCTGCAGAAAGCCCCACAGTTACGGTCAGCAGCTATATCCTGGCCAAGACCACCAAAATGTCCAGTACGGATTTCGGCACGGTATGGAAGCTGGAATGGAGCCCTGTAGTTACGGGAATCGGAGACAGCAGCATCAAAATTACCTACCAGATATACAAAGGCACCTCGGAAGCAGGTTCCATAGAACAATACATGGCATCGGTGGACGATACGGTATTCTTCTTTACGCTGAAGCCGGAGGAGCAGGCAAATTATTATATCATAAAAGCGCTGGTAACGAAAAACGGCCAGGATGTCTATCCCGGAATCAAAATACAATCGGAGAAGATCTATGTCAAGGAGTCGGAAGTCCCCGCCAATCCCGCTACCCCGGAGATTGTCAATGAGTTTGCAAATGCGGGTACGACGGTCATAAGCTATCCGGCTGAGCTGAAGCCTGACAGAGCCACCATTCTTTGGCGGGCGCCGAAAAAAAGCACCGGCGCCGTGGATACGGATGTGGTGTACGACATATGGCTGATTGGGGATCCGAACCGCATTGATGATCCCCCGACCAACACGCAGATCGCATCCAATCTGAAAATGACGGAAAACAATTTCGTAATGAGCGGTACAACCCTGCTTGGCTACAAATATGTAGTGAATAATCTGACGCCCAATCGGACCTATTATTTTAAAATCGTTGCCAAAAAGTCCTTTGTGGAGTTTGTTGACAATGTCCTTCAAGGCAGCGTTTACAGCTCACTCCCTGCAATGAAGGTAATTATTACGCCCACAAGCGGGCCCATTGATCAACCCGTGGTGCCTGCGCGACCTCCGCTGGCGCTGAAGAAGGTAGACGGAAAGGATGCCGTCTCCGGTACTTCGGCAACCATACAGCTTAAAAACAAATGGTATGAAGAATATGTGGTAACAGGCAGCCGCGGACGGTGGGAGTACAGGACCCCTACCCAGCTTGAGGCCATACAGGCAGGGCTTGTGGTAAGGATTGAAAACGGACAGCTGAGCCAGGCGGAAAGCCTTAAATACCGTAAAGTGGTCTATGATGGCGGAATTACCTTTGATGTGGGCTGTGTCAAATACACGCTTGACTTCGACTACAATAACCTGGATAAGCTGCCTACCAACAAGATCATGGGCTATCCGGTGACGCCAAACGACCCGTCGGAAAACAAAAATGATCCCGACGCAATTCCCGACGGGCAGTACCATAACGTAGATATTACCATTAACGACCTGGAACCCAACTCCACCTATGTCATCTGGGTCAGGTCTGCCAGAAGGAGCGAGGAATTGATGTCCGGGCCCTCCGACCCCCTGATCGTAACCACAATTCCCGACCTTAAGCAGCCGCTGGAGAAGCCTACGGTCCCCGTATTCAATTTCTTTGAACCCGGCGACGGATATGTGGATTTGGGCTGGAACGTTGTCCCCGGATACAAGTATTATTTGAAATATGCAACCACCGACAATATCGCTTCTGCCAGCGATACCGTCACAATAACTCCTGAAGAGCTTCAGGATAGGTCGTTTTACAGAGTCACCGGGTTGAAGCCGGAAACCCTATACTATTTCTGGATACAGGCCGAGGCTTCCAATGCGGCAGGGGATACCATGAAGTCTGAATGGAGCGATTCGCTGATTGTCAAAACATTGCCGCAGATAGCTCCAGCTACGCCAAAAGGTTTTGGCGTTAAAGGGACCGGCGATTCCATAACAAAGGACAGCATAACCTATGAATGGATCGCTGAAGAGGGAATGGAGTACTATCTTGAGATCGCCAGCGACATCAATTATAAGGATGCAAAGGAATACAGCATAACGAAAGGCTCCGAGTATAAGGTAGCGGGGTTGAGGTCAAATTTCCGGTATTATGCCAGGCTTTATGCCTACGATCCAATCAAAAAGCTGCGGTCTCAGCCCACACAGAGCGTTATCGTCCGCACGAAAAGCAGCAGCGATGAATTTGATTCCGATCAGGATGTGGAGAATGTCATCAGCGGAGCCTTCATCATAAAGGAGCCCGAAGCTGTCAACGGCATTTGGAAAATAAGAATTACCGGCGTCAACGCGGACAGATTCGTCGAACATGTACGTACCGACAGTATTCTGGATTACTGTATCGATTTGAGCACAGCTCCGAAGGATACCAACAGAATATCCCTGCTGATAGCCGGCAAAGTTTTTACAGCATTGACCCAATTAGGGGAAAATGTCATCGTACGCACCGAAAGACTTCAAATTATAATAAGGCCCGGCGTATTGGTTGATCTAAGCACAGAAAGCTCGTCGGCGAAACCGGTGGAAAATGTTTATGAAATCGGAGTGATACTGAACAGCACCTCCAATGGGACGGATACCAGGAATCTGGCATTTAAAACGCCTGTAACCGGCCTTGAGATCAGTAAAGCCGACAGCGGCATTACCATACCTTTTGAGAAGCTGGAGAGGCCGTTAAAGCTGGTATATGAATATAGCTCTCCCGACTGGTACAAGGAAGGTACAACCTCAGGCTACGTGCTGTCCGCTAACTCCTCCGTCTGGCAAAAAAATAACTCCGCAGCGGTATATGACCCTGACAGCGGAACCGGAAGGCTAAGCTTTGAGTCGGTGGATACGGGGCGGATGGCTGTTGCCGATACGGGCAAGGACTTATTTGACGACATCTCTACCCATTGGGCCAAAAATTCCATTTTAAATGTTGCGTCTACACATAAGCTGAAATTTGTAAGCGGCAGAAAATTCGAACCGGAAAAATATATCACCAACGCAGATGCGGCTAAATTCATGCTGGATATGCTGGACTACAATTATGGCGGAGATTACATGAACACTGCCGTCAAGTCAAGCCTGATAACGGCGGCGGATTCAGCAAAGCCCGCAGAACAGTGCACCAGAGAGAAAGCCATTGCCATGGCTGTCCGGCTGTATGAGATCAAAGCATCGGAAAGGGCTGTTTCGACAAGAAATGACACAGGTGTATTCAAGGATATCGGGCAGGTAAACACCGCCCTGCTGCCAAAAATAAAATTTGCGGCGGAAAATGGGATCCTCATAAGCAGGTTTACGAATACGCTGGGGCCGAAAGATCCTGTTACAAGAGCGGAAACATCGGTGCTGCTTGAAAAATTGCTGAAATTTACCGGAGAATTGTAAGCGTAACCATTCAAAGGGTGACGAAGATTTTTGTGCAATTCCGAGCAAAGCGGAGAATTTTAACGGCGGTATGGATAAGATCCTTCGCCCACGCTCAGGAGGATGAGGATATGCCCGATGATTAAGTTTCATGCATAACCATGAAGTAGATTGATAAAGTTGACATAATAGGATAATTATTAGCAACGAAAATGAATAATAATTATAAAGGATGAAAAGAAAAAATGAAGAGAATTGTGTAAAATAATTAAAAAAAATGCTGTACAGCCAGTTGTAATGCAGGTTTTAAAATATTACATGTATATACCCCTTTTAAAGCGGCAATAATTCTAGTAGTGATTTCGATGAGTACTACAAGCATGAGGTTGAAGAAGTAAAAAAAGGGGGATAAGCAATTGAAATCAACACGCTTTTTAATTATTATTCCACTGATTTTCATTTTAATAATCTTTGCCGCGATAAGCCAATTCTCCGGAGCATCGCCTGAATCAACGCTTTTAAAGGCATTTACGGATTCCGGGGCCGAGATTGTCAGTTCGGAGCTAACCTTCTCCGGCAACGGCGTCCATAAATTGGAAACCACGGCCGAGCTTAAAAAATTTTACATTGCAATCTCCGAGGCAATGGGCGCAAATAAGCCTATAACGCCTGTGAGCATTGATAATGAAAGCTTTCGGGGAATTGAACTGGACAATGCCAACGGAAAGTACTGTAATTATACCTTGAAAATCGAATGGAGCAAAGAAAAGGCTGATTTTAACAGATGTTATGTAACCTTGTATATTTTAGACAGCTCCGCTGCGCCGAAGCTTACGGACATTAAGGCCAGGGTTCAGGTCATATTCAGTGAATTTGGTATAAAGCCGGGAGTGAATACCTGCCTTACCGGAAATTTCCCCGGAAGGCTGGATAGCAATAAAATGAATGCTATCTGTTCGGAAATATTTGAAAAGACCTCAGCCCGCAAGGTCAGCGGAATAAGAGAGAACAACCTGATCAGTGTTTCCGCTTATTCCAGATCCTTGAAGGATACGGTGGTGGTTGACGGCAAAGATGTAAACCTGAATTTTGCGGCGAGATATAATTCCTATGAGAACAAAACCTATATCTGGCTTGCAACGCCTTTAATCACTACGGAATATTGAGAATGTACAAAAGATTAAATCAAAGGGGAGAAAAACAGTGGCCAGACTAGTTATTACCGAGAGCGTACCATTGAAGGGAAGCGTAAGGGTCAGCGGAGCAAAGAATTCCGTACTGCCCATCATCGCGGCGTCACTGCTTGCTGAAGGACAAAGCGTTATTGAGGAGATTCCATATCTGAACGATGTGAAGATTATGTGCGAACTGGTAGAATCATTGGGCGCACGCATAGAGCTCTGTGACAACAACACCCGGCTTAAGATCGTTTCCGGGAATATCTCCGACACGACGGCTCCTTATGAGCTGGTTAACAAATTAAGGGCATCTTTTTTGGTCATGGGCCCACTGCTTGCCAAAACAGGCAAGGCCAGAATATCCCTCCCGGGCGGGTGCGCCATAGGGACTAGACCTGTAGACCTGCATCTGAAAGGCTTTATGGCGATGGGAGCCAGTATCACCCAGGGACATGGCTATATTGAGGCCACGACAAAAGGAAGATTGAAGGGCAGCAAGATATACCTTGATTTCCCCAGTGTAGGTGCAACGGAAAACATAATGATGGCTGCTGCAGTTGCAGAAGGCCACTCCATTATCGAGAATGCTGCCATAGAGCCGGAGATAGTCGATCTGGCTACATACCTGACAACAATGGGCGCCGATATAAAGGGCGCAGGCACCGATACCATTAAAATCAGCGGTGTTAACTGCCTGAAAGCGGCCAATCATGCAATAATTCCCGACAGGATAGAAGCAGGCACCTATATGGCGGCCGCTGCAATAACAGGCGGAGACGTTATTATCGACAATGTTGTGCCGGACCACATGAAACCCATAAGTGCAAAGCTTAGGGAAGCAGGCATAGAGATCTCGGAGGAGCTGACCTCCATTCATGTTAAAGGCGGAGAATTGAAGGCCATTGACATCAAAACCCATCCCTATCCCGGTTTTCCCACGGACATGCAGTCGCAAATGACTTCGTTAATGAGCAGGGCCCAGGGCACCAGCATGATTATTGAAACCATTTTTGAGAATCGGTTTATGCATGTAAGTGAATTGAAGCGGATGGGAGCGAACATAAAAATCGAAGGGCGCAGCGCAATCATCGAAGGAAGCAACAAGCTGACGGGCGCTCAGGTAAAAGCCACCGATCTCAGGGCGGGAGCATCACTGATCATAGCGGGGCTGGCGGCGGAAGGTGTCACCGAAATAACCGATATTGATCATATTGACAGGGGGTATATGAATATTGATGCCAAACTGGCCGCCCTGGGTGCAAAGATCACCAGAGTGGCGGATTAAGTAGCGGCTTCCGGATCGCGTGACAGGGGACGGTTCCTTGACATGCCATAGTTAAGATATGTTGAATGTATTGTCATTGGTATGAAAAAGGAATCCATTGTAGGGGCGACCACTGGTCGCCCACCCAGGAAGGCACTTGAATGGCGATCAGTGATTTTCATACTTAGGTGTGCCGCATGCGGCATGGACATTGCGAGGTACGCAGCAACGTGGCAATCTAATGAATATAAAGCATTTACGGGTATTCCTTAGGGTAAGAGAGATTGCCGCGTTACACTTTCGTTTCACTCGCAATGACATATGCCAAGCGGCATATTAAAGACTCTGTATAAAGAGAAATAATGACAAATCAACTAGCACAACGGGTTAAGTTAAATCAAAACTGGTCCTGAAAGGGGAAGAGTTATAACCACCTCTGTCCCCGAACCGAGACTGCTTTTGTAGGAAAGCCCATACTCGGCTCCGTAGTAAAGCTTTATCCTTTCATGGATGTTCCGGATGCCATAGCCGGTTTTCTTATCCTGTTCAGGAGAAAGGAGAGACTCAAGCCGGCTTT
>JAEZCO010000077.1 GCA_023433505.1 Bacillota bacterium | reverse complement strand
GTTCAAGAAAATGCGTTATGAAGATGATGCCGACACCGCGGGACTTCAATTCACGCATGAGAGAGAAAAGCTTTGCAACCTCGTGTTCGTCCAGTGAGGAGGTCGGCTCGTCCAGTATAAGTACTTTGCAGTCCATGTCCATGGAGCGGGCAATGGCGACCATTTGCTGTACAGCCAGCGAGCAGGTGGCAAGCTGTTGAGTGGCTCTCGCCGGAATATTAAGTTTAGCAAGTATCTCTGTCGTCTTCTTTTCCATAGAGCGCCAATTTACAAAACGGTAATTGCCCCGCCCGATAAACACATTTTCGGCAACTGTAAGGTTAGGGCAAAGGGTTATCTCCTGATAAACCGTGCTGATACCTAAATTCTGAGCCTCTTGAGGTGATTTTGCATTAATTTCCTTATTAATGCCCACTATGTGGATTTGCCCTGAATCTTTCGGGAATACGCCTGTCAAAACTTTGACCAAGGTTGACTTGCCGGCTCCATTCTCGCCCATCAGGGCGTGAATTTCGCCTTTGCGAAGAGTGAAATCCACATTTTGCAAGGCGCGTACACCCGGGAATGCTTTGCATATTTTCCGCATGGATAAAATAATATCGTTCTGCATAGGTAACCGTCCTTTAAGTGTTGGAAGTTTCTTGAAGATAGCGGTGCATGTATGCGGAAAATTTCCGCATACTCCGCATCGCACATACTTGATCTAACTCCCTGTTATCAGGTGGAAGAGGATTTATTGATTATTCGCCAAGACCGTATTTATCAATATCCGACTGCGTAAGAGTCTTTGCGTCAAAACCTTTCTCTTCGGAAATAACCTTCTTTTCCGTAAGCTTCCCGCCGGCTTCCAGTTTCTTTATCATCCCTTCAATTACAGAAGCCTGGAAGGGGCTGCACTGACCGTCATAGTTCCATTTGCCTGCAAGCAGTTCCCTAAGTGCCCACTTGTTACAATCGAAACCCATTACAACGACATCCTTGCCTATACCGTGGGTGATACCAGCTTCATCCAGCGCTGCAACGGCGCCCTTTGCCATGCCATCATTTTCGGCATAGATAACATTGAATTTTTCTTTGGAATTGATTACTGATTCTACAATTTTCTTTGCCGTGACTTCATCCCAAGTAGCGGTCTGTTGTACAACCTTTTTCATGGTGCCGGCTGTAAATTCGGCATCTAACGCAGCTGTACGGCCAATCTGAGCATCGGAACCCATTGCGCCCTGAATGTGGATGACGTTATACTCTGGTAGTTTCTGTGCTTTCAGCCAGTTTACAGCTGTAGTGCCTTCATTCGCCATATTGGAAACAACTGCAGCTTCATACAGGCTCTCATCGGCTTTCAGCATACGGTCAAAGAGGAACACTTTGACGCCGGCTTCCTTAGCATTTTTAAGAACAGTATCCCAACCATCTGTAGCAGCGGCAGAGATAAGAAGATAGTCTACACCGTCGGTGACAAACTGCTGAGCTGCATTCAACTGCTCATCATTCTTCAGACTGTAGAAGGTCGAGACCTTGTATCCATTTGCCTCCGTGAAGACTTTTTCAAAGTCTGCCACATTCGCCGCGCGATATCCAGACTCGGAAGGTGGATTGTTGACGATACCAATTTTAATGGAACCTTTTGCATTATCTGTCGGAGCTGCCACTGTTTTATCAGCGGCTTTTTCAGCGGCGGTTCCACATGCTGCCAATGAGAATACCATTAAAGCACAAATAACAAGTGCGATTAACTTTGACACATTTTTCATAGTTTTCCCTCCTCAAAAAATTTAATATGAAATGATGGTATTGGATATTTCAAATCGAAATCACCTTCTCCGCGGAAGAAGTTATTGACTTGATACATTTAGATTATAGAATTTAAAGATTATAATAACAATTGAATAAAATTCGGAATATGTTGATAAATTTACTTATTTTTGTAAGCAAAATAACAAATAAGTTAATTTTTTTTTGAGGAAGTTATTTTTTTTTAGATATATTCCTTTATCCTTCACTCCTATACTCTTTGGGTGTTAATCCGGAAAACTTTTTAAACAGGTAGCTGAAATAGTGCGGATCGTTGTAGCCCACATTATATGCTATTTCTGACGATTTTTGATTTGTTGTCTTTAAAAGCTCCATTGCTTTTTTCATTCTTGTCATTGTAAGATATTCTATGAAAGTATCCCCTGTTTCCTGGCTGAAAATCGTACTGAAATGGCTGGGACTTATATTCACAAAAGAGGCAAGTGAATTCAGTGATAATTCCGGATCAAAATAGTTGCTGTTGATATAATCTCTCGCCTTGTAGATTATATTACCGTATCTGTTTTCAGCCTTACTGTCTCTAAAATCAAAAACCTTTGTAAAAATCTTTTCCGCGTATTCCTTGAATTTGTTTATTGAATCCATGCTTTCAATAATACTTTCAAAGTGTGCAACCTCGGGAATTAAACCTTCAAAATCCCCACCCAGCTCCTTAACGAATCTTGCAGATGTGAGGACGATATCCATGAATGCATAATAAGTAAATATAAGTGACTTTAAATTGGGTTCGCTCAAGCATTGAATATATCCTGACAGATAGTCCTGAATATTTGACTTTACACCGCATTTCAAGTATTCGATTATACTCACTTTATCGAGTTTTAAAAGCTCGTTTTCATTAAGAACGTCTGTTTTAACATCTTTTATCCCGATGATCTTATTTCTGCCAAACACATATTTATGGTTTTTTGCTGTTTCAGCATCGTTAAAAGATTCGGTAATGCCCTGAATTCTTTCTCTTGTACTGCCTATTCCGATAGTCAGCGAGTGTCCGGTGCTTCTCTCAACCTCATACTTAATTGATTGTGCTATCCTGTAAGCGCTTTCTTCCAGATCTGCCGTTGAATCTCCTTTAAAAATAAGAACTGTTTCTTTCATATTTCTTTTAAACCTTATAATATCAGTATTACCTTCCACTATACCCGATATGGCGGATTCAATTTTAAGATAGCTTGATGACTGTCTGCCGGAACTTGAATCTTCCTTAATTTCCGATTCAATTATTACTATGAGATAATACTTTGCTATTAAGTTTATATTGTGACAACCGCACTTTTCAATAGCATCTATTGGCTGAATAATGCCAAGGGACAATTCATTTAGAAACTGGTCCTTTAACAACCCTGAATTGCTTTTCAGTTGGTGTTTTATATTTTCTATATTTTCTCTTTCCCTTTTTTCCGCCTCAATCTGATCTACTATTTTATTCAAAGATTTGATCAAATCACTTGAACTTATAGGCTTTAACAAATATTCAGTAACACCGATGCTTATCGCTTCCTTTGCAAAATTAAACTCGTCATGTCCGCTAAGTATTACAATTTTTACCCATGGCATGTTTTTCTTAATAATGCGGCTAAGCTGCAGACCATCCATAAAAGGCATTTTTATATCGGTAATCAAAATATCAGGTTTGATTTCCTGTATCAACGGCAGTGCCATTTCACCATCCGGAGCCTCTCCTGCAAAAGTGAAATTGGTAATATCCCAATTAATATTATCCCTGATGCCTTCTCTGACTACAACTTCATCATCAACTAAAAAAACCTTATACATAAGCATCACCTTTCACAAGGAAAACACAATAAAATACAAGTACCTTTGTTATATTCGCTTTTCAACGTAATACCATATTGTTTTCCATAGTATAATCTTATTCTTTTATGCACATTATTCAAACCAAAACCGCTATCTTTAACAATAGGCTCTATCGAATCGTTATGGAGCTCTGCTTGTATTTCCGCGAACTTCTCATTGGACATTCCTATCCCATTGTCATTCACTTCAAATCTCAGTAACCCGTCATTTGTTTTTGAACCCTTTATAGTAATTGTACCACCGGCCCGCCTGTATTTTATACCATGGTAAAGTGCATTTTCTACGATAGGCTGTAATGTTAATTTCAGTATCTTGTAATTCAGAATATCGTCTTCTACCTCAATATGAAAATCCAATATATCCCTGTATCTTATCTTTTGTATGATTAAGTAACTTCTGATATGCTCCACTTCATCTTTAACGTCTATCCAGTCCTTGCCTTTACTTAGTGTGATTCTGAAAAAGTTTGACAAAGCAGTTACTATTTCGATAACCTGTTCGCTTTTATTTGCCTCTGCCATCCATACTATGGTATCAAGTGTGTTATATAAAAAGTGAGGGTTAATCTGTGCCTGCAGGGCTTTTAATTCGGATTTTTTTAGATTTTCCTGCTCCCTGATGCTGTCTTCTATGAGCTCTTTTACCTTTCCTGCCATGATATTAAAGCTTAAACCCAGACTTGCAATCTCATCTACATTCTTATTCGCTACCCTGGCATTCAAGTTCCCTTCAGCAATCATAGCAGTCATTTTTCTAAGTTCTTTAATCGGGTTGGAAATACTGCCTGATATAACCCATGCCGCCCCTGCTGAAAACAGCAGCACCAGGCACAATACAATTATATTGGTGATTACCCAATCGTTTACGCTTGTTTGTATCTGCTGCTTTACTGTTTTGCAGCTCTTTAGCTCATATAGAATAAACTCCTGAATGTCTTTTTCAACGAGTGAAGAAACCTGTCTGATGTTCTCAAGCACTTTCTCATTTTCAGCTACTTTTGCTTTCTGCTTAATCTGTTTTCCAACTTCATCAACATAATGTTTCAATGTCTTCATAGTTCTAAGCGTAACATCAAGGCGCATCCTGCTTTCTTTTGAGCTTACATTTTGCATTATACTCATTATGTTATCATTAACATTATTTATTATTTCGTATTGTTTACCATCGTCAAAATCAATTTTACCTGCGATAATATTATACATCTCCGAGTCTATACTCTTTTTAACAATGCCATTAATACTGTTCGCTTCGGTTATATTTGTGACTATGGTATTATATTGATCATTATATTTTAGAGAACTGAACATTAATACAATATTAAGACAGCCCATCATGAGTATAACGACAGCAAATGAAAGAATAATTTTACTTCGAATAGTTAAATTAAGGCTTGGCATAAATTCCATTATTTTGTTATAAACTTTCTTTACAAATTTTGATTTTTTATTACTCATAATCGTCCCATCTATATTTAACTTAAAAATAATTATTTTATAGATAATTTAATACTTGCGGTTTGCCAGCTCTTTTAAAGCAATCTCTTCCGGAAATATATCTTCAACCGAATATATCCTCTTTGGAGGTAATTTACCATTAACCAGATCCTTCACAATCAGCATAAGCTGAGGTCCCAATAGCGGATTGCATTCAACAGTGCAATTCAACCGCCCTTTTATCATTTCATCAAAGGCTACCCTGATGGCATCAATTGAAACAATGATTATATCTTTCCCCGGCACCAATCCATATTCGTCTATGGCTTTTATAGCTCCAATCGCCATATCATCGTTATGTGAAAAAAGCACATTGATATTCTTACCTTCTTTTTGCAGAAATGACTGCATGACTTCATAACCTTTTGAACGCATAAAATCTGCACACTCAGACTGTGTAATCTTCATATTGGGAAAATCTTTAATTACTTCTTCAAAGCCTTCCTTACGATCTATTGCAGGAGCAGAACCGATTGTTCCCTGAAGCTCAACTATATTGATCTTGCCTTTATTATATTTCATTTTCTCTGCCAGCCATTTCCCCGCTTTTATGCCCTCCTCCTTAAAGTCTGAACCTATTACCGTTACATAAAGGGATGTATCATTTGTATCAATTGTTCTATCTGTCAAAATTACAGGTATTCCGGCAGCTTTTGCTTCGTTCAGTACATCATCCCATCCCGATTCAACAATAGGCGAAAAGGCAATAGCATCCACCTGGTTGGCAATTAGAGACCTTACTGCTTGAACCTGATTTTCCGGTTTCTGCTGGGCATCTAAAAACATAAGCTGTATTCCTGCTTCTGCAGCTGCAGTCTTAATAGAGTTCGAATTGGCAGTTCGCCAGTCACTTTCATCACCAGTCTGTACAAATCCCAGGAGTATGGTCTTCTGGTTTTCTTCCGGAGCATTAACCTTTTTTGCGCATGTTGTCAAGTTGATAACCATTATAGATATGAAAATAAGAGCAAACAACTTTTTCATAAAAAATCTCCATTATGCATGCTTACTTTATATTTTTAATTATACCTACTCAAGCATACAGTAAAAGACAGTATATAATAAAGTATACTTATCGTTTGAAGGAATGTAAATTGAATATTATCTTAAGAAAGTTTGTTATTTTAGCTATTTTTATATTATGCATTTTGAAAAACCTAATGTCCGATGGTAAGGGTTTTGAAAACCCAAAGTGTCCAAGCTATAGGGTACATTATAGAAAAAGCCTTCAAACCCACTAAATTTTTAAGGTAAAAATGCCAAAAGCCCTTGCACAGCAAGGGCTTTCAGACAAATTTTGGTGGAGATGAGGGGGATCGAACCCCTTACCTCTTGAATGCCATTCAAGCGCTCTCCCAGGTGAGCTACACCCCCGATTATCTCGCTTCACAGCGTATAATCATTTTAATACATCTGCGGTATGCCGTCAAGCTAATTTTTTATGCCTTATTAATCCAGCGCAACGAATTCTTGACACCGCCAAAATACAGTGCTACTATCTAAATATACTTAGTTGACTAACTAATATGGAGGAATTTATGAAGGACTCCGGGACAGACTCGGTAGAATTAATTCTAAGCCAATTCATCAAAGCGCACAGGCAGATAAAATTCATGCACCTGGCAAAGCTGGGCCTTTATCCGGGCCAGCCTCCCCTCTTAGCCGCCCTGTGCAGAAATGACGGCTGCAGTCAAAAGGAGCTTGTTGATTGTCTCAGCGTAAAGCCCCCTACCATTGCCGTTACCATCCGAAGGATGGAAAAGGCGGGCTTGCTTGAACGCCGGGCGGACACCGGCGATATGCGGAAGACAAAAGTCTTTATTACAGATAAAGGAAGAGAATTGCATTCCAAAGTAGATGAAATAACCAATGAGATTGAAAACCAGTGTTTCAATGGGTTTACAGAAGCAGAAAAAGTACTGGTAAGGCGTTTTCTCATCCAAATGAGGGATAATCTTTTAAGTTGAAGGAACGGTTTTTACCGCACTATCTGTTAGTCGGCAAAATAATTTTTACTTTTGTGAAGGGCGAATTGGCATGGGATTTTTGATAAAATATTTAAAAAAATTCTGGAAACTTTTTTTTACAGCCATTCTGTTTTTAGTCATTGAAGCGACCTGCGATTTGCTGCAGCCAACCATCATGTCAAAAATAGTTGATGTGGGCGTAGCACAAAGAAACATGAATTACGTCATCAATATGACCCTGGTCATGCTGCTTGTGACAGGAGTCGGCGCAGTGGGGGCTGTTTGCCGGAATATTATTTCAAACAAGGTGTCCCAAAGGTTTGGAGCGGATTTGCGGTCCGATCTTTTTAAGAAGATCCAATCCCTCTCCTTTGACAATCTGGACAAATTTGAAAGCTCCTCTCTTATTACAAGATTAACCAACGATATAACCCAGATTCAGAATTTTATCATGGGGACCATGCGCATCTTTGTCAGGGCCCCGCTGCTGGCAATCGGCAGCGTCATCATGGCCTTCCTGCTGAACGCCCGCGTAGCCTTGATCCTGGTAATAATCATCCCCATCGTTGGAGTCTTGATATTTCTTAGCACGAAAATCGGATATCCGTTTTTCCGGAAGGTTCAAAAAACAATCGACAAAATCAATTCCATCTCCGGTGAGTATCTCTCGGGCATAAGGGTTGTAAAGGCTTTCAACCGCTTTGATTACGAGGTTGACAGATTCGAAAAGGCCAACAGGGAGATGGCTGCCGTGTCAGCCAAAGCCATAAAGGTCATGACCGTATTTTCGCCCAGTATAAGTCTGTCCATCAATCTGGGGATTGTAATGGTTTTATGGCTGGGAGGCTCCAAAGTAAATCTGGGACAAATGCATGTCGGCCAGGTGATCGCTTTTACCAATTATCTATCGCAGATCCTGATGTCCCTTACCTTAATATCCATGATTTTCAACGCTTTTGTAAGAGCGCGGGCGTCATCGGAGCGTGTGGGTGAAGTTCTGAATGAAGAAAACACAATGCCTGCGGCAAAAGCCTGTAACAAGCCTGCCGTCATGCAGGGGACCGTTGCATATGAAAATGTCTCCTTTTCCTACATGGGCGCCCCCGGAGAACCGGTATTGAAGAATATAAATCTAAGGTGCCAACCCGGGGAAACCACCGGAATTATAGGCTCTACAGGTTCGGGCAAGACCAGCCTGATCAACCTTATACCGCGTTTTTATGACGTAACTGCAGGTTCGGTAAAAATTGACGGGCTTGATGTCAGGGAAATAGCTTCAAAGGAATTGCGGGATAAAATAGCCATAGTGCCCCAAAAGTCAGTGCTTTTCACAGGTACAATCATTGATAATATAAAATGGGGAAAAGAAAATGCGGCTTATGAGGAAGTAGAACGAGCAGCCAGGCTTGCACAGGCTCATGATTTTATTTCTTCATTTCCCGAGGGCTATGATACTTTATTGGGCCAGGGAGGCGTCAATTTATCCGGCGGACAGAAACAGAGGATTTCCATTGCCCGCGCAATTATAAAAGAGCCGGAAATACTGATCATGGATGACTCGACAAGCGCAGTAGATATGGCTACAGAGGCCCGGATAAGGGAAGAACTGAAAATACATTTAAAAGATATGACCTGCTTTATCATCGCCCAGCGCATAACCTCCGTAATGTACACCGACAGAATCGTTGTCCTTGATAACGGTGAAATCGTCGGTATGGGCACCCATGATGACCTTATGCAATCCTGTGATGTGTATAAGGATATTTTCCGGTCACAGATAGGAAAGGAGGGCATATCCGATGGCAGAATTTGAAAAGCGCGGGAAGGATAATTCCAATATTCCTGCCGGTATGCCTGTCGGCATTAATCGAGGCGGAAGAGGCTTTGGCGGCGCCTCGCGGTTTATGGATCCCGGTGAAAAACCGAAAAATTTTAGATCCACTCTTTCCAGACTTTGGAGGTACATTGGCACCGAACGCAAAAGGCTGGCCGTGGTTTTTACGCTGCTGCTGGCGGATACAATCATCGGCCTGGCTATTCCTTACATGCTCGGCCTCTCCATTGATGCAATGTCTGCAGGAAAAGGCCTCGTAAATTTCGGTCTCCTGAAAACCATCGTAATCATTCTGCTGTGCGTTTATATTGCCGACGCCTTTATAACATTTCTCCAGGGCTTTATTATGGCGGAAGTGTCGCAGCATATCGTCCTGGATATCAGGGGTGCTCTCTTTGCAAAGCTTCAAAAGCTGCCTGTTTCCTATTTTGATACAAGATATCACGGCGATCTCATGAGCAGGCTTACCAATGACATTGACAACATCAGCACAACGGTGGCACAATCGCTGACACAGCTGATGACAGCTTCCATTACAATCCTTGGCGCCCTTGTCATGATGCTGAAATTGAGCCCGCTTCTGGCTCTGGCCAGCCTTATCACCGTCCCTCTTGTCTTTCTGCTGACAAGAACCATCACAAAGAGGACCAGTGTCCTGTTTAAGGAGCAGCAGGCTGTCTTGGGAAATCTAAACGGTCATATACGTGAAACAATAACGGGGATCCATGTAGTTAAGGCATTTAACCATGAAGAGAAAGCAATAAACGAATTCGACCTTGTCAATGACAAGCTTTACAATGTAGGATTAAAGGCTCAGATCTGGTCGGGCTATATTATGCCCCTGATGAATGTTATCAATAATATCGGAATCGCTGCCGTGGCAGGCGTCGGCGGAATTCTAGCAGTCAGTAATATGATTACCGTAGGGGTGATCGCCAGCTTTCTGAGTTATTCAAAACAATTTACAAGGCCTTTAAATGAAATAGCAAACATGTACAACACGCTGCAGACTGCTATTGCCGGTGCAGAAAGAGTATTCGAAGTCCTTGACGAGGCAGAAGAGCCCGATGATCTGAACACAGCCAGAGTCATGAAAAATTCAAAAGGCCATGTGGTGTTTCGTCATGTAAATTTCGGCTACAGGCCCGATGTGCCTATCCTTAAGGATATCAGCTTTGAAGCTGTCGAAGGAAGCAACATCGCCCTGGTAGGTCCGACAGGAGCCGGAAAGACGACGATTGTAAATCTTCTCTCACGCTTTTATGATGTGACCGGAGGAGAAATCCTGATTGACGGAACCGACATTCGCGAATATACAAGAAATTCACTAAGGAAGTGTTTTGGCATCGTATTACAGGACACCTACCTCTTTTCCGGGACCATCCGGGAGAATATCAAATATGGAAAACTTGACGCTACCGATGATGAAATGATGGCTGCCGCCATAATGGCAAATGCCGATGTTTTTATAAAAAGGCTCCCCAAAGGCTATGATACCGTACTTGCCGAGAACGGCGGAAACCTGAGCCAGGGTCAGAAGCAGCTGCTTGCCATCGCCAGGGTTATTCTGGTAAATCCCTCCATTTTGATTCTTGATGAGGCGACAAGCAACGTTGACACCCGTACCGAGCTGCGCATCCAGGAAGCAATGCTTAAGCTGATGAAAGGACGGACCAGTTTTATCATCGCCCACAGGTTGAGTACAATACGGGATGCCGATATTATTATGGTTATCGACAACGGCCGGATTGTTGAGGCTGGAAACCACAATACCCTGATTTCAACGGACGGAGTTTACAGTAATCTATATTTCAGCCAATTCAAGCATGGCAGTGAGGACTAGCTCTGGGGTCAAAAGGACGGATCTTGACGGCGATCCCTGGAAAGGTCATCCTTATAATATCAGCAACAATATCAATGGTGTTGATGGAGATACAACCGGAAAGCACACCACCTGATGTTTTTACACTGGTGGTGTGCTGGCACTATAGCGCCATGCTTTCTATGTATCAATGCGCACCTCACTTTTTGTGGAGTGCGCATTATTTTAGCCCTGCAACTGGGTTTTCGTCTGTTGAATTTCCGTATCATTAGCCATTATTGCAGGCTTATAGAAACCTTTGGACTGAGCCAGCTTGTAAAGCTCATATTGAGAGGTTTCACAATTATTTCTGATCTGCTGGATGGTAGATCTGAGATTTGGGTTGGCGCATTCGGCGATGGTATTGGCATAAAAAGTCAAGCTGCTTTTAACCGACGAGAGCGCATCATTGACCATTGTCTTATCCTGTAACATATTTACTCCTCCTTAACTTAAAAATGACATTAGCTGCTGCTTTGTGCTCTGAGCATCCTGCGCGGATTTCTCAAAATAAGCCTTAACCTGGGGATCAACGGCTTGCTGGGCATAGGTCTGCATCTTCTGATAAGCCGTTTCGTGTGCACCGATCAAATGTCTGAGGTTCTGCAGTTCGACTTGATTTAACTGTGTCATAATCGTACTCCTTTCCTGATTTTCATATATATTATTTGGATAATTCTCCGTCAATATGCAAAAAACTAAAAATACAATCACATTTTATGGGAAGCCTATAAGTCCTGGTACCATATTCCCATAGTCAAAAACAATAGGGAACATATATAATTATCTTATAAAATAATAAACCCGGAGGACATATGAACAAAACCATCAAGGGCTTCGCAGCGGGCTTCATGGCTGCCACATTGCTATCGACTACTGTATTTGCCGCGCCTGTCGTAAAGAATATCAATATCGCCTACGAAAATATAAAAATATATGTTAACGAAACATTGTTAAAGCCTGTGGACGTCAATGGAAAAAGTGTGGAGCCCTTTACATACAATGGCACTACCTATTTGCCGGTAAGAGCTGTAGCTCAGGCTTTCGGGAAAAGTGTAGAATGGGATAACAATACAAAAACCGTCTATCTCAAAGACCCAGGAGCATCAGAAAACCCTCAGCCTCCCATATCTTCCGCATCACCGGAAATAGACGGCCTAAGTATTTTCCCGTCCGATAATTTCTGGAATACACCTGTCGATGAACTGCCATTACATCCCAACTCCAGTAATTACATCGCCAGTATAGGCAAAACCAGGAAATTGCATCCCGATTTCGGAACAGTGTGGGAAGGAGAGCCTATCGGTATTCCCTACAATGTGGTAGAGGCGGATCAGCCAAAAGTAAACGTTTCTTTCGATTATGCCGATGAAAGCGATCCCGGTCCGTATCCCATACCTCAAAAGCCCCTAATGGAGGCCGGCAGCGACAAGCATCTATTAATCCTTCAAAAGGACACCAACCTGTTATTTGAGCTCTTTGACGCCGAAAAGAGCAGCAACGGCAGCTGGCACGCCGGCAGCGGGGCCATCTGGCGCCTTGACCGGAACGAAGCAAGGCCAAAGGGCTGGACAAGTGCCGACGCATCTGGCCTCGCCATTCTGCCTGGGCTGGTGAGGTATGACGAAGTATACGAAAAAGGCGAAATAACCCATGCCATACGGATTACCGTAAGCAAAATACAAAAGTCCTATATTCCTCCTGCCAGCCATACCGGCGGTAAGTATGCGGAAAAGACTTATCCTCCTATGGGACTAAGAATGAGGTTAAAGGAAAGCTTTACTATTTCAGGTTTTGATAAGCATATCCAGGTAATTTTAAAAGCTTTTAAAAAGTATGGCGTTGTTATTGCCGATGTAGGAAGTGATATGTACGTCACCGGCGCACCGGACTCCCGATGGGATGACGAGGTTCTGAGTGGTTTGGGGAAGGTATCGGCTGCAGATTTTGAAGCTGTATATACAGGCGACGCTGTAGCGTATTAGACGCATGGATATGCACGGCATCAGGAGGACATACGGAGTAGGTCAGATACCCTACAATATGTTCTGCTATAGAGGGGAGTACTTTGACAGGCGGGGACGGCCTCTATTCCTGTATTGAAGATCATGATCCGGCTATGAAAAGATTCTCCCTGTAGGATGATTCACATCCCATAAAAAACAAAGTAAATAATAACTTGCCATGACAGAGATTGTATCAATGTCATGGCATTTTTTCTTTCAC
>JAEZCO010000063.1 GCA_023433505.1 Bacillota bacterium | reverse complement strand
AGGAGCATTCCTGTAAGTAAGAAATTTGAACTTTGAAAAAGAAAGTACCCTCAAGTAAAATAAGAAATGTGCTGAAACACAGCAAATGTTGCACAAATCAAATATACGGAGGGTAACTAAAATGAATTGTACACAAAACAAGAAGCTAATGCAAATCACGCCTGAGACGATGGTGGTCGGAGTAGATATCGGTAGTGAGGTTCACTTCGCCAGGGCTTTTGATTTCAGAGGATTTGAATTTTCCAAAAAGGCATTCAGGTTTGAGAATACAAGAGAGGGTTTCAACGCCTTTGATACTTGGGTTACAGAACTGATGAAGAAGAATAAGAAGACAAAAGCATTCGTAGGCATGGAGCCTACCGGTCATTATTGGTATGGGTTTGGAAGTCACTTGCAGAACATGGGAGTGGAATTTGGTATGGTTAATCCTTACCATGTAAAACGATCAAAGGAGCTGGATGACAACAATCCAAGTAAGCATGACCGTAAGGATCCCAAAACGATTGCAATGCTGGTCAAAGACGGAAGATTCCTGATACCGTACATGCCGGAGGGTGTGTATAGGGAGATAAGAAATCTGATGGAATTACGCAGGCAAAACGTTGTGCAATTAATTAGCATACAAAACAGAGTAAAACGGTGGTTGGCAATATATTTTCCTGAGTTCAGTACTGTTTTCAAGAAGTGGACTGGAAAGGCAGCATTGCTCACGCTGAAGCACTTTCCCACTCCACAGGCAGTAATTAAAACAGGCGAAGAAAAAATAGTAGCCACATGGAAAAAGGAAGTCAAAAGAGCAGTAGGCCACAAACATGCCCAGAAGCTCATAAAAGCGGCCACAGAGTCAATTGGCATAAGGCATGGACTGGAATCAGCAACCATGGAGATTAATACTCTTCTGGATGAATATATGCTTTATGGTCATAGACTTGAACTGGTAATGAAAAAAGTAGAAGAACAAGTAAGAGAAGTTCCAAGCGCAAATAAGCTTTTAGGCATAAAAGGGATTGGAATTGTGGCAATTGCAGGGTTCATAGGTGCTATAGGAGATATCAGCAGATTTGATGCTCCTGAGCAAATAGTTAAGCTATTTGGATTAAACCTCAGAGAGAACAGCTCTGGTAAGCATCAAGGTAGAACCACAATAACCAGAAGGGGACGCTCTGACGGTAGGTATGCCATGTTTCAGGCGGTATTGCCATTAGTAGCAAGAAATCCTGAGTTCAGGCAGTTGCATTTGTACTACATCAACCGAGAAAGTAAGCCATTGAAGAAAATGCAGTCTATAGTAGCGTTATGTGGCAAGTTGATAAGAGTATTTTATGCGATATTAAAAACAGGCAGTCATTATGATGCCACAAAGATGATGAATGATATTAAAAGGCCGATGATGAAGGCAGCGTAGCCAACTGTGTTCGAAGGCCACGGCCATTAAAACTTGTCAGAACAATGACTGCAGAAGGCAGAGTGTAATGGAAGGCTAAAGCTTGAAGTATTTACGTTTGATTTTAGAAGTATAGTGACAATTGAGAGCCGGGATAGTCAGGTTGAATATTTTCCATTAGGGCGCGACCCAGTTTAGGAGCATGACTGACATTCCACCTCTGGACAAGACAGGACGAAGGAATTTAGGGCATGACCCAGTGAGACATAGGAGGTTTGTCGCCAGAGACATGTGGAAGCCATTGGCGTGATAGCGAGAAATAGATGCAGTCTGCCGGAGGCTACCAGGTATAATCCATTATTATACTAATGTTCAAGATTTGTCCAAACTAAGTTTTCATGTTGGCACGAAATTCTAAGATTAAGCGAGATAATACGAGTAAATAAAAGTTATTATAAGGAGTTACAATATCGGTACTTTCATCTACATAGGTTGGCGGTGCATCCGATACCTGATAGAAAGAGTACTCAAGAAGAGGTTCCGGCTGCCGGGCAGTTTCAGAAGAAGTTGCGCCTGTAGCTGCCTGTGATTCCGTGACTTTTTTCTCATTGCTGCTTCCACAAGCCGACAAAGTGGAAAAAGCCATTAGCAGGACGATTACAAGGCAAATACTTCTGACAAGTTTGGTTTTGAACATGATTTTGGCCTCCTTAAAATTTGGTTTATAAATATATGCTTGTCAGGCATCTATTTTCTTTATAGCTTCACCGAACCCATCGTCATTCCTTTTACAAAATATTTTTGTGCAAAAGGATAGATAAGTATTACTGGCAGACATGTAATAAACAATATTGCCATCTTTATGGTTTCATTGCTTACCGTGATCCCTTTACCTTTGCCCGCATCGGCAATTGCCAGATAAGAACTGATTTCATTCTGCTTTAAAATGTTCTGCAGCAATAATTGCAAAGGGTATAATTTGCGGTTTGTTACGAATAACAGCGCGTCAAACCAGCTATTCCACTGACTTACGCCAATAAATAAGGCGACTGTGACAACAACAGGTGTACTTAGCGGAAAATATACCTTAACTGCAACGACCACATCACCGGCACCGTCTAGTTTTGCCGATTCTTCCAGACTTGGAGGGATTGTTTCGAAATATAATTTCATTAAAAACATGAAAAACGCTCCAAAACACGTAGGTAAGATAAACACCAGAAAATTGTTAAAAAGGCCCAGGTCATGAATCAGCATATAATACGGAAGCAGTCCTCCACTTACATACATTGGTATAACGTATAAAATAAATATATACTTTCTGCCAACCAGATAATCTTTTGACATAGCATATGCACATAAGCCGGTAACAATAAGGAATAATACAACTCCTGTAAGAGTTTTCAAAACAGAAATCATCGCCGCCGTGATAATTGCCTGATCCTTCAATACTGTTATGTAACTGTCAATCGAAAAACCCCTCGGAAGCAAAATTATTGTTTCCGAAATGACACGCATTCCGTCACTAATCGAGTACGAAAAGGAATAGATGAACGGATAGATTATCATTATGCAAAATACAGCCATGAATATTAAAATTATAAAATCGAATATCTGAAATTTTCTTTCCAACCTTTTCTCCTCCTAGAACAGGGAATATCCCGTTATTTTTTTCAGTGTTTTATTCACTCCCACAAGGAGCAGCAATGATATGACCGACTGTGAAACCCCTATTGCAGCCGCATAGGAATAATGACCCTGCTGTATTCCTGCAAACATTGAATAGACGTCAATTACATCTGAAGCATCAGCTACCATGGCGTTTCTTAGGACCAATATGGGTTCCATCATACCGGAGGAACTAAAAAAGCTGCTTATGAATAAAATCAAAAGCGTAACAATCGTAGGCAGAATTCCAGGAAGCGTGATGTGCCATATCCTCCTCAATCTGCTGGCTCCGTCAGCCTCAGCAGCCTCGTAAAGCTCCGGACTGATTGAGGTCATTGCCGATAAATATAAAATTGCATTCCATCCCAAATCCTTCCACACAACGCTGAATATGTATATGCCCCAGAAATATCTAGCTTCACCAAAAAACGAGACTTTTTCCAAACCTATTTTTTCGAGTAACAGGTTTACAAGACCATAATCTCTTTCCAAAAACTTATAGAAAAGCCCTGCAACGATAACCCATGAAATAAAACGCGGCAAAAATGATATGGATTGAATAATTTTTTTGATTCCATTTTTGCATCTCAGCTCACTTAATGCTATAGCAAAAACAATTGGCAGCGGGAATGCAATAATAAGTGCAAAAAGATTGATCCCCAATGTATTTTTCAGCGCAATATAAAAGTCAGGCTTATGCAAAAACTCAATGAAATTATTTAATCCAACAAAAGGGCTTCCATACAGGCCCTTTAATATATCGTAATTTTGAAAAGCCATGATGATACCAATCATAGGCCTGTAATTAAAAACGACCACAAAAACAAGTGAAGGTAATAAGAACATGTATAGTACCTTGTGTTGCCATATCTTTGAAACTACACCCTTCTTCCTTGTTGTGCCATACATATGTACTGCTTTAATTTCTGCATCACTTCCATACATTATCTGCCCCTCCAGCTGTGATATTAAGCACTGACGAAAATATAACTTCCGTTAATCTTTTCCGGGGAACTACGCTTGGCGCTCTATTCCCCAGAAAATAATCGGAAGTAATATTTCCGGTGCTCCTAAATAACTCTTAAAGACTGACTTTATTGTATACCCGGAGAAGATTTATAAATAGTACGTGCTGTTATTAAATAGTGATATTGGTTTTGAACAATAGGAAATATTTTATGATAAAAGTGACATATTTTATGTTTGATATCTTTTACAAGGATAAATCCTTTGTTTTCGTTGTAGTATGAGCTCACTTTTGCAATGACTTCCTGTATTCATGCGGAGACACCCCTGTAAGTTCCTTGAAAATCCTTACAAAATTCCTGTAAGTATCAAAACCGCAGGTCAATGCGATGCTATAAATTTTGTCCTCCGGTTTTTGAAGAAGTCCTTTTGCCTTATCGATCCTATATCTTCCAAGGTAGTCTGTATATGTTTCATTCATCTCGCTCTTGAAAATTTGTGAGAAATAGGTCCTGCTCAATCCCGAATACTCGGATATTTCTTTCAGCGTAATATTTTTCATATAATTCATGTCGATATATTCAAGGGATTTTTTAATCTCAGGCCTGATTTTCTGTGTATTGTTTTTCCTCTTGCGGTTCAGTTCCTTATTGATTACCTGGCATGTCTTTACAAACCAGACCTCTATATCGGCCAATGTTTCAAGCCTCATGACATAGTTATATGGAATGGAATCATATCCAAAAACATCGTAATATCCCAATTCATTGTCCTTAATGATCACATTTGCCAGGCTTAGAAGTTCAAAACACAGTACCCTGATATACTCAGGCTTGACATTTTTACACCGGATATCGGAAAATATCCGGTCAATACAATGATCGATATTCGAGCTGTCTGAATAAACCGACCTTATAATTTCCTTCTCATAGCCTTTAAGAAAATTCTCCAGCTTCTGGTTGAATTTTTCAACCTCGGTGAAATGGATTACCCTGTTCTTCCCAAGATAAAGCTTTCCCTCCAACGCAAGACGCGCCTCAATATAACTGTCACTCGCTGCTCCGATATCTTCACATATTCTGCTGATGCCCACAGACACTTCCAGATTTAAATAGTTTCTTATACTTGAAAGTATGTTCTCACATATTTCAAATAGTTTTGCATTCATATTCATGTAGCTCAATGAGTTCCCAAATCCTGTTATGACGCAGTATTTCCCTTCTCCGACACAACCAAGCAGACAATTCTCTCTTTTTGCCATAACCTCTTGCATAACCTGAGTGACCGATACAAGAATACGGTTAAATTCGTCGCTTTTATATTTTTCAGAGACATGGAACATGCCATCGATCTCGACCAGCAAGACGACATACCTGCTGAATTGCATGGCTACATTAATCTTTGCCAATTCATTATCCAACTGTGACTTTTCTTTAATACTTCCGGCAATTAAATCTTTTACTATCTTTTCCTTTATGATAGGCAGATTTATTTCATGGATTGAGCTCAGCGTTTTTCTATCAACGCCTGCCGCTCTTTCCTTTTCTAAAGCCTTGATCGCATCATTAAGCACGGATAGTAAATTATCCTTTTTCAAAAGGTGCTTCAAAATGTAATCAAAAGCCCCCAGCCGCATTGCTTCCTTTACACTCTCAAATTCGTCATGGCAGCTCAATACGATTATTTTTCCATTATACCCTGTTTCTTTTAATTTGCTGATAACTTCTATACCGTTCATTAAAGGCATGCCTATATCAAGTATTACTATATCAGGCCTGTATTGATCAATCTTTTCAAGGGCATCAACACCGTCCACAGCGTCTTCCAGCAGTTCAACGCCCATACTGCTCCAGTCAAAAAGAATTCTCAGGTTCATTCTTTCAAGGATATTGTCATCGACAATCATCGCTTTAAGCATATTGGCTCTTATCCCCTTCCTTAAAAGCAGGTATCGCTATACGCGCAATGGTATATTCTTCCGGTTTGCTTCGAAATGAGACACCAAAATTGTTTCCAAAATGCATCTTGATTCTTTCATCTACATTTTTTACACCTATACCGCTATATTTCCGGGTACTCTGCCGCTCTCCCGACATCACCCTTTGAATTTGTTCGTCATTCATTCCGATTCCATTGTCCTCAATTTCAAAACAGATGGTTTTATTTTCTTTGAATATCCTTATTATGATTACCCCATTCCGGGTTTTTTGCACATTACTGTGCAGCAATGAATTCTCGACAAAAGGCTGCAGTGTCATTTTCAGTGTCAGATGTTCCAGGACTTCCTCCTGACAATCATATTCCACCCTGTATTTGCCTCCATGCATAAAATTTTGTATAAAAATGTACCGCTTCAGCATCTCAAGCTCATCACTTATAGGTATAAACACTGCTTTGTTACTGATACTCAACCGGAACAACTCAATAAGATTGGAGGTCATTTCTTCAATGCCCTTTTCCTTTTGGATCATAGCCAGGCATTTAATTGAGTTTAATGTATTATAAACAAAATGCGGAGTAATTTGTGCCTGCAGGGTATTCAGCTCCGCCTCCCGCTTTTTTTTATGCTCTTCATCCAGACTGAGTATAAGGGATTTTATTTCTTTTATCATCATCTCAAAGTTCTCGGAAAGCTGTCCCGTTTCGCTTTTGTTTTTTATATTCAAGTCTATTTCCAGTTCTCCTTTTTGTACGCTTTTCATAACTTTGATGATTTTTCGGATGGGTATTACAACATAGGAGGAAATCAGGAAAGAAAGGACCAATGATATCACAACAGAAACCGTCAGTATGAAAACTATATTTTTCCTTACAATTGATGAGTTTTGTTTAAGGTAATCGAAGGGCGTAGCAGCTATATAAATCCAGTCACCGGATTTTGCCCGGGAGTATTGTATGTTATATATGTCTTTCCCCTCTCCCTGATCGAATTTGCCATTGGTATTGTTATTCTCCAAAACCTTTGTGATAATTTCCTTTTCCGGTAAAACCAAACCGTTATTATCCCAATTGCTAAAGACAGTTTTGCCAGAAGTATCTACAATTAATATTTCTGTAGATATTTCATTGTTGCATATTTTATTAATCACGTTGACAGGAATATTAATGATAAGAGAACCAAATGTTTGAAAATTATCTTTGTTATATAGGGATCTGGTAAATGTCAGAACATTTCTGCTTTTATCAAGCACAAATTCGTTTTCATGGGCGCCAACCCATACAGGACTGGTATCTTTATCAATTGCCACTTGATAAACAAAATAGTTCATATATTCATTTTCATCACGGTAGCCTAAAGGCCCTGACGAAACAATTATACCGTCTTGCGTACATATATAGATCGAACATATGTTAGCCCTTGTAAAAAGTACTGAAGACAAAAGGTTTTGAATTTCTCTTTTTCTGTCGAGGACCAAAAACCGGTCATTGGAATCCAAATTGCTTGTTTGAATCGACGGATTGGTTATTAACGAGATACTTTCCTTGAAAACCTCTTCCCGAATCTCCTCTATCCTGCTGATGATCTGATTCAAAATGGACCTGGTATATGCTTCATCCTGACGAATCATAATTTGTGAAGAGCTTTTATAGGATAACCCGCCTACAAATAGGACACTAATAACTGAAAGCAGAATAAAGCCGGCTAAAAGTTTTGTCCGTATGGAAATGTCTTCGATATACTTCCGAATTTTTCTATTCAGCGCGATTATTATACCAAATAAGATTTTCATTTGGCCCCTCCAGATACTAGTAACCGTTTTTATCGTATTTAGTATAACATAATAATGTTATGTATTCCAAGCACCCGCAAGTATCCCGGCTTTGGGAATATTTCCTTAGGCGGCCTGTTATTCATATTTCCTTATCCTCCACTATAATAAATCCTTCTCCGGAAGTTTTCCGAATACTTCGGAAGCTTATTTGATTATAGCGCTAATTACATTTTTACATTCCTTTCCACTCAGTACATCAATAAGATTCCGCACTGCCAGTATGCCCATATTGTCAACAGCTTCGGCTGTATGTGCTCCTGCGTGGGGTGTTGCCACCACATTTTCAAATGCAAACAGCAGTGATTTTCCGGGTGGTTCCTTTTCGAAAGCGTCCAGCCCAAGCCCCCCCAGTTGTCCGATTCTAAGCGCTTCGCAGGCTGCTGCTTCATCTATCAATCCACCTCTTGCAGTATTGACAATGATAGCACCTTTCTTCATCTTTGCTATGGTTTCGGTATTTATGATATTCCGTGTATTTTCATTCAGAGGAAGGTGCAGCGAAACAATATCGGATAATCCAAGAACCTCATCCAGAGTGCATGCCCGGATCTTGTTTGCAGCTGCGTAAGTACTGTCAAGAAACGGGTCATAGGCTAATACATTCATAGAAAAACCATTGGCTCTATTGGCAATTCCTTTTCCAATAGCACCTAGCCCAACAATTCCAATGGTTTTGCCGTATAACTCAATTCCGGTGGCTCTAGGCCACTCTCCTGCCTTCACCTGTTTGTCGAAAAAGCTGATTTTCCTTGCAACAGAAAGCATAAGTCCAAAAGCGAGATCGGCAACTGACTCGGAATTTACACCAGGGGTGCTTGTAACAGTAATCCCTCTTTTTGCTGCTGCTCTTATATCAACTCTTTCATACCCCACACCATATCTTGATATGACCTTGAGAGAAGCGGGCGCCTTCTCAATAACCTCGGAGCTTATATAGTCAAGTCCTGCAATATAGCCATCGACACCTTCCAGCAAAGGTATTATCTCATTATCCGTCAGAGGTCTCCCATGGGGATTATAGATAATGTCCCCTGTAAATGATTCAAGTAAATCTCTGGCTCGTGATTGATTATTTGCACTAAAGGAAGTTGGTGTAACAAGTATCCGCATAAATACCCCCTGGTCATTTCCATCTCGGATTATCAACAATTACCGGCTTTCCATCCTTTTCAACAATCAGCATCCTGTATCCTTTGGTTTCAATTGTTCCATAATCATGCCCTGCATCCGCACGAAAGGCAAAGAAAGTCACTAACGGTTCATTTCCTATATTGATACTTCTATGGGCCCACCTTTTTGGGCAATAAACTGCTTTTCCCGGGGTCATCTCCTGTGCGCTCCAATCCCCCTCCGGGTTTTCAAGCAGCATATAGCCATGACCTCTCAAGCATAGATAAGTCTCACCCGTTTCAAGGATTGTATGAAAATGGCCTTTGGTCATAAAGTATTCATTGCCGACTTTTCCCGGATAGGTTATACTTGTCCCGAATGCAATATCTCCTGCATTTTCCGGCGCCCCAAGTTCGTAGAACTCATATACCAGGGTATCCTCCTTTTCAAGCATTTCATCCAGATACGCTTCATCATTGAACATTCCTTTCATATTTGAGAGCTTTCTCTGTGTTGCCTTCCTATGCCCTGACAATCCGCTTGCCATATCGAAACCTAATGTAAATGGAAATGAAAAATCCAACCCACCTGTGATTATAGACATTAAAATATACCCCTTTGTTTGGTTTTGGTATTTTTGTCACCTTATAGGGCAGGACAGAGTCGTCTGCCCCTGCTATTTATCTTATACTGTTGGCGATTTGCTCACATGCCCTAAAAACTTCACCTTTGATATCTCTGTGGAATACCTCTGCTATAACTTGCGTCCAGCCATGCACAAAATATATCCAGCCATCTTCGACATGAAGCTTCTTCTCTTGTTTTTGCGCATTGGCTTGGTGAATAAATTTCAGGTCACCCCTGTAATTCAGTTCCCACACAAGACTGTTTTCCGGGAAGACACATTCATCTGTCAAAGGGGATCCGGGTCTGTCCTTGCCAAGCCCTGTAGCGTTTATAACCAGCGAATAGGGCTTTAGCTTCTTTAATATTGCATCATTTTGTGTCAGTTCTTCACATAAATAATACTCCATTTTTATCTTTGGATTTAAACCTTCCAGCTTTTTTCTGGCTGAATCAAGCCTTGGCTGGCTTCTATTGGCTATAACGATCTTAGACGGCACATTATCACCGAACTTTTCCTGTGACAAGTAGGAGGTTATGGCCAATGCACTTCCTCCCGCCCCCAAAATAAGAGCTTCGCCGTTATGAGCCTTCCAGAAATTCTCCGGGATGAAGGCCTCCATGGATAGTCCGCTGGATATGGGATCCTTTGCATATCCTTCCAGTCTTCCCGCCATCTTTGAGATGGAGGAAAGCTCTTCAAATCTTTTTGCATGTGGATCAAGGAACTCAAACATATCTTTGGCAGCGTTGTAAAGATCAATCTTATGTGTTGTAACCAGTGCTCCAAGGGACAGCGGGTCTTCTTTTATAAATTCTACAGTCTTGCGGTAGATTTCCGGTTCAGCATGAATCTCAATGTCGATCCCTTTTATCACAGCATCCTTCAATCCCAATTCTTCAGCCCATAACGGAAATAGTTTCATTATTGAACTTTTTGTGGTAGTAACTCCGATAAAATACATTGTAGGCTGTACGGCCTTCTCTGGCAAATTCATCTATAGTCCTCACATTCGTTTAGTTTTCATTTATAGTATTGATAATGCCTTCTGTGGATTTTTGACTGTCATTTTGTAAATTGCATCTTGGGAAATCCCCGCTTCCAGCATGATGGGTATGAAGCTTTCTCGGATATAACTCAATCCTATACTGCCGCCGTAGCTCTTCAACCGTTCACGGGTTGTATCCAACCCCAGAAGCACTCTATCCTCAAAGCCACTCTCAAGCATTTGCTGAATGAGCCTGATCTCCATCTCATTGCTGTGATATTTGAAACGGGCGATGGTATCATATTCAAGATAAACACCCATACCCGCGATTTCCTTATGACATGCCAAATCATACTTTGCGCGGTCGAGATGGCATAGAATGAGCTTTTCGGGGTTGACCCCCCATTGTGAGAAAAATTCAATTACTTTAAAGACATCTGCATCTTTTTCTATATGGCACATTAATGGAAAACCAGTTATACGGGATGCATTTGCTGCAGCAGATAAAAGCTTCGTATATTCACCCTTTATCCCAAAGCTATCCACCGCCGTTTTGATTATACCTGCTTTTGCACGGATGCGATGGGTTGGAAACCCTCTATCTTCATTCGTAAACATCCCATCGGTAAGCTCACTGATAAAAAGCTGCGATAACGCTTCCTCATCGAGCTTGTGAATCCAATGATTTTCGTCATAAAAAACCAGTTTGTGGAACCCTGTGGAGGCAATGACATTGACGCCTGAATAACAAGACGCCTTTTCAAGATACCCTGCAAGGCGGCCGCAGCCGAATGGCTGTGCATCCACCAGACTGCAGCCTCCGGCATTTTTATACAGCGCTAATTCCTGCGTTGTCGCAAATAAATCATCCATCCAGAGTGCGGAGTTTATTTCATAGGATTTCCCTTTTGAGATAAACAGATGCTCATGGCACTGGCAATACCCCAGCTCTTCCGCAGGTATCGCGTCCAAAACGGTTTGTATGTAAGGCTTGCTTATTGGAGCCGGAACCGCCATAAACGCCTCCTATATTTTCACAATATCCACCGGGATTCCTAATGCCTTAAACTCTTGGAGCTCTCTTTCCTCTATACCCTCATCCGTTATCAGCCGATTCACCTTGTCCAAGGCAGCGATTTGGGAGAAGGCAACATTCCCGATTTTACTGCTATCACACAACACGATTATCTCCGATGCAATATCAATCATAGCTTTCTTTACTTCAGACTGGTTCAGATCGGGCGTCGTAAGTCCACGCTTAACCGAGATTCCGTTGGTAGCTATAAATGCCTTGTCTACACTTAAGCCTTCAAGAGCTTTTCGTGCAATAGGCCCAATGGTGCAATGAAAATTGCGCCTTAAAATACCTCCTGTCAAAATGATGTTTGCTTCGGAGTTTTCTTCCAGTTCCCTAGCAATGTCAATGTCATTTACCACTGCAGTAATTCCATTTTTCTCAGAGAGCAATTTTGCAAATTCCAATGTAGTGGTCCCTGTATCAATTGCAATTGTATCTCCGTCTTCCACCAGACTTATGGCATACCTTGCTATTGCCTGCTTGGCTGCCAGATTTTTAACTTCCTTCTGGTATGAATTCAGCTCATATCCGGTTTTTGTGTTGAGAATGGCACCGCCGTGAGTTCTTTTCAGCAGTCCCCCATTCTCCAGCTCCCGCAAATCATTGCGGATAGTTGCCGGCGAAACACTGAAATATTCACATAAATCAGGTACCACTAGCTTTGAATTCTCATTAAGCAACTCTATAATTTTTGCTTTCCTTTCCTCTGCAAATAGAGGTTCCTTTTTCTGCCTGTCCGCATTATTCATTTACAGCTTCCCCTACCCTTCTATAAGCGCCTTCCAAAGATTTGATCAAGTCATTATATATCTCCGCATTCCTTTTATAGGACCCGTGTATTTTCATATCCGGCAGTATTTCATTTTGCCTGCTGACCATACCATCAACAGCAGTTTTAATGTTATCATATATCTTTACTCCGTATCCGGCAACAACAGCACTCCCCAAAGTAGCGGTATCGCCTCTTTCCAATGTGTTATAGGGTATGCCCAGAACGTCAGCCTTGATAGAATTGAAAATGCTGCTTTTTGAACCGCCGCCAATTGCTGTAACGCTTGAAAACTTCTGTTCTTCTGCCAGTTCTTTTATGATTTTGAAGTATAAACTGTATTCATATGCAATGGATTCCATAACCGATCTATACATATGGCTTCTGGAGTGAACCCAATTCAGACCGATCCAGCTTCCTCTTACAACAGGATTGTTAGGACAGGTCCTCCCTCCAAAATGAGGGATAAAAAAGAGTCCCTCGCTTCCCGGCAGCACCTTTGCAGCTTCTTCGTCAAGCTCACTGAATGGAGGTTGATTTCCTTTCCAGGTGAGCTGATCCCTAAACCATTTCAGGCATAATCCGCCGCCGCCGATATAGGCAAGCGGTATCCAAAGGTCAGGTAAGATGGAGCGGGGAAAAACAAGTGTCTTATTTTTTATATCCGGGTTGTATTTATCCACACAACAGGAAAATACGGATGCAGTTCCTGATACATCAAATATAGTTCCGCTGCTGGTTACTCCTGCGCCAAGAGAAGTTGCAGCCTGGTCTCCGCAGCCTGCTACTACCGGTATCCCGCTTATCAATCCGCTTTTTGACGCCGCATCCGCCGTAAGACTTCCTACAACCTTCCAAGGTTCAACAATGTCAGGCAGCTTATCCTTTTGGACAGAAAATAACTCCAGTAAATCATCCGACCATCTTTGGTTCAGAATATCACCGAAACCGGAAAAATGCAGATGAGTATAGTCGATGTAAGCCTGCTCCGCCTTTAGACCCGTTAACCTTCCTGCCACATATGCAGTAGGCTGGATAAACTTTTTTATCCTGGAATAGATCTCCGGCCTCTCATGTTTCCACCAAAGAACCTTTGGCCCGTGTGCATAGGTCACAGGACATCCCGTTGTTTGAATTACTTCCTCTTCCGCTTCCTGCCGGATGATATCTATATATTTTCCGCATCTGGTATCCAGCCAGGAATCATAAGGCGTTAAGGCATTCCAGTCCCCATCTATCCCCAGAATTCCAGCCATTTGGCCATCCATGCCTATAGCAGATACAGTATTAGGTGAAACGCCGGATTTTTGAATTGTAGCTTTTATGGTATTCAATACGGAAAAATAAATGTCGTCGGTATCCTGTTCCACCACACCCGGGCCCGGGCTAATCAGTCTTGATGCTTCAATGCTTTCTGCAACAATCCTTCCCTCCAGTGTAAACAGGGAGGTTTTTGTACCCTGGGTACCTATATCAATTCCAATAATATGCTTTTCCAACTTGTCACCTCACGCGAATACCTTAGCCTCAATGCCCAAAAGTCTGGCAATAATAAGCCATTCCCCAATATAGTTCCCATACACGCCATGTATATGATTGCAGGGGAAAGAGGAAAGAAATTCATCAGCACTTACCTTTAGTCTTGCAAATGCAACAGGCCATTCGGGAGTAGTGGTTGACCCCTTCTTTAAGGCAATCTCCTTGGGAAACTCCACTAATTCGGCCGGCACTAAAGCAAGCCTGTACTTTCCATCAATACGGGTAAGTCTGGCCAAGGTCACCTCTCCCGGCGCTGCAAAATGATGGACACTGGCTCCGCCAGCCGGATAGTAGTTATGCTCCGGATAAAAAGTCACGTCCCTTAAATTTTCTATAGGGTTATAGGATTTTCCTGCAAAAAATGTCGCATGGGTGCCGGAGTTTGAGAAATACCATACATTATCTTCATTGTCATAATGCCTTACATCCGCAAACAGCACCGGAGCGCCTGAAATATGCTTGAATATCTGCATTGTAAGGGCACCGTCCATGTCCGCCTCCGTTGAAGCGACAATGGGTTCGTGAGGGCCGTCCCAATCATAGGGGTCGTTTAGAAAGGCTTCTGCAATATCCATTGTAACATAGGTTTCTGTCAAATCGCCATGTGCCTTTATTCCTATAAAGTCCAGATTACGCTCTGAAATCAGCTGTCTGAGTCCATAATAGGAACGGATCTGCAGCTTGAGCTTCTCGGGAGTGAGTCCTTCACCATCATATCCGATTACACCGACATTTTTTTCAAGCCACTTTAACGCATTCTCTACTTTTGAATCCTCCGCCTTACCACCATAACGTACAATTTCCTCCTGCTCAATGTTTTCAACATCGATACCGAAGATTTTCTGCCACTGTTCCAGGTTGCTTACTGCAGTATACATTCCCAGAGGACGTCCGCCAAAATTACCGAAGGTTTGGCCTTTTAGCCTGCTTATGGCTGATGCAGCCCTTATAAATGTCATAACCCTTCCAAGCACAGCTTCATCGTGTATGGACCCCCAAATGCGCTCATGGGGAATACCCAACTGGTCAAGTGTTCCCGCTGCTGCCAGCATTCCAACCATCCCGCATTCCGAAGGATGGAGATTACAGAAAAGCAAATAGGGTCCGGGCGCAAAGTTGCAGGCTACGGCAGTAAATTGAGGATAACACCAGATTGCATAATTGAAAACCGTCAATTCAACCCCCGCCGCTTTAAGTCTTTGCGCTTCTTTTTTAGCGGCTGGATTATTCCCGATAATTTCTTCACCTTCTACAACCTCAACAGCTTCTGTCGCTTCAAGCGCCTGTTTGATTTCGTTCTGATAACGCCGGTTTAAAGGCAGCAAATCATTATGTATATATTCCCTTCCATCCGAAATGGTCAATAATCCGACCTTGATTTTTTTCATCACGACACCTCCAAATTTTCATAACTTGCCCCGGATGAATTCCAATGCAGCTTTTGCCTCTTCGTCAAGTCTTGCCTCTCCTGCGTTATCGCTTAAATCACGCCATACCTTGATGTCCCGTCCCACTTCCCCACCCATTTTTGTAAAGGGCTCCATTACAATTCTCCCCCGATAGTTAATTTTTTCAAGAGCTTTCATTATTTCATCCCATGGCATATGTCCCCTCCCGGGAGTCTTTCTATTGCATTCACCTATATGCAGATGTCCCAGCTTGTCTCCGGCCGCTATAATTGCTTTGTCAATATAATCTTCCTCTATGTTCATATGGAACGTATCCAGAAGCAGCTTTATATTTGAACTTCCTACCTCATTTACAAAACAAACCCCCTCAGCGGCGGTATTTACAAGGAACTGTTCGAATCTGTTAACCACCTCTATACAGTAAGTGATACCATATCCGTCTGCAGTCTTCATCACTTCCTTCATACTTTGAATACTTCGCTCCAGATAAGGTCTTTTATCAAGGATTCCTTCATTTAGAATTCCAGGCCATGCCGAATAGTTAATCCCTCCAAAGATCTTTCCATCCAAATAATGAATCACTTCCAAGGTTTTCTTTGCGTACTCGATGCCATTTCTTCTGGTGCCGGAATCCTCGGAGGCCATATCTTTATCCCCGGTGAACCCTACACAATAGGTTAACTCAATGCCCGCTTCACTTGAGGCCTTCTTAAGAGTATCCAAATCGCTTCTTGGCAAATCAAGCAAATGGGCTGTTGCCAGTTCCAAAACATCAAACCCCAGGGCAGATACTTTATTTATATAATAAATGTAATCCGCCTTCCATTCTCTCGTCCAGTACGCAAAATAAATACCTACCTTGTTCATTGAAAACCCTCCCGCCTTATCCGCCTTATTTTAACATCATTCAAAAAAGATTATGTTTTTTAAACCACTGCCACTGCCTGCCATTTCAAAACCCTCTTTGATTTTATCCAGTGTATGCCTTTGTGATATGAGCTCCTTCACACGTACGACCCCATAGGATATAAATTCAAGCGTCTGCCTAAAATGTGTTATGGCTGCTCTTGTGCTACCTGTCAATACCAATTGCTTATAATGTATCAGGTTGGTATTGATCGTAACATTTTCCTTATCTTTGGGCAATCCTCCAAAGAAATTAATTCTTCCGCCAATTGCCATTAATTCCAGTGCGTCCGCTTGTGCCTGCGGTGCCGGACAAGCTGTTATACATACGTCCAAGCCTCTTCCCCTGGTCAGCTTCATGATTTCTTCTTTCAGGTTTCCACTTTCGATTATAATAAATGAGTTGTCAATTTTTTTACAAATACTCAGTCTTTCCGGAGACAGGTCATTGATAATTACCTTTGCTGCTCCAGCCATTTTAGAAAGCTTTGCGTGAAGTATTCCAATAGGACCCGCCCCTATGATCAGGACGCTGTTACCCGGTTTTACAGCACATTGCAGAAAACCGTTATACACACATGAAAACGGCTCATTTATTGCAGCTTCATCAAAGGAAACAGTATCATCAAGCTGGATGATATTCCCTTGTCTGACCGCTGCTTCAGGTATTCTGACATACTCGGCAAATCCGCCGTCCTCATTAATCCCTAATGCCCTGTATTCACCACAGAGATGGGTATTTCCGCCGATGCACTGCTCACATAAGCCGCAACCCATATTGGGTGCTACCGCAACCTTCATACCATTTCTATATTTGTTTACGTTCCGACCTGTTGAAGCAATCACTCCGCTCAGTTCATGTCCAAGTATCCTGGGATGATCAGCGTCAACCCCGGCTAAACCATTGTTGAACATCCTGATATCTGTGCCGCAAATCGCTGCACTTTTAACCTTTAAAAGCACTTCATTATCATTTATATTGGGTATTTTGACTTCCTCTATTCGAATATCCTTTATCCCGTATAATCTTGCAGCCAGCATAAGAAGCCTCCTTTAGTATATCAATTCTACGATTCTTTTTTCTTTTATCGAAAGATTCCCGGCTGTTACCACCTTCACAGCCATCTTCCCGTCCAATCCGGTTACTTTAGGCTGTTCATCCTTCAAAATGCAGTTTGCAAAGCTGATATCCTCTGCCAGGTAAGCATCCCGGAAAAGGTTTCTCCAGCTATTCATTATAGGCCTTACCATACCTCTTTCCTTATTGCAGGTAAGGATGCTTCCCTCATGAACCTGACCTAAAAAAATACATCCTTTGGTCCCAAGTATCTCCACTCTGGCGTCATAACCATAGGCAACACCTTGGGCACCATCTATGGCCCCCTGCATTCCATTCATAAAGGATGCATTCATTATTACATTATCATAAAAGTCTGGAAATTCCTCTCTGGCCTCAGGACATCTGTAATTGCCCCCTATAGCATAGACCGATTTGAATTCACTTCCGGTGAACCACCGCAGGGTATCGATATCATGACTATTTACCTCTGCAAGAGGCCCGTTGCTCTTTTCGATATCATACATCCATTTTTGCGGTACACTTGGCCCGCGTGTATTGGACCTCACCAGCACTACATCCCCGATTTCACCACTTGCGACAAACTCTTTCGCCTGCAAAAAGCTTTCATCAAACCTTCGCATGAATGCGATCTGCAGCTTTACTTTATTCTCCTTTGCAGCAATTATCATATCCTCACATTCACTTTCATCCATTGCCATTGGCTTTTCACATAATATGTGCTTTTCTGCTTTGGCCGCCGCTACGACAACCTCCCTGTGATAAGCAGTCGGAGTCACTACTATAACCGCATTAATCTCTTCATCGTTAAGAGCATCCTTATAGCTCAGATAGTACTTCGATATTCCTAATTCCATACAGGCATTCAACGCTGCTTCCTTTACCGGATCTACTACTGCCACGATTTTTGCATTTGGTATCCGTGTTTTAAAGTTCATGGCATGAATCATTCCTGCTCTGCCAGCACCTATGAGACAAACATTAATACAGCTTTTATCCATATTCACCCTCATGCAAATCATAATTCTATGTTAAATTACGATTTATACTTTTGATATAGTCGTGTTTGCTATATTATATTATCGTTTCCTAACACTGTCAATAATATTTATTGTTATTCAATATTATATTCTATCGATTATTATCGTTTTATGAAACTGTTCTTGTGAAAAGTAAACATAACTAGAAATAAACCCATTCCGTTTTTAATGAAAAAGAAAAAAAGATTGCCTCGACAATCTTTTTCCACCTTTAATTTAATTCATGCGTTTGTCCTGACCCTTTGGCAGCAATGCTAGTCTACTGGCTGTATGTAGGTCAGATCATAGACATTTCCTGTAATATCAATATCACTGACAACATATGTCACCGAAAAGTCACCCTTCCATGCAGTAATAGTCATACTGTATTGTGACTTTTGGCGCACGTCGTCCCATCCCACCGTAGATGGAGCAAGGGGCAGGGTATACTCCCACAGCAAATGATTATCCAACAATCCGTTGTCAAGGTTGAAAGCAGCCGGAAAATTCACATACGGCAGCCCATAATCCTGGGAATAGTCGTATTTATTGCCGTTGCTGTCCGTGAATTGCATGGATTCCAACGCAGGACTGAACCGGATTTCAAGCCTGTCCGCATAGCCGGTGGTGCGAACATCGATTTTCACCTTTTCCAGGCTTAAAAACCGGTGGGGCTCTGTTGACATTTGTTTCCCGAATAAATCAACCTGACCGCGCCAGTGATTCCAATAGCCGCTTATTGTAACACCGGTTATTTTCAGGCTTTCAACCCGGAAGGTCACATCCTTTGTCTGGGTATTTCCGTTGGGTGTGGTTGAAGTAAACCTGGCCGTATAATTGCCGACTGGAATGCCGGCAGGGACTGTATAATCAACCGTCCAATTTTTTATACCTCCCTTAACCGCGCCGGTCATACTGAAAGCAGGGGTCTGATACATAGTCCCTGTATACAATTGAACCGTCGTATTGTTTACATATATGGATGTGGCAGCCTTTATGGTAATATTGGCGTTATTGACGGCCTCGGCCGGCATGTCCGGGACCAGATTTACAGGGGTCCTCACTTCAAAATTTTTATCTTTGCGCAGTTCCACCGCGCCTTCACTGACTGCATAAAATTGAGCGGTATAGACTGTATCCGCTTTTGAAGCCGGAATTGTATACCGGACCTCCCAAACCTTTTGCGCTGCAGTCTGGGATTTCAGCTGAAGGGTCAGATTCTGTCCAAAAACCACTGTTCTTGCACCCGTAGTGTACTGATTCGTGGTAAGCCTCAAGGTAATATCCTCACTGGCAGGGACGGATTGGGGGATAACCTCCGGAACCATATCCAGGCCGTTCACAACCATGATGGTATAAACGGCGGTGTCATCAGCTCCCCAGTTATCGACGGTTGTCACCTTAAAAGTGAATGCGCTGCCATAAAATAAATTGACCGTATCTCCTGAATTTATTCCGACATACTCACTGCCGTCAACCTTATAGCTTATATTCGACCGGACATTGAAGCCGTCCGGGTCGACGGATGCATCCGAAATCTTTAGCCGTGTTCCGTCCAGATACATACAACTGCCAAAGTCGAAAACCGGCGCTGTCCCATGGCTGGATGCAAAAGAAAGAGCAGCCACAGGCCGCCTGTGAACGGTGACTTTATTGGTACAGGTATTCGATGGCCTTTTGAAACTATCAAACCTGGCATCGCCAGCTTTTGGATCATCATAGGCATTGATGTCTATGGTATATTCACCGGCGCGGTCAAGCGAATTTACAAGGCTTGTCCGGGTCTGATTATGGTAAGCCGACGGAATATCCTGAGAAGGCATAACCGCCTTATTCTGCTGATACTTCACACTAAATCCGGTCATGGGATCCTTTTCAGTATCAAAGAAACCCTTGGAGGCCTCTCCGTTCAAATAGGAACCGTCATACGCCTTGAACCTGATTTCTTCACCAACAAGATAGACGTCCTTTTCCGGTTTCACATCATATGCAGGCGCAATGTTATCTACTGTTGAAAACGCTTGTAATGAAACGGATTTAGACACATTTGGCACTAAGAACTTTATATCTTTAACATAGGTTACCTGACCGTTACTTAAATTGTAATTGATGAGTCCTCCGACCCTATAGTATGAGCAATCATTCCCCCAGCCATATTGTGTTGCTGCCGGACCAGCTTTTGCAGCGCCATAGGTTACCCATGACCCCACCGCCGGAAGCACACCCATGGCCGCCGTATAATCGAAGGTGCCCCCATACCCTCCAAGCGGCGATTTATTATTGTCAAGCCTATCTCCGCCCCAATAAAATAACTTACCTGCATCATTTTGTCTTAATACTTTGACTTCCATCTTGTAGCTATTATTCGGATTAATTTTGACTGCATATTCAGGCTTGAGGTACATAAATATTTCACCTGTTATTTTCCACGCCTGATATGTTGTATCCCATACGATACTTCCGCCATTGTAATAAATCTGCCATAGGTTCGGGTCCTTCCAATCAAGGGTTGTACTCATATAATCGACGGCATCCGGAGCCAATGAGTAGTTCGTCTGCTCCTGCAGACCTTCCTTTACATCAACCTGGATTAAGTAATTGCCTACACCGGTATTCACATCGACGGTAAAATCCCTCAAATTATCATATTGCGGCAAATAGGTCCTTGCATTATTGTCAAAACTCCCATTATTATCCGAATCATAAGTGATATAGTATTTTAAAGTATCAATATAATCATCCGCTGACGCCACATTTGCCTTTACATTAATTGTTGCTGTCCCGGCGCTATTTCTGTATGTAACGGGAGTAACCTGAAGTGTCCCCGTCGGAGCAAGATCAGCAACAATGTCAAACTCCCTTGTTGCACTGCCTGCATTACCCTGCGTATCTTTAAAGGTGACAGTTGCCCTTACCCTGCCAGGATTTCGGTACAAGGTGTCAATGCTTTGCGCTGACAATGACGCATATTTTATATCGGAGGCAGCTATGCCGCTGATTGGTGCCAGAGTCCAGTTGATTGTACTTGCATTAACGGGATATGTATTGTTGCTGCTATAATCAAGCTTTAAGGACAGTTGCCTGTTTTGCTTTTGAGCGCCTGCCAAATCGATGAACCCCACAGGAGTATAACTTGTCGGTGTTGGCGGAGTGGTACCGTCCTCTATATGTATTACCATTTGTGCAATATTTGATTGCAGGTTATACGACGGAACACCTGTATTATCTGCCTGTATACATTGTACCGTGTAAGTCCCGTTCTGCCAAAACTGTGTTATTGGCGCTCCCAGCCATACACCGTTATTTGCTATAATACCATCTGTTTTAGGCGTGTGATAATATCTCCACCATGTATATTGGGATGGATCGAGCTCATAGTCCGAGTAAAACGTATCATAATTGATAATATCGCCTTTTTTGTAGCTATATTCGTATATTTTGCTACTGCTTACAGGAGCTATTGCGCTTACAATGGAGTTAGTTATTGCACCTAGAGGATTCCACATATTGGAGTCTATCCAATACAAATTCCCTCCGGTGCCATAATTGAGAATCCTTTGTCCGTCCGGAAGGCTGCTCCCGTTGCCTATCATAAAAAAATTATCATTGTAAGATTTAAGCATGTTTGCTGTGGCGGCTATATTAGCTTCCGAATTATCTTTAAACGCTGTTTCCGTAATAGCCACCGTAAAGTCTCTTGTATTGTTGACAGGCACATAATCGCGCAGTTTCCGCAAATTATTGTCTATATTTTGCTCCGTACCTCCAGTGCCTATAGCCATAACATACATTGGATTTTCATAAATTGCCTGACCGCGACTTCCAAAACGGGATACATGACAGTTAAGCGTGTATAAAGTGTTGTCAGTTCCATAGGCAGCAGCAAAGCATCCTGCCTCAGTGCCGTCAATGCTTTGTATTTGTTGGTTAAATCCTGCAGGTCCGCCGCTAATGTTTGTTAGATCATCAAGTGTGGAAAATGAAAATACCTGGCCATCATTTGAAATAACAGGCTTATTGGGAGAATCACCTCCAGTAACGCCTCCAGCGTCTCCAAAATTAGACTTTAGAACTTTTTTGATGGTATGATGGGCATCTGACATATAAATATAATTGGCATCCACTGATGCATTCCCTATGTAGTCATAGTCTGAAAATGTACGCCTTAGCAATGTTTGTCCTGTGGCTGCATCAACCTTATTTAAAGTCTTTTTTTCGCTTGACCAATTCCCGCTGCTAAGCCTTATGTAAATGCAATTTTCAAATTCATCAAAAACAAGTACATCATTGCAATCATTCTTTTCCCATATTCTATTGCCATATATATCTAGTTTAACCAGCCTACCCTCACCATACTGACTATACCTTTCTTGATAATATACATACCCTGCAGGATCAATTACAAAGTCATATACACCATAATCACATGTAAACGCTCTTTGGGTTATTCGTGTTAAATTTGAATTAAAAACCTCAAAGTATACTACATGGCTATTGTTAGGCCCTTGAACAAATGTGTAGATATTATCATTTGCATCTACATGAATCGTGCTAGAGCTAGGTGTAGAATTGCTTAGCACTACCTCATTGATTTTAACAAGACTGCTATTGTAAATCTGAAGGATAACTTTATAGTTACCAGAATACTCTAAATATGGAACAACTATTCTTCCATCCGATAAGATAACGCAATTGCCAACTGTATTGCTGGAATATTCAGGCATTGGAATATTAAGGCTGCTAACTAAATTGCCTGACTTATTGTAAACATATAAATGGGTATCGATACGAACAAAAATATTTCCATTTGGAAGTATAAGCAATTGAGGTGAATTTCCGCTTATTGTATTACCATTTAGCCCAATACCTGTTTGCCACTTAATATTAAGGTTTAAAATGCCATTAAATGAACTTCGGCCTGAATTTTGTGGGTTGCCCCCATTCTGATTCCATATCGCCTGTTTTGCGTTAAAGCTCTGAGGAATGAAATTTATCGTTGGAGTAATTTTATTGGCGATAAGTTGTGATTGCATTGATGCCGCAAGACTCTGCACCGTATTTTGTAAGGTATCGCTAAGGCTGCCAACCACTAGATTAATTGTAGTTTTTACGTTGCCAAAAGCCTTGAAATCAACTACCGGTGCAACATTTATAACCTCCACCGTCTTTGTGGCGGTGTTTTCCTTCCTGTCCGCAGCCGTTACAAAAGCTTCGATAGTGGGCTGGCCGAATACTTCCTTCACTTTTACCCTGGTGTCAAGCTTGCCTACGCCGGTTTTCAAGAACCTGACCTTTTTCTGGCTGCCGTCACCTGATAGGTCCTGATATCCTTCCAATGTTGTAACGGCCCTATATGTTTCATCTGTGAAAAGGCCGTTATTATTGGCATCTATTGCTACCTCCCAGGTCCTCGTTGTATAATCACCGTCCTCACTGCAGCTGTCATCCTGAAGAAAAATCTCTGCTTTGCTGGATAAGTCAGGGTTGCGCAATTCCTGCGATTTGGTGGAAATCTTTGCAATTGGGGCTTTATCCTGCGCCACCGTAAAAGTGATCGTTTTGGTATCGTTATTTCCTCTTGTGTCCTCCACATAGATGGTTGCTTTATAGGTTTTGTCAACCGCTGTTTTTATTAGAAAATCCATCTTGTTTCCCGACAGCGCATTAGTCTTTATATTTGTGCTATCGGGATTGCTTGCGTTTGTGCAGGTAACTTTCTCACCCGTGACAGTATCTTCAATCATTGCATAAGTTTTGCCGCTTACCAGTGGATAATCCGGATGCGCAACCGTCTTTGAAAAGTCCAGTGTCATTTTACGATTGCTTTTCTTTGTACCATCCACGGACGCGATGATTGCAGGGCAGCGCATAATCTGTATGCCCCGGGTGTCTGATACCGCAGTGCCGTTTCTTGGGAATGCATATATTGTATTTTTGTAAAGACCAGGCTGCATATAGCGTATGTCAAAACCTGTGTCGCTATTATAGTTTCGGGTATGATACAAACTACTTTCCAATGGATATTGGGAATTATCCTGTATTTCAAAATCGCTGCTGCCAACGCCTAAATCCGAGGCTTGCTGCGCATTGTATGTGCTGCCGTCAAATTTAAATGAATTCCTGTTCTTTACGGAATACCAATAACCTTCATATCCTGAATTAGGTTGTTCTATTTTTGCAGTTGCATCCGAAGAGCGCTCATCAACCACCTGGGTTGCTGCTGTGGCTGTAGCAGTTTTATTATTGGTTAAAGTAACTGTCGCCCGGTAATTTATGGTGCCGACACTGTTATACTGCTGTGAAGCGGAATAACTTGAAAGCGGTATAGGCTGATAAGCTCCGCCATTTACCCTTGCTTCAAGCACTACGGTTTTTATGCTCTCGCTCTGAGGCACAACCGGATTGACTTTGACTATATACGCCTCTTTGACATTAACCTTTGCCGGCGCGGTTATGGATAAGCCGGGCGGTAACGGCTGTGAATTTGCAATGACTGTGAACTGCGCTATTTTGGGGTCTGAATCCCTGTAGTATTTGTCATTCTGGAATGTCACCCTGCCAGTTCCGGTAAAAGTCACTCTTTCTTTATCTGCTACCTGGCTGCGGGACAGCTTAATTGTGAAAGTGTTGCTGGCCGTGTTTGCGCCGGTGGGGTTCAGGGTGACATAGGTACTTATGCTCTTATTTTCTACTGTTATGGATATATCCCACTTTTTGATATCATCCCGGGTATAGTGGATCGCCTTTTGGACCGCATCCGTATAATAGGTATCATCCTGAAGCTTAGCCGTAACCTTGACTTGCACGTCAACCGTGCTTTCGGCGGCGCCGATGGTGGAATTAGCAGATACGATCTCTGCTGAAACCTTAAAGGGCGTATCTAGCTTGTCCGTCTTGTGCGGGATGGAAAAAGTCTGATAATAGGTATTGCCGTTTTCAATGTGCCACATGCGGAAGGAGCCATTGGCCAGGAGTGTGGGATAGGACTGCACATGGCCGTAAAGCATAAAAGTACTACCATTGTTAGGATAAAAGCTTTCATTGTCATGGATGCGATTAATATCTTTGATTATTTCAGAATTTTCACTAATATCATAATTGTTCTTCGTACACAGCCCTAAATCCCATGGATTCTTTACCCAATGTTTGTCTTTGTTCTCTATGCCTAAATCAACGTCATTTTTAAACCATTTGTTAGAAAACTTGTTACCTACTGAATCGTAGCCCAAGTAACGGTATTCCAACCGGTTGGACAAGGGGCTCTGCAGCGGACCTTCATTCCCAGAAACGTCCTTTGTTGTACCATAGACAATTACCCGATAATTTGGGTCCTTCCAGTAGGTATCGTCAAAGGCATAACCGTTAGCACTTACCAATGGTGTACCGGTAGGTATGTACAAGGCATTATCTGGCAGCAGGCCCTTGTAGTAGTCGATACTCTGTCCTGCGAAAACTATATTATCTAAAGAAAATACTGGTAGCAGCAGTAGTACCGCTACCAGTAAGATACGCAATGCTTTTTTCGTTTTCATATGTTGAAACTCCTATTTTTTCTCGAGCTCCATGTATACATCGATTTGGTGATATCCGGAGAATGTAAAGGCCCTTACCTCCCGCCCATTGATCTTCTCCCATATTTTCCCTTGGTAGTTGATATCCTTGATTTTTTTATCCAACTCGTTGATTACTTTATCATAGGACTCCTGAAAGATATCTTTCATTAAGGTTTTTAACATGTTTGAACCCGCTGCATTATTTACATCAAGCAAGCTAACTTGATAAGGCAAATAATAGTCTAAATCAGGATCCTTTTCTAAAAATATATCAATACCCATTGCAGAGGTTCTAATTTCTATAGGTTTATCGAAATCAGCCTTATCCTTATACCATAAAAATTGAACATGGTTATTCGTTTTAGCGTATACAGCATCCGTGTATCCCCCTGCGGCCGCCAGCACATCCAGGATTTTTTTCAAATGCGGCAGAATCTCCTTGTGGCTTGTGGTTACTTTGGCGTCTTGTCCAGTCACAGGATCTTTCACATAAATGTCGTTATTCACCGGAGCCGCAGGGATAACCCTTTTTGATTCATCAATAAGCCTTACGATCATCGTGGTCGCCTCCGCCCTGGTCGCCGTATCAGCATGGGCAAACACTCCTCCCGGCCTACCGGTAATGATCCCTTTTACATATGCTTTCAAAACAAAGTCCTTATACGCTGCAGGTATTTTACTATAATCCTTCAACTGGTCCGCATAGTCTGCCATATTCCCCGGGTATTCCTCCGTCATAGCCCTTACAATCATCCTTGCTATTTCACCCCGGGTAATGTCCTTTTCTACACTGTCAAATTCGTCTTTTACGATATATTTCCGGTTTGCTGCTTCAGCGATATAATTGTCATACCACTTACCCTCTTTTGGTTGGCCGACATCGGTTTTTAATGCTCTAAGCAGGATAGCGGTAAATTCAGCTCTGGAAATCTTGTTTTCAGGCTTGAAAGTCCCGTCTGTATAGCCTTTAATAGCGCCATTATCCGTAAGGTAACAAATATTTTCCTTTGCCCAGTGGCTTCCGGTATCTGAAAAAACATTGCTCAAAGGATTCGCTGCAAAAGCCGTGACTCCGTGAGTAAATACTGCTATGGCTATAACCAGGACCAAATACATTAACAATCTTTTAATATTCATAAATCCCCCTGTTTTAGATACCATGCTCCGGCATAATATTTTTTACTGCAGTATAATTCAAATTATTTACATTTAGAATATTTCTTTTATTTACAACATTCTTAAATATGGTATAATATATTTAGATGAGGCAGCTGGACCGCAAAGTGCGGTTGCCACGCGGATTAGATTATATAATCACACTGTGTTGCAGGCAGGGTGATTATTTTTTTCCCTTTTTTGTATCCCTTATCAGGGCGACAATCAAGGAGATCAGCGTTACAACAAACATAGAGAACATAACCATTAAGGATATTGCCTCATATGTAGTCATTTCGCACCACCTCCTTTCTTAACGAAATAGAGGCGGCAACCACACCTGCTTTTCCGGCAACCTCAAAATTATCTAGGTAAAACCCTCTTCAAACACATACTCGCAGTTCGCAAATGCAACAATGTCGCCATCCTCCAATATGTACTCCACATTACTGGCAATTCTGCTGTTATTTACAAATGTCCCGTTAACAGAATTCAAATCCTTCAAATGCCATAGATCATTTCGTTTTATTATCTGGGCATGGATTTTTCCTACCGCTCCGTTTTTACTTATGAAATCCGCCTGTTCTTTAAGCCTTCCGACAATAAAATCCTGCTTGCTTATCACGATATCCTCCAGTCCCGGATTACTTCTGCTTTTAAGGATAGGAAACTCCGTTTTTATACTTCCTAGGAGCACCGTATTATTGCTTATTGCCGGTTTGATTTTTGGTTCCGGCTTCTCCTCCGGGATTTTCATATCACCATTATTTGCAAATATATCCGTCCGCCCATTTTCTGCAGGCTCCTCCCTGGCTCCGGCATTTATATTCAGCTTCACGCCTTTTAGTACATTCTTTATAATGATCATATCCATGGCAATAACAATCAGAATCAACGCCAGACAATTGACGAAGGAATTCCCGCCCGGAAGCTTGACATATTTCATAACAAATAAGACCACGGCTGCAATAGCAATTTGTGATAGGAGTACGATGGCCACTGGCTTTTTGCTCATGGATCCGGTCTTCTTTTCCTCATTGATACTGTTCTGTTCAAGCTTCGCTGCAACCGGTGTTTCAAATTTGCCGCAGCCCTCCGCTTCGGACGCTTCATCGCCATATAGCATGCTGTCCAGCATTTTCAGGAAATCGGAGAAGTTAAACATATCATTCCTGACAAAAGCAAGAATACGCTGAAGGAAGTTGTCGCTGACCTTCTCTTCAATATCGGCAAGCTGGAGAATCAGTTTCAGCATCAGATCCTTAAACGCCTTACAAGTGTCGCCGGCCATATTCACCGGAATATATACCATAGCAATTTCAAGGTCCTCCGGGTTTATGAAAATATAATCCGAATCCAGCAAGCAGCTTGAATCGGAAAGCAGGTATCCGGCACTATCAACGATTGTGCTGGCAATATCGGAAAGCAGCTTGACAAACTCATTCCTGGTGAGCTGCCTGCGCTTCAGGAAAAAGGAAAGAGCAAGCTTCGAGGTAATATTATAATAACAATAGGCAGAGCCGTTGATACCCTTTAAATCATATTTCAGTAACCTCGCTATACTGTTGCAGCCGGTCATAGAAACCTGGTAATCCAGGATTTCTTCACTCGGCCCTGTTTTAATTATGAGATAGCTTGATGCGCCGATACTCTCATAGGAAAATTCAAGCCTGTCCTTCAACTCTTCAGGCATCCGGTCGGTAACCTCCTTTTAATTCTGTCATCCCTATGGCTCAATACCTGTTCACGGCTCAATTGACCTGATTATCGTTTCTGATATTGCCGCTGTTGACATCCTTTGTTATGGAGTCGTCTGCAAAAACGGTTTTCATGATGTCCGTGACAAATTTTATGATCGCGTCCCTGAATATGAGTGCTATCCCAACCAGCACGGCAATGATGACCACGATTTCAACCGTACCTAACCCGTCCTCTTCCTTCAAAAAACTTTTTATCAACTTTAAAATACGAATCCCTCCTTTTATTTTTATAGATTCCGTAGGGCAAGAACAGCCGGTGTTCCTACGATCAACAAAATGCCAATGAACATCAGCATCAAAGGGAACAGCATTTTGGTGGATGCCTCCTCTCCCAGTCTTTTGGCCGTATTTTTTCTCATTTCCCAGCACTCCATGGCAAATACCCTTAGCACCGGAACTATTTCCGAATTCCCCTTTCTGAGATTCTGCAGGATGACCGATACAAATCTTGTAATTTCCGGGGTCCTGCACCTTTTGGCAAACTCCTCATAAGCGCTGTGCTCAGGTTTCCCCGACTTGATTCCCTGGGTGGCAAGACGAAGCTCCTTGTATAAAGGCGTAGCTTTTTCCGTATCGGACGCAATCCTTTCCCACGCCCTGGTTATTGTCATTCCCGCATTGATAAGCAGCATGAGCTTGCTGACAAAGTCGGGAAAATCCATACGGATGGATGCTCTCCGCTTTTTTACACGGTCAAAAAGCTCTTTATCCGTAAAGTAAAAAGCACCGGCAATAATTGCACCGGCAAATACGGCAAACCCGGTGTCAGGCTCGGTAAAAATGCCGATGAAAGCTATAAAAGAAAGACCCAGAAGCAAAAACAGTATTTTATTGGCCCAGTGCAATTTCAGATAATTATGGGATTGTCTGGGTTCGGTGATTTCCATTATCGCCGACAGGAGCTTTTTGTCATATTCCGTTGAATACCTGCGCCTGACGGCTTCCAGTATATAAAGACCCACCGGCAGCAAAGCTTTGAATCTAAACACATTTTCATCCGCTGTTTTTATCAGCGCTTGGTACTTTCCGGCTGAAATAAAATATATCGTCAGAACCCCTCCGGAAATAAAAATAAATGCTAGTAACAATGACTGACCTCCAAAATAAATTTTAGAGCCTGTTTAGTATCTGGGATTTTGAGCAGATTTTCGTCAGACAAGGCAAATTTTCGCAGGAATCATCTATTTATTCCAAGAAAATTTAACGCAGTATGACGGAAAATCCGCCAAAATCAGGTGCAAACAGATGCTAAACAGGTTCTTATACCCGGATATCCATGATCTTCCGCGAAACGAACCAGGCAATCGCCAGCAAAATTATGGCTCCCGTCATCACAAGACGTCCTGCAGCCGTGGAAAATACGGGCTCCATATAGTCTGCCGCGCTTGCAGAAAGCAGCACGATCAGCAGTATTGGCACGATATTCAGCACTTTTTGCTCAAACTTCCTTTCTGCCAGCAGCATGTCTATCTCTTGCCGGATTTCGATCTTGTCGTTAATGATGCCGGAGGTATTGCGCACAACCTCCGCAATATTTCCGCCGGAGCGTTTACATATCTGAAATACATCGGAGAAATTTTCAATATCCTCTATTCTCGAACGCCTGGCAAAATCCGCCAATACCGCTTCTACGGTTTCGTTCATCTCTATCCTCCTTGCCATGCATTCCATCTCCAGGATTATATACTCCTGCGCATCCGGGTAAAGTACGGACAAATCCCGTAAAACTTCTCTGAATGCATTTTCTATGGATTTTCCTGCCGTCAGTGAAGATGCCAGTGAGTACAGCATATCCTTAAATTGCATATTCAGCATCCTTCTGCGCCGGACAAGCAATTCGCCTTTTTTAATCCGGGGGTAGAGCAGTGACAGCGGAATAAGCAAGAGTGAAATAATGTGGCTTCTGTAAAAGACAAAAGCCGCGATATAGATGAATAGTGCAGCTACGGCATTATAAAGGACCCTTTCGGGAAAGCCCATTATGTATGTATTGTAATCCGGTAACGCTTTATTCCCTTCATGCTTCAACTCCAGTTTTCTACTGATAAACTCAAACAAGGGGTCCCTCCTGCAAACTGCATTTAATTCCCGACATCCTGAACTTTGCCGTATGCAGCATACTATTGCCTGTTCTTTGCAATACTCCTTCCACTCTCCCGTCAGGTGTATCTCCCCTATCACAAAATTCAAAAAGCGGATTTAAAACTATCTCACCGTTAAGGCATCCGGTGACCTCTGAAATGCTTAGAAGCCGCCTGGAGCGGTCTCTCAGCCTGGACAAATGGATGAGTATATCAATGGCTGAAACCATCTGCTGACGTATCGCTTCCAGAGGCAGCGAAGCAGCGCTTAAAACCATGGTCTCAAGTCTGCTCAGCATGTCCGCCGGGGAATTCGCGTGGCCTGTAGATATGGAGCCGTCATGGCCGGTATTCATTGCCTGGAGCATATCCAGAGCCTCTGCCCCGCGCACTTCTCCTACGATGACCCTCTCAGGCCGCATGCGCAATGATGTCCTTATGAGCTCCCTGATGGTTATCTTGCCTTTTCCCTCGGTATTTGCATTCCTTGTTTCCATTCTTACGATATTTTCGATGGTTTTTATCTGAAGCTCCGCGGAATCTTCTATGGTCACGATTCTCTCATCTTCTGGAATATAGCCCGCAAGAGCATTAAGAAACGTTGTTTTGCCGCTTCCTGTGCCTCCGGAGATGAAAATATTGTATTTTGCTTTGACCAAACCGCATAGCGCATCTGCCGCTTCCCGGGTCAAGGACCCCATATTTACCAGCCGGTCCATGCTCAAAGGGCTTGGGGGAAACTTCCGGATGGTCATAATAGGCCCGTTTAAAGCCACCGGCTTCAGGACGATATTTACCCTGGAACCGTCAGGCAGCCTTGCATCAACAATAGGTGCGGATTCATTAACCGCCCTGTTGGTCCTCGACACAATGGACTGGATAACGTCTTCCAGCTTATCACTGCTGTCGAACCGGAGATTCAGGCGGGATATCCTTCCGTCTCTTTCAATAAATATTGCGTCAGGCCCATTGACCATGATTTCCGTAACGGATTTGTCATCGATCACCGGCTGTAAAATATCCAGCCGCCGCATGGAGTTAAAAACCGCCTCTACGACTCCCCTTTTTTCCTTCAACTCAATATACTGCTCCCTTGAACGGTGGAAAACAGTTTTCTTTATAAGCTCCCTGATTTCCTCATCCGGAATTTCCCTGTTCATATCCATGTCTTCAGAAACAGCGGCACGCACCTCCTTTATCAGCTGCTCTCTCCCTGTTGGCTGTATATCAGGCAATGGCAGCACCTCCGTCCGGCCTGCTTTTTTCATCACTGCCGCTTGCAGCAAGCAAATTCAGTAGTTTTCCCAGGGCTGACGAAAAAACCGGATCCGCATCAATCAAAAGCTTCTCTCCCTGATGGTATTTCACCCTTTCCGATTCATGGATTATAACGGTGAACTTATCCGTATAACTCCTCTCATACCAATCACATGGCGTATTTTCCGAATACTTGTTAAGTATGGGAAGGGTACAGTGTAAAATGTCATTTTTTCCATCGCCGCCGGTTTCAGGATCTCCCTCCATCATGCCCTTCTTGAACAGGGAAGAAGCTCCGTGCTCACAAATATCGATTATTTTGTCGCAGCACTTGAAGACGGATTTATTTCTGCGGCTCAGGCCTGAGGGCAGGTCAATAAAGACAATGTCAAACAGCGACCAAGACCTTATGGCTCCAAGAAGCAAAACCATATCTTCTTCGGTAAGCTCTTCAAACTCCGAAGCACTGTCAGGAGGAAGAAAATAGTGGACACCGCTGGAAGCATCGCTGCAGTACCCGCCTTCCAGCTTTGACACCAGATTACTGCCTTTTTCCTTAATATAGTAAATGACGTCGGAGAGGGTTCTTTCCGATCTTCCTTTGAAATAGAAGGAAGTAGAGGGCGTACTTTCGAGATTCAGGTAAAACGGCTTCAGCCCCCGGCGTGCAGCCAGCATAGAAAGTCCGGCTGCGATGCATGTCGTCCCTGCGCCGCCCGCTGCAGAATGAACTGCACAGAGGACTGTGATTTTTTTACCAGCAGGTACAGACGTCTCCAGATTGTTTTTCGAGTAAATATGGAGGATGTCCTGAACCAAACTCTCCGCATGCCTGTATTTGAAAATAGCATTTACACCATCTACAGAATTTGCAGAATCATTCTCCGATAACTGAATGATTGTATGAAAGCTTTCCTGCCATGGCCCCTCCTTCAGGAAGGAATGGCTGCACAGCAGTATCTCCAGCCTTTTCCCCGCAGATTTTAAAAACAGCTGCAAATTTTTAACAGCGCTGAATTGATAAATGGTGAACTTCCCTGAATAGCAAACCATGAGATAATTCCCCAGATGCTCAAGATAATTTTCATCCCTGTCGGCAATGACAAGATTCAGCTTTCCCAAAAGCCCACCCCAATCGGGTTAAATTAAACATTAGCGGTTTCCATTTACGCTATAAACATGTAAACTTATTATATAATGTAATATTATAACCATAAATACAAAATTTTGTCAATTTATTTTGCAAAAATATTACATACTATTGCATAAAAAGCAGGTAAAATAAAAAAACCTTGCACAATAGCGTGTACAAGGCCATCGAATGCAGTATATCATTGCTTTCTGCTGAATACATTCATAAATTCTTCCTGAGATTTTCTTACATAATTCTGGATATGATTAAAAACCAGAGGGCCTCTGTGAAGGATCTTAAGACCATATTCCATATGTACGGCCCCTTGCACCTTCCTGGCTACCTCGGCCTTTAAGGACATGATGTCTCTGTCAAGGTAAACATCCAAATCCAGCTGCTGTCCCCGGTACAGGTCCTCATTCGAAAAAATCAGCAAACCGTAAAAGCTCATGTCCTTAACCAGAACCTGAGACTTTTTTCCGGTGTCCCGTATTCTGATATCTGCATAATGCGACACCGGCGTCCTCTCATACAGACGGTTGGCAGCTTCCTCCTCCGCCTGGTCGACACTAACCTCCAGGGTCTCGCCGGAAGGGCTCAGGCAATTTACTCTTCCTCCTGCGATGCTGACCTGTTCATTGCCTAAAAATGCTATAACAATAGGATCGCCAACGGAAAAATACGCATTGGAGTGCTCTTTTGCTATCCTTATAGTTAAAGATTTCTCTCCAATTTCGGTAATCTGGCTTTTAAATATGTTCAACAAAGAATAATGGCGGACAGTGATGATGTCCCCGGGCTTAGCATTCAAACCCATCCCTCCTCGTCTGCTATATACTACAATATTTGATAAATTTCTCAAAGTCAAGAATACTTTCAGCGTATTGCAAATATTCCTTCCTGTTTTTACGGGAAGTTATATTTGCATCGGTACTTAATTTTGTCACCCTCTGAGGCCATGATAAATATAATACTATTACAGCATGAAATGGAGTGTTGAAGATGTCAGGGGATCATGGAATTGGCACAAGATAGGCAGAATATCACCGATTTGATTGCCTCAATATTTGCCGGGCCAGATAATCCCGATCATGCTTTAACGCCACAGCAGTTACTTGTAGTTGCGGGAATACTTGCAGGTCTGCTGGATGTCGACTCCATCCTTGTCGACAAGCGTGGAGAAATCGATGTTGTGCTTAAAGGATACATCAAGGAAAAAGTAAATAAAAAAAACTTACTGTAACACTTTTTACACTGGAAGAATAAATTGAATTAGCAGAAAAAATTTATGTTAACTCTCATTTCGAAAGGAGGTCATCTATTATGGCAGAAAGATGCGGCGGCGGTTTTTTAGGTGACAATTGCGCAATATTGTTCTTCATCATTTTATTCCTGCTTCTGTTCTTCAACCCTTGGGACAATTATTAGTCAACCGTTAACGGATGACATATGAAGCCTAGTTGAAATACATTAAGAGCTGGAACCGGGGCCACCTGAACAGGTGGCTTCTGTTTTTCATCCCCCTTTGCCAGAGACTTTTTTCGGTAACACAAAAATGCTCAACTGAATATGATATATCACAGATAAAACTGAAGGGGATTCTAATAAAGAAGGGGGCAAGACAAATGTCAGACAACATATTATCGACAAATATTTTTGATAATTGCGGGATCTTGTTTTTTATCCTTGTTTTTTTACTGCTGTTTTTCAGCGGTTCGAGAAGAAGAAATGTAACGAATGAAGTAGTTGAATAATTTTATTTTGAATGTAATACGAAAGGAGTGTAGGATATGTCAGAGAATGAAAGAGGCGGATTCTTTGGGGGATGCGGCGGTGGCGGCTTCGACTGGATTTGGATCGTAGTGATAATCATCGTCATACTTTTGATTTTCCCCGGTATTTTCGGTGGCAACAACAACAACTGTGGACCATGCGGCCCTTATAAAGATTAAGCGAAAATACATGCACGTAAAAAATTGCCCTGTAAAAGGGGCAATTTTTTTTGCACTCACCCAAAACCAACCCTAGCTCTTCTACTTCTTGAGTTTCCGTAAAATGCACTTAGACCATGGGAAAATATAGCCGAATTAACAATCCTACGATTTTTGGAAGGCAATGGAGAGCTTGTTTGTAAAATAGGAATACATTAATAAGCCCAACTATA
>JAEZCO010000055.1 GCA_023433505.1 Bacillota bacterium | reverse complement strand
GGCTTGAATAATTCACTTATCCCGAAAGGATAGTGAATTATTCAAGCCTGACCCCTTTTCTGTTTTCCAAAATCATAATATTTTCGCTATTCATCATAAGACACCTGCATTTTAAATCAACCAATGGACCCGTATAATAAAAGCATAAACGAAACAACGGCAACGAGAGGTTGATATCATGCTGAAAACCATCTTAAGGCAAAAGCTGCTTTTTTTAATGTCCGTCCCTTTTATTCTCTATGTAATCCTATTTTCCTACGTGCCCATTTGGGGATGGATCATAGCTTTTCTGGATTATAAGCCGGGCGGCGACATACTGAAAAGCAGGTTTGTCGGTTTGAAGTTTTTCAATGAAATGTTTACCAGCACTAGCTTCTATCTTGCGCTTCGCAATACCCTGGTGATAAGCTTGCTGAACCTTGTCATCGGAACGGTGGTTGCAGTGGCCTTCGCCATTTTGCTCAATGAAATCCGGGGCGTGCTGTTCAAAAGGACCGTGCAGACCATCTCCTACCTGCCCCACTTTGTTTCCTGGGTGGTGGTGGCCGGAATATTCGGAAGGCTTCTGGCCATCGACGGCGGCACCATCAACGATTTGCTGATGAAGCTGAAAGTAATTGCCGAACCCATCCCTTTTCAAATGAAAAGCGAGTGGTACTGGGGGATCATCACGTATGCCAACCTATGGAAGGAAACCGGCTGGAATGCGATAATTTATATCGCCGTATTAGTAACAATTAATGTAGAGCTCTATGAAGCGGCTATAGCCGACGGAGCAAGCAGATTCCGGAGAATATGGCATATTTCACTGCCGGGGCTTAAAAATACAATGATCATCATGGTAGTTTTGCAGACGGGATGGCTGCTTGGCGTGGGATTCGAACAATCGCTGCTGATGGGCAACAATGCGGTAATGGAGTATTCGGATGTACTTGCAACCTATATTATGCGGTATGGAATACAGATGGGCCGGTTTTCCTTTGCTACGGCGGCCGGTATCTTCCAGTCCATTGTGGGTCTCATCTTGGTAATTTCGGCAAATCACCTTGCCCGGAAGGTCAGCAACACCCAGATATTCTAAGGATTTTAAGGAAAGGAATGTTTCAAAAAATGAAAAGCAACGCAGGCAGCAGGATCTTTGAAACAGTCAATCTGATATTTTTCACACTGGTGGCCTTCCTGACCCTTTATCCCTTCTGGAATGTCGCGGTTATTTCCTTGAACGACCCGTTGGATACCCTCAGCGGGGGCATCTATTTCTGGCCGAGGCAGTTTTCCCTGCTGTCCTACCAGGCTATTTTTTACGGCAACGGCGACCTGGTGCTGGCTTTTTCCAATTCGGTGGTCAGGACCCTGGGAGGAACGCTGCTGAGCGTGTTCTCAACCACACTGATGGCTTATGTCCTCAGCCGTAAGGATTTTATCGCCAGAAAGCTTTTCACAAGGATTTTCATGCTCACCATGTACATCAACGGAGGGCTGATACCCACCTATGTACTTTTCAGACAGCTGGGACTGATGAACAACTTTCTCGTCTACCTGCTGCCCACGGTAATCAGCGCTTTTTATCTTCTTCTGATGAAATCCTTTATGCAGGACATCCCCGACAGCCTGAAGGAAGCGGCTGTCATCGACGGCGCCAACGATTTCCAGATATTCATGAAGGTGATCATTCCGGTCTGCACGCCTGTCATTGCTACCATTGCACTTTATATTGCGGTTTACCAGTGGGGTTCCTGGCAGGATACCTATTTCTTTGCCTCAAGAAAAAAGAGCCTTACCACGCTCCAATATGAGATGGTAAAAATCATCAGCCAGGCTACGGCGCAAAAATCCACGGAGCAACTGCGTGACCAGGCGCAGCGGGGCCTGAGGACGACACCCCAATCCATCCAATCGGCAATTATCATGATTGCAACCGTCCCGATCCTGGCAGTCTACCCGTTTTTGCAGAAATACTTTGTCAAGGGCTTGACCCTGGGCGCAGTCAAAGAGTGAGTCCCAGAAGAAAAAGCTGGCGCAGCATGGGGGCGAAATGGCTGAAAAAGGCATCACCGGCTTGGGCCAAGCCGTGATATAATAAATTAGAGGGGGATTTTTATGAAAAAGGTTCTGAAGAAAGTATTATGTACCGTTCTTCTGGTTGCTTTTCTTATGACGGCAATCATTGGCTGCGGCAATGCAGGGACAGGCGTGTCTGAAACCACCAGAGCCGGGGAGACACAGCAGGCGGCGACAACGCAGGCTGAAGCAGAAAGCCTGGAGCCCATCACCTTTACCGCATTTTCAAGCGACACCGGTCTCAATATCAAATGGGGGGAAGACCCGGTATCCAGAAAAATTACCGAATTGACGGGCGTAACCCTGGACATTGAATACCTGGTAGGAAACCTGAATGAAAAGATCGGCGTGATGCTGGCCAGCGGCGATTATCCGGACCTGATGCTCTCCGTTACCCATGAGAACATCGCGCAGCTTTCCCAGGCCGGAGTGCTTGTTCCCATGGAAGAATACATTGATAAATACGGCGAAAACGTTAAAAAGATTTTCGGCGATAAAATAGGCGCCATGAAGAGTGAAATTGACGGCAAGATCTATGGCTTCAACAGGGAATTCAACGGCCAGCCCACCAAGTCGCCCGTCAACATGCAGATTCAATATGCCATGCTGAAGGACGCCGGTTACCCCAAAATCACCACCCTGGATGATTTATATGCGCTGATTAAAAACTACAAGGCGAAAAATCCTCAATATGAAGGCAAGGACACCATAGGGCTTGCAGCCTGGGGAGCTTCCTGGGGTTTCAATACCACCTTCGGAAACGCAGCCCTGAGAGCCTCCGGTTTCCAGGACGACGGCAATTTCTATATCGATCCCGATACTCTTCAGTCCAAATATGGGCTGACAACGGAAGCGGCAAAGCTTTATTTGAAATGGCTGAATAAAATGAACCGGGAGGGCTTGTTTGATAAAGACTCCTTTGTCCAGAAAGACGAAGCCTTCCAGGCAAAATTGATCTCCGGAAGAGTCCTTGCCGCCAGCAACGCCTGGTGGAACATTGAGCAGGCGGAAGCAGCCCTGAAGAAAGCAGGCAAGGAAGACCGGTGTTATGCCGAACTGCCGGTATATGTATCGCAGGAGGCCGCTGACAAATCCAGGATCAGCTATTACGACCCCTTTGGTTCATGGAAATCCGTAATCACCACCAGCTGCAAGGACCCTGAAAGAGCCTTCAAGTTCTTCGACAAAATGTGGTCCGAGGAAATGCAGGTCCTCTGCAACTGGGGCATAGAAGGCGAGAGCTATACGGTCGGCAACGGGAAGCGGGAAATGAAGCCGGATTACCTGAACGGCTATTTCACCGACGACACCTATATGTCCAGGACAGGGATCAAGGCTTATTATTACTGGTCTTGCGGACCCGTTTTCAAAGATTCCACGGGGCAATACCTGGACCCCTTCACAGCTCCGGAAATCGAGGCGTCACAATACACGGCGATGGATAAGGAAGTGCTCCACGCCTATAACCCCGATGCAATTACCTGGATTGACCTTTCTCCCAAGCCCCAGGCAAGCGAATACGGCTTTGCATGGAAGGCGACCCTTCCCAGCGATTCCGAGGGTGCCATCTCACAGAATAAGGTTGAAAACGAGATCAGAGTCAATGCAGTTGTAAAAATGGTGGAAGCCAAGTCGGACGAAATTTTTGAAAGCGAATGGCAGTCATTCCTGAAACAGTGTAAGGATGCCGGAATAGAAAAGCGTGAGCAGGAACTGAACGATGCATTAAAAACAAGAATGGAGCTATGGTACAAATAACCGGCACAGGACCGGTGCTGTCCCGCCTTCGCCTAAACAGAGGGTGGGACAGGAGGCAAGGATGTGTTATACTCTTTAAATACCGGCGGTAATAGAACTCCCGTATGGGTTTCTGAAGATGCGCGGGCCGTTAAGGCCGGCATTTTCAGAAAGGCGGGAAGTAATATTTGTAGTACTCCTAAAAAGATGAAGAGAGCGGACAGATGATTTTCAGGGACGGATTGGTAAAAAAATCGTTGAATGCCCTTTCGGGACTGAAGCTTAAATATAAGCTGTTTTTGTTCTGCCTCTTTCTTGTGTTCCTTCCCATTGTCCTGGTGGGAGCCATCCTCATTTCCAGGATCACCGGCGCGGTGCTGGAGCAGAAAATCAGTGACTCTGAAAACTCCGTTTACCTGATCAACGAGAATTTAAGGAATTATATTAAAATCGCCGAAGAAATTTCGGATTCCATTTACACCAACAATACCATCCGGCGGGAGTTGGGCAGGAACAATGAAGAAACTCCCGACCTGATGCGGCTCTATAACGATACCATCTATCCTGTAACACTGCAAAAACGGTATATTTACCGTTTCATCCAGTCCATCCGGATCTATATGGACAATGCTTCCCTGATCTACAATGGGGATGAGCTCATCTATGCCACGGATGAGATAAAAAAAGAGAAATGGTACAGGGAGGCCATCGAAACAAAAGGCACCAAGCGCTGGTCTCACGATGTCGCCATTGATAAAAGCGACAACAAGCAGACAAAGGTAATATCGCTTTACAGAAGCCTTCTAAGCATGGACAATAAGACGCTGGGGGTTTTGCAAATCAGCTTGAAGGAAGAATTTCTGAATGCCTTGCTGAAAAGGGAGAGCAATGACAGCAAGCAGTATATCATCAACAATTTCGGCATAATCGTCTCTTCAACCGATGCGGACATGATGGGGAAGGATACGCAAGACATCGGCTACCTGCAGGGCGTATTCCAAAAGCAGTCGGGCGTCTATGACGCTATTTCCGAAGGGAAGGAATCCAAGATAATATTTAACACCTGCATCACCACCAGCAGTTATATTCATCGGAACTGGAAGGTGGTATCGGTCATTCCCGTAGGAAGTCTTCTAAAAGATGTGAATGATGCCAGAAATTTCGGTTTCCTCATCTGTTCCCTGGTCCTGTTCATCATGATTTTCTTTGTATTTCTGTTTTCCACAAGGATCACCCGGCCCATCAAGCGGCTTGTGGAAAAGACTCACAAGGTTTCCATGGGCAACTTCGACGAAATGGTTGAAGTATCCGGGGGAGACGAAATCGCGGAGCTTGGCCAAAGCTTCAACAAAATGGTGGTGAACCTGAACGAGCTCATCAACGAGGTATACGAGAGCAAAATTAAAATGCAGAGCTATGAAATCAAGAAAAGGGAAGCCGAGCTGAATGCGCTGCAAAACCAGATAAACCCTCACTTTTTATATAATTCTCTGGACGCCATAAGAATGCACGCCGTAATCAATGACAATGAGCCGCTGGCAGAAATGCTTACGTCCCTTTCTTCCCTGCTCCGGTACAGCATAAGCAGGGGCAGGGAGATTGTCACGGTCCGGGACGAAATAAACCATGCCATCCATTATATTGACATTATCAATATGAAATATGAGAGAAAGATCCAACTGAAGATTTCCATCCCTGAAAAGCTCATGTTCTGCAAAATTTTGAAGCTTGTGGTCCAGCCCATTGTTGAAAATGCATTTCAGCATGGCATCAAAGGGAAAAAACAGGAGGGGGTCATTGAAATTTCCGGGGAGGAAATTGAAAACCGGCTCTGGCTGGAAATAAGCGACAATGGAGAAGGCATCGGAGAGGAAAAACTTGCGGACCTGAACAGGCTGCTGGGAGAAATAGAAAAGGAGGAAGGAAATTCGGGAAGCATAGGCCTTAGCAATGTCAACAGCCGAATCAAGCTGTATTTCGGCATGGAATACGGCCTGGAGGTCTTCAGCAGCTATGGGAAAGGCTCCACTGTCAGAATCCGCCTTCCATGGAAAGGTGAAGCATAGGGGATGTTGAAAATATTGCTTGTCGATGACGAACCCATCATAACCAGAGGACTGACAAAGCTGATAAACTGGGAGGAAGCAGGCTTCAGGATTATCGGGACGGCGGATAATGCCCAGGATGCGGCCAAAATCGTTGAACTGGACAGGCCCGACGTTATTATAACAGACCTGCAAATGCCTGATATCAGCGGCATGAATTTTATCAAAAGCATTTCGGCGTCAGGACTGAACATAAAGGTCGTCGTTTTAAGCGGATACAGCGAGTTCGAATACGCGCGGGAGGCTTTTGGCTACGGCATCATGGAATATCTGCTAAAGCCTGTGACAAGGCAGAAGCTGCTGGAGGTATTGAAAAACGTATCCGACGCAATCTCCAGGGAAAGGGCCTTTAATGACAGGATAACGCTTCTGAAGGCGCAGCTTAATGAAAGCATGCCGTTGTTGAAGCAGAAATTTCTTCTGGATGTATTGCGGGGCGACATCACCGAGGAGGACAATATCCTGAAAAAAGCCGAGTTTCTTGACATGAACCTGTCCGGCAGCGGCTATGTGGCACTGGCCTTAAGCATTGACAATATCGGCAGCAACGAATTGTTCCCGCAGAAAAAGGACATTGTGCTGTTAAAATTTGCAGCGGAAAATATAGCCACCGAGATCATCGGAGCCAGATATAAATCCTATCCGGCAGAGTCGGGGGATACGCTTTTTCTGCTGCTGGTACTGGATCGGGATGACCTTCCGGTGAAGGATATTTTTGATGCGGCTTCTGAAATAAAGGAAAGTCTTCATGAGCACTTAAAGGCACTGGCCAGCATCGGCATCAGCCGGGTATATTCAAAGCTGAAGTTTGCGGTCAAAGCTTTCAATGAAGCAAACTATGCCTTGAAGCTGGGGTATTCCCAGGGGTACGGCAGCATCGTCCATATCAACAGCTTTATGCTGCAGCAGGAATCCAGGAACGAGTATCCCCTTGATTCGGAAAAAAAGGTGATCGAGGGAGTTATCTTTGACGCGTCGGTAAATCCTGCCGAGCTGGCCTCACTGCTGGTGAAATCCTTCGTGGAGGCCTCCGGAGGGAAAGCGGAAATCCTGTATGGCTTCTGTCAGGAATTCCTTGTGCAGCTGAGACGCAGCCTGAGGGGATTCAATGCCAATCCCGACAGCATACTTCCCTATAATGGCGCCGCTGAGTTGAAATCGCTTTGCAACAGTGTCCCCCAGCTTTTTGACTGGCTGAAGGAGGTCATAGTGAAGGTGGCCAGGTGTGTTGCCGAAAAAAGAAAAGCAAGGGAATACGATGTAGTCCAGGAAGCCAAAACCTATATCGATTCCAATTTTTCCGAGGATTTGAGCCTGGGCAGGGTGGCAAACCGGGTCTATATGAGTCCTACCTATTTCAGCGCGCTATTCAAGAGCAAGACCGGGGAGAATTTCAGCGAATATCTGACGAGAGTGAGAATGGAAGCTGCCGCCAGGCAGTTGTGCGATAACACCTTTAAAACCTATGAAATCGCCGAAGCTTTCGGCTACAAGAATCCCAGGTACTTCAGCGAGGCTTTCAAGAAGTATTACGGGCTGACGCCTTCGGAGTACCGGGAGAAATTTTATAAATAAGAGCAAAACAAAGGAGAGCGTGGATATGTATTTTGGAGCAGCATATTATCCGGAACACTGGCCGGAGGAGCGTTGGGCGACCGATGCGGAAATGATGAAGGAGGCCGGCTTCAACGTAGTCCGTATGGCTGAATTCGCCTGGACGAAGATGGAGCCTGCGGAAGGGGAATATAATTTTGAATGGCTGGACCGTGCCCTGGAGCTTTTGGCTTCCCATGGGATCAAGGCCATATTGGGAACACCTACGGCTGCGCCTCCGAAATGGCTGGTTGACAAGCATCCGGACATTTATCCCGAAGATTTCAAGGGGCATAAAAAGGGATACGGCCACAGAAAGTACTATTGCTTTAACAACCGGAATTTCCTTCATTATGCGGCTATAATTACTGAAAAGATGGCCCAAAGATACGGGAAGAATGAAAATGTCATCGGCTGGCAAATTGACAATGAGCTTGGCTGCGTAGATACCGTAAGATGCTTCTGCCCCAACTGCCGGAAGGAATTCCAGGTTTGGCTCAGAAAGAAATACGGGACAATCGACGTGCTGAATGAACAATGGGGCACCATATTTTCAAGCCAGCTTTATGGAAGCTGGGAAGAAATCATACTTCCCACCTATGGCCCCATCACCTTGCACAATCCAGGACTGGAGCTTGATTTCAGGAGGTTTTCCTCCGATTCCGTCATCAATTTTACTATGCAGCAGCGGGATATCCTCAAAAAAAATGCTCCCGGGCAGGCCGTAACCACAAATATGATGGAGCAGTTCGTACAGCTTGACTATTTCAAGCTCGCGGCCCAATTGGACGTCTCCGCCTTCGACATCTATCCCAACAATATGCCTTCCATCCCTCCCAGCCCGAAGGGCTGTGCGTTTCAGTTCAATCAGATGCGGGGGATAGGCCAGGCAAATTACTGGATACTGGAACTGCAAAGCGGTACGCCGGGGGGCGACATCATGCGGAAAACTCCCAAACCGGGCGAACTGAGGAAATGGACCTATCAGGCCATCGCTCACGGAGCCGATTGCATCGTATATTTCCGCTGGAGAACCTGCCTTTTCGGTCTGGAAGAATATTGGCACGGCATTCTGGACCACAGCGGACTCAAGAACAGAAGATACGAGGAAGTGAAAAAGACAGGTGCCGAAATATCCAGACTCCAAGGCTTGATTGAAGACAGTGTAAGCAATGCCGAAGTTGCCATGCTGTATTCCTATGAACTGGAATGGGTGTTTGAAATACAGCCTCATGTGAAGGACTACAACTATTCAAAGCATTTTGAAAAGTACTATGCCTATTTCTATAAAAATAATATACCGGTGGAGATAATCTCACAAAACAGTGATATTTCCAGGTACAAGCTCCTGATGATACCCAACCTCATCATGGCAACGGATGAATTTAATGCAAAAATAACGGAATATGTGAGCAAGGGCGGAACGGTGGTAATGGACTTCCGTACCGGGGCAAAGCTTATGGACAACAGAATGGTGCCGCTGCCGCTCCCAGGCCATTTCCGCCAGTTACTGGGCACTACGGTGGAAGAATACGGCACACTGCAAAAAGGAGAAAATACAGGTGTGAAACTGCTGGAATCCGGAGCGGAATTTAAGGGCGCAGTCTGGTATGATGTTTTGAGCCCTGAAACAGCTGAGACCCTGGCAGTATATACGGAAGATTATTTTGCAGGAAAGGCTGCTGTCACAAGGAACGCTTACGGCTCCGGAAAAGCTTACTATGTGGGTACAGAGGGCGACGAAGGCCTGTTGGATAAGCTCCTTGACGAGATCAGCAAAGCCGGTGGGATCAAGCCTAATCTGGGAATTGCCAGGGAAGGTGTGGAAATAACCCGGAGATGCAAGGGAGATAAAACCTACTATTTCGTTATAAACCACAATAGCCACAGTGAGCGGATAGCTCTTGCCGGAAGATATACGGACATGATTTCCGGTGAGGAAATTGAAGGGGAGCTCCATATTCAGCAAAACGGAGTAATGGTTTTATTATAGAATCATCCCGCCGTCAATTTGTCAAAAAAAACAATATTTTGGTTAAATATCGCAAGGATTTTGCATTTATTATGGACTAGAATGAGTACTGCAGCGTAAATTTCATTACAAAATCAGTATTGACGATAATGCAGAAAGGGAGCTCTGTCAGGCTATGATAAGGTATAATTCAGCGATTGCAGGATGTGGTGCCATTTCTTCCATCCATGGGGATGCAATTACCGGCTGTCAAAACGCAAATCTTTATGCAGTTTGCGATATTGACCGGGTAAAAGCATCAAAAGCAGCGGATAAATACGCTTGTAAAAACTTCACCGACTATGAAACAATGCTTTCGGATAAAAGCATTGATGTAATCCATATATGTACTCCGCATTATCTTCATGCGCCCATGGCAATAAGCGCAATGAAGGCAGGCAAAAATGTACTGGTGGAAAAGCCCATGGCTATTTCTGTTTCAGATGCCCAGGAGATGATCAGTGTCTCCGGGCAAACCGGGAAAAAGCTGGGTATATGTTTTCAAAACCGCTACAACACCACAGCCCAGAAGACAAAGGAAGTCCTTGGAGCAGGAAAGGCGGGGCGGGTGCTTGGCGGGAAAGCTTTAGTAACCTGGCACAGGGATGAAGCTTACTACAGGACCGGCGATTGGAGAGGGACCTGGGAAAAAGAGGGCGGAGGGGTTTTGATAAACCAGGCCATCCATACCCTTGACCTTCTTCAATGGTTTATGGGGGATGTTGAGCGGGTCAGGGCGTCGGTAGATACAAGAATGCTTGATAAGGTAATCGAAGTGGAAGATACCGCCGAGGCGACAATCTTTTTCAGGAATGGTGCCGCCGCCTTGTTTTATGCTACCAACTGTTATTGTGTGGATTCGCCGGTGGAAATCGAACTGGTCTGTGAAAAGGCGACAATATCGCTTAAGGATGACTTGACAATCAGATATAAAAACGGTGAAACGGAGCATGCCGCCGACGTGGATAAAGCCACTGGAGAAAAGGCTTACTGGGGCTGCGGACATAAACTTCTGATCGAAGATTTCTACAGCAAATTGATTAGCGGTGAAAGCTTTGAGCCGGATGGGACTCAGGGGATCAAGGCAATAGAAATTATAAGTGCAATTTATAAGAACAGCCGAATGCACTGAAATTAAAGCCTGATGGTAAATATGTATCTAAATTCGGCGAAGTTCTTCTGACTTTTAGGGCTCAAGCATCTATTCACAGCTTGAGCCTTTTTGTCGCTAAAGATATTTCACTATTCAATAGTATTAATTTCTTATTACAAGATAGGAATAAGACTTGATGTGAATTTCCCTAAAAAGTATTATAATAGTACAATAAAAAACGCTTCCTAAATATAAGACAATGCAAAAGTCAAAAACGTCACAACTATTTTCAAAATTTTTCAATTAATATTTTTCCGAAATCTGTGACGAAATGAACTTTTAAGTTGTCATATATAGTAAAGAGACAAATTAAGTTTCCTTAAAAAAAGGGGGTGGACATGTTATGATATATATAAGAGCGCCGGATAAATCTATAAGGCTCTCGCATACCGCTTATAACTCTGACCCCTCAAAGACCATGATTAGACGGATATTAAGAGCCTATAAGTGTATTATACAACAGGGTTTGGCATAAAACAAAGGATTTGAAATAAAAATTATTAATAGAAAGGATGAAGAATTTTTATGAAAATTAAGAAGTTTTCTATTATAATGCTTCAATGGTCATAATAAAAAATGGCGCAAACCATTTATGGCAAGAAAGAGGTACCAGTGGAGCCGATTGTTCAGAGTGGTATAACGTTGATTCTTTTGCAGGACTGCTGCATGATAGCACAACAAGTATTGAAGGGCCATTCGGAGATTATCGAAATGACGTAATATGCTGCGAACAAGGAGATGTTGTCCAATACTATGATAGTAGTCCAAGTGACTACATTCATAGTTGGGTTGCCAACGATGTGGATGGTCAATATGGTAGCCGGACTCAAAGCAATATATATGTTAGTGCTCATACGACTAACAGATTCAACGTTCTGCTTAGTAGTCTGGGTGTACCGACCAGTAAGGAAAGAACCGTACGGGTTACCTACTATTATAATGACCCTACAAATGATCCATCATGATTCTTTCCCTTAAATAATGTTCCAGGATATAGTACTAAGCTACTATATCCTGGAATTTAAATAATGATAAGAAAGGTAATACCAACTATGTTAAGAAAAAAGAATTGTTGGATTTCATTACTCCTTATTTCTTTTCTAGCCATGAGTATAGTCGCTTGCGATCTTACTCAAAATCCATCTTCCAGAGCTACACCCGAGAACTCATTATCAGGTGTATTGCCAACTTCGAGCTCTCCGGAAACAGCTAAAGCGGATGCGGATACAACAGCGATTAATAGCTCACAAGCCGTACAGGAACCTTCTTCTACAAGAACGGTGGTTAGTTTAGCGTTCGCTATGAAAGTGTTTTATTCCTATATACAGCATTTGTCTGCGGATGAGCAGATGAAAAAGCAATTGATTTCAGATTTACCAGGACTACAGAGGATTCGTACTGAACATGTAATACAGAAAGACAGCACCAATGCATGGGGGAATGAGACGATATTTCCGGAGGATTCAACCTTTATAAGCAGCAGTCCGGAAAAGGCTTATCTGGCTCGGATGATTCCGGGTGTTTATTCTGTCTTTAATGACGGCGGCAATTGTGTTATCAGCTACCCTATATCTGACGAGCAGGGCAACCTTAGTTCTGTAATAACACTTGATACAGTAATCCCTTATAACTCAAATATGAAAAGCAGCAATGATTATAAATTTAATGTTTTGTTTCACGATGGTGAGTCAGTGTATTACTACGATGAGGCTACCGCCGAAACAATAATATGGCCGGCGCTCTTGAAGCATTCTGTTAATCCATTGCTGTTTAAGTCTGCGGATAAAATAAACCCTCCGGGCAAAGAAATGCTTTATCAAGGATTGGTAGCTATACAGGACAAAAAAATGTCTTCGATTGTCAATGCAGATAAGCTGTTGCGCTCTCTCCTTAGCCGGATGGTGCATTCAATGACATATCAGGTAGATGCTGCTTTGATTGAGGAAATTGAGATTATTAACGAAACCAGGGACGGAGTAATGTTCAGGGCAGTTGTCGCCATGGGTTGCCGTGATTCGGATTCCTCTCGTTTTATTTGGGATACGCATGCTTTATACGCCTCATATGTTTATCAGGAAGGATATTGTGTTTTAAATATCATAGGAAGGAACGCAGTTGCTCATTTTCCTGGTAAGGCACCGGACAATAAGGCAATCGGGGAGATGTTTGCTGATACTGTGGCCAGTCCGTATATATTTTCTACACAGCCGCTTCAAGATCGCCTCTATCAATATAGAGTAGATTCAGTAAAAAAGAGCGGCACAAGAGCCACCGATTTACAATACACAATCACTTTTTCTGTTCTTACCTCGCACATGGATAATTCGATCTGGTTGATATCTGACGGCACTATGAATGAAGACGGCTGGGTAGTCGGTAAAAAGGGTAAAGTGGAGTTGATTAGACATGGCGAGTATTATGAAGCTGTTGTGAATCTGCAAAACGGATGATGCAGCTAATCGGAAGGGAACCATAAGGTTCCCTGGCGAAATACATATGTGTAAGCATTTGCTCTATAACACTTAAATTCAAACGATATGTTATGGGGACGTTTCAGAAACTGATTTCGTATGGCATCAGGCTTCTACCCTAAGGCGACGTCAAGGGTCATCATAACTGCAAAGCCTAGCACGGTACCGATGGTGGCATAATCCGAATTTCCGCTGGTCTGGGCTTCGGGAATCAATTCCTCTACAACAACATAGATCATAGCGCCGGCTGCAAAGGAAAGTGCATAGGGTAGAAGCGGTCGCATGAACAGTACGGCGGCGGCCCCGATTACTCCGGCTACAGGCTCAACAAGGCCTGACATCTGGCCATACCAGAAGCTTTTAATCCGTGATAGGCCCTCACGGCGCAGCGGGATGGAAACTGCGGCGCCTTCCGGGAAATTCTGAAGACCGATGCCGATGGCCAATGCTACAGCTCCAGCCATAGCAGCCGATGGGATCCCTGCAGCGACCGCCCCGAAGGCAACGCCCACCGCCAGCCCTTCGGGGATGTTGTGCAGTGTAATAGCTGTAACCAGCAATATGCTGCGTTTCCAGGTGGTTTTGACGCCTTCTGCCTTTTCTACCGGCATACCGATATGCAAGTGCGGAAGTAAGGAGTCAGCCAGCTTGAGAAAAGCACAGCCGGCAAGAAAACCTATCAGCGGAGCCAGCCATGGCAGGCCGCCCGACTCTTCCGCCATTTGAATGGCCGGCGCAAGCAAAGACCAGAAGCTGGCGGCCACCATCACTCCGGCAGCAAACCCCAGCATACTGTCCAGCACCTTCCGGTTGATGGTCTTGAAAAAGAACACCAGGGAAGCGCCAAGGGCTGTCACAAACCATGTAAAACCTGTGGCGATCAATGCCTGAATTACAGGATTGATACCTTCCATAAAACCCATACATCCTACCTCCATAAAAGTAATTATTTATCTTGATAGCTTTTATCAGGCCCTATTTCCCACATAAACACACGTAAGTAACATTTTATTTGCGAAGGAACATATTGATCCCATATCCATTATTTGCGATTGGACAAGGTCTGTCAATACCCCGGCGTATAATTTATCCTTACGCTCGCTTCCTATTTATACGATTTATACGATGCGTTACTATCGAATCCTTGACTTAATTAGGGCAAAGAATCAATTCAGGAACTGTTTTTATCCGCGGCAAGTATAATAGTGTTGTAATATTATTGAACAGGGGAGCACGAATACATGAAATATTTTTGTATGCCGTCGGATTTCAAGCAGGAGACGCTTGACAGGTATGAGGAAATTAACAACAGATACGAGCATTCCAAAATCACCGAAACTTACGGGCAGCTTGCGCCGGACAGCTTATTCGGTTCCTGCAGGTCTCCGGGGAATCTTCCTGCCGCAGATATCAAGGGGCTTGAGAGGTATATTCAATATAGCGCGGATAGAGGTATTGAGTTTAATTATATTATTAATGCATCCTGTATGGCCAATGATGAATTGACAAAAGAAGGCTTCAACAAAATCGGCGGCTTTCTGAAAACCCTTCAGGACATTGGCGTTTCGTGGATTACCCTGTGTCTTCCCTCCATGATGGAGATCGCAAAGTATAAAGCTCCCGGTTTGAAAATCAAGGCTTCCACGGTCTGCCTCATCAACAGCCCCATCAAGGCGGCGTTTTACGATGAGCTGGGAATAAAGCGGCTGGTCCTTGATGAGGACATTTACAAACGCTTCGACCTGTTGAAGGACATCCGGAAGGCCTATACGGGAGAACTTGAAATCATCGTCAACTCCTTTTGCCGTACGGACTGCCCGTACAAAACCTTTCATTACAACAGCTTTTCCCATGCGCATGTATATAAAGAAAAATTTCCGTACTATGGCACCAGGTGCAATAATATACACATAGGCGCTGAAAACCTGATCAGGCTTAATTGGATCAGGCCTGAAGACCTGCATTACTATTCGGACCTGGGTATTCATTATTTTAAACTGCAAGGCAGGTCGAATATCCTTGACGGAGATCCGGCAAAAGCTGTGACCCACTATATTGACGAATACTATGAGGGGGATCTTGTCAGACTTTTGGAACTTTTTTCAGAAAGCAGGCCCTTTTCGATCTCCAAAGCCCAAATTGACAACCGCAAGCTGGACGGGTTTTTGGACAGGTTTGTTGAGGACCCCGGCTTTTGTAGCAAGCTTTGCGGTGAATGCGGTTATTGCAAAGCATTTTCAGATGCCGCCATCAGCCGGATGGACGATGCGTTGATGGATTTGATGAAATTGCTGTATAAGCCGACTTTGGATGAGTTCCCGACCTCGCTGGAGGAAAAGTAACGAGGCGTCAAAAAAAGTCCCATGGCCGGCAGACTATAAAAACCCATTTTGCAGATTGTATTTGCCGTAGATACATGCTACAATAAAGACGTAGGAGTAATTCCTGCAGACAATTAAACAACCAATGAATGTGCGGAGATATGGAGTCACATGAAAAACGAAGCCGAAGGGCTTCGGTTTTGTGTGGCTTTTTTGTTTGCCAAAATTTCACCGGTAAAGAGAGGGTCAGCCATGTATGATGTAGTCGTTATAGGAGCAGGAGTAGTAGGGGCATTCATTGCCAGAGAGCTTTCCAGGTACAGCCTGAAAATATGTGTCATTGAAAAGGAATCGGATGTTGCCATGGGCAGCAGCAGAGCCAATAGCGCCATCGTGCACGCCGGATACGACGCTGAACCCGGGACGCTGAAGGCGGAGCTTAATATACAGGGAAACAGGCGGATGGAACAGGTGGCCCGGGAACTGAGCGTCCCGTTCAAAAGGATCGGCTCATTGGTGCTTTGCTTCGATGAAAAGGATATTCCAAGGCTGAATGATTTGAAAACCAGAGGCGAAAAGAACGGAATACAGGACCTTGCCATAGTATCAGGCACGCAGGTTAGACGGATGGAGAGCAATCTGTCTGAAAAGGTTGCTGCAGCGTTATATGCGCCATCTGCCGGGATTGTATGCCCATACGAACTCACCCTTTCCGCGGCGGAAAATGCCATGGACAATGGTGCAGAGCTCCTATTGGATTGCACGGTTGAGGGTATCAGCTTCGAAAACGGAATATTCGATCTGCTGACTTCCAGAGGGCAATTGCAAAGCCGGTATGTTGTAAATGCAGCCGGACTTTTTTCCGACACAATAGCCAACATGCTTGGCGATTATAGTTTTTCCATCAAGCCCCGAAAAGGTGAATATATACTTTATGACAAAAAGCTGGGCAATCTGGTTGAAAGGGTTGTTTTTCAGCTTCCTACAGATAAGGGCAAAGGCGTGCTGGTAACGCCTACGGTAGACGGAAATCTGCTGGCAGGTCCTACGGCGGAGGATGTAAAGGACAGAAACGATCTTGCAACCACCGCCGCAGGGATGGAGGAGATCCTGAACAAGGCAAGATTGTCAGTACCGGTACTGGATAAAAAAAATATCATACATTCATTCGCAGGTCTTCGGGCCGCCTCCTCCAGCCAGGATTTCATCATTGGACCCTCCGGGGAAAACCCAAGGCTGATACATGCTGCCGGAATTGAGTCTCCCGGCCTGACAGCGGCGCCTGCTATCGGCTTGAAGGTAGTCGAAGTGCTCAGGGACAGCGGATTGGAGCTGAAGGAAAAAACTGGGTTTACTCTTAAAAATAAGCATATAAAGAGATTTAGCTGCCTGGATGAAGCAGAAATCAATGAACTGGTGAAAACGGACCCCGCCTATGGCAGTATTGTCTGCAGATGCGAAAAGGTCACCGAAGGCGAAATTGTTGGAAACGTGCGCCGGACTTTAGGCGCGAGGAACCTTGATGCATTGAAGCGAAGGACCAGACTTGGCATGGGAAGGTGCCAGGGAGGGTTTTGCAGCTGCAGGACAGTAGAGATCCTGTCAAGGGAATTGGGGATTCCCATGGAAAGTGTTACAAAATCTGGTGGAAGCTCCGCACTTTTGGTGGGGAAGACCAAGTAACTATAGGAGTGTTGCTATGCGAAATGTTGATCTGGCTGTAATAGGCGGCGGGCCGGCCGGGCTTGCAGCTGCAATCGAAGCAAGGAAGCAGGGGATTCTGGATATCGTCATCCTTGAAAGGGAGAGCTCACTTGGAGGGATACTGCTGCAATGTATTCATAACGGCTTTGGCCTGCATCTTTTCGGTGAGGAACTGACAGGCCCGGAATATGCAGAAAGGTTTGCCGCCCAGGTATCCGGGCTTGGAATACCCTTTTATCTCGAAACGACCGTGCTGCATCTTGAACCGGATAAAACCATAACCGCCGTCAATAGCAAGGAAGGTGTTTTCAAGCTGAAAGCAAAGGCCGTGGTCCTTGCCATGGGCTGCCGTGAAAGGACAAGGGGAGCCTTGAATATCCCGGGCTGCAGGCCGGCAGGGATATTGACCGCAGGGCTTGCCCAGAAATATGTGAATCTGAAGGGCTATATGCCCGGGAAAAAGATCGTTATCCTCGGTTCCGGCGATATTGGGCTTATCATGGCAAGGCGGCTGACCCTGGAAGGCGCCGAAGTGAAAATGGTCTGCGAGGTTATGCCCTATTCAGGCGGATTGACCAGGAATCTGGTGCAGTGCCTTGACGATTTTGGCATTCCTTTGAAGCTGAGCCACACGGTTGTCAATATTCACGGTAAAGAACGGCTTGAAGGAGTAACGGTTGCCAAAGTGGATGAATGCAGGAATCCTGTCCCGGGAAGCGAAGAATATGTGGAATGTGACACATTGCTGCTGTCCGTGGGACTTATCCCGGAAAACGAGCTTTCGGAGGAAGCCGGTATAAGAATTGACCCTGCCACTTCCGGCCCTGTTGTGAAAAATACTATGGAAACCTCCGTCGAAGGGATTTTTGCCTGCGGAAATGTAGCCCATGTCCATGACCTTGTGGATTATGTCTCGGAGGAGGCCGCCAGAGCGGGCAGGTGTGCGGCAGAATATCTACGGCAGGGTGCGGTGGTTGAGAGCGAAGTGCCGGAGATGATTGCGATTGCCAGGGGAAAGGGAATCCGGTACACGGTCCCGCAAGTCCTGAATTTGGATTCACCTGCGAAGGAACTGCATATTTATTTTCGGGTGACGGATGTTTTCAGAAATACAAAGCTTAGGGTCAAAAGCGGCGGGGATCAAATCCTGCAAATCAAAAAACAAAAGGTTTCGCCGGGTGAAATGGAAAGTCTGGTTCTGACCGGGGAAATGCTTGAAACCATAAAGAAATATGGCGATGTTACCGTGGAGCTGGCAGCGGAAGACCAGTGACGGCTGAAGGTGGGCTGCGGACGGAGGTGTTGTCACCTTGCCGGCGATAATATTTTTGTGACGAGAGAACCGTCCCCTGTCGCAGGGAGAAAGGAATGTGGTGGTAATGAGGGAGAAAAGAAGGCTGGTTTGCATTGTGTGCCCCCGCGGATGTGCGGTAGAGGTACAGTTGGAGAATGGGCAGATTCAAGGGCTGTCCGGCAATCAATGCAAGCGGGGTAAAGAATATGCAATTGCGGAATGTATCAATCCGGTTAGGACGCTCACCAGTACGGCAAAGGTTTTGCACGGAGAACAGCCGCTGGTGCCGGTAAAATCCGAGAAACCGCTTCCAAAGGGACTTCTGGCCGAATGCATGAAGGAGATAAATAAAATAGAGGTTCAGGCTCCGGTACACATGAACGAAAAGCTGATCGGCAATATTCTGGGGACCGGGATAAATATCATTGCAACACGATTTATAAACGAAAAAAGTCATTGCTAAATCGGCTGTTTCGTAATAATGTATTGATTAATGGCGTTGCGACAGATGGAATATGGGTTGAAGCCCCCGGGATTTGCGTAGGGCAATACACTGTAAAATCAGCAAGGAGGAGCCCCATGAATAAAAAGTATATTGTGTCTCTGGATCAGGGGACTACGAGCTCAAGGACTATTATCTATGATACGGAAGGCCTGAGGATTGCAGCTATTAAAGGCAGGCCGCTGAGGCAGATCTATCCCCAGCCGGGATGGGTGGAGCATGATCCTGAGGAAATATATGAAAATCAGCTTTCAACTTTCCAGGAGGCAATCAGGGAAAATAATATACCGGTCGGTGAAATCGCCTGCATCGGGATAACAAATCAAAGGGAAACGGTAGTAGTCTGGGACAGAAACACAGGAAAGCCGGTACACAACGCCATTGTATGGCAGTGCCGCAGGACAGCTCCTTTATGCCGTCAGCTAATCAAGGAGGGACTTCAGGAGGTTATCCATCATAAGACCGGCCTGGTCATCGATGCCTATTTCTCTGCTACGAAAATAAAATGGATCCTGGACAATGTGCCCGGGGCCAGGGAGAAAGCAGAGGCCGGAGAACTTCTGGCAGGGACCATGGACACCTGGCTGATATGGAACCTGACAGGCGGGAAGCGCCATGTGACGGATTACTCAAATGCGTCCAGAACCATGCTTTATAATATAATGACCCTGGAATGGGACCGGGATATATTGAAAATTTTAGACATCCCCATGGGTCTGCTGCCGGAAGTCGTGCCTTCATCGGGGGAAATATGTGAGACGGATATGGGAACAACCGGAGTTCTCCTCCCTGTAACCGGCGCCGCCGGTGACCAGCAGGCCGCATTATTCGGGCAAGCGTGCTTTGAACCGGGTTCGGCAAAGAACACCTATGGGACCGGCTGCTTTATTCTGATGAATACAGGGGAAAAGCCTGTCCTTTCCCGGAATCATCTGCTTACGACCATTGCCTGGGGCATAGATGGCAAGGTGGAATATGCCCTTGAAGGCAGTGTCTTTAACGCAGGCTCTGCAATCAAATGGCTGGTGGAGGACCTGAAGCTTTTTGAAAGCGCCCGGCAGGCCGACGCCTGTGCGGAAGAAGTGGAAGACACCGGCGGTGTCGTGTTTGTACCTGCCTTCACAGGGTTAGGCGCCCCCTACTGGGATATGGATGCACGGGGGATGATGATCGGATTAACCCGAGGAACTCAAAGAGAGCATCTGATAAGGGCGGCTCTTGAATCGATTGCATATCAAACCAAGGATGTTTGTGATATTATCGCACAGGATACCGGTATCGGATTTAAAGAATTAAAGGTGGACGGCGGGGTGAGCAGAAGTCCTTTCCTCATGCGTTTCCAGGCGGATATAATGAATATACCGGTGAAGCGCTGCAGGGAAATTGAAACAACGGCATTGGGTGCAGCTTATCTTGCAGGTTTGGGAGCCGGCTTGTGGAAAGACCGGAGCGAGATAACCTGCATTTGCAAAGAGGGGGATATTTTTTTGCCTGCTATGGACGAAGCGGCAAGAAGTTTAAAGTATTCCCGCTGGAAAAAGGCAGTAGAAAGAACGGCAAATTGGGAGAGGGTGTCAGTCACCTAACGTATTTACCTTATTCAGACATATTTCGATGAATTGCCTCTATTGTCCTCACGACGGGCCTGCAGCACGGAACTTCAATTTGATATCCCCGTCAAAGAGTATATAAGAAATTCATTGAGGTGAGAAGATCAATATTTAGATATACGGTGGTGACTTGAGTATCATGCAGGAAAAAATTCTTGTAGTTGATGATGAAAAAGGAATAGTTGATGCCATTTCCTACGCATTCCGCAGGGAGGGCTTCATCGTAGAAACCGCTTTCGACGGGCAGGAGGCTCTTGATAAGCTCTCAGCCTTCCATCCCGATGTCATGATTCTGGATGTGATGATGCCGAAAATGAGCGGATTTGATGTGTGCAAAAAATTGGGCGGCAAAAATGATCCGGGGATCGTCCTTTTAACGGCAAAAAGTGATATAACCGATAAAATAGTAGGCCTGGAGCTTGGCGCAGATGACTACGTCACCAAGCCCTTCGATATGAGGGAATTGATTTCCAGGGTGAAATCCGTTTTAAGGAGGCTGCAAAAAAATTCCGTCAGGCAGCAGGTTCAATCAATCAAGATACGGGAGCTGGAGGTCATTGCGCAGCAGCGCAGGGTTCTGCTCCGCGGGGATGAGCTGGAAATGACGCCGAAGGAATTCGATTTGCTGCACCTCTTGCTTTCCACACCGGAAAGAGTATATGAAAGAGACGAACTGCTTAACCTGGTATGGGGAGTGGACTATGCGGGAGGTACCAGGACGGTCGATATCCATGTGCAGAGATTGAGAAGCAAGCTGGGAGAGCCTTATCAGGATTTGATACAAACGGTATATGGGATCGGCTATAAAGCAATAGGAGATATTCATGAAGACAAGCATTAAGGTAAAGTTCGGCATCTTCCTTGCCGTGCTTTTGCTTTCTACCGTAAGTATCCTCAGCATCCTAGTGCTTCAGGGAATACGGAAAAACCAGGAAAAGCAGTATGAAGACTACCTGATTCAGCAGGGACAGATCGCCAGCAATTATACAAGGCAGATCTATCTGATGGGTACGGTAAAGGACTCCGGGGAATTTCTCCGGGGGCATGCGGACGAACTCGTTAAGCAATTTGAACTGATGAGTGGAATGCAGGCTGTGCTTTTTGATATGAAGGGTAAAGAAGTGGCTGATTCCAGGCCTGCTGCCGGTAAAACGAATGTGAGCGGGCTGATTCAATATGCCCTGCAGGGTAAGATAGCCTATATGGAGGAAGCAAATAACATCCTGTTCCTGTCGCCCCTAAGAAACTCAGGTGAGCAGATAGGCGTGACAGGGTTTAGCTACCCGCTGGAAAAGGAAAAGAGCTTTTATGCAAAGATAAAGTATCTTTTTTTATCGGTGGGTATTTTTGTTTTTGTTCTGTGTTTCATTTGGGGTTATTTGTATGTCCTTCCCCTTACACAGGGGATTTCCAAATTGAAAAATACTGCCCGGAGGATCGCAGAAGGCGACTTTGAGGAAATTGCACAGTTGAAAAGAAATGATGAACTGGGGGAATTAAGCAGGGATATCTCCTACATGGGCACCAGGATAAAGCAAAATGTCGCTGATATGACGGAAGAGCAAAACAAACTCAAGCTGGCGGTAGAAAAGCTTGAGATTCTCGGAAAGCAGCAAAAGCAATTCATAGGCAACGTTACCCATGAATTCAGAACGCCGCTCACTGTAATCAAGGCTTATACCGATTTAATGGACATGTATCGCGATGACCCGGAATTGCTGAACTCGTCCAAAGAGAATATCGACAAGGAAATTCAAAGGTTATCGGAGATGGTGGAAAAGGTACTTGCCCTGTCCTCACTGGAAAAATACGATTTCGAGCTGCGCAAGGAAGAACTGGATATTTATGATGTACTCAATGATATTTGCGAACGCATGAAGGGGAAGGCGCAGAAATTCGGACTGCACCTGCACACGGACCTTGAGCACCACAAGGTTGTTGCGGACAAAGAAATCCTCATGCAGATTTTCATTAACCTGCTGGATAACGCCATCAAGTATAATCGCCCGGACGGTGAAATATGGGTCAGCTCCAGGGTAGGAGAAGGCTTTATGACCGTAGTTGTAAAGGACACGGGAATCGGAATTCCCCAGGATGCAAAGGAGAAAATCTTCGAGCCCTTCTTTACAGTCAGTAAAGACCGTTCAAGACGGTCCGGCAGCACGGGGCTGGGTCTGTCTCTGGTCAAAGAGCTGGTGGACAGGCAGGGTGGGAGCATCTTGCTTCTCAACGCGGAAGAGGGGACGGCTTTTGAAATAAAATTACCGCTGTAGTACGGATAGAATTGTTTACAATTTTGAAACAATTGGAAATACTCCGGAGACCTTTATTTTGTAGAATTATCCTATAAAGTAAAGAGGAGGTGAAAACATGGATAAGTACAGGGGCAAATATAACTTTCCGTATAAATTTATGAAAATGCAGTCTTGGAGCGCCGGCATTTTCAGAAAAACGGGAAGTAATATTTGCAGTACTCCTAAATCGAAATACGCAGGGTGCATTGCAATATTGCTGGCCTTTGCCGTATTTACCGGCTGCAGTGCCAGGGAGGCCGGACGCGAAGAAATTAACAGCGGAGGTAAAAAGATCACCGTATTAAGCGATAAATCCACAGTGCAGGAGGTAAGTCACGCGGCAGCCGATAGCCTTGACGCGGAAAAAATCGACAGGTATGAAGGGATAAGGGGCGAAGACTGGCTCAGCGACGATTCTATCCTTATCACAAAGGAAAATTCCAAACTTGAGCCTGTCAGCGTATCGGACCAAATGAGCACGATAAGGAATCTTTATTCCTACGACCTGAAGACCAAAGAAGAAAAGAGTATTTTCAAGGAAGAGGATTTTATCTGGAAGGCAGTTGTCTCCCCGGATAGGACGCACATATTTGCAATGGAATTAGGAACTGTCGATAATACCGGAATGATTTCAGACCTTGACGGCAGCGTGAAAGCCCAAATCAAGGACGATGCTGAAAAAGCATTTCGTATCTCTTTCAACAGTGCAAGGTGGGTGAATAATGAGGAAGTCATCGCCCCCTCTTCCAAAGATGGGGTGAGCCTTATCAATTTGAATTCAGGGATATCAATGATTGACAGCATTGGAAGAATGCAGACAGACGATGCCGTTAAAGCGGGAAATGAAATTTACTACGTATCCACTGAAAGAGAGTTGGTTGCATACAATATTGGCATCAAGCAGGATAAAGCAATAAAAAGTGGCGTGCTGAACTTTGAATTGTCTCCGGATAAGGAGCTGTTTGCAATTGAGAAGAAAGTGGACAAAAACAGGGAGGCTCTGGTTTTAGCGGGCCTTGACGGAACTGAAAAGGCCACGCTGGCAGAAGCCAAAATGATATTCGGCATCAGTTGGTCGCCGGATCAAACGAAACTTGCCTATGTGATCATTTCCGAGGATGATAGCAAGAGCGGATTATATATAACGGATTTGGCCAGCGGCAAAAGTATTTATATTTCCGCTGACTATATCAATATGGACGGGAGCCTGAGGTGGAGCCCCTCCGGCAAAAAAATACTTGCAAGCATCAGCGAAGTAAAGGATATGAAGCTGATAGACAATACCTATATTATTACACTGAAGTGAAAAGCGCGAAAGGAATGATGATAATGAGGACAAATGAATTATCAAAAAAAGTTAAGAAAACACTAACAGGAATGATCGTACTTGTTTTTACAATAAGCATGGTAGGGTTAACCGGCTGCAGCTCCGCCGGACCGGTGACAGGGAATACTGAAAGCACAAAAGGAACCGATCCGGCGGCTTCCATAGAAACGACCGCCCTTGGAGCCACGGAAAGCACAGCACAGAATACTTCAAAGGAAACAGCCGTTGAAAGCGGGAATACCAGTAATGGCTCAGAGGCCGACCCCGATAAAAGCATGGAGAAATATATAAATCTGCTGGGACTAAGCAAGGATGAGCTTATCAAAGCCCTGGACGAAACACCGGATTCTACCGATGAAGGGGGTCTGGAATTTAAAAAGGCAGACATCCGGGTCTGGTTTGAAGGCAAGGACATTAGGACTGTCAGCCAGGTATTTACCCAGAGGAAGGACATTGATTTTAAGGGCGCCAAAATCGGCGATAAGCTGGACAAATTCAAGGAAGCCTTTGGCAAACCGGTGAGCGACGCGAATGGAGATGCACATTTCAAATATGAAGATCTGTTTCTGTCAATCAATTATGATACAGGCTCCGGTGAAACCTTTGCGGTATACCTGCTGGAAAAGGATTTTTAATTGCCGTGGGAGCGATAAAGCTTTGATTTGCAAAAAAACGTGATATTGTGGAGCATTTAAGGATTGCTTAAATGCTCCACAATTGTTTTTTTCCGGTGGATGCGCCCAGCGCTCCCGCATTCAAGATACCCAGAATATCTTCCTTTGTCTCAATGAGCCCGCCTGCGATCAAGGGGACGGACAGCCGGCCCAGTATGCTTTTTATCACCATGGGCATGACTCCGGGCATGATCTCGATCATATCCGGTTTGATGGACTGGATGGTTTTTATGGAGTTGTCATAAGATTGGCTGTCGATTAAAAAGAACCTCTGGATCGTAAAAATCCCTTTTTCCAGAGCATATTTGATATTGCTGCTTTTGGTGCTGATGATGCCATGCGGCTTGACAATTTCACAAATATAATCGATGGCCTTGTTATCCCTGCCCAGACCCTCCAGAAAATCGATGTGTATCAGGACGGTTTTCCCTGCGGCCTTGACTTTTTCAACCATTTGGTTCAGATTGAAGATATCCGCATGCAAAAGAAAGATGGTGGTCACCTGTGATGCGATTGCCCCGTCAAGATCACCTTCGTTTCTTACTGCGGCTATGACGGGGTTTTCTTCAATTCTCTCAATAATCTCGCTGTGCTTCACAATTCAAACCCTCCACGGCTTTACCTTTTAGGAGTACGGCAAATACTATTTGCACCAGTACTTAGTATATCATACAGGGTGGCCTAATCAAGCTCTTTGCGATGAAATCGGCTAGACGGAGGGTGAAGCTTTCGGTTTACGTCTCTGCCTCCTCATTTTTAGCAAATAAACCACAGCTGCTGCCAGCAGGATATAAATAATGGATGGCTCGGACATACGGGCCTCGTCGTTGCCTGCATCCAAATTTTTTTGCGAAGCAAGGAGCTGGCGCTGTTTTTCCAGAAGAGCTTTTTCCTGAGCTTCGTTTTCCACAACGATATAGGACGTTTGCGGCGTCATGATGCCGGATTTGAAGCTGCTCTTTAAAATTGACATCGATTTCCGGTAATGCTCTGCCGGATTCAAATCCAGGGACAGATTCATGGCGGCCAGAATCAGGCCGTTATCCCATGTGGCGCTTTCGATGGCAGGAGGATCAAAATTCTGTTCAGGATCCAGCAATACCAGGGAGCCTTGCCCGTTATCCGAAAGATAGGCCCTGGGATTCCTGTCATCAGGCCATGCAAGCACCGCTTTTTGCGGAATCGCGCCGATAGCTGCTGCCGAAGCGCTGGAATTGCCGTTCATTATGGGACATTCATACAGCATCCCGTCCTTTTGCAGTTCAAGATATGCCGCATCCTCCGGAAAAGCTTTCTTAAAGCCGTCAAAATCGTCCAGCATCAAAGTCTTATCCACAGTATGTGAAACCGCTACGATGACGGCGCGTTCCTGGCGTCCCGACCTTTCGTTGGACAACAATGCTTTTCTGACGGCTCTATCCAGGAAAAAGCCGCCATGGGCGGAATATTTGCCGATTTCATCTTCCCAGCCGGGAGTTGCGGCAATCTGCCGGACTTCATCGTTTACGGCTGAGACGGTTGCCTCTTCCGCCTGGATCCCTTGCTGTTTTATGAATGCCGCCGTCTTTTCAATCAAATCGGCAGTCCCCCCTGCTTCGCGTCCGGAAAAATCTAAAAGGAAGTAATAGTGAGGCTTCCGGGTTACTTTCGGCAGCAGGCCTTTGGCCTCTGCAGATACAAATGCGGATTTTCCGTCGGAGCTCATTATGGCCGAGCTGCTGCCGGCCGGGTTGTTCCGCCCGTGAAGCACGATCTCATTTCCGTCGATGAAGAGGGATACATCTCCCTGATGAATCACTTCGATGCCAGTCTTCCTGACCTCATTGGGCTGGAAGGGGAAAACCCTGAATGCAACGCTGCCATTTTTCAGATAATAAAGGATACCCGGGTCCCGCCGCCAGGAAGTGATCTGATTATAGACCCAGACCGCCGCGCGCTTATCCGCCAGGATTCCGTATTTTCGTACTCCTTCCACATCCAGATAGTAATTGCCAATCCAGCTTCCCGCCGGCAGGACGAAGCTTGTTACATACTCCTGCTGAGAGGATTGGGAGTTTACCATCTCAAAATTGATCCAGCTTTTGCTTGTTTTCCCGTCATCGGAAACGACGGTTTTCGTTTTGATCGTTTTTATATTGACGGCAGCCCCGGAGGCATTTTCCTCCCCGGAGATATTTTCGCCGGGAGCGGTGCTGTTTCCTGGCTTCACGTCGGTGCTGCCGAAAAAGATGCTTTCCAGTTCGCTGATCTTTCTGTCCGTAAGGGTGAGATTGTCCAGGACCATCCACCGGTAAAAGGAGGTCAGATAAGGCGTCCCGCCGCTGGGCAGGATGCGCCCTAATCTGCCGTTGCCCTCTTTGTTGGACTTGGTGTTTTTAAGAGTCCGTTTCAAGGCCTCCGGATTTACCGCTGCTGCCGAGGATGTGCTGTAATCCGGCTCATATACATAGTTGAGCGCGCTGTTCAGGCTGATCCTGTCTTTATTGAAAGAGACTGCGACAGAAGCCGGAAGTATTGCGATGCCAAGGATAAATACCAAAACCAGCTGATATTTTTTAAAGGATTGCCTTAAGACGGAAACATCCTCCCAGAGTGAGCGTACGTGAACAAACATGAGTATCAGCGGCGTCAGCATCAGGAAGCCGAGGCCCACGGCAATGACAGCCGCGATGGAGAGGGGCAGGTAAGGCAGAAAGACAATGAAAAAATAGCAGGTATAGGTGAATGTAAGGGACTTCCCAAAGAAGACGGAAAGACGCGCAATTTTGTTTTTCATCGGTGGTAATAGTAAAAGTCCTGCTGTTAAAAGTGCAAGTATGTAAAAAGCAGGATGGGAAAAATCACCGAAGCCGAATCCGGAAGTCAGGCCTCTAAAGCCGTTGTTGTTTGTAAGAAGGCCCAATATAGGCAGTACCGTTATGATAGGAATTCTCAGGATATGCCATATTTTGGGCTTATTGATCAAAAGCATGCAAACCAGCCGTATCAGGAAAAATAGAAACAAAACAGAGCTGGTTACGAATAGAATAGCTCCTGCGTGTGTTAAAAACCCCGTCCTGACATCCGTTTTTATAAGCTGCCTTATAAGCGGTATCAATAGCATAAAGGTAACATACCAGCCGATGGGAATGGCAATCGTACCCGCCAGATCTTTCCACGCCGAATATCCCTCCTTTTTAGGCATATAGCGTGATACCAGCAGAATCAACCCGTATGAAAGCACGGGCATGAGGAATGTCAGCATATAGATTTCGGGCTGTATGCCGAAGAGCATCCAGTCGGGAATATTCCATGGAATTACCGTACCGGACTGCCACAGGAACAGATAAAGGAATGCAATATAGGCGGCAAGCAGCGGGAAGCCGGCTAAGGAATTCAAAGCTTTCTTTTTTATCAGAGCATAGGCGCCGTAGCATGTTGCTCCAAGACACAGAATTCCCAGCGCAGCGCCAAAGAGTACCCATGCCCTTGTATTTTCCGGTTTTAATTGGGAGCCTATAGTTCCATATATTTTGTAAAATAGGAGGAAAACTATTCCTTGGGGGAGTGTGACACAGAGGAACAGCCAATAGGGTTTATGCAGAAGCTTCATAGATTGACCCCGCTTTCGACAGTATTATTTTCGCCAGATAAAAACCACAGATCAGGTAGAACAGATAAAATAATATTCCGGTGAACTGGTGCACCAGTTCCATGTTGGTCCCAACAGGGAGAATACGCATTTCAAGGATTGTGATACTTGCAATGATCCTTGAGGCATTTGCCAATAGTGAAGCAGCGTACGATAAGGCAATAAAAGCTGCAAATGCGGCAGTTTTCAGCAGCAAAGGCCTGAATCGCTTGATGAAGGTAAAAACAAGCATACACAATACGATGACAAAAAAGTTAATGCCGGCACAACTGGAGCCGATGACAACATGGAGGTCACTGTTATAAAAACCCTTTGCGGCATCGAATTCAAAAGGGATACCAAAAAACAAGCCGGTGATCCTTGACAGCGGTTTCAAAAAAAGCATCAGCAGCGGATGACCGGGAAAGCCCTCTTCCTGCCTGTAATATAATTTTACGATTCCTGCAAGAGCAAGTGCGGCTGCATAAAAAAGCAGATTTGCAAAACCATATTTGTTTTTGAGCATATCTCTAATTTTTCCGGCTGAAAAATGGAACATGGATTGCCACACCTCTTATGTCCATAGTAGATCAATCTTTTAGACTTATGCTATAGAAATAAGTTCCAATGTGTATATGGTTTTAATAATTAAAATAATTTAGATTAAATAATAATGTAATATTGACAATAGTGTGTGACATACAGTATAATGAAAGCATGGAGGTGGTGTAATGGGTAATAAGGAAGATGTACTGGGGAATCTAATTCTGGAATTGAGGCGCGGGACAATCGTATTAAGCGTCCTCAGCCAGTTAAGCGATTCAAAGTACGGCTATTCACTGGTCCAGTCTCTTGAGGAGAAAGGCGTAACAGTAGAAGCAAACACCCTTTATCCGCTGCTTAGAAGACTGGAGACACAGGGCTTGCTGGAAAGCAAATGGGACACGGATGAGGCCAGGCCTAGAAAATACTATGTATTGAGTGCTTTTGGCCATGATGTATATAAAAGGTTGTGTGATGAATGGAGAAGCATGGTGGACGGCCTTGGAAAATTAATCGATAAGGAGTGATTTTAATGGAATTAATTGATCGCTATATCTACGCGGTTTCAACATATTTACCGCTTAAACAGCAGGCTGACATTGAGAAGGAATTACGGGGCTTGATAGAAGACATGCTCATGGAAAAAACCAATGGCTCCGTGCCTACGGCACAGCAAGTGGAAGAAGTGTTGGCAGAGCTTGGAGAGCCTTCGCAGCTGGCAGAAAAATACCAGGACAGAAAGAGGTATCTTATCGGTCCCGAATTATACGGGAAATATCTCTCAACGTTGAAATTGGTCATGTCAATCGTATTGCCGTTGGCGGCGCTGATAGGGACGGCGGTAATTACCTTTCAACCCTTTGAAAGCATTGGGACCACTGTCAGGGAATATATAGAGACACTTATCTCAGTGGCTGCGGGCGTGGTTTTCTGGGTTACACTGGTATTTATCATACTGGAGCGTGTGGGGACCGGACCGGTCGAACGCCTGGTTGAAAAGCCGTGGAAACCGTCGGATTTGCCGCCTGTTGAGGCTAAACGCCTGATCCCCATAGGCGATGCCATTTTTGGGATGGTTTATTATGCATTAATGCTGGGTGCTTTCATTTTTGCGGATTCGTTAATCGGCGCCCATATGAAAGATGCCGGCGGTTACCGTTTCACCCCTTTGTTCAATAGTAACATCCTTAACGCCTATCTCCCGGTGCTGTTTGCTTTGTTTGGCCTGTCCCTGCTGAAGGAGGCGGCGAAACTTTTTATAGGCAGGTGGACTGTTCCGCTTTGGACAGCCAATCTGATTCTAAACGTCTCAATGGCAATAGCATTTGCTGCGATGCTCACCAACAGCAATATTTTAAACGGAGGTTTTATTGATCTGGTAGCAAATCTGACGGAGACCTCGGGCAACCGGATCGCAGAGATTTCAGGCTATGCGGTAAGGGGTCTGGCCATAGTTATTGTGTTTTTCTGTACATGGGACATCGCGGCAACTGCCAGAAAGCTGCGAAGGGTCAGGAGGAAAGTTGCTTAACAGCAAGAGCAGCAGTAAATATGACATATCCATGCCATATTTACTGCTATCGCCTGCGTTTTTTGTTAATTAGTTTCACCTGATAAATGTTCCTTGAAAACCTTGAATATAGTGAGTTTGAAGCAGGAATTTTGACTCTGGATGTCGAATTATACAACATAATACAGAAATGACAAAAGGTGATATATAT
>JAEZCO010000021.1 GCA_023433505.1 Bacillota bacterium | reverse complement strand
AGATGATGGACTAAAGGGGTAAAAAGGGCTCGTTATCTCACATATTCAGGTGTCAAAGATCAATAAATCTATGATTCAGAAGCAAGTCGCTTCATGAAAACCGTTTTTATCAGGTCAATCTAATTAAAAAATCATCCATGTCATCAAGGTCTTTGAAGCCCATTTGAGCAGCATGCTGCCTTGCTGTCCCTACCAGAACCTGAATGCCGTCGCCAGGGTCGTGTATGTAGGTTTGCAAAAAATTGCCGTTTATGTCCGTACCGCTCCATTTCTTGGGATTTATCTGCTGCAGTCCGAGCCTCATGGCGATTCTTTTAATATCGCCTGTTGTAAACCTGTGTGGCATTCGGCTATTACCTCCATAATTTGATGAATGCCGCTGCATCTGGCGAGTCTGCGCAGGTATGGGTAATGGCCTTTTCTATTTTCGATTTGTCTGAAAAAATCGATTCTTTTCAGGTAGTCGGCGGCATAATCCATCACATTCTCAGCAAGGTCTTTTAAAGCTTCCGACAGTGTAATACCTTCCCCATGGATAAGGAGCTCATTTAATGAGATGGTAAAGCCGCCAACCTCCGTATCTTCCTCAATCATGGGGCGAAACTTGTAATTTGCATCCAGAATCTCTTCAAACATATCCGTTGAGAGGATAGAAACCGTAGACTCATTGGCACTCTTGCAGTTCTTGGTAATAACTTCGTAGCCGGCGGCAGCCTCCCGGATGATTGAGGGCAAATGCTGCTTTGCATCACTGATGGATTTCTCATTGATTATTCCCATGAAAATCATTCCTTTCAAATTTTATTATACACCATATGTCCAAAATGTCCATAATGACTACAATAAATGTTGGGCACAAATGTGGCAGGTAGTGGTATAATGGTAAGCGTTGTTAGAAGAGTATGAAGCCATACGGAGGTTTTTATGGAATTGTTTTTTCTACCTGTAGGGATCGTGCCTGCTGTTATTCTTGTGGGTCTGGGGCTGCTGATCAAGTATAAGAAAGCCTATTGGCTTATCGCCGGCTACAATACCATGCCTGCTGAAGATAAAAAGAGTGTCGACATCGAAGGATTGGGACGGTTTATTGCGAATATTCTGTTTGTGTTGGCAGCCATAGTACTTGTCGCAAGTATCATGATAATATTCAAGCAGATTATTTTATCCGAAATAGCATTTGTATTAATCATTCCCGTTATAATTTATACTTTGATCGGCGCTCAAAAATTTGTCGGAAATACCGGAAATTCCTCCGGGCGAATGAAAACGCGTTCGAAAGTCGTGATGCTTTTAACCATAGCCGTCCTGGCAGTCGTTGCCGGCGGTGCCGCAATCCTTCTCAACTCCAGCAGTAAAGCCCCGGAGTATACCGTGGATTCAGGTATCTTCAAAATTTCAGGGATGTACGGTACGGAAATCCCGTTGAATAAAATCAGCAATCTGGCGCTGAAAGAGTCGATGCCTGAAGTTACATACAAATCCAACGGTTCAGGTCTTGGAACCATATATATGGGCCATTTCGAGCTTGAGGGGATAAAGAAGGCAAGACTCTTTGTGGACACCTCAAAGCCGCCGTTCATCTATTTTGAATATGAGTCGGAGAGCTACTTTATCAATTGCAAGGATAGTGAGGAGACTGCTGATTTGTATAAGCTGCTGAGTGTAAAGCTTCTGAAGTAGTTACAAAGCCTTACTTTTCTTTCATGGGAGGCCGCATTGGGTCAATGATACCGTCAACGTCAAACATGTCCGAAAGCCTCTCTTTTCCATAATAAAAGGCAGTCCCGTCAATATTCATCCGGTCCATTTGCACATAGTCGCCGGTCACTATTTGAAAACCTGTATTGCCGACGGGACAGAAAATGTTGAACCCTTCCGACTTAAGCATTTGAAATTTTGGATTTTTTATAGGGACTTCCTCTCCATAAGGGTAGACGTAGATATCTGTAGGGCCAACCAGTGTCTCAACCTCCGCTTTCCATTTCAGGGTGTCGCTTTTTAGTTTGTCAAAGCTGACTTTATTCGAATGCAAATGGCCATAACCGTGGCTGGCAAAGGTCCAGCCTGTTTCCTTCAAACGCTTTACCACTTTCAATGCTTCCGCTTTTTCTGTCTCAAAGGAATCCGAATCGGCATTTTCCGTATGGTACCCCAGAATACCCGCATAGCCCGTAAGAGCAAGGATCCCCTTCGAACCTTCCAGTGAGAAGTCGGGATGTTCCTTTACAAAATTGTCCAGAATGGGGACGACTTCATTGTCGCATTCTGTTTTCTCCTGCCCATCGGGTGAAATGGAATAGGCGGCTACATTACCGTCTGCATTCAGTACCAGCTTGGAGGCATTGCCGTTTTCTTTCATATAGTCATAATAATTTATATCATCAACAGAGATAATCAGGGGCTTTTTACCTTCCGGCAGCAGCAGCTTCTTTTTTACAATCTTGCTCTTGCCGTCGGATTGGATGGTTTCATAGAGCTTCGCCATATCGACAAGAATATAATTCTTTGCATAAAGCGAGTCGAGAATCTTCTTGAATTCTGTAACTGTCACAAACCAGTCATTATAGCCTTGAGAAACCGCATCTCCGTCAAAAGCCTTTTCGGGGTATAGAATCAGGGGATGAAAGAAAATATGCCGGATAGCGCCTTTGTATTCAGCAAGGGCTGGTTCTGTGTTTTCAATGGCTACGGTTTCATTCGCATACTTCAATACCCTTCCATCGGCAGGACCAGTTTCCTTATCCGACAGAGCGGCGGTTTGCATTGCAGCGGCGGATGCTTCGGTTTCCTCCCGGTGATTGAATGCAGGCAGCATTTGCGCTACAGTATAGGTTCCGTTTGAAATCCCTTTTAAGGTTAATAAGGTACCCGCTCCCACTGCGGCAGCAATACATAAGATGATAATTACCCTTCCGGCCTTATTCATTTTTCGACATCCTCCTTGCATAAAGTACAATATTTCACATTTCCCATGCCATAGACATGGATGGGTGGGCGGCAGTTCCATAAAAACCGGTACATTAACCTTTCTTTAACTATTACGGCTTTAATGCCCGGAGTTTGACAGGTTAAATCCAATATGATAAATTAAACATTTGCCGGGCTGTTGCCGAACAAGTTATGGAGGGTGGAGGATTTGGAAAATGAACAATGAGATCACGGTAAAAAGAGCTGTACTGCATGTGCTTGATATTAATGCCGGTATGCCGGTCCTTTCCCGGGGAGAGCTTGAGATCACCGGAGAATTGTCGGATTATTTGGGAAACCAGCTGGATAAGATGCTGGAGGACCCGAATGTAAAAAACGCCGCATTCACGGAGGACAGCGGCATTTTCAATTTGTGCAAATTGCTTAACGATAATGACGACGACTTTTTGCCCATCACCTCCGATGCCGCCAATAAGCTGTTTATCCTGATGCAGAGGCACATTGACATACCATCGGCGGATCTGGTCTGCTGTCTGCTGGAAATCAACGGGGCAAGGCATCTAGGAATTGTCAAGCTGAACTATAAGGCCGGATTCACGCATTGGGTCAACAATTCCAGGGAAGGCAGCATCAATACCATCATACGCCACAAGACCCTTTTGCCCCAGGAGGGTCAAAAGCTGGAAGAGTGTGCGCTGATCAATCTTTCGGATTTCAGTCTCAAGCTGCTGGAAAAACAGTATGAAATCAACGGCGAAAATGAATTTTATCTCGCCAAGTATTATCTCCAGTGCAGTTGCCAGCTATCGGACAATGCCAAGCTCAAGATTCTGGACAAGGTAACCAAAAGCATTAACAAAAAATACTTTGACGAGGATTTCGAAAAAGCCATCAAGGTGAAAAAGGCGGTAACAGAAAGCTTTGACGAGACTTCGTCCATACAGATCGACCGGATCGCCGACCAGGTTTTTGAAAAGGATATCGGCATCCGGCATGAATATGTGGAGGAGATCGCCAAAGCAGGGCTCAATGAGAAAGAGATTGCCATCCCCGACAGGCTTATCGAAAAAAAATTCAAGACCCATAAAATCAAGACAGATACCGGTATCGAGATCGATTTCCCGTTGGAATACGCAGGCAAGAGCGACAAAATAGAGTTTGTCAACAACTCGGACGGCACGATTTCCATAATCATTAAGAATATCGGAAAGATCACAAACAGGTAAGGACGCCATTAGATAGAAAACGCCGGAGGCCCCTCCGGACGCCTTAAAAAAACGGCACAGTAAGAGAAATACTGTGCCGTTTTCATTCCTGGCTTTTAGGAAAGAGTCACATTGGTAGCCTGAAATCCACGCTGTCCTTTTTCAATGTCAAACTGCACCTTTTGGCCTTCGTCAAGGGATTTATATCCTTCTGACTGTATGGCGGAATAATGCACAAACACATCTTCGCCGCCGCCTTCTCTTTCGATAAATCCAAAGCCCTTATCAGGATTGAACCATTTTACCGTGCCATACATGATTGTTTTACCTCCTAAACACTTAAGAGCACCGGAAGTATTAATTCCGATTCTTTTCTGGGGAATGCAGCGCAAAGCGTAGTTGCCCGGAAAAGATTATCGGAAGTTATATTTTCGCCAGTGCTTACTAAGACCATCGTCTCGGTATTATTATGCGGACTTGAACCTAAAGCTATTCGTAAAATAATTGTGTAAAATTACAGGATCTTTATTTGCAATTGCCGATATAATAGGATAATATAAGGGAATAAATAAAACAAAAAATTGGTTGTTACAAGATAAAGAGAATAGTAAAATATAGAAAATATTGAATGAGGCAGGAACATAAATGACACAAAAAATTATTGTAGTGGGAAGCGGAATAGCAGGTACAACTGCCTTAAAGGCTATAAGAGAAGTGGATGCAGAAGCTGAAATAACCGTATTTGGAGATGAGCCGTTTTATCCGTATTACCGGATAAAGCTTTCAAAAAATTTGTTTGGCGAGCTGTCGGAAGATAATTTGCTGATTCAGAAAAAGGATTGGTATAAAGAAAATAATATCGCTGTCTCCGTAGGTAAAACGGTATCCGGGGTCAGTACGGAAAACAAGGAAGTCATTTTATCGGATAACACCAGCATGAAATATGATAAACTGCTATTTGCCAATGGCGCGGGTAATTTCAAACCGCCGGTTGAAGGAATCGATATGCCTGGAGTATTCTCTTTAAGGACATTACAGGATGCCTTGGACATGCAGGAGCAAATAAAAAAAGGTGAACAGGTCATTGTCATAGGCGGGGGCATTCAGGGCCTGGAGACAGCCTGGAGCCTGTATCAGCACGGTGCCGGCGTTTCAATCGTCGAGCTTCTCCCAAGGGCAATGCCCAATCAATTGGACGAAAGGGCATCGGAAATACTCCGGAAAGCCGTAGAGGCTTTTGGCATCGATATGCACCTGAATACCAAGGTCAGCAGCATCTCCGGAAATCATGGGGTAGAAGGCATCATCACAAGTACGGGCCAGCTTTTGCCAGGCAGCAAGGTGATTTATTCCGTCGGAATCAGGCCGAATACGGGAGTCGTCCGGGATACTTCCATTGCGTGCAGAAAAGGGATTGTCGTCAATGAAAAGATGGAAACAAATGTTGACGGTGTTTATGCCGCGGGTGACGTTGCGGAATTCAACGGCAATGTGGCGGGCTCATGGAATATCAACATGGCCCTTGGCAAGGTTGCAGGCTATAATATTGCGGGCAGGGAGTCGGTGTACCAGCCGGTTGTTCCCGTGATAACCCTGAACGCTTTCAAACTGACCCTGTTTTCCATGGGCTGTGTGGATGAAAGCAAGGCAACCAATATTGTGGCGGAAGAAAATGACGAGGGCCAGTACTATAAGATTCTTATCAAGGACGGAAAGGTCGCAGGCGCCATCGTTATCGGCGATACCAGAAGGTCCCCGGTGTTGAAAACAGCCATAGAAAAAGGGACCTCACTGGAGGCGGATTTTTCCAGGATTACTGTAAGTGAATTGATTGATAGTCTGCATAACAGACAATAAGGCAGTCGACAAAAAATCAGTGCCGACCATGCACTGATTTTTTTTATTTTGCTGAGCGATTATACTCAATGATTCAATAGTATAATAGGATTATGCAAATTTTCTTGTAAACTTAAGACCCATAGCGGAAAATATGGGTATATCACGCTGGAGGATAGTGCATGAAACACATTGGCCAATACCGTACAGAGTCCTTTCCGTCAAGCAGGATCGGCACCATTGACATTGGGGCAGTCAGTAAAATGAAGCATCATATCAAAGCCTTAATCGAGCTGGATGTTACAGATGCCAGGAAAATGATCACCGAAAACAAGCGGCAGGATAAAAATATTTCCTTCAATTCATGGCTGATCAAATGCATCAGTAAAGCTGTCGAAGAGTACAGGGAAATCCACGGGATCCGAAGGGGCAAGCGGAAGGTGGTAATCTTTGAGGACATCGACATCTCCGTAATGATCGAAAGAGAGGTCCAGGGCGAAAAAGTCCCTCTGCCCTATGTCATCCGGAAAACAAACGAGAAAAGCATTTCGGAAATCTGCGAGGAGATCAGGAACGGGCAGAGACAGGAAATAGACGGTGAAGGGGATTTTGTCCTGGGTGAAAAGAAAAGCGGACGACTGATGAAGGCTTATTATTCAATGCCTGCATTCATAAGAAAAATGCTGTGGCGGCACTTGATCCGAAGTCCGTTTCTCACAAAGCAGAGCATGGGAACGGTGCTGATAACCTCCGTCGGCATGGCCGGAAAAATCAACGGCTGGGTCATTCCCATGAGCGTTCACCCTCTTTCCTTTGCAGTGGGTTCCATTATTAAAAAGCCCGGCGTAGCCGATGACAGGATAGAAGTACGGGAGTATCTGTATATGACCGTATCCGTTGACCACGATGTTATTGACGGCGCTCCCGCGGCAAGGATATTGTCAAGGCTTACAAAGCTTATAGAAAGCGGGTACGGATTATCCTTGTCCGATGATGCCTGCTAAGTAATATTTGCAGTTCTCCTAAACATGGACACTTCTTCCGCGGTATTCTCCCAGCATAGCGGCGCCGATTACAATTGCGGCATTGCCCAGCTCTGCGGTTTTCAATTCGGGCTGGGTGATATCCTTGCTGTAGATCCTGGTGTTGACAATCTCCCTTAGCGGCTTCAGCAGCACCTCTCCAAGCTTGCTGATTTCGCCGCTGATGATGATTGCTTCGGGCATGATTACATTGATGATGTTCATGATACCCTCACCCAGATATTCCAGGTATCTGGCAATAACATCCTTCGCAACCTCATCGCCAAGTTTTGCGGCATCAAAAGCCGTATGGACGCTGATTTGGGACAGGTCATTATTAACAACGGAGTGAATCAGGGAGTTGGGGTTCTTTTCGGCGGCTTCCCGGGTTTGCCGGATGAGTGCATTGGCGGAGGCGTAAGCCTCCCAGCATCCCTGTCTTCCGCAGGCGCAGGGCTCGCCCCCCATTGCGATGACCATGTGGCCCGGTTCCGCTCCTGCGAAGTTGAAGCCGCTGTATATCTCATTATTAACGATGATTCCGCAGCCGATGCCGTTGCCGATTTTGATCGTCACGGAAAAATCAATATCCTCAGCCGCGCCGGAGACACTTTCCGCCAGGGCTGCGCAGTTTGAACTGTTTTCCACATATACCGGCAAATGACAATATTTCTGCATCTCCAGGCGGACCGGCGTATTGTGAAAGTGCAGGGAGTGGCTTCTTATAATGGTCCCCTCTTTGCTGTTGGGTATGCCTGGACAGCCGATGCCTATGCATTTGATGTTTTTTACATCAATGCCTTCATAAGCCAGCATATCTTTTATGAGCTCCGCAGTATCCTTTACAATTTCCGTATATGGCCGGTCTGGAATGGTAGGCTGCGAGTCCTTGCGAATTAAATGCCCATATTTATCCACTACGGCTACCACCGTATTACAAACACCCAGTTCCACTCCAATATTATATTTCATCGACGAATCCTCCCAATCATATATAACAACCCTCTTTAGAAGCTATGTAATATTTGCGGCCATGAATTTTAAATCCTATCTCTATATTACACATAATCGAATATTATATTATGTTATTAGTTGTAAATAAAGGCGTGATTTCTCTTTAAAACTACCAAATTCAACTTAATTTGCTGAATTTAAGAGGTCTATCGCACGCGCTGCTACCCAATCGAGGCCGCTCACCGGATAGAGTGAAACTTCACAGACTGCATTATCTCTTTGTATCATTAATATGCTATAATAGGTTTAATAACGAGGCATCAAAAATTAATTTTTGAATCAGGCCGTTATAAAATTCATTTTATGTGAAATGTTATGGGGGATGCAGATGAGTAATAATTTGGGAATCACCACATACCGTTACCGATGGATTGTTTTACTTGTATTCATGCTTGTCATGGGGGTCCAGCAGCTGCTCTGGATTACCTTTGCCTCTATCACCAGCAGTGCCGTTGCCTACTATAACGTATCGGACCTCAGCATCGGGATGCTTTCCATGGTTTTTATGATTGTATATATTTTTGTGTCCTTTCCTGCGTCATGGCTGATTGACACTTACGGATTCCGTGTTTCTGCGGGGCTTGGCGCGCTTATGACCGGTATTTTCGGTATGCTGCGGGGGGTCCTTGCCGACAGCTATGTTTTGGTTTTGCTATGCCAGATCGGTATTGCCGCTGGGCAGCCATTGATCGTCAACGCCGTTTCAAAGGTTGCGGCAAAATGGTTCCCATTGAAGGAGCGGGCTACCGCGACAGGGATGTCATGGCTTGCAGGGTATGTGGGACTCATCGCGGGACTGGCATTGACTCCCTACTTGACGCAAGTGCATTCCATGTCCTATATGCTGATACTTTACGGAGTTATATCCGTCATCGCATTAGCGGCCTTCATAATATTTGCAAGAGAACAGCCTCCAACGCCTCAATGCTCCCCGGAACAGGAAGAACGCGCCCTTGTCTTTGACGGCCTGAAACAGATGATAAAAAAGAAAGACTTTATTATTTTCAATATCATATTTTTCATCGGGCTTGGCGTATTCAACGGCATGTCTACCTGGATAGAGAACGTTGTCAAGCCCAGGGGCTTCACTTCGGAACAAGCCGGCATAATGGGCGGCTTGATGGTGGCCTTCGGAGTGCTTGGCTCTGCAATCATCCCCATGCTCTCGGACCGGTTCCGCAACAGGTCCGGATTCATATTGCTGGCTGTCGTCGGCAGTATTCCCGGCTTAATCGGCATAACCTACGCCCGGAGCTATTGGCTGCTGCTGGTCTCTGCAGGGGTTTTGGGCTTCTTTATGCTGAGTACGGCGCCCATCGGATTTCAATATTGTGCGGAAATCGGGTATCCTGCGCCGGAAGGCACATCTACCGGAGTACTCATGACCATGGGTCAGTTGGCCGGCATCATCTTCATCTTCGCCATGGATTTGCTGAAGTCCCCTGAAACCGGCTCAATGCTGATGCCCATGGTGGGAATGATCATTTTGATGCTCTTTAACGTATTCCTGGCGTCAAGGCTTAAGGAGTCGGAATTGATGCGTGAAAACAATGCTGTTGGGTATAGCCGGGGGAGCTGACCCGGCCCTGTAGATTTAATCTGGGAATCCCAAATACTTGCGAAGGATCTTCTTCAACTCTTTAAAAAGATTCTTCGCTTTGCTTTTATCTGTTCATCAACCCACTCATATGCCCTGATGATTTCACCCGTGTAATCATCATTAATTTCAAAGAACTCCGTATGGTTTTTCCTGCAGCGCTCTTTGAGCTGTGTATGGAGTCTGGTAAAATTATCGGGGTTCATATAGCCGGCATCATAACCCTTTTGTTCTATTTCGCTTTTATGTCCCATAATCCCGGAATCAAAATGCTGCCGGAGATAATTCGTTGAAAAACCGATATACAGCGCAACAATCTGCTGCAAATACTCAGGTTCAAAATCCCCGACATGTTCCGGCGGCAGATAGTATCCTTCGATAATGATGTGCTGCCCATTCTCAATATTGGTCATTATAATGCCCTTGACAATAGGCCATAGCTTATTTGCAAGCACGTCGTCATCGTCCGTGGCTGAAAAATCACAATACTGGTTCCCGCGGATCAATCCCATTTTTATATGGTCGATGGACAAATACGGAATCTTATATTTTTCAAGCAATCTCTGGGCCATCACTGTTTTTCCGGTGCAGCTGACACCGCCGATTAAAATAACCATCCCAGCCTGCCTCCTTAGCTTAAATTACTCCCAATTTCTGCACACATCCACCCATCTGACACTGCCCGAATACCTCTCCAGTTCGTCACAGGTGAGCTCAATGGCCGAATTGCTGCTTCCGCAGGCGGGGTACACCGTTTCAAACCTTTTCATTGAAATATCCAGATAAACGGGCAGCTCGCTTTTCAGGCCGAAGGGGCAAACTCCGCCAACAGCATGCCCCGTGTATTCAAGAACCTCTTCCGGCGTCAGCATTCTTGCTTTTATGCCGAATTCCGCTTTGAATTTGGCATTGTCGGTCCTGGCATCTCCGGCGGCGACGACCAGAAGGGCGCTTTCAGCGCTTTTGAAGCTAATCGTCTTGGCGATTCTCGCAGGCTCCACGCCCAATGCCTGCGCAGCCAGCTCCACCGTTGCGCTGGAAGTATCAAGTTCAACAATGGCGGAGGCCTTACCCCATTTGAGTAAATCCTCACGTACTTTTTCTATTGCCATAAAATTGTCAATCCCCTCCTAGAGATGTCTCAGCCTGTTAAGGTGTATAAACCTTATCAAACCGGTTCCTTCCGAATGTTTGCTGTGAATATTTTACTGCATGTCCGCGCGAAAGGAAAGAGCTATTTTACATTTGAAGCCCTGGCATAAATGGCTGCCGGAGTGTAAAAAGATATTGAATACAAGTGTTGCAAGACTTGGCCTGTTACATATATAATAGCTGATATGCGGTAAATAAGTTATGGATTTTCTGCAGCAAAAGGAAGATAGAGGGTGAAATCAAATGTTTTTTTATGTGTTTTCCATTGTTTTAATCGTCGCATCCAATGTTATATATAATATATGCCAGAAGTCAACGCCGGAGAAGATCAATCCTTTTTCTGCGCTGCTTGTGACCTATCTGACGGCCACAGTTCTCACCATCATTGCATATCAGTTTTTCAAATCAGAAAAAGGCTTCTTCCAGTCAATCAAGGACATAAACTGGACAAGCATCGCCCTGGGCGTTGCCATTGTCGGCCTTGAGCTTGGCTACCTTATGGCATACAGGGCCGGCTGGAACATAAGCGTCGGTTCCCTGGTGGCCAATATCATCCTCGCCATTATCCTGATCCCAATTGGAATTTTGTTTTTTAAAGAAGGGTTTGAACTGAACAAAATATTGGGTGCGGTATTATGCATTGCCGGATTGGTGCTCATTAACAAGTAGGAAATTCCGGAGAGAGCCGCCTTGGGACGATCGTTTTAAAAAAACAGAAGTGATTTGCCAGTAATGAGAAAAACAAAAGGTGAAAAATATTCGGCCCGGCTGCCAGCACTGCAGCCGGGTTTTAATTTCACAATCCTATTGAAAAAATTTATTTGCTGACATATAATAAATAATGGAGAAACGTTTTTCTGCAGAATATAAGATGAACTAAGCAGCCTTGCCATTCTAAGCGGCAGCGAAGAATCCTACTGCGGCAATTGCAGGTACTTCGCTTTCTCAGGATGACAGGGGCGCCCTAATTATTTAGTTCAACTTATACAAGATATCGGAATTGATATATTTATCAGGAGTCTGGAGCTCCAGGGGGCTCGCAGCAAATTTTTTAATAGGGGTAAGGATACCTTATGGCAGGTATAAAAGATGTCGCAAAAAAGGCTGGCGTATCAATATCCACCGTGTCGAATGTTATAAATGACACCAAATATGTCAGTGATGAGCTTAAGGCAAAAATAAACCGGGTAATTGCCGAATTGAATTACGAGGTGGACCCTCTGGCCCGCAGCCTCAAAAGCAAGAAAACCATGTCCATCGGCGTCATTATTACGAACATAAACCGGGTTTTCTTCCCGCAGGTCATAAAGGGGATACAGGACACTGCTTCCAAAGGCGGGTATGGAATTACCTTCTGCAATACCGACGACAGCCTCGACACGGAGAAGCGGTTTGTGCAAATGCTTGAAAGCAGCTGGCTGGACGGCATCATTATCGATTCGGTGGCGGACATGGGCGAGGTGGAATATTTTAAAAGCTTGTCTTCCCTTGGCAATGCAAAGAAAAGGATACCGGTTGTGAGCCTCGAAAGAAGAATGGATGAGTATGGGATTGACTCTGTTCTGGTCAACAATCTGGAGGGGGGAAGGCTTGCAGCCAGGCATTTGACGGATTGCGGCTGTAAAAGGCTCGTTCATATTACCGGGCCGCTGAATTCGTGTATGGTGAAGGACAGATTGCAAGGGTTGCGGGATGAGCTTCACAAGAGGGGACTGGAATTTGGGAATGAACACATCCTGGAAGGTGATTTTTCTCCCCTTAGCGGCTATCAGACCATCAAGCAGCTTCTGATCAACGGGGAAGAGTTTGATGGCGTGTTTGCAGCCAATGACCAGATGGCTATCGGCGCCATCAAAGCAATCAAGGAGCATGGGCGTAAGATTCCGGAAGAGATAAAAGTGGTCGGCTTTGACAATACTTTTGTGGCTTCCATCATAGAGCCGTCCCTTACGACGATAAACATTCCCAAATACAAGCTGGGAGTTGCCGCTGTAGAGATTCTTATAAGGAAGATGGAGCATGAAGAGCCGGGGGCCGCCTGCCACGAGCTCCCCATAAACCTGATAGTGCGTCAGTCTACGGATTTAAAGGGAGATAAGAACTGGGACCTTTATGGGTGGTGATATTTGACAAGATCAAAGCAAAGAAGGTTTATGGAGTGTAGAAAAACGTTTTTCTAAAAAGTGTCGTGCTCCTTGGAATATTTCAATACAGAAATTATCCTGTGGAGCGCCAGATGGGATTAAATATATTTTCTAAGCGAAAGGAGTGGTTCAATGAGCAAACAAGCAGCTATCAGAGAATCTTTTGAAAAGGGAGGAGGCGTCCTCCGGCTGATCCCCGTATTTGTGCCGAGACGCTTCTCCAAGGCGGGCCGGAGGCTGCGCCTTCATCCTGACGATTATTTTGCATTGGGCACCCAAAGAGGCGCCATCAAGGAGCGGTGGTTTTCCTCGGTAATTCCGGCAATGAATGGAGAGCTGGCTCCGCCGGACGAGGGCATGAGCTATGTAGCAGTCAGCAATGACCTTCAAGACAAGATTTCTTTGAAGGATTTTGTTGACGAGCTGGGGGCGGAAATCATCGGAGAGGAATTAAAAAAGAAGTACGGCACATGGCCCATGTACTCCAAGTTTTTCGATTACGGAGAGCCGCTTTTTCACCACCTGCACCTGGATTTTGAATCGGCGGCAAGGGTGGGGCGTCTTGGCAAGCCGGAAGCCTACTATTATCCGCCGCAGTTGAACAATCACGGCGGCAGCTTTCCGCATACCTATTTCGGCTTTGATCCGGATGTAACCAGGGAACAGGTAAGAGAGAGGCTTCTGGATTATGAAAAGCGTGATATAAGGATCACAGAGCTTTCAAGGGCGTATAGAATCGAACTGGGCACAGGCTGGTATACTCCGCCCGGAGTCGTCCATGCTCCCGGTTCCTATCTGACCTATGAGCCACAATGGAACAGTGATGTAAACTCCGTTTATGAGAACATAACCGCCGACGAGGTTTATCCCTATGAATTTCTGACGGAGAACTGTCCTGATGATAAGAAGCGGGATGTAGACTATGTTCTGAGTCTTATGGACTGGGAAAAGAATGTGGATCCCAATTACAAGAAGCATTATTACAGACCTCCCATCACTTGCAGCCACTCTGACGAGAACCACATTGAAAAGTGGGTGGCCTATGCCAACGATTATATCGGAGCGAAGGAATTGACCGTCATGCCCGGCAAATCGGCAGTGGTAAAGGATGACGCCGCCTATGGCTGTATCCTTGTCCAGGGACACGGCAAATTCGGCAATTATGATGCCGAAGCCGCCATTATGCTGAGGTTTGGGCAAATGAGCGCGGATGAATACTTTGTCAGCGAGCAGGCTGCAAAAAGAGGTGTGACCATCGTGAACGAAAGCAAGTGGGAGCCTCTGGTCATGCTGAAGCATTTCGGGCCCAACCATCCGGATATGCCCAGGACAGTTGAGGGATAGCACCGGTACTCAGGAGTACTGCAAATGTTACTTCCCGTTTTTTTAAAAATGCCGGCCGTAATGGACTACATTTTCAGAAACCTGTACGGGAAGTTATATTTGCACAGGTACTCCACTAATTATGATTGGAGATGAGAAAATGACAAAACAAAATTATGAAGTGAAAAATGAAAAGATCCGCCTTGCCTTTGAAGAAATGAAAAGGAACTCCCCGGAAAAACTGAAGCAAAAGCTCAATCTTTCCTGGAGCAACTGGGGCTTTGGAATAGAGTCCCTTGCAGAATCTGCAAACCGCCTCAGCAAGGCTGGCATTGATTTTATCGAGCTCCATGGAAATCATTACGGTCCGGACCTTGGCTACAAGAAAAAGGAAACCTTGAAGACCCTTGACAGCTATGGCATAAAGGTGGGCGGCGTTTGCGGCATGTTTTCCGCCGATAATGACCTCTCCAGCAACCGGGCGATTCAACGACAGGCAGCGTTGGATTATTTGAAAAGAGAAATAGAATTTACCGCAGAAGCAGGCGGGGCATACCTACTGGTTGTTCCCGGAGCGGTTGGGCGTCCGCAGCCTTATGACTCAACGGAATTCCAGCGCAGCGTTGAAACTTTGCAGATTGTAGCCGACCTGTTTACAAAGCATGGTGTAAAAGCTGCAATTGAGCCCATACGTTCTGCTGAAGCAAGCTTCATTCACACGTTTGAAGAGGCCAAGAGTTATATCAATGCGGTAAATCATCCCGGTGTGAAGCATATTAACGGAGACGTCTACCACATGCAGGTAGAAGAGTCCCATATCGGTGAGGCCCTGGTGAATGCAGGCGAGATGCTGGTAAACCTTCATATGGCCGACAGTAACCGCTGTGCATTAGGGGAGGGTTCCCTGGACCTTGATACAATTATAATGGCTTTGTATCTCATAGGCTATAACAGGGCAGGCAGGTTTGTTACTCCCGAACCGCTGGGTCCAGGGGGAGATCCCTATCCTGCAATGAACGGCATGCCCGACAAGGCCCAGTTGGATAAGCTTGTCCAGCAGACAGCCAGGTATTTCAGGGAACGGGAAGAAGCATTGCTGGGCTGAAATATTCCATACGACAGCAAGTTTTTTACATGAAAAGCCTTACTGCAGTGATAGCCGTCATGGCCAGTACAATATAGCGGAAAGGCTTTTCATTGATTTTCTTGATGACAACAGCTCCCAGAAGCGCGCCTCCGGCAATGGCAGGAAGCATGATGCCCGTGGTCAGCAGCCTGCCGCCGGTGACATTATGCCAGTAGAAGACCTGAAAAGGGAGCTTGGTCAAATTAATCAGAAAAAAGAACCAGGCGCTGGTCCCCATAAAATCATTTTTCTTAAAGCCCTTGGACAGGAGATAAATGCTGAAAATGGGGCCGGCCGCATTGCCGATCATGGATGCAAAACCGGAGGCTACCCCCATTAAGGCGAAGAACCACGTTTTCTCGGGAACCTTAATGCTATCGCCCTTCTTCTCCATATAGATCAATATAATCAGGCATATCAAAACCAAGATTGCAATCAAAGCCTTAAACTGGGTATCGTTGATATAATTGCCGACGACGGCGCCGGAGATTATTCCGGCTAATGACCATGGCAGCAGCTTTTTGATGTTATTCCAATCTGCATGCCTGTGGTAATACCACACAGCGAAGATATCTCCGGCAATCAACATGGGCAGGATGACGCCGGTAGATTCCTTTCCTCCGAAAACACTTGCCAGAATGGGGATGACAAGCATCATCAAACCGTTGATCCCCGTTTTTGAGAACCCCACCAAAAAAGCCGCGGCAATCAGTAAAGCCCATTGAAATGCGGATAAGTCCATTGCACTAAGAAAGTTCATTTTATCTACTCTTCTTCTTATTTTTATTTTCTTGCTTTCTTTCATTCTTATCAGATATCCTTTTTTATTATCGGACATATTTACCAAAATATCAAGTGCGGTAGCTGGGAGTTTGATCCGGATTTTGAACCTTTTGATTTACATAATCATATATTGATCCTATCTTATGTTGTGGAGTGATTCATCATGCCATTTACTGGTATATGTCCCAGGTTGGGATATTCATATCCGGTTCCGAATTATTACCCTTCAGTCCAGGGAATAAGCAGGGCTGCGCTGGAGCTGTCAAATCACATCCGTATGCTTTGGGAGCAGCATGTATTTTGGACAAGACTGGTAATCTCCGGTATCGTTTTCGCTATGCCGGATGCAGACTATTCGACCCGACGGCTGCTGCGGAATCCGGTAGATTTTGAAAATGTTTTAAGCGTCTATTATGGGAATGAAGCGGCGAAAAAATTTGCCGATTTGTTTACAAGCCATCTGGTTATAGCCGCTCAGCTTGTCAAAGCAGCCAAAGCAGGTGACAGTGCGGCAGCGGCGGATGCCGAGAAGAGGTGGTATGCCAATGCCGATGAAATTGCCGCTTACCTGGGGAGCATCAACCCCTATTGGTCGCAAGCCGCCTGGAGAGACATGCTGCACCGGCATCTGGCCTTGACCAAGGCTGAAGCGGTCGCCATGCTGAACAAGGATTATTCGGCGAGCATTGCAACCTTTGATGAAATAGAGAAGCAGGCGTTAGCAATGGCCGATACCATGACGGCAGGCATTATCAGGCAGTTTCCCGGAATGTTCTGATAATAGCTGGAATAGTGCCTGAAACATCGATGGAAATTTAAATAATCGTGCTCTTTATGGATAAAATAATGTCCAGGGAGAGTGATGAAAATGGGCAGCAAAAAGAAGGTTGACGAGAATCTTCCGAAAAACAAGGAATACATTGAAAAATTTTATAAAAAATCGGAAGCCGAAATAAAGCAAATGGAAGGCGAAGGTAAAGTTAAGAATAAAAAATCTTAACGCTGTTTTCGGAGATTTTGCCGGATAGCATGGGCAAAACGACAGGTGAGTACGGTGGGAATAGCTTCCCCCGTTACTCCAAGGCCCCCCCGGAATGACAAAGACTCGCTGGAATGTCATTCCCGGACTGCTGTTGGCGTCTCGGCCATCATTAAAGGTCAGTCAGGGAAACCGAGGCAGAAGCACCCGGAAGGTTACTTATGCTTTTTCCGACTGTGTGAAGAAAAGTCTGTAAATGACTTTCTATGATAATAAGATTAAGGATAGGCTGTTTTAATTCAACCTATCCATGAAAACACTATAACCAATAATTAACAACATGTCAGGAATACTCTGATAAATTGTTACTTTCTTTAGTTTTTGCTGTCTTCATTAGGAATAATACTAACAGAGTTGCTACTATGATCAGAAAACAGTTCAGCATGAGTGGAAACATGCGGTTATGCTCTGAAAGCATACCTGCGATTGCTCCGATCGGGATACTGATCAGCAGTATCATAGAAGTTATCAAACTGTTAACACGTGCCCGTTCATTTGCCGGAATGCTGACCGATAACAATGAATCAAACAAAGGATTAAGGATGGCAGCGGCAAAAGCATCACATACAGCCGAAAAAAATACTGCAACAATCGCTGCGGCACCAAAGGGCTGGAATACCAGTAATACCATTAATCCCAGCAGTGATACGGCAAGCCCTGTTAACATTGGATTTTTGATTGAGCTGAGCGTGATCCTTGAAGTGACCGTCAGATAAATGATTATTGATGTAACAGCTTTAACCATCGGAAAAACTGAGATCATCGAAGCACTGACACTATAAGCAGATGTTATAAACAGCGGCCAGAAAGTAGCCTGCACGATTGTGACGCAGTTCATAAGAATAACCACCGTCATATACCATACTAATTTAGTTTGGCGAAATGCCTGTATAAACGTATTCCACCCCCTAAAGGTCAGCTTCCATAGGGATTTGTTACTGCACTCTTCAATCCGATGCATACCTGTATCACTCTCGTGAAGTAAGCGGTATTGCAGCATAAATTTAACAGTTACCATAACCATGGATGCCAGATATAATGCCCTGATGATAGGTACTAGAGTAAACCGGTCAATGAGAAGGCCCATTATCGGTGAGATAAATCCCACTAATAACCCGATCATATTAAAGAGTGTGTAGAGATTAATAAGTTGATTGTTATCCCCATCCTCTACAATCAAACAGCTGAAGCTGTTACCGGTCACACGCCACATACTGTTGAAAAGGATAGCTATTATAAAGAACCAATACCCATGCGAAACAGCCCAAATCAAACATGGGATAGACCAGCTAAGCAGGCCAAAGACAAACATAGCCTTGCGTCTGCCATATTTATCAACGATTGCCCCAGATAATAATGACCATAGAAACTGCATCACTAACCCAAAGCTTGCAACCATACCGATCTGAGCATCCTTCAAACCGATTGCCGCCATGTAGACCGAAACAAATGGTAAAAAAAGATTATATGGAACCGACCATAAAGGCTCGGTAACTAAACAAGCCCGTTGATTACCCTTAACCATTCGTAAAGTATGGAATAAGGGATGATTGTTCTTCATATGTTTTATAACAAAAGAATGCCTCTTAAACCTTCATTCTTCCGTATCTCCTTTCTATGAATGTAAAACATCACTCCTTTCTATTGCCCATTCGCCGGCAGTAACCGATTGCTCTGATTTTTTTATGAGTGCTGAATACATATTTAATCCTCCTGGTTTATATCAGTAAAGACAAACCTAAATGATATTTAAACTATCTCTTATTAGGGCTTGTGAGCCAGAATTTGGCTTACAAGCCATGATTACAATATATAGGAAAAGCAAACGGCATGTCAAGAGCGCCCTTGATAAAGGGCGTTTATTTACTCTTGACCGGCGTTTGCTTTTTGCTACTGGGGCAGTCCGCCCTCATACATGATTGATAGTTCACCATAAACCTGGATAGATAGAACTTCTTTATGCCCAGAATCAGTGATTCCTAAAATGGTGTAGGCTGCAAGTTTTCGGATCACGTTGTTGTCTCGAACAGAAAAATGTACGCATCTATGAAGACGATGGGATAAATGCTGGAAAGCGGTCGCTTTTTCCATGCATCAATTTCGGGAAGCAACTTGTCGGTAATGTCGGATACCATCCCCTCACTGACTTCAAACCCGTAAATGTCTTCGATTTGCTCCGATATTTGTCTTGTTGTAAGACCTTTTGCATACATGGCAATGATTTTGTCTTCGATCCCGGAAATGTCTTTTTGGCGTTTCCGGACTACTTTGGGCTCAAAGGAACTCTCTCGATCCTGGGGGACTTCGATGTCCGTTTCACACATACTTGCTGCGGATTGTTTTGCTCTTCTTTCCGTTGCGGGCATTGGTGTTGTCTACTCGCTCATACGGGGCATATCCCAGATGATCATCCATTTCTGCTTCAAGCATAGACTGTAGGGTCCCGCCAAGCAGATCCTTCAGTGCTTCCTGGATGTCATCAGCGGACTTGATGTCGTACTCCTGTAGCAGGCTCGCAATAATGTTCTTTTTGCCATAAAAAAGCCTCCTATGATTTTATATTTTATCATAGAAGGCCTATTTTACAGACTTTTCTTCACAGGCTCCTTTTTCCGCAAATGCAGCCTGCATTTGTGACGGGCTCGGCACTCCAAGACTTCATTTATAGAAAAATTTAACGTAAGTTGCTTTCACCGGTGCTTGGTAAGTTTGTTTTGCCCGGTTTTGCTTTCTCCGCGATCATGCGTGAATAGCCCTGTCTTCCACCGCGCGCATAGCTTCCAGGAGTGTTTCGGAAAGCGTGGGATGGGCGTGTATCATGGAGGAGACGTCTTCCGGCAGCAATTCCGACTTTTTCGCCAGCAGCAGCTCATGGATCAATTCTGTTGCCTCGGCTCCGACAATATGAACGCCAAGCAGTTCACCGGTGGACGTATCGCTCAATATCTTCACCAACCCGTCTGGATGCTCTGTGGCTACGGACTTTCCGGCGCCGCGGTAAGGAAAGGTTGATTTCTTATAAGGGATATTCTTTTCACGGAGCTTTTCCTCAGTGGGTCCGAAGCTGCCAATCTGAGGCTCACAATAGGTTGCCCCGGGAATTTCAAGAAGGTTGATTTTCTTTTCACTGGCTTTGCCTGCAATATATTCCACGGCGATTTCTCCCTCTTTTGAGGCTACATGCGCCAGAAGCGGCGAGGCTACAACATCTCCGATCGCATATACCCCGGACACCGAGGTGCAGTAATAATCACCTACGGGAATAAAGCCTTTTTCCGTCTTGAGGCCTATTTTATCCAGACCGATAGTTTCTGTATTCGGCGCACGGCCCACCGACACCAGCAGCTTTTCCACTGTGAGTGTCTTACGCTTTCCGGCTTTGTCTTCCAGGACTACTTCCGCGCCGGCTGCGGTTTTGTTCATGGAAACCGCTTTCGTTGAGGTATACATTTGAATCCCGCGTCTCCGGAAAGACCTGGCCAGTACCTCTACAACCTCGCTGTCTTCTACGGGCAGAATCCGGTCCAGCATTTCAACCAGGTGCACTTCAACACCGAAGGCATTCATAATGTAAGCAAATTCCACTCCGATTGCACCGCTGCCCAGGATGAGAAGGCTTTTAGGGAGGCTCTTCTGCATCAGCATGCCGGTAGAGGAGAGCACAATTTCCTCGTCAAAGGCAAACCCCGGAATTTCCCGAGGCCTTGATCCGGTTGCGATGATAATGCTGCCGGCGGTTATTTTTTTGCCGTCTTTCAGCAAGACTCCGTGAGGAGAGTCAATCACAGCTTCACCGGAAATCAACTCGACATTGTTTTTCTTAAGAAGGAATTGCACGCCTCGGGAAAGCGTATCTGCCGCGGCCCTGGATTTTTCATATACCTTTGAGTAATCAAGGGTACTGCGGTCTACGCTGAGGCCCATGCCTTCCAGCGCAGGGATGGAGCTGAAGATCCCCGCCTGATGGATCAAGGCTTTTGATGGGATGCAGCCTATATTGAGGCAAACCCCTCCTGGTTTATCCTTCTCCACAACAGCAGCCTTCAAGCCGAGTTGGGAAGCTCTTATTGCAGCTACGTACCCGCCGGGACCAGCGCCTATTATCAATACGTCATAATCAAATTCACTAGCCATCTTTTTTCAATCCTTTCATTGTTCGCAACAACTATCTGGTGTTTAAGGCTGTCCTTGTGAGGAGCCTGTGTCGCGGCAATCTTAGCCTTTATTCACAGTTTGCAGTAATCATCTGATCGTTTGAGATTGCCGTGTTCCGCTTTGTTCCACTCACAATAACATACGCGCGGGCTGAGGGCATTAATACAGCACCCGGATTGGGTCTTGCAGCATACCTTTCAACTCCGATAGAAAGGCTGCGCCAACAGCGCCGTCGATAACCCGGTGATCACAGGAGAGTGTTAGCTTCATATTGGATTTAACAGAAACGGAGTCGTCCGCATTGACCACCTGTTCTTTTATAATCTCGCCAACAGCGAGAATGGCAGAACCGGGAGGATTAATAATTGCCGTAAACTCTTCGATTCCGAATGAGCCGAGATTGCTGATGGTAAATGTAGCTCCGGTATATTCTTCGGGCTTTAAGGTTTCACTCTGCGCCTTCAGGATCAGTTCCTTCAGCTCATGTTCGATTTGAATCAGCCCCTTGCTGCCGCAATCTCTTACCACAGGCGTTATGAGGCCGTCCTTCTGAGCCACGGCAAGCCCGATGTCAATACGGCTGTGCCTTAGGATCGTAGTGTCATTCCAGGTGGAGTTAATGGCTGGGTGTTTCTTTAAAGCCTCCGCGGTAAACTTTATCAAGTAGGTATTGACGGATATTTTTTCCCCGGCAGCGGATGCATATTGCTTTCTTGCCTGCAAAATACCATCCATGGCTACCTTCAATTTCAGATAATAGTGGGGTGCGGAATACATGGATTCCGAAAGTCTTTGGGCAATCACCCGCCGTTTTCCCGATACGGGCAATATTTCATCTTCTGCGGAAGCTACGGCAGGTGCCTTTGGCGGCTTGCCTGAGACGTTGGCCGGAAGGGGCGCGGACAATGCCTTTTCCACATCCCTTTTTATCACCCTGCCCCCGGGGCCGCTGCCAGGGATGGCGTCAATGCTGATTCCGGCATTTTGAGCGATTTTTCTGGCCAGCGGGGAAGAGCGGTGGATTAACGCACTTCCGGAAGCGGTATCAATGGCTGCAGCCTGGGAAGCTAGCGCGGGAGCCGCGTTCATTGGTTTTACTTCCGCCGGATTTGCGCTCCCGGTTGCAGCGCCCGTAGGCATCTCCGAAGCAGTAGTTGAAACCTGGTTGTTTTCCGTACCGGCACTTGTCTTTTTCCCACTGCCCGAGGCAGTCGAAAGGGTTTCGGCAAGCAGCGCGGATATATCTTCTCCCGCTTTGCCTGTGATAGCGATAGCTTCCCCAACGGAAGCATCCTGCCCTTCGCGGAGCAGTATCTTAAGTATGACACCGTCGTTGGAAGCTTCATATTCCATGGTTGCCTTGTCCGTTTCAATTTCACACAATACATCGCCGGATTTAAAAGCGTCACCTTCGTTTTTGGTCCATTTGGCAATGATGCCGGTCTCCATGGTAGGGGACAGTGCCAGCATCAGCAATTTTTCCGCCATTGCATATTCCTCCAATTCAATTAGTGTTCATGATCAAAAGGGGACATTCCTCTCATAGATACAATGCTTTCTTCACTGCGTCTACCACCTTTTTCACCGAAGGCTGCGCTTCCAGCTCAAGCTTATGGTTATAAGGCATTGGTACGTCCTCGGAGGCCACCAGCTCTACCGGCGCGTCCAGGATATCAAAGCAGTTTTTGGATACCAGCCAGGCAACATGGGAGCCGACGCTGGCGAAGGGCCAGGCTTCATCAATTACGATGCAGCGGTTCGTCTTTTGCACCGAGGCGTAGACGGTTTCCTCGTCCAATGGCCGGATGGAGCGCAAATCAATGATCTCTGCGTCGATGCCCAGTGTTTCCAGCTCTTTGGCGGCATCCTGAACTATTTTTAACGGCTTCGAATAGGTAACCAGCGTGATATCTTTGCCTTTTCTTTTTATATCCGCCTGTCCGAAGGGGATAAGATATTCGCCTTCGGGCACCTCACCCTTCCAGGCGTACATCAGCTCTCCTTCCAGGAACAGCACGGGATTGTCATCCCGGATGGCAGTTTTCAGCAGGCCTTTGGCATCATAGGGGGTTGCAGGCGCGATGACCTTAAGCCCCGGAATATGGGCATAAATAGATTGAAGGGCCTGTGAATGCTGGGATCCAAGATATTCTGCCGGTCCGTTTGGGCCGCGGAACACGATGGGGACGGTGAATTGCCCTCCGGACATATAGCGTGTTTTTGCAGCATTGTTAACCACCTGATCATAGGCCATCAACGAAAAGTTGTACGTCATCCATTCGACGATAGGACGAAGGCCCGCCATGGCGGCGCCGATACCGAGTCCTGTAAATCCCTCTTCCGTTATGGGGGTGTCCACAACACGGGAGGCTCCGTATTTGTCCAGCAATCCCTGGCTGACCTTATATGCGCCGTTATATTCCGCAACTTCCTCGCCGATGAGAAAAACCCTTTCATCTCTCGCCATTTCCTCATCAATCGCCTGACGGAGAGCTTCTCTATATGTTATTATTGCCATGTGTTATAACTCCTTTACTCAACTTTTTCCCGTAGAATTTATGCCAATACATCCTGATAAAGGGTTTCCAGAGAAGGCTCCTCGCTTTCCTCCGCGTACTTTACGGCAGTGTCGGAAATATCCTGGCGAGCCTTGTCCATGCCTGCATAATCCTCTTCGGACAGCAGTCCCGCGTTTTCCAGGGCGGTTTTGAATATGAGGATGGGGTCCTGCTGCCTGTATGCCTCCAACTCCTCTTTTGTCCTGTATTTTCCGGGATCGCTCATGGAATGTCCCTTGTACCGGTAGGTTTTGATTTCCAGGAACGACGGACTGCCGCTGCGCGCAAGCTCAACCGCGTCTGCAGTTTCTTCGTAAACCTCAAGCACGTCCATTCCGTTCACCTGCTTGCCGGGAATTCCGTAAGATGCGCCCATAACGGAGAAGTCGCTGACGGAAGACACCCTGTGAAAGCTGGTGCCCATGCCATACTGATTGTTTTCGCAAATATATACGATGGGAAGATTCCAAATTTTTGCCAGGTTCAGGCTTTCGTGAAAGGCCCCCTGGTGGATGGCGCCGTCTCCGAAATAGCAGAGCACTACCCCGGCTTCCTTGTTATATCTGATTTTAAAGGCTACGCCGGTAGCCACGGGAATGTGGCCGCCTACGATACCGTTGCCGCCGTACATGTGATTTTTTGCATCGAACATATGCATGGAGCCGCCTTTTCCGCGGGAGCAGCCGGTAATCCGTCCGAAAAGCTCGGCCATAATCGCATTTGGGCTTATACCGCAGGCGAGTGCATGTCCATGATCCCGGTAAGCGGTAAGCACATAATCCTTTGAAAGGTCCAGGGCTGCAATAGAACCTATTGCCACTGCTTCCTGGCCGATATAGAGATGGCAGAAGCCTCCGATTTTCTGAAGCCCGTACATTTGCGCGCACTTTTCTTCAAAACGGCGGATCAGGAGCATGTCCTCCAGGAGCTTGATAAGAAATTGCCTGTCATATTTGCCGATATTCATCTTTCCACTCATTCTCCTTCCTCCTGCCTGTTAAAGGCGACAACTTCCTTTATGCCTTTCATGGGGCAAAAGTAGGTGGCTTCTTCCAGAATGGTTTCCAGCACAATGAAATCCGTTTCTTTGTTGACCTTCCAGAAGACGGAAAGTTTTCGTCCCACAGCCTCCATGACTTCCGCCTTGAGGGAGGGATTGTCCACTATATTGATTTTGCATTTGATATTTACTATTTGGTCCAGGGACCGTGTTTGCAGCATCCATTCGGCTTCGGGATGGGAAGCCAGATGAAGGACCTTGGTAAACTGGGGAGAAGTGACGGCAAACAGAGTTCCCGGCCTTTCCTGCAAGAGGGTTGGGGTCATCCAACGCATGTGGGGTCTTCCGGAAGTATCTATTGTGGCCAATATGCCTGCTTTTGCATCCTCCAGTATTTCTGCGGTCTTACTCATGATTCCGTGTATGTTCACCGGTATGCCTCCTTTATTTTAAAAAGATTTTTTTTATAACGACCTAATTTCATCAGCGGAGTTTCAACGAGGCTGGTCGTGAATGCCCTGCGTTTGCTGCCCGCGTATATATCCCTGGCAAGAGATATGCTCACTGCCTGAACATCAATTCGGTACCCGCCAACTGCAGAGTGGGGGAAATTTTTTGATGCCTCGTTATAATATCCCACCTGTACAACGAGTTTATAATTACCACATTATATAACATTCGTACCAATTTTCATAATAGAAAAATTCATGGAGCAAGCATCAAGAAATGTTACTCATGAATAGATTATATATTTTTTAACCTAATAATTTCAAGTATAAATTGCTGTCATCAAATAATGTGTAGATCGTTCATATGGTGATAAAAGAAATAAAAAAATGTGGAATTATATTAAAATGCAAAAATTCCGCAGAAAAAAACGTTCCGATAGCATGATAAAAAACAAATTCGTCATTATTTTACAATAAAGCCATAAAAAATATTAAAAAGCCTTGATAAGTTAAGTTTAGTGTAATATAATGTAAATACTTAAACTCTATTATAATTACTGAAGTGAGGGGACTTATATCATGTTCGAAGACAAAACATTAGTGTGCAAGGATTGTGGCCAGGATTTTGTTTTTACCACAGGCGAGCAAGAATTTTACGCAGCCAAAGGTTTTCAGAATGAACCCGGAAGATGCAAGGAATGTAGATCATCAAGAAAGACACAATTCAGCAGAGACGGTTCGAAAAGAGAGAGAGAACAGTTCGATGCAGTTTGCGCACAATGCGGCAAGGAAACCAAGGTCCCGTTCAAACCGCGTTTGGACAAGCCGGTTTACTGCAGTGAATGTTTCGCAAACCGTTAAAGAATTTAAATCACACCAGATAATTTGATAAAGTTATTTTATAGCCCTTTGTATTCTACATAAGGGCTATAGTTATTTAAGCAGTTTTTGTTTACATAAAAGCTTGTTGGGTATTGGGATGGGTCTTATTTGTTCCGGGTCTTCCACACCTCTTTGGCAGTAATGCTGATGGGTGTTATATTACAGGTTTATCTGAATTTTTTTCAATATAATTTTATAGTCAACATAACCACAAAAAAACGGACAGGCTTATATACAGGTTTTCCACACCTGAAACAAGCTTATACGAGTTATTCACAGGTTTATACACATTATCCACAGTTTTTATATGCACAAAACAGGTGTTTTTGTGCATTAAATTCCATAAAAGAATCAGGGCTTTTCACAGTATTTAGTGGAAATATTAGTATAAATCACAATGCAATTACCTATAATTGATATTGGAAGCGTTATCCCGGGAAGGATTTTTTATTGTTATTGGATTGATAATTCGGGGTAATTATATTAACATTAAAGGGAATCAGGTCTCAAACATTTCTACATTACGAAAGGGGCTGTTTGTATGAAAATCATTATGAGCGGTAAAAACTTCGAAGTCACAGAAGCCTTGAAAGAGAAAATAAATAAAAAGTTCGGAAAGCTGGACAAGTATTTTAGTACGGGTACGGAAGCCCAGGTTACGATGAACGTGGAAAAAACCAGACATATTTTTGAGGTGACTATACATTTAAACGGTATCGTATTAAGGGCCGAGGTGGAGAACACCGACATGTATTCCTGCATTGACAAGGCCATAGACATTCTGGAAAGACAGATCCGGAAAAACAAAACCAGGTTGGAAAAAAAATTGCATGCTTCGGCTTTTAAATCCGATGACTTTAAATATGATGCAGTTGTGGAAGAAGAGCACGATTTCAGGCTGGTACGCACCAAGAGATTTGCGGTCAAGCCGATGACTGTAGAGGAAGCAATTCTGCAGATGAATCTTTTAGGGCATGAATTCTTTATGTTTTCCAACGCAAAGTCTAAGGAAGTCAACGTGGTATATCGGAGAAAAGACGGCAATTACGGCCTGATTGAGCCTGAATTTACTTAAGAGTACTGCAGATATACGATTTGGAAACATATGTTCCTTTTCATTGCATTCCATTGATTTTTCAATTATAATAAAACTGCCATCTTGATGGCAGTTTTATTTTTATGGAAAAATAGCGGGGTTCGAGGGTACATAAATGCGAGAGAAAAATATGGAATTATTAAGAGGTTTAAATAAAGAACAAGAGGAAGCAGTGCTGCATACCGACGGACCTCTGCTGATTCTGGCGGGAGCCGGAAGCGGCAAGACCCGTGTGCTTACCCATAGGATCGCGTATCTGATCAGGGAAAAAGGGGTTTATCCTTCCAGTATCCTTGCCATCACGTTTACAAATAAGGCTGCGAAGGAAATGAAAGAGAGGACCGCCAAGCTTCTGGGCGACATTGCGGAAGATATGTGGGTCAGTACCTTTCACTCCATCTGTGTGAGAATCCTCCGGCGCGACATTGAAAAAATCGGCTACAACAGGAACTTTGTCATTTTTGATTCCACGGACCAGCAAACCCTCATAAAGGACTGTATCAAGGAGCTCAACCTGAATGAAAAGAATTTTCCCTACCGGGAAGTTTTATCCGTGATCGGTAGGGCCAAGGATGAGCTCATGGAACCGGAGGTCTATGCGAAAATGAACGCCTCGGATTTCCGTCTGAGTAAAATGGCGAAAATCTACGAGCTGTATCAAAAGAAGCTGAAAAGCAACAACGCCCTGGACTTTGACGACATTATCATCATGACCATCAAGCTTTTCCTGGACAACCCTCCGGTGCTGGAGTATTATCAGCGCAAGTTCAAGTATATCCTGGTGGACGAATATCAGGACACCAACACCGCACAATACACCTTTATCAGCCTTCTGGCCCAGGAATACCGCAATCTGTGCGTCGTGGGCGATGATGACCAGTGTATGGTGGAAGGCTCCAAAATACTGACGCCCTCAGGGGAATGCCTTATTGAAAATGTGAAGGAAAGCATGGAAGTATTATGCGCAGCTGGGCGTGGAAAGGTGATGAAAGGAACTGTTGAGGCTAAGGTCGCAAAAAGGTACACAGGACCGATTGTCAAAATAACCACCCAACAAGGAAAAATAATCAAGGGAACCCCTAATCATATAGGGTTTGGGAAAATAAATGCCGAGCCCGGTTCGTACTATGTCTATCTTATGTATAAAAAAGGTATGGGGTATAGAATAGGCCAGACGCAAGGTGTCAGGAGCAGGGACGGAGAAATAGTAAACGGCCTGTTTGTCAGACTCAATCAGGAACATGGAGATAAAATGTGGATTTTGAATGCTTCCGGGGATAAGGAAGAAACTACATTTTATGAACAGCTCTATTCTTTTAAATATGGCATTCCCACGACGGTTTTTCATAATTGCGGAAGAGGAGGCACCCTTTCCCAACGGTATATTCATACGATTTTCAGGGAGATTAATACTGAAAAGGCTGCAGAAGCTTTACTTAGAGATCTTTATATGTTTGAAGAGTACCCTCACCATTTATGCAATGCTGTCATCCGAGGGCAATCAACAAGGCAAATCATTAACATTACCGCTTTTGGCGGAAGAGAGACAGGAAACGAATCAGGCTGGCACAGTCACAGGATTTGTCTGAATACATCCGGCAGCGAGCTGAAAGAAAGGATGGGAGATGCCAGTTTTCCGGTTAGAAACGGCAACCGCAATACATGGAGGATTGAAACAGAAAGAAAAGAATATGATGAAGCCGATAGCTATGCAAATAAGATAGCGCAAATGGATGAAAATCTGGAAGTCCTTAAGAGGGCAAGATTGACGGAAAATGAGAGCTATTCTTATATGCCCTTATCTCATATGCGTTCAGGTATGAGTATTGCAGTTTTTGAAAAAGACCAAATTGTAGAAGATATCATTCAATGCGTTGAATTTGAGGAATATGACGGATATGTTTATGACCTGTCGGTTCCTCATTTCAGGCAGTATATATGCAATGGGATTGTTGTGCATAATTCCATCTATGGATGGAGAGGGGCAAACATCCGGAACATCCTTGATTTTGAAAAGGAGTTCAAAGGCTGTAAGGTAGTGAAGCTGGAACAGAATTACCGCTCGACCCAGTCCATCCTCAACGCGGCAAATCACGTCATTAAGAACAACACCGGCAGGAAAAAGAAAAGTCTCTGGACGGAGAATCCTGTAGGCGGCGGAATTCAGTTGTTCGAAGGCGGTAATGAGCACGAGGAAGCCTATTTCGTCGCAAGGGAAATCAAGAACCTTGTGCAGAATGAAAACAGAAGCTACAGGGACTTCGCCCTTTTATACCGTATCAATGCCCAGTCGCGCGTACTTGAGGATACTCTGATGAAGGACGGGATACCCTACAGGATTTTCGGCGGCCTCCGGTTCTATGACCGGAAGGAAATCAAGGATATCATCGCATATCTGAGATTGATTCAAAATCCCTCGGACGACATTGCCCTCAAGAGGATTATTAATGTACCCAAGCGGGGTATTGGAAATACCACGGTTGAGACTGCGGAAAAAGTGGCGTTGAGCCGTTCCTGCAGTATTTACAGCATCGTATCCTCGGCGTCGGAGATATCCGAGCTCCAGCGGGCTGCTTCCAGGCTGGAGGAATTTACTTCGTTGATCAATGGCCTCAAGGTCCAGGTGGAGGGAATGAGTGTCTCGGAGCTCATCGGTGAGGTTATCCAAAAGTCGGGGATACTGGGTGAGCTTGAAGCGGAGAATACTGTGGAAGCCCGCTCCAGGATTGAGAACATAAAGGAAATGATATCAAGCGCCCTGGAATTTGAAGCGCAAAGCGAGGAAAAAGGGCTGGAAGCCTTCCTGGCCAATGTATCACTGGTTGCCGACATTGATAATATGGAAGGTGAACAGGATACGGTGGTACTGATGACCTTGCACAGCGCCAAAGGTTTGGAATTCCCGGTGGTTTTCATGGTGGGGCTGGAAGAGGGTGTCTTTCCGGGACTGCGTTCCATGGGTGACGACAATGAGCTGGAAGAAGAGCGCAGACTTTGCTATGTAGGAATGACAAGAGCCAGAGAAAAGCTGTATATGACCAATACTTTCAGCAGGACCCTTTTTGGAAATACCACCTACAATAAAGCTTCCAGGTTTCTCAAGGAAATCCCGGCAGAGTTTATCGACAGCGGGGCAAAGATTCCGAAAAAAGTGGACAGCTTCCTTGAAAGGTCCGGCAAAGGCAATGCCGGCGGATGGGATAGTAATTTTTCAGCGGCGGGCAGCCGGCAGCCTGTGAGTAATTTCAGTTTCAACAGCCCTACATCAATGTCCTTCGGCAGCCAGGTTCCCGTTAGCAAGCCGGCAGGTGCTCCGGATTTCAAGCCCGGAGATAATGTGGTCCACAAGAAATTCGGAGTAGGCACCATTACATCCGTAGAGAGGGACAATGACGACTTCAGGCTGGAAATACAGTTCAGGAACTCCGGGATGAAAAGGCTCATGGCAGCTTATGCCAACCTTACGAAGCTCTGATTTTATAGTCAGATTATTCTATGCTCCCCTTGCAGCAGACAGTTCAAATAATAAGGCTGTTTATTAGTACTACAGCGCAAATTACATTTATAAAGACGGCATTTGTACGTGGATAAATTAAAAAGTTGCGCTGTAGTATTTATAAGGAGGAGCATATTGCATTTATGGCTGGGACTTTTGTTGGCTAATGTTTATTCTGTACTCGCTTGGCTTCATGCCTACACTTTTCTTAAACATGGCGGAATACTGGGACTCGCTGTAAAATCCGCAGGCCTGGGAAATCCCGGCCATTGTCAGGCCGGTTTCCTTAAGAAGCCTTTGGGAATTGGAAAGCCGCTGGTCAATGATGTACCGGTTTGGCGAGACGCCTGTTTTTTCCTTGAATAGATGTCTGAAGTGATGATAGCTGTATCCTGAAAGCTCGGCAAGAGCCTTAAGGTCGATATCCTGGTTAAAATTCTCATCGAGGTAATTTTTGATATATGTCAGGTCAATGACCTTTTTTGCAGTATTCCGGGTCATCCTTTCATACTCGATCAGCAGCTCTGTCAGCAGCAGCTTTAGCTTTAGCTCGTAGTGCTGCTTTTGTTCTGTAATTTCCTTCTTCATTTGCTTCAAATAGGTAAGAAACGTGTGCTGTGGGTCGTCGGAATATTGGCCTGTTTGGATAGAGAATTCCTTAGTCCTGTAATTGAAGCCGATAAACATGAGTTCAGTATCTACATCGTGTTTTTCGTCATGATATGTATCCGGAGGAATAACCGTAAAGGAATTCTGCCCGTATATAAAGGATTTTCCGTCAATTTCGGTAGTACCGCTGCCTTTGACATAGTAGACAAGCTCGCAGCAGTCGTGCTTGTGTAAAGCAACATTATGCCAGGATTCACGCACGGCATGGTAGATAAATTCCAATTTGCATTCCATCAGCAGTCAACTCCCAGAATAGTTTTAACCATTTTATAATAGCGCAGATCCTCTGTGGAAGCAAGTTTATCAGGATAAAAAGAAATGATTGAAAAAAGTTAGCCATTTTAGAATACTTAATTCGCCATATTGTGATAGTCCGTTTATCCTGTCTGCGATATAATCGGTACAGTGCTTACTGCATAAAAAAATAATTTTTAGGAGTGTTTCCGATGTCAAAAAAAATTCTTTTGGATACCGATATCGGCAGTGACATAGACGATTCAGTATGTCTTGCCTATCTGTTGGCCCAGCCTGAATGTGAGCTTCTCGGTATAACGACAGTCAGCGGAGAGCCTGTAAAACGTGCCATGCTTGCCAGTGCTCTTTGCAAAACGGCAAATAAAAATATCCCTATTTTCCCGGGAGTGGAAACCCCCCTGATGATTGGGCAAAAACAGCCTAAAGCATCACAGGCTGCAGCGCTGGGCTCATGGGCCCATGATACGGTGTTCCCGGAAGGCCAGGCTGTGGAGTTCATGCGGACGACCATCCGGAAGCATCCCGGAGAAATCACCCTGCTTGCCATAGGGCCGCTGACCAATGTTGCGCTTCTTTTCAGCATTGACCCTGAGATACCAAAGCTTTTAAAAGAGCTGGTCCTGATGTGTGGAGTTTTTACCAACCGGCTGGCAGGAGTAGGACCGTTGGAATGGAATGCAATATGTGATCCGCATGCTACGGCCATGGTCTACAATGCTCCGGTGAAAATGCACAGGTCCATCGGCCTTGACGTCACCTGCCAGATAACAATGAATATGGCTGAAGTGAATGAGAGCTTCAAAGCGGATATCTTGCAGCCTGTTCTGGATTTTTCAAAGGTATGGTTTGAAAACGCCCAGGGGTTGACTTTTCATGATCCTCTGGCAGCGGCTGTTCTATTTGACCCTCAAATCTGCGGATTCTACTCCGGAAATGTTGAGGTGGAGCTGGAAAGCAGGAGTCTGGGCGGTCTGACGCATTGGAGCGCAGAGGCTGCGAACGGCAGGCATCAGGTAGCCCTAGAAGTGGACCGGAACAGATTTCTGGAGCATTATTTTTCAGTAGTGAACAATTATTGAGCTCCCTCGAAACTGAAGCAGGCAAGGGCTTTTCAGCGCTGCTGTATAGGATTGCTGTGGTTGGCGGCTAATATGAAAGCTTGATATAGGGTGGATATGTGGATGACAAATAAGATTTCTGAAAAAAATAATTCATTTCCTTTTGAAGAAGGCGATAGAGTTTGCTTTATAGGCGACAGCATAACCCATGGGAATTATTACATGAGTTATATTTATGAATATTACCTTACCAGGTTTCCGGAGATGGGAATATCTCTATACAACTGTGGAATCGCCGGAGATAGAGCGCTGCTGGCACTTGAAAGGCTGGAATATGACGTTATGGTCAATGTGCCCAATAAAGTGGTAGTGATGTTTGGTGCCAATGATATAGAACGGCAGCTTTACAACAGGGAAGCGGCTTCTTATGAAATCCTGAGAGCGCGCGAAACTGCGTTAAAGAACTACCGCGACGGTATGGAGAAAATAATCCGGACTCTTTCGGCTAAAAGTATAAAGGTCATATTGACAGCGCCAACCCCCTATGATCAAACGGCACAAATGGAAAGTGACAACAACTATGGCTGCGATGATGCACTGGCACGGTGTGCCCAAATCGCAAGGGAACTTGCCGGAAATTACGGCTGTAATTTCATTGATTTGCATGAGCCTATGAATAGAATCAACAGGGAGCTGCAGAAAATAGACCCTGCCAATAGCGTCATTGGACCTGACCGCATTCACCCCACGGAAACGGGAGCACTGCTTATGGCATATTTTTTCCTCAAGCAGCAGGGGGGGCTGACAAAGGTAGCGTTATCAGAAATCGGTTTTGAAACGGAAGCTGTGTCATTCCAGCAAAATTGTGAAGTAAGCAATATTGCTATGAGGGACGGGAGCATATCCTTCGACTACAAGCCATACGCTTTCCCATTATACAGGGACAGGCCCTATGCAGCTGCTGAAAAGCTGGCTCCTTTGACAGAAGAATTGAATAGCGAAATCATCTCTGTGAAAGGTCTGCCTCCAGGGGAATATATGTTGGTTATGGATGGCAAAGATCTGGGGGTATATTCACATTTCGCCCTGGATACAGGAGTAAATATCGCTGCCATTCCGGACAGTCCCACCCAGGCACATTCGAAAATCATACATCAGGCAAATCTGCTGCGGCACCGGTGGGAACAAAAGCTCCGCACCATACGCTTTGCGGAATATAACCCCAGAAACCGCGGAATTGACATGGAGAATGCTGAAACCGTCAGAGAATTTCTGGAACTGGAGCTTGAAAAAATAAAGGATGAGCCCTATTATCAATACATTAAAGATCAAACAAGAATGTATTATTCCTTGAAGCCCGATGAAGAACAGATTCTCCGGCAAATAGAAAAATCCAGGCGGGAAATCCGTACAAAAAATGTTCCCGTATCCTATCAGGTTTCCCTTTTTGAGGTTTAGCATGGGATTAATATCTGACGCTGTTCTGGGATCTGTACTCTCTTGGTGAAATGCCGGTGAGCCTTTTAAAGAAGCGGGAAAAGTAGAATTCATCGCTGAATTTGAGCATGTAGGCAATTTCCTTGATGTTGAGGTCCGAAAGCAGCAGCTTTTCCTTGGCTGTTTGGAGGATCTGGCTGCTTATAAAGCTTTTCAAGGTGATTCCGGTATCTTTCTTATAGTTTCTGTTCAAGGTGCTTTCCAGCAGGCTAAAATGTTCCGCAATGCCTTTTAAAGTCATCTTTGCGGAGCAGTTGTCCTGAATATATTTGTGGAGGCTGTTGTATTTGCCGGCTGCCTCGAAGCGATTTTCACCGTTTGAGGAAATCAGGCCGACAAAGCCGGCAATGGCATCGTACAGGATGGCTCTGAGACGAATTGCGTTTTCCAGCCTGTTGACAGGCGCTGCATGAATGAGCTTCAGCAGGCCGTCCATTTCATAGGGGATCGAAAGGTGCTCTCCGATGCCCTGGAATATGTCATAGCCTGTAAAAAATTCAATTTTCAAATGTACATAAAATTTTTCCATGCTCCCGTCGCAGCGGTAGTTGTTGGTGGTATGCGCCGGAATCAGATAGGCATGGCCGGGCAGGAGCTCTGTTTTCATCTTCCCGCTTTCAACATAGCTTTCGCCTGCCAGCATAAAGTAAATGCGGTTAAAGGGCGACGTGATGTTGGTGTGGTTCCAGTGCTTATCACCAAAAAAATGTCCATGTTCCAGTATTTCAATATGAATGTTATTGATCGCTCTTTGCAGGAAATCATCCTTCACATTCTTCATAAAAGTACATGTTTTTCCTTATTCGTCTATGGTTCGGGACCGCTTCTTCAATTACAATTATAACGGAATACATTGTGTACTGCAAACAATACTATGGAGAGAGCTTTATCAGCCGGCATTCATGCGATTTGCATATGCTTTGATATGGCAGCTTTGGCTGTAGGCGCTAAAAGGAGGAGAAAGTATGTCATATGCGGACGGAATGGCTGCAATCAACCTGGAGATGCCGGACAGGGTGCCCCGTACGGAATATTCTGCGGAATTTCATTGGGATTTGATCAAAACAGTCACAGGGATTGATGTGAATACCTTTAGCCCGCCCGAGGTCCAAAAAAAGGCAGCCGGAGAATTTATAAAAGCCTGGAATTATGATTTCATATGGAGTATCCTGACTTATTCCCAGGTGTTCGGCAGCTATCGTACACGGATGGGGCATGCCGAATATGCTTCGGGCGGGATAGACTACGACGACAAAATTTACTGTCCTTTTGAAGATCCTGAGGATGCGCTGAAGTTTGACCCCTGGGAGGTTTACGGGAAAAAGGATAAAAACGTGCTGATACGGGAGTACGAGGAGCATTACAAAAATACCTGCAGCAGCAATCCTGACGCTGTTAACATGACGGGTATCTATGTTACCTGCGTCTCGGGTCTGATTGAAATATTCGGATGGGAGATGCTGCTGACAGCTGCCGGAACGGATCCGGAGGGCTTCGGCCGGGTTACCGACAGGTATGCGGCGTGGATACAGCAGTATTTTGATGCGCTGGCGGAATCAAACGTCCCTGTGGTAATGGTTCACGACGATATCGTATGGACCGGCGGAGCATTTTTACAACCGGAATGGTACAGAAAATTTATTTTTCCCAATTATAAAAAGTTTTTTGCCCCGTTGCTTGAAAGCGGGAAAAAGATAATGTATACCTCCGACGGAAATTTTACGGAATTTATTGATGATGTGGCGGCTTGCGGAGTTCACGGCTTTGTAATGGAACCCACCACGGACATGAGGTACATAGCGGAGAAATACGGAAAGACCCATGCTTTTATAGGAAATGCCGATACAAGAATACTTCTGGACGGTACGAAAGAACAGATCCGTACAGAAGTGCAGCGGTGCATGGACATAGGCAAAAAATGCCCCGGATTCTTTATGGCGGTAGGCAATCATATCCCGCCCAATACGCCGGTTGAAAATGCAATCTATTACAATGAGGTATATCAGGAATTAAGCCGGAGGTAACAGGTAAGTCCATCGTTGCGGTTATCTTTTCCTTCTTTGCACGAAGCGGAAAGGACAACCCTTTTTGTTTTTTCAAAAAGCTGCAAATTTCCTGCTCTTGAAGGCTCTAAATATTTTTTTCATTGCTTCTATGCCGGCTGAGCCGGGCTGTTTTTTCCAGAAACTTATACCGGCCTGATTTAAAATTGACGCCTTTTTATATGGAAGCCGTATTTTGACAAGTGCTCAAGTTTTACACGGCTCGGCGGTATAAACTCCCAGGCGCGTGCAAATAATACATTCTGTAAATTGACAGATATGTAAAGGCGGAGGTATGAAAATGTTCTTTTTTGATTACGGCGATGATGATATGGTTTCAGCTGCCCAATCCTGCAAGCTTTTTAGTCCCAGGTCCGCTTCAAGACCGGGAAGCGCATCGCGGGAGGGGATCTCGTGCGGCATCTGCAGCAGTTGGAATGGCAGCCGCTGCAGTAAAAGAGTTCTTGACAACACGCTTTCAGTTCCTGAATGGGAGTGAATCTGTTTCCCTGTAAACTAAAGCAAATCCAGCAATGCTTCCGGCCTTGGGAGGAGTACCCGTGCTCCGCCTTCCACCAGTTCGTCGGATTTTCTGAAGCCCCACAGGGCGCCCACGGGATACATGCCTGCCAGCACAGCGGTGCTCATATCCACATTGGTGTCGCCAAGGTACAGGAATTCACCGGCCGGGATACCCAACAGCTCTGTTATTTTTACAGCGCCTGCGGGGTCCGGCTTTTTTGGTACCGCGGGGCTTTCGCCAAACACTGCTTCAAACCTCCAGTGAGGGAGAAGCTTCTTCACCACCTGCTGTGTAAATTCGTCCGCTTTGTTAGAGAGGATAGTCATTCGAATATTTTTTTCCGAAAGCCCGTCGAGAAGCTGGGGGACACCGGGATAAGGCCTGGTCTTGTCCGCCCATCTTTTCCCGTATTCCAGGCGCATGGCGGACAGACCGGCTTCTATCGTCGCTTCATCGCGGTGTTCTTCGGGCAGCGCTCTTGCCATAAGGTTCCGCAAACCGTTTCCGACAAAATACTTGTAGGCTTCGGTGCCGTGGGTCGGGAAACCCGAAGCTGCAAGGACCGCATTTGCGGAATCGGACAAATCATCGATGGTATCAAGCAGTGTTCCGTCCAGATCAAAAAGTATGGCTTTGAATTTCATAAGGACTCCTTCCGGCAGTAAAAATTTTTTGCTGCGGTATTGTGGTAAGTAATTATTGTGGTAAGTAATATTTGCAGTACTCCTAACACCATATGCATTATATAATAAATCAAAAAACGTTGACAAAGTTTTTTAAATATTTTATAATTTTAAACAATTCATTAATTTATCGGTTTATCAAGGTAAAGCGTCAAAGTAAAAATAACAAAGTGAGGTGCCAAATTGTCTAAATGGAAAATATATACTCCCGAGGGAGTTCAAGATATACTTTATGACGAGTGTGCTTTGAAAAGGAGCATTGAAGACAGGCTCCGGGGGCTTTTCAAAAGCTATGGGTATTTTGAGGTGGAGACGCCTACCATCGAGTTCTACGACGTATTTTCCTCCGGGAACGGGGTCATTCCCCAGGAGACCATGTTCAAGTTTTTCGACCAGCAGGGCAGGATACTTGCCTTAAGGCCGGATATTACCGTGCCGGTGGCGCGGATCAGCGCTACCAAGTACAGGGAGATGCCCTATCCCATTCGTTTTTCCTATATCGGCAACGTATTCCGGTACAATGATTACGGCGGAGGAAAACAGAATGAATTTACCCAGGCCGGCGTAGAGGTACTGGGAGTGAGCACTTCCGAGGCGGATGCCGAAGTCATTGCCATTGCCATCAATGCCCTTAAGGCGGCCGGCCTTGAAAATTTCAAGCTGGACATCGGTCAGGTGGAATTTTTCAATGGCCTCATGGAGGAGAGCAGACTTGCAGACGACGAAATCGACCGGCTGAAGATAATGATCGACCGCAAGGACTACGTGGGGGTGGAAGAGCTTCTGGACGAATGTGAAATGCCTTCGGAACTGAAAAAGCTTATTATGGACCTTCCTGCCCTTTTCGGATCTGCCGACGTCATTGAAAGGGTAGAGGCTCTTGCCTTGAATAAGCGTTCTCTGGACGCCCTTGAAAATATCCGCCAGGTACTGGACATCCTTGACGATTACGGCTTTGGCAACTATGTTTCAGTGGACCTGGGGATGCTTAAGGGCTTAAACTACGACACCGGAATTATTTTCAGGGGCTTCACCTACGGAATCGGGTTCCCCATCCTCACCGGCGGAAGGTATGACAGGCTGGTGGAGGAATTCGGAAGGCAATGCCCGGCAACCGGCTTTTCCCTGGGAGTCAATATGATTATGATGGCCCTTCAAAGACAAAAAGCCGATATCCGGAAACCCTGCATAGACAGCCTTGTCTGCTATTCCCTCAGAGGAAGGAAAACAGCTTTTGCGCTGTGCGGGGAGCTGAGACGGCAGGGACTTCTTATAGAGCTGGATTTATCCGGCAGCGACATGGAAGCTTTGAAAAAGTACGCTGTCAAAAAAGATATCGGCGGTGTTATCAAGGTATTGGATGAAGACAATATTGAGGTGCATTCTATTGCCACAGGTGAAGTTAACAGGACCAGTATCAGTGAGCTCTATCAAAAGGGATAATGTCTGTAATATTATGCGCTTTTGGCAACATAGGTAAATAACGTAAAAAATTAATTCAGCATGAGGTTCATCTTTTGCATTAATCAATAAAGGGGTGTTGGGCTTTGAATTATCTTACCATTGCTTTATCCAAGGGGAGATTGGCGGATCTGTCCATAGAAATGCTGGAAACCATGGGCGTAGACTGCTCCGAATATAAAAATTCTTCAAGAAAGCTGATTTTCACCGATGAAAAAAACGGGATAAAATTCTTTCTTGTCAAGCCGGCGGATGTGCCTACCTATGTGGAATATGGCGCCGCCGACATAGGGATCGCAGGGAAGGATACCCTGTTGGAGGAGGGCCGGCATTTGTATGAAGTGCTGAACCTGGGCTTTGCAGCCTGCAGGATGGTGCTGGCGGGACCTGCCGAGCTTCAGGGAAAACTGGATCATCTGACGAACAAGCGGGTCGCCACCAAATATCCTAAAATCGCAAGGGAGTATTTTGAGCATAAAAGGCGTGAATCCATTGAAGTGATCAAACTGAACGGCTCTGTGGAGCTGGCGCCTCTGGTGGGGCTCTCGGAGCTCATCGTGGACCTTGTGGAAAGCGGAAGGACGTTAAAGGAAAACGGACTGGTGGTTTTGGATACCATTGCCGAAATAAGCGCGAGAGTGGTGGTAAACAGGGTCAGTATCAAAATGAAAAGCGAAAAAGTCAACTGGGTCATTGAAGGACTCAAGAAGCAGTTGGACGCCGGAAGGCAGAAACAGGGGTGATGGCTCATCACCACCGGCTGGATAAACGTAGAGGCGGTTCATCACCACCGGCTGATAAATGCAGAGGTGGCTCATCACCGCCAGCCAGATAATCGTTGGGACGCTTCATCACCACCAGTCGGGTAAACGTAGGGGCGATCATTGATCGCCCGCCAAATGAGTTGTTTTAGCGGAAGGAATGATAGGAAATGATCGGCATAATTGATATAAGAGAAAACAAGCAAAATACGCTGTTCGAAAAGCTGGTGGGCAGAAGCCAGTTGGACCGGACCGATGTGCTGACTGTCGTAAACGGTATAATCCGGGACATACGGACCCGGGGCGATGCGGCAGTGTATGAATATACAGAGCGCTTTGACGGCGCAGACCTTTCAGGCGCCGGCCTAAAAGTCACAGGGGCTGAGTTCGACGCGGCCTGCAGCAAGGTTGACGAAAAGCTTCTTGAGGTAATCCGCAAAGCGAAGAAAAACATAGAGGCATTTCATGTGAAACAGAAGGAAAACTCCTGGTTTACAACGGAGGCGGACGGAGTCATGCTGGGCCAGCTTTACAGGCCCCTTGAGGTCGTGGGCATCTATGTTCCGGGAGGCACGGCCGTCCTGACGTCCTCAGTCCTGATGAATGCCATTCCGGCGAAAGTCGCCGGTGTGAAAAAAATAATCATGGCCACGCCCCCCGGCAGGGATGGCAGGGTCAATGAATCTGTTCTGGCTGCGGCAAGGGAGGCCGGCGTCGACGAAGTGTATAAAATGGGCGGTGCTCAGGCAATAGCTGCAATGGCCTTCGGGACGGCTTCGGTGCCCAAAGTGGATAAGATATTCGGCCCCGGCAATATCTACGTAGCCACAGCAAAAAGAATGGTATACGGCTTTTGCGATATTGATATGTTTGCCGGTCCCAGCGAAATTATGGTAGTGGCAGATGAGACGGCAAAGCCCAAATATGTAGCTGCAGACTTAATATCCCAGGCGGAGCATGACGTATTGTCGGCAGCAATTCTTGTAACTACCTCCGAAAAGCTGGCCTATGAAGTCAGAGAAGAGATAGAAAGGCAATACGGATATCTTTCCCGTAAGGGTATACTCTCTAAATCTTTAGCGGATTATGGGGCTGCAGTCATCGTAAATAATATTGAAGAAGCTGTCGAAATAGTGAATGAAATTGCTCCGGAGCATTTGGAACTGTGCATCGAGGAACCATTCAGCCGCCTTGGAGACATACGGAACGCGGGGGCGATTTTTCTGGGGAACTACTCCTCGGAGCCGCTGGGAGATTATTTTGCGGGACCCAACCATGTACTTCCCACCGGTGGGACAGCCCGGTTCTTCTCGCCTCTGAATGTGGCGGACTATATTAAGAAATCCAGTGTGATTTCCTATAACGGAAGGGCACTGGAAAAGGTGAAGGACGACATCATACTCTTTGCAGAGTCCGAAGGTCTGGATGGCCATGCCAATGCCATCAAGGTCAGATTTGAAAAGTGATGGTGATTCAACGGGAGAACCGTCCCCTGCGCACGAAAGGAGCTGCAAGCGTGAACAAATACTGGAGTGAGCTGGCTAAAGGCCTGGACCCTTATGTCCCGGGCGAGCAGCCGAAAGATAGAAAATATATCAAACTGAATACCAATGAAAACCCATACGGACCTTCACCTAAAGTGCTGGAGGCAATCGGAAACTGTACCGCTGAGAACCTGAAGCTGTATCCCGATCCCACCTGTGACACGCTGCTTACGGCAGCTGCTGGGCATTACGGGGTGCAGAAGGAGCAGATCTTTGCCGGAAATGGCTCCGACGAAATTCTTGCCTTTTCCTATATGGCATTTTTCAATCCCGGCAAGGCAATACTGTTCCCGGATATCACCTATTCCTTTTATCCCGTATATGCCCGGCTGTTCAATATTGCTTACAGGCTTGTCAATGTGACCGAAGAGTTTGAAATACCGGAGGAAGAGCTTTATGAAAGCCCCGGCGGCGTCATTATCGCAAATCCCAACGCGCCCACCGGCAAATTCATGCCTCTGTCCTCCATCCGGAGGATACTTGAAAATAACACGTCCTCGGTTGTCATCGTCGACGAAGCATATGTAGATTTCGGCGGAGAATCTGCCGTTAAGCTGATTGATGAGTATCCCAACCTGCTGGTCATCCATACCCTTTCAAAATCACGTTCACTGGCCGGAATGCGGCTGGGGTTTGCATTTGGCAACAGCGATCTTATATATGCCATGAACAGTGTAAAAAACTCCTTTAATTCGTATACTGTCGACAGACTGGCTATAGCGGCCGGTACTGCGGCATTAAACGATGCGGATTATTTTGAAGCCACACGGAAAAAGGTAATGGATACAAGAAAACGGGTGTCGGAAGAAATGACGGCTATGGGCTTTAAAGTGGTTGACTCCGCAGCCAATTTCCTATTTGCCGCACATCCTGGAGTGCAAGCTTCCGTCCTTTTCTCCCAGCTTAAGGAAAAAGGCATCCTTGTCAGGTATTTTAACAAGCCGCGAATCGATAATCATCTAAGAATTACAATAGGCAGCGATGCCGAGATGGACGCGTTTTTAGCGGCGGCCGGAGATATCCTCCGGACAGGCTGAGACAAACTGCAAACCCATAGAAAAAGCTATGGAATTTTATGCCCATAATCTGTTATAATGGTAGCCGTAGGAGGTGCCCCATGGAAAGAAAGTCGGAGATCGCAAGAAAGACCGGTGAAACCGATATAAAACTCAAGTTTGCTGCCGACGGCAGCGGAATTTCCGATATTACCACCGGAATCGGCTTTTTGGATCACATGCTGACGCTATTCGCGAAGCATGGCCTGTTCGATCTGGCGGTCAACGCCGTCGGCGATTTGAATGTGGATGCCCATCATACGGTTGAAGATATAGGAATTGTTTTGGGACAGGCTATCAGAGAAGCTGTTGGCGATAAGAAGTCCATTCGGAGGTATGGAGCGGTGCATGTGCCTATGGATGAGTCACTGGCGCTGGTGGCTGTCGACCTGGGAGGAAGGCCGTTTCTTGTATTCGACGCCAAATTCACCTGTGAGAAGGCCGGAGAGATGGAAACGGAGCTTTTTGAGGAGTTCTTCCGTGCGGTAGCCTTCAACGCGGGAATGAATCTGCATGTTAAAGTATATTACGGCAGCAATACCCATCATATGATTGAAGCAGTTTTCAAAGCCTTTGGCAGAGCCCTGGATGAAGCCACCGGACTGGACGGGCGTATTCATGGAGTAATGTCTACCAAAGGCATACTATAAAATTTTAAAAAGGATGTGCGAAGGATGGTAATCAATGATACGGATTTTATCAAACAGCCGCTTTTTGTAAAGGGCAAGGTAAGGAATGTCTACGACCTGGGCGATAAGCTGCTCATCGTCGTAACCGACAGGATTTCGGCGTTTGACGTGGTTTTCTCCGACCTTATTCCCAATAAGGGCAAGGTGCTCAACAGTATTTCGGAATTCTGGTTCAACTATACCGGCGACGTCATCGGAAACCACATGATAACGACGGATGTCATCCGGTATCCGGACGGGTTGTCCGCCTTCAAGGAGGAGCTTCAGGGCAGGTCCATGCTGGTGAAGAAAATAGAGATGGTAAACGCCGAATGCATCGTGAGAGGTTATCTGGAAGGCTCCGGCCTGAAGGAGTATAATGCCACGGGAACCATCTGCGGAATCAAGCTGCCTGCCGGAATGAAACAGTGCGAGAAGCTGCCGGAGCCTATATTCACCCCCTCTACCAAGGAATCGGAAGGCCATGATATCAATGTGTCCTTTGAAGTGCTTGCGGATAGAATCGGACTCGAACTTGCAGCCAAGCTTAAGGAAAAGACCCTAGCGCTCTATAACAAGGCCAGCAAATATGCTGAAAGCAAAGGCATTATTCTGGCAGATACGAAGTTTGAATTCGGCATCCATGACGGAGAGCTTCTTGTAGGCGATGAAATGTTCACCCCCGACTCCTCCAGGTTCTGGGACATGAAGGACTATCAGCCGGGCAGACCCCAAAAGAGCTTCGACAAGCAATATCTCAGGGAATATCTGGAGTCTATTGTCTGGGACAAGACCCCTCCGGCGCCAAAGCTTCCGGAAGCTGTTATCAAAAGCACTGAAGCCAAATATGTAGAAGCTTATGAAAGATTGACGGAAAAGAAATTGGACGCATGAATGGAGTAGATGGCTTTGATTGCAATTATCGATTACGGAGTAGGAAACCTGAGAAGTGTTGAAAAAGCTTTTCACTTTATAGGATGTGATGCGGTAATAACATCGGATGTGAAGGCTGTCTCTGCAGCGGATGGGATTGTACTTCCCGGAGTAGGCGCTTTTTCCGATGCAATGCGGAACTTACAGGATGCAGGTATGGTGGAAGTTGTAAAAGACGCCATTGCTGCAGACAGGCCTTTTCTTGGAATATGTCTGGGTATGCAGATGCTCTTCGATTACAGTGAAGAAGGCGGAAGCCCCGTTGAAGGTCTCGGTATATTCAAGGGAGCTATAAAACAATTGCCCCAGGACGCCGGCCTCAAGGTACCCCATATGGGCTGGAACTCACTGAATCTGAAGGAAGCCTGTCCGTTATTCGGCGGGATACCTTCAAATCCGTATGTATATTTTGTGCATTCCTTTTATCTTGATGCAGAAGATAAAGAGCTGGTTACCGCGACCACCGATTATGGTGTGAGGTTTGATGCTGCCATTGGCCGGGGCAATGTGTTTGCCACACAATTTCATCCTGAAAAGAGCGGCAGCGTGGGTCTGGATATGCTGAGGAACTGGACCCGTAAATCAAAAGGGGAGATTCTGTCCTGATACGGATTACCCAAAACTCAGAGAGTGTGTCACCTGACATTAGAAGGAGCTGAACGGACAATGATAATTTATCCCGCCATCGATGTTAAGGATGGAAGATGCGTACGGCTGGTACAGGGCCAATTCAACGACGTCACCGTTTATTCGGACAATCCGGTGGAGATGGCCATAAAATTTGAGCAGCTGGGAGCCCAATACCTGCATGTGGTGGACCTTGACGGAGCCAGGATGGGCGAGCCCAGAAATACTGCGGTGATAAGCGAGATGGCGGTCAAGCTGGGGATACCCGTCCAGCTTGGCGGGGGCATCCGGACCATTGAAATGATTGAGATCTTATTGTGTAAAGGCATTCAAAGAATTATCCTGGGCACCTCGGCGGTGAATGATCCCAATCTGGTAAAAAGGGCGGTTCAAACCTTTGAGAACAACCTTGCCGTAGGCATCGACGCAAAAAACGGGATGGTTGCCATCGAAGGCTGGGCGAAAACCAGTGAATTTACGGCCATCGGCTTTGCAAGGAAAATGCAGGAGCTGGGCGCAAAAACCGTCATCTATACGGATATTTCAAGGGACGGCATGCTGACGGGACCCAACCTCAAGGCAATGGAGGAAATGGTAAAGGCCGTGGAGATAGAAGTCATCGCCTCGGGCGGGGTAAAGAGCATTGAGGATATCAAAAACCTGAAACAAATCGGCGTTTCGGGTGTAATCGTAGGCAAGGCATTGTATACCGGAGACGTAGATTTGGCAGAGGCGATCAAAGTAGCGAAATAGTCGGAGGATATGTTGCAAATGTAAGGCATGTATAAAAGTGCGGCAGCGGCTGTCAGCCGTCTTGACAGAAGGAGAAAATAATTTGTTTACAAAGCGTATCATACCCTGTCTGGATGTCCATGCCGGAAGGGTTGTTAAAGGTGTAAATTTTGTTAATATAAGGGATGCAGGCGACCCCGTGGAGGTAGCCGCCGTTTATGATAAAGCCGGTGCGGATGAGCTTACATTTCTTGATATCACGGCGTCCAGCGACGCCAGGAGTATAATGCTGGATGTAGTCAGCCGGGTAGCGGAGCAGGTATTCATTCCTTTTACGGTGGGCGGCGGCATAAGGACTGCGGAGGATTTCAGGGAAATTCTCAAGGCCGGCGCGGACAAAATTTCTGTCAATTCAGCAGCTTTACAGCGGCCGGAGCTTATATCGGAAGCGGCCTGGCGTTTTGGCAGCCAGTGTGTGGTTGTTGCCATCGATGCAAAAAGACGTTCCGACGGTAGCGGCTGGGAAGTTTACTTGAACGGCGGCAGGGTGAATACGGGCCGGGATGCGGTTGAATGGGCCGTAGAAGCCGAGAAGCTGGGTGCGGGTGAAATACTTCTCACCAGTATGGATTGCGACGGTACAAAGACTGGATATGATCTCCCGCTGACAAGACAAATTTCCGACAGTGTGAGAATACCTGTCATTGCCTCCGGCGGTGCAGGCACTATGGAACACTTTTATGAAGCTTTCGCACAGGGGCGGGCAGACGCTGTTCTTGCCGCTTCTCTTTTTCACTACAAGGAAATGGAAATATGCGATTTAAAGGCATATTTAAAGGAAAAGGGCATTGAAGTAAGAGTGTAGAAAAAAGAAGTGCAAACGGAATGGGAGTATCATTTTTACGATAGATGCGCATATACTGGAAGAATGGCGGTTAACTTAATGAAGGAACTTATTTACCAGCTTAAATTTGACGAAAAAGGCCTGATTCCGGCAATTACCCAGGACTACAGGACGGATGAGGTGTTGATGCTTGCCTACATGAACGCCGAGTCGCTGGAGAAGACCCTGGAAACAGGAAAGGCCCATTATTACAGCAGAAGCAGGCAGAAGCTCTGGCTGAAGGGTGAAACCTCAGGCCACTTCCAGCATGTCAAATCCATTAGTATGGACTGCGACGGCGACACCCTGCTGCTAAAGGTGGAACAGACCGGAGCAGCCTGCCACACCGGCCACAGGTCCTGCTTCTTCACCAAAATGGAAGTCGCGGCAGATACTGTGGCGGATCCGCAGCATGTCACTGCAGAAAAGCCTCTGGCGCCTGAAGCTGCTGAAATGGTGCAGGATGAGACAACAGCGGGTCCCGAAGTACTGAAGGCGGTCTATGCTGTGATTGCAGACAGGGTCGTGCATCCGAAGGAAGGCTCCTATACCAACTATTTGCTGGACAAGGGCCTGGACAAGATATTGAAAAAAATCGGAGAAGAAACCTCCGAAGTCATCATTGCGGCAAAAAACGGCTCACAAATGGAAACAGGCTACGAAGTGGCTGACCTGCTCTATCATGTGATGGTGATGATGGTAAAGCAGGGAATGACCCTGGAGGATATATACCGTGAGCTTGGCAAACGGCGCTGAGCACCGGTAGGAGGCCCAAGTGGACAGACAGAAACTCAAACAGCTTTTGAAGTCCGAGGAAGGTCCAAAACTTGATTTCAAGGAAGTGCTGCACCTGGTCAATGAAAGCGATAAGAAGGAATTGACCAAGGATGTTATCGCCATGGCCAATTCCAGGGGCGGGCGGGGCTATATCCTCTTTGGCGTACAGGACAAGACCAAGAAGGTCATGGGGATCAACGCCCTGGATTTCAAAGAAGAGCAAATCCAGCAAATCATCTATAACCGGTGCGACCCTCCGGTTCCCATATCCATTGATTTCATGAAATATGAGAATGCCACGCTGGCCGTGCTGACGGTCTTCAGAAGCAGCCAGAAGCCTCATATGATGCTTCAGAACGGCGCTTTTTATATCCGGAGAGGCTCCACCACGGACGTAGCCCGGCGGAGTGAGATTGCAAACCTCTTCCAGGAAAACGGCATCATGACCTATGAGACAGTCCTATTGAAGAATGCGTCCCTTGAAGAGCTCGATTTCGAGCTGGTTTCACAATATTTCAAAAATCTGGATATCATCAGCGGGAAGCCCAATGAGATTCTGATGGAAGCCATGGGAATGATCGGGCAGAGAGGCGAAATGGAAGGTTACCGCGCTACCATCGGCGGAATGCTGCTCTTTGGAAAAAATCCTTCCTTATTTCTTCCCCACGTCTATATAAAATTCGTATATGGAGAAGCGGTGGAATATATCACCGGCAACATTGTCAAAATGCTGGATACGGCCTGTGCACGGATAAAAGAGATCATCCGTGACCAAAGCTATCCTTTCGGCGCAGTGGAGGAGGTTATTGCCAATGCCCTGGTCCACAGGGACTATCTGGATTCCTCAAGGGGCGTGGTTATAGCTGTAACGGATAAAAATATCGAAATCAGCAATCCGGGCTCCCTCATCGCCAGCAACAGCATTTATAAATTCGAACACGAAAACAACCCGGACAGGCGGAATTCCTGGCTTTATCAGCGGCTGGTCACGGCGGACGGCGGCAAGAGGTTTCTAAAAACGGGAGCCGGCCTGGGGCGTATAAAGAAAGCCTTTGAGAACAGAGGCGAGGTCAAGTATCTGAATATCGGGTCGCAGAATCTTTTTAAAGTCATACTGCCCGGAAAGGCTGCTTTTCTTAGAAATTATCATCAAAAAAGCAAATAGGAGAAAATCGATGAAATCTCAACAAAATGGTAAATAATCGCCAAAAATCCACCCAAAACAATACAATTTAGGAAAATCACATATTTGATAAAGAATTGCGTAATATATTATATTATTAATGGAATTAGCACTCATTGATGGTGAGTGCTAATAATATGAAAAATCTTCAGAGGAGGTACACCCTATGAAAATAAAACCGTTAGGCGAAAGAGTCGTTATCAAGATGTTGGAATCCGAAGAGACCACCAAGAGCGGAATCGTTCTTCCCGGAACTGCCAAGGAAAAGCCACAGGTTGCGGAGATTGTTGCAGTCGGACCCGGCGGGTACGATGACAAGGGCAGAGAAATCAAGATGGAAGTCAAGGTAGGAGACAAAGTACTTATCAGCAAATACGCCGGGACCGAAGTCAAGATCGACAAGGAAGAATACACGATCTTGAAGCAGAGCGATATTCTTGCAATCGTTGATTAATTAATCGTTGTTTTATTTATTTGAACTAGCAGGATGATTAAGAATTTTATAAGGAGGCTATAACATGGCAAAAGATATCAAATACGGCGAAGAAGCCAGGCGTGCGCTTGAAAGCGGCGTTAATCAGCTGGCCAATACTGTTAAAATCACACTGGGACCCAAAGGAAGAAATGTTGTTCTTGATAAGAAGTTCGGATCCCCAATGATCACTAACGACGGCGTTACCATCGCAAAAGAAATCGAACTGGAAGACAGGTTTGAAAACATGGGCGCCCAACTGGTCAAGGAAGTTGCAACCAAGACCAACGACGTAGCAGGCGACGGCACTACCACTGCAACTCTGCTGGCACAGGCTATCATCAGAGAAGGCATGAAGAATGTTGCTGCAGGCGCAAATCCGATGATCCTTAAAAAAGGTATAGCAAAAGCTGTTGATGCAGCTGTTGACGGTATAAAGGAAATCAGCCAGAAAATCAAGGGCAAGGAAGATATCGCAAGAGTTGCTTCCATTTCTGCCAATGACGATGTCATCGGAAACCTGATTGCAGATGCGATGGAAAAAGTGACAAACGACGGCGTTATCACCGTTGAAGAGTCAAAGACCATGGGCACAAACCTGGAAGTCGTTGAAGGTATGCAATTTGACAGAGGCTATGTATCAGCTTACATGGTCACTGACACTGAAAAAATGGAAGCTGTTCTGGATGATCCTTATGTATTGATCACCGACAAAAAGATCAGCAGCATCCAGGATCTCCTGCCGCTTCTTGAGCAGGTCGTACAGGCCGGCAAAAAGCTGGTTATTATTGCGGAAGATATCGAAGGCGAAGCTCTCAGCACCCTCATCGTCAACAAACTCAGAGGCACATTCATTTGCGTAGCTGTTAAGGCTCCGGGCTTTGGCGATAGAAGGAAAGCCATGCTTCAGGATATCGCAGTACTTACCGGCGGCGAAGTTATCACCGAAGAAGTCGGTCTGGACCTGAAGGAAACCAAGGTCAGCCAGCTGGGTAAAGCAAGGCAGATCAAGGTTCAGAAGGAAAACACCATCATTGTTGACGGTGACGGCGATCAGAAGGAAATCAAGAAGAGAATCGCTTCCATCAAAGCTCAGATCGAAGAAACCACTTCCGACTTCGACAGGGAAAAACTCCAGGAAAGACTTGCAAAACTGTCCGGCGGCGTAGCTGTTATCCAGGTGGGAGCTGCAACAGAGACGGAAATGAAGGAAAAGAAGCTCAGGATCGAGGACGCTCTTGCTGCAACCAAGGCTGCAGTAGAAGAAGGTATCGTATCCGGCGGCGGAACTGCTTTCCTCAATGTCCTTTCCAAAGTTACAAAGGTTCTTGATACTGTTTCCGGCGACGAAAAGACCGGCGTACAGATCATCATTAAATCCCTTGAAGAGCCCGTAAGACAGATTTCTGCAAATGCAGGCCTGGAAGGCTCCGTAATCGTTGACAAGATCAAGGGCAGCGCAATCGGAATAGGCTTTGACGCCTTGAAGGAAGAGTATGTCAACATGATCGATGCGGGTATAGTAGACCCTGCAAAGGTTACCAGGTCGGCTCTGCAAAATGCCGCTTCCGTTGCAGCCATGGTGCTCACTACGGAGAGCGTTGTTGCCGACAAGCCTGAAAAAGAACCCCCAATGCCCGCTGGCGGCGGAATGCCCGGTGGAATGGGCGGAATGTACTAAAATAGACGCTGAATGTTTAAAAAGGCCCGTTCAAAAAACGGGCCTTTTTTTGGTGATATCACATATTGTTAAGCCAGAGTATGTATGATAGAATTTATGTGTATGATTAGTATTTAGCCAATTATTTGGGAGGGCTTTATTAATGGACGTCTTTATGGAAAAGATCGTAGCGAAAAAGAAAGATTTCAAGGATAACCTGATGGTTGCCGGCATTATATTGGGCGCTGTAATACTCGCCTTTGTCCTGATCAACATCCCGTTTATCAGCCAGCTGGGGATAGGGTTGTTTTTGATAGCCGGGCTGATTTATCTGGCTTACAGGCTCATAACTTCCAGAAATGTTGAATATGAATATGTGGTTACCAATGGCGAACTGGATATAGACAAGATTATTTCCCAAAGAAAAAGAAAAAGGATCTTCAGTGCAAGCTGCAAGGAATTTGATATTGTTGCCAAAGTCAAAAGCAATAGCTTCAGCCAGTCGGTGCAGGGCATAAAAAACCGCATCGACGCCTCCAGTTCACTGGAATCACCGGATGCGTATTTTGTAACCTTGAATTACAAGGGAGAAAAGACGCTGGTTATTTTTGAGCCCGATGAAAAGATGCTGAACAATTTCAAATTCTTCATACCGAGAAAGGTTTTATTGAATTAGGAGCATTGAAGCATTCCATCCGTGTTCCTGAAATCGGGCTGCAACAAGCCGCATTTTGCGAGCTTCTGCGGAGGTTGTTTTTTCGCGGGAAGCTGGAATAATATTCAGGAGCCGGCGGCATAAAGCTTTTTGTAGCCGGTAGGCGTACAGCCTTTCACTTTCCGGAAGACCCTGTTGAAGGTGGAAAGACTGTTAAAGCCGGACATGTAGGCTGTCTGTGTTATTGAATAATTGGAATCCGAAAGAAGCCTTTCGGATTTTTTTATCCGGTATTCTTCCAGGTAATCATGAAAATTCATTTCCATGGTATCCTTGAAAATCCGGGAAAAATGATATTCGCTGAAGCCTGCGAAATTGGCGGCATCCTTCAGGGAGATGTTTTTCCTGTAATTCTGCCCGATATAATCAAAGGCCTTATTCAGCTTCTCCAAGCCATGCACTTTCTTTCCCGGTCTTGCGCCGGCAGCATCAGTCAAATTACCCGAGGAACCTCTTGCCAATAGGGCCATGATATCAAAAATCCTTGCGTTCAGTGCAAATTGATATGCCAGGTCTTTATTCCGGTACTGGTCAATAAGCTTTACTATCTGCTCTTCCAGCGGCGCATGGAGTTCCGGATTGTTATGGGAAGATATCAGCGCCGTATCCACTGAAAAGGGTTTTGAAATATCAATGCCGATGCCTCCCAGGTTTGTCAGGTCAAACTGTATGAAGATCCTGATCCCACGGCAGGTATTTTTAGGAAAGCCATGGATATCGCCGGGGGCGATGAAAAGAATGTCCCTTTCCCTCAATAGCATGTCTTTGCCGTTTATTTTCACCGCAAAGCTGTTTTTGCAGAGGTAAAGGAGTTCTACCGCATTATGCCAGTGGGAGGGGTACTCAAAGTCATCCAGGGCGTTTTCCACCAGCCGGAAAGGGTATTTTTCCTTATAGATATCTTTTTCATGCAAGCCCTCAATAAACATAAAGTTGCCTCCACCTCCATTTTACAATGAAAATCCTCCGGAGGCAATTTCCAAAATCATTGATTTTGTTCCCGAATTTGTATATAGTGTATTTATTAGTGCCATGCGAGGTGGTATGGATGGATATCATGACCGCAAAAGAGGCTGCGGCGCTTTGGGGAATATCTAAACGCCGTGTTGCTTTATTGTGTGAACAACAGCGAATTAAGGGTGCGGATAAGCTGGGAAACAACTGGGTTATTCCCAAAGATGCAACAAAGCCTGCTGATCAGCGAATTAGGAGTGGGAAGTATAGTAAAAAGCATGCCAGTAACTGCAGCTATACGCTGAAGCAGTATGATACAGTGCTTTTGGGTTTTGAACTGCAAAAAGAATTTGACGGGCTTGCCGCAAAAATCACATGGATCGGCGAAGACAAAAAGCATCTTCTTCCCCTTGATTTCGTTGTGAGTGACGAAGGGTTGCTGAAATGGCTGAAAAACAGGACAATCCCTGCGAATCGTGCTTATGTAGAGAACTTCCTTGCCAGGCTTGGACTGAATGAAAAAGATACAAAAGGCATCATTGACATATGCAAGGGCTTATCCTTAAATGACAGTTACTGGACACCCGCTGCCGGCTTTACGGGAACTTTTGCGGAAAACAATCTGTTTGAAAACCGTTTTTCCAATACCCTGGCATCCATTGCTTTCACCGGACACGGCAGTATGCGGCCCTCTTCGTTTACATCTTCGCCGGAGTTTACTACGAATGGAATGCTTGCAAAATGTTGGCGTAGAGACCGCGGTAAAATTATGCTGTATAAATCCGGTACAGAGGGCGCTGCCAACACGGGTAAAGAGCCATACAGTGAATATTATGCCTATCAGGTAGCGAAAGCGATGGGGTTTGATGCGATACAGTACGGCTTATCTGTCTGGAAGGGGAAGCTTTGCTCCACCTGTGAGCTTTTCACCGATATTGATACCTCGTACATTCCCATCGGGCGGCTTGTACGAGAGGGCGGCATCCGTGCTGTGCTGGAGTTTTATAGCAATCTTGGTGAGAAATACTATCAAAAGTTCATCGATATGCTCGTGTTCGATGCGGTTATCTGCAACACAGACCGGCACTTTGGAAACTTCGGTGTTCTTGTAGATAACAAAACGAATCATATAAAGGACTTTGCACCGATTTTTGATCATGGACTTTCGCTATTTTGTTATGCGATGAATGAGGATTTGAAAAATATTAAAACCTATGCAAGAACGCGGGTTCCTGCAACCTATCCTGACTTTGTAGAGTTTGCAAAGCAAATAATGACAAAATGTCAAAGAGACAAACTTAGACCACTCCTCAATATAAAGCTTAAAAAACATCAACGGTATAATCTGCCCGACGACAGATTGAAAGCAATTGAGGCATTTTTAAAGGATCGGGTGAGAGAACTGCTTCAATAGTACGCTGTATAGCAGCAAATACATTGAGGAAAAAATTTTATGGTTGACAGAAGCGGTTAAATGGCATATTCTATTAAAAACATATAGAAATGGTTATGAAGAGGAAGAGTATATATTGACTTGATTTCAGAGAGAAGATGGATGGTGCGAATCTTTATGAGAGCAATATAGAAGGCACTTTTGAACTGTGGATTGAAAGGATCTATTCTGAATAGATACCACCGGAGACTTCCCCCGTTATAAGGAAGCGGCATAAAAAATTTTTTCGTGCCGGCAGAGTGCAGATTTACCTGAATTTAGGTGGTACCACGGACTTGGAATAAGAGTTCGCCCTAAGCATATAGCTTGGAGCGGACTTTTTTTGTTGTTCAAATAATTAAGCAGGAGGTAGATGCAAATGAGTAAAGTAACGATGGAAGAAATGATGGCATATTGCAACCGGTATGGATTTATATTCCAGGGAAGCGAGATCTATGGAGGACTGGCAAACACCTGGGATTACGGTCCACTGGGTACAAGATTGAAAAACAACCTTAAGGACGCATGGAGATATTTCTTTATTCAAAGAAGGGATAACAGCTATGAATTGGATTCGGATATCCTGATGAATCCAATGACATGGAAGGCCAGCGGACATTTGGACAGCTTTGCCGACCCGCTGCTGGACTGCAAAGAGTGCAGGACAAGGCACCGGGCGGATAATCTCATTAATGACTTTGATGCGGCTGTGAATGCTGATGCTATGACCCAGGAAGAGATGGTTAGCTTTATAAAAGCAAAAAAATTGCCATGTCCCAAATGCGGCAAATCAAATTTTACGGATATCCGGCAGTTCAATCTTATGTTTGCAACGCAGCGCGGCGTTACGCGGGATACGTCAAATACCATATATCTCCGGCCGGAAAATGCGCAGGGCGAGTATGTGAATTTTTTAAATGTGCTGCGCACAACGAGAACAAAGCTGCCGTTTAGCATTGGTCAAATCGGAAAGGCATTCCGTAATGAAATTACGCCGGGTAATTTTACATTCCGCACGATAGAATTTGAACAGATGGAATACCAGACATTCTGCAAGCAGGGAGAGGACGAGAGTCTGTATGAATATTTCAAAAGCTATGGCATCGAATTCTTTGAATTTGTCGGTATTTCAAAAGAACATTTGCGGTTCCGTGATCATGAGAAACTGGCGCACTATGCAAAGGCTGCATGTGACATAGAGTATCTGTTTCCGTTTGGATGGGGAGAAATAAACGGAACACACAACAGGACGGACTTTGATTTACGCAGCCATCAGGAATTTTCAAAGAAGAGCATGGAATATTTTGATATACAGACCAATGAGAAGTATATTCCATATGTGATTGAGTCAACCTATGGGCTTGACAGACTTGTTCTGGCTGTCCTGTTTGAGGCATTGACCATAGAAGAGCTGGAGGGCGGGGATAAAAGGGAAGTGCTGATGATTAACTCTTCGCTTGCGCCAATCAAAATAAATGTGCTGCCTCTTATCAAAAAACGTCATGCTGAAAAAGCCCAGGAAATTTACAATGAACTGAAGAAGTCTTTTATGGTTTCCTATGATGACGCCGGCAACATTGGAAGGCGTTACCGCAGAGGCGATGCTATTGGAACGCCTTACGCAGTTACGATAGATGATGCAACACTTGAACACGGTACTGTGACGGTACGGGAACGTGATACTATGCAGCAGGTGGTCGTACCAGTTGATGAATTGAAGAGTAGAGTGTCAGTCACCTAACTTATTTACTTATTCAGACAAATGTTAATGGATTGCTACGCCCGGTACATTTATCTATGTTCAATGAACACCGCCGTGAATGCTTGCAATGGCAAAGGTCAGCCCATATCCTTTCTATCTGCGACAAGCGCGAACCGTCCCTGTAGTAAAATGTCCGTCCTCGTGATAGAGCGTTTGTCATTGCGAGTGAACGCGGTGAAGCGCGGCAATCTCAAATTCAAGATACTATTCTTGGTTAAAGGAGATGGTGCCGGCTTTCAGGGAATGGGCGGGCATGACTGCAAATCCCTGCATCAGGCTCCGTCATGGGCAGGCTGTAATGTCCAGGCTCGTTCTAATGCGGGCGCTTGTCATTCGCCATCCCTGGCTCAAAGACAAGCGTCTTCGGCATCCGTGCCGAAGGGTCACGGGTATTCTCTGAGGCCCCGCATTCGAACTTCGCCTGGACAAACAGCCTGCAGCCATGACTCCACATGACGCATTTATTCGCAGCCACGCCCACCCATTTAGCTTTAATGTGATAGAAGATTGAATTAAATGTACCACCTCTGAAAAACTTTCATAGGGTGGATGAACGAGTTACTTACTGTACATTAAGTGAATAAAGCAAGCATAGCGGCATTATTCGGCGCATTAAAATAAACTAACTCTCTGTTAAAATAATGGAAGAAGGTCCTGCATATGAGTTTGCGGTGCCTTCTTCTTTTGTTACTGTTTCATGCGCTAAATTACTGTTGAATATAAATGAAATATAAAATAATATAGAATGCGGTAGCGATATATCGGAACAGCATTAGGACAAGCTGCAGAGACGCCAGAGATTATTTGGGGGTTGATGAATGATCAAAATCATATTGGTTGAGGATGAACCGTCGGCGATGAGGTATATAAGTAACGTTATCAATACCAGGTGCGAAGACTTTGAGGTCGTCGCATCTGCAGAAAACGGAGCAGAAGGGCTGGAATTGGTAAGGCTGTATAAACCCGATATCGTCATTACCGATATAAAAATGCCTGTCATGGACGGCATTAAGCTTGTGTCCTGCATAAAAGATGAGTTTCCCTTCATTTATTCAGTAATTGCCAGTGGTTATCAGGATTTTGAATATGCAAAAGGCGCTTTAAAATCAGGTGCCGTCGATTATCTTTTAAAACCCATCAACATCGTACAGTTGAGAGATTTGCTGTATGCAATAAAGGATAAGCTTTCAGAAGATTATTACTCACAGTGCACCTTCATCCTGAGGCAGCTCTATGCCGGTGAAAAGGTGGAAACCTGGCGCCTGGAGAAGTACCTGCCCTATAAGCGTTATAATATTGCCCTTTTACGCGCCAATGGCCTCCCCTCCAGATTTTCATCCGGCCAGTTCTCTGCCGGATATGATCCCGCCATGGATATCTTCAGTTACATCAAGGAAAGAGGCGGCCGATACTCATGGGTCATAAAGGGAAAGGACAACATGGAGCTTATCTTTTTCCATGCCTATGAAAATGAAGACGGCCTGTCCTTTGAAGAGCTTGTTTATGATGCCGCCGGCAAATTCGGATGCTATTATCATAATATCGTATTTGTACACCATTTAACGGATTTAGGCAGCAGCAAAAAAACACTGGGCAGCATGTCCCGCATCATTGAGAACAACACGGTGATAGGCTTGAACCAGGTGTTTAAAAGCCTTGATCCCAGGGAGTCAGGCAGCAAATGCCAGTGTCTTGACGGCACCTTCCTGAGCAGGCTTAATTTTTACCTGGCCAACGCGCAATATGATGAGCTGAGGCAGGAGTTTGTCAAATTATTTGCTTCCTGGGAAAAAGAAGGACGTAAACAGCTCTGCGTGGAGGCAGATCTCAGGCAGATCCTGAAAACTGCCGAAAAGTACTCCACGTCCGATAACAGGCCCGATGCGCAGAATATGGAGTTTTTACTGGACGAGGCTTTCTTTTTTGCCGCCTCCTTCGGTGATCTGATGACAAATATATGGGAAATTTTTGAGAGGCTGGTGCCGCGTACCGAAGCCAGGAATCAGAAAATGGACAACCTTTCCTTCTTTGAATCCATTGAAAAATATATGGAGAGAAACCTTCCGGAGCCTCTTTCACTGCAAAGCACCTGCCTTGTCTTCGGAATCTCGCAGGCTTACCTTAGCAGGCTATTCCGGAAATTTAAGAATATGTCCTTTAACGAATGCCTGACAAATATGAGAATGAAAAAAGCCCGGCTGCTGCTGGAAGAACATCCCGGCATCCATATCAAAAGCGTTGCGGAAATGGTAGGCTACAATGACCCGTTCTACTTCAGCCGCGTTTTCCGCACAGTCACCGGTGTCCCTCCTTCGGAGTACAATCATGATAATAGGGAGATGAAAAAACTATGAGCTTTCAGACCCGGCTTTTCCTGACGTATTTTCTGTTGATAATCATGCTGGTCGCCATCCTGTCTTTTAGCTTTTATACATATACCTCCGGTGTTTTCGAGTCCAATGCCTATACAAACCTTAAAGTCATCACCGACAAGATGTCGCAGCAGCTTGATAATATCCTCCGTCCCATGGACCTCATGTCGACCTATTTACTCTGCACCGACCGGTTCGTGTCGTCTATGACAAGTCTCGAAACAATTGACAGGAATACTGCTCAAAACCAGATCTATATCAATGACGCACGAAGGATCATTTACAGCAATGTTCTAAACTACACCACCGATAAAAATTTTTACAGGGTCAGTTTCTTTAATAAAAAAGGGGATTTTTTGACCAGCAGCTTCAAGATACAAAGTGTCACCGGGAATATAGACGGCCTGATAAACAGCCTGGACTGGACAGAGCAGGCCGATAGGGCCGAAGGCAGAGCGGCAGTCATTGCCCCCTATGAAGACCCCTGGGCAATAAATAAAAAATCCAGGGTTTTCGGACTTGTACGCTGTGTCCAGGGACCAAAGGGGGGGATGGGCTATATAGAAATACAGCAGTTGTACTCCGGCCTTGAGAAAATATTTTCAATACCCGGTGATGAGAGCATAAAGGTATTGGCAATCACCGGAAATGGTGATATTTTCTTTGGTGATAAGCCCGAAAACAAGGCTTTGGCTTCCTTTTACACAGAATTCGCAGCAAAGGCCCGGAATACCGTCTCCATCCAGCAAACACAATTTACGGGGCGGGATGAGATAATAGCAAGCGTAAAATCGGACTATTCCGGGATAAGGATCATCCTTGTACAGGACAGGGCCGCGTTGTTAAAGCCTTTACTTTACATTGCCAATCTTACAATTGTAATCAGCTTGATGATATTGTTTGTATCCCTGGGCTATATTTATATTTTTTCAAGACAGCTGGCAAAACCTGTTCGCCAGCTGAGAGAAAAAATGGAGGGGACCGAGCTGGAGAACCTGCCTGACAAGATCGTATTTGAAAGCTCCAATAATGAATTTAAAGCCTTGAATAAATCGTTTCAACGGTTAAGGGTGAGATTGAACGAAGCCGTCAGCCGTGAAATAAAGGCTCACTCCCTGCAAATACAGGCAAATTTCGATTCACTGCAGGCTCAGGTGAACCCCCATTTCATATACAATATACTGAATGTGCTCTCCAACAGAGGCCTGGCCAACAGCGACGAGGAAATCTGCGAAATCTGCGACGGGATCGCCTCCATGCTGCGGTATTCTACAAATACTTTAAAAAGGACCGCAGCCATAAGGGAAGAGCTGGAGCATGTAAGCAATTACCTGCTGCTTATGAAAAAGCGCTTTGAACATAAGCTTGATTTTACGATTGATGTGGCCTCCGATATTTATGAGGAGACCATACCCAAAATAGTACTGCAGCAAATTGTGGAGAATTCAATCAACCACGGCTTTGTGAGCTTCCAGGGAAAAATGGAAATAGGGATCAGAGGCTATCAGTCGGAGGGCTGGTGGTTTATTGAAATAATAGACAACGGACAGGGCTTCGACGCAGAGGTCCTTGATAATCTGAAGAACAGGATGGCCTGCATTAAAAAGGAAATTACCGGAAACGAGCAAAATACCTGCTTCAACATAGGAGGTATGGGGCTTTTAAATACCTATGCCAGAATGCTCCTCTTTTTCAACGGACAGTTTGAATTCATTCTGGGCAATAATGGAGCCGGAGGGGCAAAGGTCACGATCGGAGGGTCACGGGATAAAAATGAGCCCATTTGAAAAAAGCCTTGTATTGATTTTTATATCCGCCAGTATTGTTTAGTCTATGTAAGTATCCATTCAAGGGTGTTAGCATTGCAGTAGAATAAATTATATTGGGAGGATGTATTTTATGAAAAAACCCGGACTAAGAATCATGGCCTTAGTATTCTGTATCACCATGCTTGTTTCTGTGTTTGCCGGCTGCGGTGAGCAAAAAACCTCCGGAGAGAATACCACTGCAGGGACCACCGCTGCACCGACAACGAGTGCAGGTACAAGTAAAGCTGCGCCGGCTGAAAAAGTTACTCTGACCTTGCTGGTAGACAACAATACCGTTCTTGACGGTCCAAAGGCTGTCTTTGAAGAAATCGAGAAGAAGTACAATGTAGCTACTGAAATCGAACTGCGTCCAGGCGGCGCGGAGGGCGACAATCTGGTAAAAACAAGACTGGCGACAGGAGATATGGCAGACCTGCTGATGTATAATACCGGCTCTCTGTTCCAGGCCCTCCATCCCGACCAAAACTTCCTGGATATCACAAATGAAGCCTTTATGGCAAATGTCATGGATTCTTTCAGAACCTGCGTTACCTATAACGGGAAGCAATACGGGGTGCCCTTCGGTTTTATTGGTGCTGGCGGCTTGCTGTATAACAAAAAGGTATATTCCGAGCTTCAGCTTTCCATTCCGAAGACCTGGGACGAATTCCTGGCGAACTGCGAGAAGGTAAAAACTGCAGGCAAGACTGCAGTAATCGCATCGTACAAGGACAGCTGGACGGCTCAATTGTTCGTTCTTGCCGATTACTACAATGTCCAGTCTGAGCTGCCCGATTTTGCAGCGGACTACACTGCCAATAAGGCGAAGTATGCCGATTCTCCCGCGGCATTAAGCGGGTTCCAGAAGCTGGAGGATACATTTAAAAAAGGTTTCCTCAATAAAGATGCTGTTACCACTACCTATGATATGGCTGTAAAAATGCTTGCAGAAGGCACCGGAGTCCATTATCCCATGCTGACATCGGCTGTTGCGGCAATTCAGGCCAATTTTCCCGATAAGGTAAACGATATCGGCTTTTTCGCGCAGCCCGGCAAATCAGCCGATAAAAACGGATTAACTGTCTGGATGCCAGCCGGCGTGTATTTCAACAAGAACATAAATAAGGATGCGGCAATGAAATGGGCTTCCATTTTCGCATCCGCCGAGGGATGTAACATCTATATGTCAAAGCAGAAGCCGGACGGACCTTTTGCAATCAACGGCGCGACTCTTCCCGACAGCGTTGCTCCGGCAGTCAAAGATCTGCTTCCCTATTTAGAATCAGGCAATAACGCACCTGCACTTGAATTCCTGTCCCCCATCAAGGGACCCAACCTGGAACAGCTTTGTGTTGAAGCCGGCACCGGGATAAGACCTGCCATAGAATGCGCAAAGGATTATGACAAGGATGTGGAGAAGCAGGCGAAACAGCTTGGACTGGCAGGCTGGTAACACTTCGGATAAAATGCTGTAAAACGTACTTTCCGGGGCTGACAAAAAAGCGGAATGTCCCGGCGGGCAATCCCCGCAAATCATGCCGAACCCTGTTGGTACCCCACCCTATACAGGCGCGCAATACGCGCCTGTATAGTATAAACCGGCCCCTTTTCTAAAATCACAAAAATAAATTGGAATATTCCTGGGAGTGATCGGATGACACCAACATCAAAAAAGATATATTCATATGGATTTTTGCTGCCTGCAGGGATCATATACTTCGTATTTTTTCTTCTTCCTACCCTGTTGTCCTTCTTTTTCAGCTTAACAAGATGGACACTGACCGATTGGAAATTTATCGGATTTGAGAATTTTATAACTTTTTTCAGCGAATCCTCCTTGAATATCGGGTTTAAAAACACCTTGATCTATGCTGCATCAACAAGCGGCCTAAAAGTTATATTCGGCCTGCTGCTTGGTACCTTCCTCTGTTCGGATATACGGGCAAGGGGATACCTCCGGTCGGTGGTATTTTTTCCTACCCTGCTCAGTACCATCGCTGTAGGAGTAGTATTCAGCAGTTTTCTGAACCCTACCTACGGGATCATAAACATGGGGCTGAAAATGTTGGGAAGTGACGGCCCCAATTGGCTGGGCGACCCGAGGATCGCGCTGCTGTCCGTGGCTTTTACCGATGTCTGGAAAGGTGTCGGAATGGCCACCGTTATCTACATCGCGGGGATCATGTCCATTCCGCAGCAGTATTATGAAGCGCTAAGCATGGATGGCGGCAATTCCTGGAACAAGTTCTTCAATATCATCTTACCCCTTAGCCGGCCTGCCATGAATTCGGTGATAATACTTTCGTTCATAGGAGGCTTGCGCTCCTTTGACATGGTATGGGCTATGACCCGAGGCGGCCCGGGCTTCAGTACCGACCTGATCGCCTCCATTATTTACAAACAGTATCAAGGGGGCTTCTACGGACTTTCAACCGCGGGAAATGTCATTTTGTTTATAGGCGTGTCCCTCCTGGCAGTTCCTTTATACACTTTACTCAATAGAAGTGAGGTGGATTTATGAGCCGAAGGACATTTAAAAATTTAATGGGAGCAGTATCCGTGCTTTTTTCCTTGATCATTTTTGGCATACCATTCTACTTTGTGATAGTAAACTCCTTTAAAAACAAAGTGGAATCGGCGGAAATGAATCTGAAGTGGCCCAGTGTGTTCCGCATTTATGAAAATTACAGTGAGGTGCTGACAGTAAACAAGAGTGTGGTCTTAAGGGCATTTCTCAACAGCACCCTCCTTACTGCGTTATCCATCATCTTACTCGTCATGATATGCTCCATGGCTGGTTTTGTAATGCAAAGAAGGACCGGCAAGGCTACGCCCTTTATAAATTTCCTTGTGCTGGCAGGCCTTATGATTCCTCCGGCGGTTGTGCCTACCATCTGGGTCTTGAACGGAGCCGGGCTGTTTAAATCCCTTGCGGGGTTGGTGCTGGTAGAGGCGGCTTTAAGCTTCCCTTTCTCCTCGATACTGTACAAGAGCTTTATGGCCACCATACCCAAAGAAATTGACGAGGCGGCGATAATAGACGGCTGCAGCGGATTTGGGCTGTTTTTCAGAATTATCCTTCCCCTTCTGAAGTCAGTGACCTCCACCGTTATCGTTTTATCCTCCGTGGGAATATTCAACGATTTTGTAAACCCGCTTTATTTCCTGCCGGGAGCTAAAAACGTAACAGTTCAGCTTACACTCTATAATTTTACCAATATGTATAATACCTCCTGGAACCTGCTGTTTGCCGATGTGGTGCTTATTTCGATACCTCCGCTGCTCCTCTTCATATTCTTTAATAAAAAGATCGTAGCCGGTATGACTGCAGGCGCTGTAAAGGCTTGATCTATTGCAGGTTTTCTCTGAAGTGGCTGGGAATGGTGGCTTCGTATTTTATATACACCCTTCCGAAGGTGCAGACATTGTCGAAGCCCGATTCCTTTCCCACTTCCTTTATGGTCAGGCTTGTGGTCCCCGAAAGGTCCAGCTTTTTGGTTTCATGAAGCACCCGCTTGTAAGAACAATGGAATTTTTTACTATTTGTAGCCACATCTTCTCTTGTCTCGCCACAAAATCTAAGATATGATAAAAAGCAAGTTCCTATCCGGCTTGGAAGGACCGTAGGTTGATGCGGATGTACCTTCTTCGTCCATCCCGATTTTTTATGCGGGTCTCTGGTGTAATTGGTGATTTTAGATATACAATGATAATTACGTCAAACAAATATATTGACTTTCCATCAAAAGGAATATATAATGAAATCACAAAAACGTTTTAGTTAGAATTTAATATTTCCATATTCATTTTAAAATATAGTAGGTGGGTGATGGAATATAAGACCAGAGAAATCATATGGTTACAAATCATGGTGGAACTAAAACAGCTAATTTGCATCAGATGCAATATATCCAAGATTCTGCAGATATCCAATATTATTTTACACTCTTAAGCGTCATCGCTTGGAACATACAGAATACAAAAGAATGAGCAGGTCAAATTGCTTGAGATAAAAGCATTTATCTTTTCTTTAAGGTACTGTGAGCTATCATGGGTAATAGGAAGGATATTTCTATTTCTATGTGCGGTTTTGGAGTATAAATATTTCCGGTAGATTATTGGTAAGAGAGTTAAAGTATGAGGAGGAATCTATCATGAAAAAGACCATTTCTTTGGTACTCAGCCTATTTGTGATGCTGGGTATGCTTGCCGGTTGCCAGTCAGGTCAAACCGATGGGACTGCAAAAACGACAGAAATAACACAGGTTTCCGACACGACTTTTGCTCCGGCTGAATTCGAAACAGGCACTGAAGCCGGCAAAGACGATTATATCAACCCTATTTCAAAGTATAATGAACCTATCGACGTTCATATGGTACTTTCGACCAATCCGGCAATAACATTTCCAGCGGGCGACAGTTACACCAATAATGTATGGACCAGAGAAATAAAGAATCAGTTGAATATCAACCTTATCTTTGACTGGACGGCTCCTTTTGAACAGTACGAAACTAAGCTCAATCTGGCTATTGCAACCAAAACCTTGCCCGACATATTCGCACTGTCCAACTATACCCAGTTTGAAAAGCTTGTGAATGCCGACCTGCTCTATGATCTTACAGATGTGATTGTACGCAAAAACATCTCCCGGCAATTGGAAGGATATATCGAACAACGTCCTCAGCAAAAGGAGTGGGCAACAAGGAAGGGGCATCAGTATGGCGTTTGCGCGGGAGGCGTGGATTATCAGAGTCCGTACTCGCTGCTATGGCGTGACGACTGGTTTAAAGAATGGGGCGGCAAGATGCCGGCAACAATGGAAGAATACATACAGATGGCAAAGGATTTTGCCGGCAAGGGGAAGGGACGCTTTGCCTTTGGCCTGACAAAGACAATTTATGAAGGGCAGGCAGGCTTTGTGGGCATGGCCAATGCAAATGGTGCATATCCGGGCGTATGGTATGAAGATGAAAGCGGGAAGCTTATTTACGGCGATATACAGCCTCAGATGAAAAAGGTGCTGCAGGTATATGCGGATCTGTTTAAGGAAGGCTATATAGATCCTGCTTTTGCATCCTATGATGGTATGAAGATTGCCGAGCAGCTCACCTCCGGAAAGATCGGCGCCACCATTGCCCAGTGCTGGGTTCCGGGCTGGCCTTTGGGAGACCTGTACAAGGCTGAAAAGGTAACCTGGTCAAGTGCTGATATCCTTCCATTCTCTGATTACAAGGGTGAACTGAAGCTGCAGACCAATGAACCGAAATCCGGAATGGTGGCCGTAAATAAGACTTGTGCTCATCCTGAAGCGCTGCTGAGGATGATGGCTTTTGCAAGTGTCAAGGTAAACGGACCGGAGGACGTTGCCGAACCCAAGAAGTATCACAGCGATGAAAATTTCGATTACCAGAGTACATGCCCTGTCCCCATACTGAGTGATGTCAAGATAAATCTGAATACAGCACTTAATGTTACCAAAGCTCTGGACAACAACGATACAAGTTACCTGGTCACCCCCCATGACTGGCTGCAGTACAAGGAGACCAAACCTGCATTTGATTCTCTTAAAGCAGGTAAAGGCCTTGGCGAAAAATGGGCCGCATATGGTGCATGGTATGGCCCCACCTCGTTCTTCGGCAGATTCAACAGCTATTATGACCACGATATGCTGATGACAACAAAGCTTGTCGGCTATCAGTCTCCTGAAATGGTACGCTCGTGGGAAAATCTCAAACAATATGTGCAGCAGGCATATACTGAGTTTATCATGGGCACGCGGCCCATCGATCAGTTTGACAAGTTTGCGGATGAATGGAAGAACATGGGCGGAGCCATTGTTGAAATTGAGGTAAATGACTGGTACAAATCAAAATAGAGATTTTACTTAGCCAACAAGACAAGGCCGTGTGCGGCGAAGTATTGAATGGAGTGAGTAGGAATGGGGGGGCGCTGTTTTGGTTCTTCCCCTTTCATATGTAAACCCGCCATGATGAATAAATAAGGGGGGATTAAATTTGGAAAGGCTCCAAAAGAAACACCGGAGAATTGAATACAGTTTCTACCTTATGGTATTACCTGCGGTGGTGCTGGTGGCGATTTATTATTATGGTCCGCTTGTTGGATGGACGATGGCATTTCAAAGATATGACATAACAAAAGGGCTGTTTGGGTCTCCCTTTGTAGGGTGGGATAATTTCGAGTATCTGTTTACCAGGTACCCCGGATTCTGGCGTATTATAAGGAATACGCTGACCATATCCGTTGCCAAGATGGTTGTAAATTTCATCTTTCCCATTATTGTAGCTCTTCTTCTTAATGAGATAAGAGTAAAACGGTATAAAAAATCCCTTCAGACGATGATGTATCTTCCCCATTTCATATCATGGGTGGTTATCAGCGGTTTGATGATAGATATCCTATCTCCGACAGATGGAATAGTGAACACAATGATAAAGTCATTGGGCGGCCAATCCATTTACTTCCTCGGCTTACCGAACATTTTCCCCAGTGTTATGGTTATCTCTGAGGCCTGGAAGGGATTTGGATTTTCAACGATATTATATATGGCGGCTTTAACGGGAATTGACCCTCAATTATACGAGGCATCAATTATTGATGGTGCCTCCCGATGGAAACAATGTTTGCACATAACAATACCAGGGATCGTCCCAATCATGGTACTCAGTGGAATTTTAAGCCTGGGAAGTCTGTTTAATGCAGGATTTGACCAGATTTTCAACCTTTATAATCCGGCGGTTTATTCAACAGGGGATGTGTTGGATACTTTCACCTACCGGATCGGCTTTAAGGACTGGCAATATGATATGGCGACTGCAGTCGGAATGGTAAGATCATGTGTTTCCCTTGTAATGGTATCGGCATCCTATTTCATTGCATATAAGTTTGCCGATTACAGGATATTCTAAAGCGATGAAAATACGGTAGAATGGAGGTTATATAATGATAAGAAGGACACCGGGGGAAACATCCTTTGATATAATGAACTACTTGATATTGACAATTTTGGCATTGAGCTGTGTTGTGCCATTCATCCATTTGCTGGCGGTATCATTCAGTTCCTCGGCGGCAGCCACGCAGGGACGTGTGGGATTATGGCCGTTGGAGCTTACATTGAGCTCCTACAAATTTGCATTCCAAAGGCCGGACTTCATAAGATCATTTGCTATTACCGTTGAAAGGGTGGTACTCGGATTGGGCGTCAACATGCTGCTGGTGGTAATAACCGCGTACCCGCTGTCAAAATCAAAAAGTGCCTTCCTTGGGCGTACGCCAATCGCGTGGTATTTTGTCATCACAATGTTCGTAGGCGGAGGACTGGTACCGACTTACATGATTGTCACGGGAACAGGGCTGAAAAATTCAATTCTGGCGCTGATTTTACCTGGAGCGGTACCCATCTTCTATTTGGTCATTCTTTTGAATTTTTTTAGACAAATACCCAAAGAGCTTGAGGAATCGGCACTGATCGACGGAGCCGGCCATTTCAGAATATTGTGGCAGATATACGTACCTTTGTCAATTCCGGCACTGGCAACACTGACGATCTATACCATCGTCGGCCACTGGAATGAATGGTTCAGTGGGTTGATCTATATGGATAATGCAAAGAACTACCCGTTGCAGACTTATCTGCAGAATGTCATAACAATGCCGGACTTTTCCCTGTTTGATCCGATGCAGATGGAGCTGATGAAGAATATCAGCAACAAGACATTCCGTGCCGCTCAGATTATGATTGTGACACTTCCGATCCTGATTGTCTATCCCCTGCTGCAAAGATACTTTATTTCAGGTATGACTTTAGGCAGCTTGAAAGGCTGAAAAAAAGAGGGCCTGGTCTCAAGTTAACCAGGGATTAAATTATTTGGAGGTCATCTTATGAGAAAATTGATAAAAGCACTCTCCTGTATACTTTCAATCTTAATTTTGCTTACAACGCCCGTTTTAGGTACTTCTGCCACTTCATCGAAAATTACGAACATCACTGCTGTGAACGGGCAATCGGCCTGTACAGTGACAATCACTCTCAAAAATAGCAGAGGAGTCTGTGCAAAAGATTTCAATCTTAACTATTCCATTAATGGAGAGACTGAAAAGCCTTTTAAAATCCTCAGTTTCAAGCAGTGCGATAAGACCGTCACCATCAAGTCATCTGCGTTTAAAGCTGCAAAATTTGTTCAGAAAGTTACCATCACCGAAAAAAAGGAGAATAAGTCCACAACCTTCATCGTTCCTGCAACCGAATATTCTGTTACTTATCCGCCGGCTCCGTCCGGGAATATAACAATTGAGGCGAAGGAACCATTCGATTTCAGCGCCGACGATTTTGAGGTCCATGATACCTATGGGAACAAGCTTGGCAGTCAGGATGGCAGCTTTGCCATAAGGGTATCGGTTGTACCGCCGAACTTCACAAAGACAGGTTCTACAATTACCGCAGATGCCTCTGCGGTGTCGTCGGAGAGGGCCGATGTCTCAGTGGAAGTCACCAATGGCACAGGTGCGGTTGTGTTCAAAACCTTGGTATTCCATATGCTGGTTGAAAAAGCGGAGCCGGTTGAAACAACGCTTGATATGCTGGAATTACAGCCAAGAATGCTTTATGTGTACGATCAATTCGGCTCTGTGGATAATGATTTGACGGGAAGAAAGCCTGCACTGGCAGATGAGCAGAAGGAAGTCCTCGCAGCCCCGCCGTATCTGGAAAATCCTTATTTACCTTCCATCAACCAGAGCGCAGCCTCCAACGCCAACACCTGGAGGACACCGGGTGCTAACTGGAACAGCAACACGACTACTGCCGTCCTTAACCTTCTGCGCAGCTGCCGGATCAATAAAATCTGGTTCTATGATGGTCCGGTCTATGCTCCATCTACGTATACGGCTGATGGCAGTGCTCCATATGAGGTTATGGGCGGAACATTAAAGATTTATAACGGAGCGCAGGAGCTTGCAGCCTATACTGTCACCAATGAGGGCAAGTGGGTAGGCGTCGATCTGGGGGCGGCAGGTATTGAAACAAATACCCTCCGGTTTGTGAAGGAGCAGGATCTGGTAAACAACAGATATTCCTGGTCGGGCGGCGGATGGACCAGTCCCAAAGGAGAATATATATGCGATGTGAATATACCGGAGATTGCGCTGTATGGCAAGTCACTGGGAGAAATACCGCCGGATGATACGGGTGACGAATGGCCGGGCCTTACTCCGTCAGACAAGGAGCCAACGGATTTTGACTTCACCTTCAGCGAGTTCATGGGCGCCAATGGTTTTTTCAATGAAACACTGGGCAATTATGACGCTGTCGGTTTTGTCAGAGAATACCACAGCTGGGGCTGGACCGAGTGGGCAGCAGCCGACCAGACAGCGGCAGACGGCACTAAAAATTACACCGGGGTGGATGCCAATCCACGAACAGCCTTTATCGATCCATGGGGAGGTGTTTTCGACAATTATTACAGGAGCCTGAAGGAAAAGGGCATTGGCGTGAATATCTGTGTTCAGGGCGGTGTGAGCAATGTTCCTTCGGGAAAGACTTCAAGGCCAAACTATCAGGGCGATACTGACAAATACAAAGCCTCCTCGTATCTTGCGCATGGGCAGAGCATGTTCCAGCTCGCTGCCAGATATGGGAGCAATCCGGATGTCAATCCGGCATTAATCAGAGTTGCCCCGGGAACAGTGCCAAAGATTGGCCTTGATTATATCAAATATTACGAAAACTGGAACGAGCCAAACCTTGGGTCTTTCAAGGGAGACGGTGCTGCATTCGCCGCCATGACCAGCGCGGATTACGACGGCCACATGGGCACAATGGGCCCGGATGTCGGAATCAAGCAGGCGGATCCCAATGCCAAGCTTGTTTTGGGCGGTCTGGCAGGAATCATCTATGATACCATGGATACACCCGGCAAGGAGTGGACATTCCGTGAGTTTTTAGAGCAGATGATTGAATGGTTCGATAAAAACAGGACTGAGGAGAAGTGGCTTGAAACACACGACACACTGGATGGCTATATCAAATATCCATTTGACGTTTTGAACGGGCATTACTATGCTCCGGACGGGTATGCCGGTACCGGTCTGTCAGCAGAAGCCGACCATGTATATAGAAGGATGTCCGAGTTCAAGACATTCAGAGATACTTATTTCCCGGATGTCGAACTCTGGCTCTCTGAATTCGGATGGGATTCGACTCAGGGTTCGTCCCAGAGCGCGACAGTGGAGTATACCGATCCTGTCAAAGGGGTAGTGAACCAGGGGATCAATACGGGTCTTACAGGAAAGGAAGTACAGGGTCGTTGGCTTGTAAGGGAATACCTGATATTGGAGGCAGCCGGCCTTGACCGGGTACAGCAGTTCATGCTTCCCAATAGCGGCGGCGGAGAAGGCAGCAGCGGACGTTTCGATACTTGCGGCTTGCTTGAATCCGAGTCAATCAGGAAGCCTTCCTGGTATTATGTCGGCACAATGAAATTTTATCTGGCTTCAACCAAATTTGACAGTATTATTGCCAATGGAGGTGAAACGGATCCCTGGGTTCTCAAATTCAAGGAAACCAGTGATAACGGCACGGACAGCATTTATGCCTTATGGCTGCCGACATCCAAAGGCGATATGAACGGAACCAATTCGGTGAATTATGCGCTGACATTGCCTGCAGGCACGGAGCATGCCTACGTTGTCAAGCTGAAAGACAAGACCTTGGAGGGTGAGAGGACTGAACTCGAGATTGTAGACGGCAAGGTGACTGTTCCGGTCAGTGAAAGCCCGGTTTTTGTACTTGCCAATAGAGAAGAATAGTAAAGCCTGGGTCAAAAAGTAATGGGTCAGGCCCCCCACTTCCATAGGTTGCAGTAAATCAGGTGGAGATATATCTCCACCTGATTAACCGATGTTCGGAAGTTCTGAGCGATTTTACGCAAAATGCCTTCGGCTCCGGCCGGGGCGTTTTGCGTTCTTTTTATGAAGTGCTTCTCATATTGAGCTCACAGGATATATTCAATTTCACAACTTCCATATCGTTGTTGAGCAGCTTGGATATCAATAGTTCGGTTCCTTTCAGAGCTATTTCAAAAAAAGGCAGTCTCATGGAGGATAAAGCCGGATATGTGTGCTGTAAATATGGAAGGCTGTCCAAAGCTATGACGCGCAAGTCTTTAGGGATAGTTATGTTCAAATCCCGCGCGATATTCAGGACCTGCATTCCATAGGTCGCCCAGCATGCGACAACACCGTCGAAGTTCCTGCTTTTCCCAAAAAGATCAAATATTTTGTCATAGTCTGCAGAGGCTCTGAAGTCTCTTGGCAGGAAGGTCACATTTTTTTCATTTTCCTTTTTATTGACCAATGACAGGGACTCTATATATCCGTTGATCCTGTCTCTTTCAGTACGCGGAAGATATCTTTCCGTGGAGTTCTTCTCGGTTGGGGCAATGTACATAAGATTTGTACATCCTCTGTCATATAGATGCTTGCAGGCATCATAACTATTTTGGAAAAAATCCATATTGACATAGGAGGTATCCCTATCGGATGTATAACCGTATATGACAACATAAGGTATGGCATGGTCCTTCAACAATTTGATATAATCCTTTTCATTGGATGAATCCTCGCTATGTGCCGACGATATGAAAATAACTCCATCGATTCTCTTTTCCTGATAGTATTTCAGGAAATTGGGAGTTTCGATATTGCGGCTGGAATCATTGCAGATCGTGATCGCAAAATCGTTTTTATCTGCTGCAGCCATTATTCCGTCCAGCATATCAAGGAAATAGATATATTTGACATTGTAGGCTGTAACAATGCCTATGGAACGGACCTGCTTCATACGCATGTGTCTTGCCATATAATTCGGACTATATCCCAGTTCCTTGACTGCTTCATATATCTTTGTCCGGGTTTTTTCCGGTATTGTCTGTCCTGCTGAATTGTTCAAAACAAAAGAAACAGTTGAAAGAGAAACACCTGCCCTGCTCGCTACATCTTTAATTGTAACTTTCTGTTTCATATAATCACCACATATGCCTTCTGAATCACTAAATTGTTTTTGTGTTTCAATTATATATCAAAAATTATGCACTGACAACTACGAAGCGTATGACTATTGACTTTTGAATTATAAAATAATATAATATGCGTATTACAAAAACGTTTTAGTTAAATTGAACTTCTTTTTATTCAGGTGAATTTATATTATGGACAAACGGAGGATTTTGAATTGGAAATGTATGAAAAGCATCATGGAGTGGAATCCCGTTGGAGTACTTTTGAAAATCCTGCAGGCAATAAAGGTATGGGTGGTATGGAGAATGGAGGTATGAAAGGCCATGCATTTGAGAAATTTGAAATTGGTGAAAGAAAAACAATTCTTGATATCAGCGGCAGCGGAATAATAAACCGCATGTGGATGACCTTGAATGAACGCTCGGCAGAGGTTTTACGGTCAATCGTGATTGAAATGTATTGGGATGGCTCAAAAAAGCCGGCAGTATCCGTCCCTCTTGGAGATTTCTTCTGTGCCGGTCTGGGGATCCTTTTACCCTTCGAAAATGAATTGTTTTCAAGTCCTGAAGGCAAGTCGTTGAATTCATACGTACCAATGCCCTTCTATAAAGGTGCCGTAATAAAAATCAAAAATGAATCCCAAAAAGTGATAAAGCACTTTTTTTATGATATAAGCTATGTTTTAAAGACTTTTGAAGGTAATGAGGCCAATTATTTGCATGCCTATTGGAACAGGCAAAATCCCACAACCATGGGCGAGGATTTTATGATCTTGCCTGAAATAAACGGAAAAGGACGTTTCCTGGGGACAAATATCGGTGTCATATGCAGGGATTATGGTGACAGCTGGTGGGGAGAGGGAGAGGTTAAGATTTTTATTGATGGCGACAAGGAATTTCCCACCCTTGTGGGTACCGGCGCAGAGGACTATATCGGAACAGGCTGGGGACAGGGTGTTTTCAATCATAGATATCAGGGCTGTCTGGTCAGTGACTCACCAAAAGGTCACTACACTTTTTACAGATTCCATATAAAGGATCCGGTGTACTTCGACAGCGCATGCAAAGTGACAATTCAACAGATCGGCGGTACCAGAAAAGAAACACTGGTGGATGTGGATAAAAAGGGCATGCCATTGCAGGTCATATCTTCGGAGGTTGAAGGAGTATTTACCAAATTACATGAAATCTGCTCCGGAATATCACCGGAGGACCCGTCAATACTTCGCGGAAGCTGGCTGAATTTCTTAAGGCAGGATGATGTCTCAGCTACATCATATTTTTATCTGGATCATCCTGAAAATAATCTTCCTCCTATAGCAGACTCTAAAGAACGGACATGCGGTTTATCGCAGAGTTGATCCAAGTACGCTTGATATAGCAGGTGTAGTTGGTATCCGTCCGGAACATGCCGCAGGGGTATTCCTCTTTAAATGCCTTATGGTCCTTCTGATTTAGATTTACGGTGGATTTTAAGTCATTGTGCTTGATATAGCGCTGGACGCTTGACAAGGAAACCTGGCACTTGTTTATGAGCCCGTCTTCAATGAGGTTTACCCTGATTGCAGCAGTAGGTGTGCGAGAATGGGACTGCTGCTGACAGCACAGTTTTTGTAAGCCATCACTTTGAAAACGATGTGCCCTTGGCAGTGTTTTTATACTCGGAGGGGGTCATACCGGTTTTCTTTTTGAATATTTTACTGAAGTAGAGAGGATCGGAAAAACCAATTGACTCAGCGATATCCTTTGTCAGGAAATCCGGTTGGGATGAGATGAGCTCCTTTGCTTTTTCGATCCTTAGCTTCAAAAGATAATCCGAGGGTGAAATCCCTTTGTAATCCTTAAACAGCTTGCTCAGGTAGGAGGGTACAAGTCCGAACTGTTCCGAGAGCGTACGGGTGTTTATGGAACCGGCGAGATTTGCCCGGATAAACTTATCGATCTTGTTCATCAGGATGGATATGCTTTCTTTGTAGGGGCTTTTTTCACTCCGGATATCGAAAAGCTCTTCAAACATATACCAAAGGTTCTCGAAAAGCTCCGGATAGTTTTTTGAGACAGATAACGCTTTTCTTATTTCATGGTCATGCGGGGTATCATCCTGCAGCGGCGTCTGCGGGAGAGACCGGTAGCAAAAGGATACGATGTTTCTCATTCTTGTTTCCAGCTGTAATTGCGTTATTCTGGAATTTTCCCACTGCTTGAACTGCTTCTGAAGATCAGTCCTTAAAAGAGGGAGATTTCCCTGGCGGATATACAGGGAGAGTCTGTCTTCCAAACTGTGATCCTCCTCAAAACCTGCATTGGTTGCCGCAGTTAATGCTTTCGCCGGTTGATAGAGCTTAAGTATATGTGAGAAGCCGAAAACGGAGCCTTTTACCATTGTCATCCTGATATTTTGTAATTGGCGGCCGATTTCTTCAATTTTATCCATGAATGGGCTAACCACCATTGTTACCGGCAGCATAGATGAACCAAGCTTCTCGAATAATGCGTTTGAAAGCCGGTCGGCTCTATCGATGGAGCAATTCTTCAGGGTTAACAATGCGATCTTTTCCGAACCTGTTTTTCCGTCAAATACCCAAATATTCTCTTCCTTATCCAGTAATTGTGTAATTGCTTCTTCGATGCTGTTATTCTTCCAGAAATCACAGGCGCTTGAATAATTATCATAGGGATAAGCGGACAATGGACCTGCATTAAAAAGCACTGCCATAGTAATGGAGCTATCAAGCCTTAATTCGCCCGGAGCGGCACTGGAGGCGTTATCAACAAGGCTTGAGAAATACTTTCTGGCAAGGTCATATCTTTTTTGCCTTACTTTTTTTGACAGGTCTGCAAGCAGCCTGCTCAACTCCTCTTCATCTACAGGCTTCAACAGGTAATTATCCACGCCATAAGCCATGGCTTTTTTAGCATAGGTAAAGTCGCTATAGCCGCTCAATACTACAGGGATAATCCCGGGAAACCTTTGGTGCAAATAGTCCAGCAGCATCAGACCATCTACGACCGGCATCTGAATATCCGTAAAAACAACGTCAGGTACAGTGCTTTCAAGCATGTTTATTGCATCATGCCCGTTACAGGCACAGCAAATAACTTTAAATTCCGGATCGGTGGATTCTATCAGGCTTTTAATATCTCTTAATATCGGGGGCTCATCTTCAACAACCATTGCCATTATCCTCATAGCTGCCTCCTATTCTGATCTTTGTTCCGCCATTATCACTGCTGTGGATATCCAGCACCATTTTGTCCTTGTAAAGAAGCTTAAGCCGTACTAGCGTATTGATCAGCCCCATACCGCCCATTTTCATATCTTTTATGTTGCTGGAGGGATTTTTTATAAACGCATCCATCTGAGCCAGTAGTTGTAAAATTTGCTCTTCCTCTATTCCGCTGCCGTTGTCAGCTACTTCGATAAACCATGAATTTTGCAGGCAGCCTGCACTAATTTCAATATGCCATGGAGGAAGGACTTTTTTGAAGGCATGCTTGAAGCAGTTTTCGACAAGCGGCTGGAGTGTCAGCTTTGGTATATTTAATTTAAGGTTGAATGCTTCTTCATCGATAATGATCTTGTAGTCAAACTGGTCCTCATACCTTATTTTCATTAACGTGAGATAGCTTTCCGCATGAGTTATTTCGTCCCGGATAGGTACGAAATCCTCATTGTAAGAGGTAGTATACCTTAACATGCCGGACAGCCTCCGGCAGATATCTGTGACTTTGGAGTCCCCTGTCTCACGGCTGGAGGCACTCAGTACGGATAGCATGTTGAAGAGAAAATGAGGGTCCATCTGTGACTGAAGTGCGATCATATGCGCCTTCACTTCGTTTGAACGTGTCTGCACCAGCTCTTCCATGGAGCTCTTCAACCGGGAGAACATGGCGCTAAAAGCTTTATTCAGCTCTACAACTTCATTGTTGCTGTCGGAAAGGCTTATACCCAATGAAAGATTATCCAGACTTACTTCCTTGACAGAGTTCCTGAGCATTTCCAAAGGTTTCGTCAAACGACGGGTCACGATGTAAATGACGATGAAGGTTATGATCAGAAAGACAAGTCCCGTTAAAACAAGCAGAAGCCCTGTGATCCTGACCGGAGCGAGAAGAATGTCTTCCTCCTCGGATTGTATCAGCATCCAGCCGGAGTATGCAGATTTGTAGAATACCGCCAGTTCCATTTTTTCCGTGACGGGATTTTTCATTTTTAAAACTCCGGTTCTGTATTTCCATGCATCTTCCATAAAAGATTCTGCAATCTTTTTTTCCGTTTCGCTCCCCAAAGGATATACCAGGTCCTTTGTATCAGACAAAAGATAAGTGTGGGTTCTGGAAGATGCCGGAGGCGCAAGCAGATCCTTCAATTTATCATAGGGCAGTTGAACTTCGACTACGCCATTTGAAGCATAGGTATTAAGATCGATCATCTCACGGGTCAGAGAAAGCATCCTTGTATTTTTGTCGCCGGACCAATAATCCTCATGGGGAGGAAACAAAAGCCTGCCGCCTTTCGTAGCCATGGCTTCATACCATCCCATATAGGACGCGGATTCCGTTATCTTCCGTACTGCATTGGGCGAATCGGGAATACCCATACTGATATAATCCCCTCGGATATTGTAAAGGCTTGTACGCACAGTTGAGATATCATTCGGTACATTTATTGATATCAGGGTGTCCAACACTTTCCGGTTTTCATCAATGCTGTCGTCGAAATAATTGGACCGGCTTTCCGGCTTTACCATGTTTGAAAATACTTCTTTGATCAGCGGGTTTGAAACTACATAAAGCGCTATTCTGTCCATTTCCAGAAGGACGGCGTCAACCTGGCCCGAGGTTCGCGAAGCCAGCTGTGCCAGGTTTTCGGAGGCACGCTTTTCCAGTATGGAGGATATATAGTAATAAAAAGAAGCCGTTGACAGTGCGAATATAATGAAAACCAATATCGAATAATAGACAAAAAGCTTTGTTTGTAATCCAAACCGGCTAAACAGAACCATCACCGCTTTTCATAAAAAATAGCTGCAGTAACATTATAACATATCAATAATCCGGCAATAGACTTTTTTGTATGTTTCTCTGGTTTTACACATTTTTGGATTTCAGAATAATTCCTGTGGGAGTATAATATATACATACGACTTATTACATCAATCAAACAGGGGGTATTGCCTTGAAATCCAAGAATATCAGATTGTATTCCATTATTGTGGTAATATTGGCGCTTCTTGTGAATACTGCCTGTAATGCAGCGAAAGAAAAGTTAGAAAATAAAAGGGAAGATAGCAAAATCACATGGCTATTGTCGCAGGTCACCTTCCAGGAGGTATATAAAAAAATTGCCGAACAGATTAAATTAAAGGAAGGAATTGCAGTGGATTTTCAAACACTGCCGGATGACCAGTTTCATGCCCTTGTAAAAACAAAGCTCGCTGCTTCGGAGGTTCCGGATATACTGGAATATAATGTTCCGAACCAAAATAAGGAAATTCATGCCCGGGTCAATATGCTGGACCTTAGTAATGCGCCATGGGTTGCCCGGCTGATCAATCCCAAATTGTTAAAGGATCCTGAGGACGGCAGGATTTATGCACTGCCCAAGGAATCCTCCGCCTTCTTTGGGGCGTGTTATTACAATAAAAAAGTGTTGGGCAGCCTGGGGATAAAAGATCCTGAACCTGCATCCTACCAGGAATTCCTTGATATTCTGGATAAAATCAAAAATTCAGGAAGCGGAATTACCCCTTTATATATGAGTGAAAAAGACAGCTGGTGTACGCAAATCTTCATGACACTTGGCTTCGGAGCAGCATCAGCCGATAATAAAAACCTATGGAACGAGCTTTTGACAAACAAAGTGAAATGGACGGACATGGAGGAGTTCAAGGATATCTTATACCGGTTCTCGGATCTTTATAAAAACGGCTATGTCAATGAGGACCACCTTTCAGCTACTTATGATATGGCGTTGGAGGCGGTCGCCACAGGGAAGGCTGCAATGATACTGAACGGAGAGTGGGCTGCAAACAATATCGTGGCAAAATGGCCTGAAACGGAGCTTGGCGCTTTCATCATACCTTATAAGGACAGGCTGCTGATGGGGACAGGCAGTTATGTCAGCGGGCTGTTTATCCCGAAGGCGGGGAAAAATGCCGATGCTGCGGGACGGTTTCTAAACCTGTGGTCCCAGCCTGAGTACCAAAACCAGTTTTTTGCTGCTTCTCCCGGATTTCCGGGCTTTAAGGATGTTGACGGCGGAAATGTATTGCCTTGCGTCAAAAATCTTGTCGACAAATATATCGGTACAGGCAGGTATTATGTTCAAATGAATGACCCCATGGAATCTGTCAGTCCGTTATTCTCAGACCTGCTAAAATCCTATGTTGACCTGTCCGCCGGAAAAAAAACCCCCGATGAGGTGCTGCAGAACTGGCAGAGCAAGTTTGAAGCATATATGAAGCAAAACAGGCAGCCCGGTTTCTAACCGGTAAGGAAGTTTTGGTAATTCAGTAAAATACAAATCCACTGGGAACGATTATTTGAATACTTTTTCGTTTTTAATGGCATCGAATTAATTTTAATAATTTACATGTTTTCTTTTACTTTTTTACATTCTCATTTTTGCCCTTCGAAGGTATAATTCAACTATCGAATCGATTTTATATTATTTGATAAAAACGAACCATACAATTTCCGGCCGATTTTACAGAAGCCTCCGACGAGCTCTAGGACCGCTTCTATGAAATAAATAAACGGCTTTGGTCCTTATTGATTGATGCTGTTTGAAAAATTTGAATATTTTAGGAGGATTCATATGTCCAAGAAAATGATTGCTTTGTTATTGGCAGTGTTCATGGGAATGGCTATTTTTGCCGGCTGCGGCACACAACAGGCTGCAAGCACCTCAGAGGCGACCACAGTGCAGGGTACTACTGCGGCAGTTACAGAGCCTTCTACAGCTCCCTCACTTAAAGGTGATTTTGAAGTGCAGATATTTGTGGGCGGATATGGCGATACATGGTGGAAGGAAATGATTGATGGGTTCAAAGCGGAGAATCCCGGATTGAATGTTATTGTAAACATGAGTTCGCAGGTCAATAAGCAGCTGGCTACCCGATGGATGAGCAAGGATACGCCGGACCTGGCTTTTGCAGATGGTGACGGCTTCACCTTGGGGCCTTTTGAAGAAGATGGCAAGCTCATGGACCTAACCGCCTATTTTGATACTGCGAAGACGGCGGACGGTTCGGCTTTAATAAAGGATAAGCTGGCACCCGGCATGCTTACCAAGTATACGGACGGTAAAATTTATATTGCGCCTATCGTTTTCGGAAGTCTTGGGATGTTCTATGATGCCAAGCTTTTTAAGGACAACAATATCACTCCTCCCGCCAACTTTGATGAGTTTATCAAGCTGGCTCCCGTATTAAAGGAAAAGGGAATTGCTCTGATGGATTATCCGGGGGTTTATTCAACCTATCTGTATCAGGGCTTCATGCAGCAGCTGTTTGCCCTTGAAGGCGGGGATCAGTTCATGGCGGATATCGAAGCGATGAAACCCGGAACTTTCAATAGTCCGCTTTTCGTTAAAGCTTTGACCAAGGTTGAAACCATAGCTAAAACGGATAATGGCATTATGAAGGGTACCGTTGCCCTGAACCATACGCAATCCCAAATGGAGTTCCTTAATAGAAAGGCAGCTTTTATACCCAATGGTTTATGGCTTGAGAATGAGATGAAAAATGACCTTCCGGCTGATTTTGAAATGTCTTTTATACCTACGCTTATTCAGGATCCGGGACAGAAATATGCAGTTTGTCCCTATTCGGCGGGCGTTGTTGTGTCCAAGGATGCTAAGAACCCTGATGCAGCCATGGCTTTCATCTCCTATGTATACAAAGATGCCAATGCCGCAAGGTTTACAGAGTTGACCGGTACACCTACAGCATTTGTTGCAGACCTTACAAATGCAAAAGTAAGCACCGTTGCAAAGAGTGTTGCGAAGTGGCTTGCAGATCCCAATGTTATCGCTGTTACGCCGAAGATGCCCGGAGAGTTGGCATCAAAAGCCTTAAATGATGGTATCAACGCCATCGTTCTCGGCCAGAAAACCGCACAGCAGGTGGCAGGTGAGATTGAAGCCGCAGCAGCAAAGGATGTTGCTGAAAAAGCCGCCAAGACGGAGTAAATTTTAAAATGGATTTGCCCGGCAGGGTGACTTGCCGGGCAAAATACTAAAGGAGGATGGTCCGACATGTATGCAAGTAAAAAGAGGGAATTTTCAGTAAAAATATTCCTGGCTGTAAGCATCCTGCCTTTCCTTGCGCTTTTTTGCATTTTCTATATCTATCCGCTTATAAAGGGGTTTTTCAACAGCTTATATATATGGAGCGGCGTTTCGGAAGTCATGAAGTATGTAGGCTTGAGAAATTACAAGGAGCTTCTGACGGACACACTGTTGCTTAAGGCCCTGAAGAATGATTTTATCATCCTTTTCTTTAAGGAGATTTTTATACTCATACCCTCGCTCTTTTTTGCGATAGCCATTTCAAGGCTGGCATTCAGAAAAGCTGAAAGGTCATTTTACAGGATTATTTTTTATTTTCCCAATATTGTTTCCATCGTAATAATCGCTATCATATGGTCATTCATTTACCATCCGAGTATAGGTATCCTCAATTCCGGACTGCAGGCCATAGGCCTTCAGGACCCGCAAAATCCCATTGCATGGCTGGGGGACCCATCAACCGTAATCGGAGCGATCATCCCGGTGACTGTCTGGTGCGCCATAGGCTTTTTTATGATCCTGTTTATTGCCGGGATACACGGCATCCCGGGGGATTTATTCGAGGCTTCCGTTATTGACGGCGCCAGCGAGTGGAGGCAGATTGTGAGCATTACCATACCTTTGTTATGGGAACATATAAAATTTGCTGTTGTTTCAATCATGTTCACCACAATAAGCGGCAACTTTTCTTTTGTCCAGATTATGACAAACGGAGGGCCGATGGACTCGTCACAGGTACTTGGCTTCCATATGTGGGAGTCGGCATTCAGACTGCACCGCGTTGGTTATGCTTCTACCATCGGCGTATTTATGCTGGTCCTTGCAATTGTACTTACCTTATTAAGCCAGAATATGACCCAGGTGGAAGTCGAAGAATAGTAAGAAAGCGGGTAGAAGGAAAATGAATGCAGGAAATGCTATTAAAAAGTCAGTTCCGCAAAAAATATATTTCGGCATATGCAGATTTTTTATGATTATATGGTCAGTAGCAGTACTCTTCCCTTTAATTTGGACAATTTACTCTTCCCTTAAGGACAATAAGGGTTTTTATGCCAATCCGTGGGCACTTCCCACCCAACTGCATTTTGAAAATTATTACAACGCATGGATCATGTCCAATGTTTCGAAGTACTTTCTAAACAGTATGATTCTGCTTGTAATCCCTTTGATTTTATCAACGCTGATGGCTGCATTAACTGCTTATGTGATTGCAAAATTCCGGGTCCGATGGAAAAAGAGTCTGGTGATTTTCTATACCGTACCGCTATTTATCCCTCAGATGATTGTACTGGTGCCGCAATATTTTCTGGCACGGGACCTGCATATGACCAACAGCATTCCGGGACTGATTGTATTTTACTCCATACTTCCGACGACTTTTGCAGCCTTACAGCTGACTGCCTTTTTCAAGGGGATCTCCAATTCTCTGTCTGAAGCGGCCAGGATGGATGGCTGCACCGAGTTCGGAATTTTCTTCAAAATCATGCTGCCCCTGGTCAAGCCCGGTCTTGCGACGGTAGGTATTGTCAGCGGCCTTACACTCTGGAACGAATACGTCATGGCGCTTACCTTCCTTTCCGATGAGAAGAAATTTACGGTTCCTATCGGGATAGCAAACCTTTCGGCGGCGCAGCAGTTCAGGACGGATTTCGGCGCCTTGTTTGCCGGACTTACCATTGCGTTGGTGCCTATGATTGTGTTATATGTAATATTCCAGAGGTATTTGCTTGACAGCACCAGCCAGGCAGGAGCAATCAAGGGCTGAGGTTCATTTCAGTATCGAAACGATTTTATCAAATTTAAAATATGAATTACGATGGCAAATAATTATTTATCAAAATGATTAATTATTTAGAAGGACGAATATGTATACACCACATTATTCAGTAATCTTATCAAATGTCGGGTCGTGCTGCGACAGGTATCTCAGTACAGGCTATGCCGACCCCTTTACCATTGAAGAGCTGTTTGACAGAGTATCCGGAATAGGCCATGTTGACGGGGTTGAGCTCATTGGCAGCTGGCATATACGGACAGACAATGTACAGCAGATAAAAAACAATCTCGAAAGAACAGGATTGAAGCTTGCCTCCATCATACCGGATCATTTTGGACATAAAAAATGGGGCAAGGGAGCATTTTCCTCAAAAGATTTGGCCATAAGGCATGAGGCCGTGGCCCACACAAAGGATATGATGGATATTGCAGCAGAGCTGGGGTGTGATACCGTCAGCTTGTGGCCCGGGCAGGATGGCTACGACTATTACTTCCAGGCAGATTATATGGAGGAAAGAGGCTGGTTTGAAGAAGGTGTAAAAGAATGCTGCAATTACAGAAAGGATATCAAGGTAGCGATTGAATATAAAATGAAGGAACCCAGAAACAGGAGCTATCCTTCCAGCGCAGCAAGCACACTTTTAATGGTTGGCAATATTGACGCTGAGAACTGCGGAGTAACGATAGATTACGGTCATGCGCTTGTTGCATACGAGAATGTTGCAGAATCCGTAGCCCTGCTGAAAAAGCACGGCGATAAGCTCTTCCATGTGCATATGAACGACAATTACGGCTACTGGGATGATGATATGATCGTAGGTTCCATTCATACGATACCTTATCTGGAATTCCTGTACTGGTTGAAGCTTACCGGCTATAAGGGGTGGATATCGACCGACCAGTATCCGTACAGGGAAGACGGGAAAAAGGCTGTGGATGAGAGTGTCCAATGGATGGTAGCTCTCAATGCCGTGATGAACGGCATGGAGGATGAAGAGGTCCGGAGGGTTATCAAGGCCGGGGATGCAACGGAATCCAGCAGGATGGTGAGAAAGTATTTGCTTGGCAGGGAATAAATGAAAAGGATAATGGATTGAAGAATATGAGCCTTCCCAGGATCAGACAGAAGCTGCGATTTAACAGGTATGAAATTAAAACTTGCAGGATTGATTTAGCAAGGGATATACTGGAAGAAGCAGATCTGATGGAGAGATAAAACTATGAAAAGCCCTATTATCAAGGATGTATCCAACATGGCCGGCGTTGCTCCTTCAACGGTGTCCCTGGTGATAAACAACAGTCCGAGGGTGAGCCCCGAAACAAGGGCAAAGGTTATGAAAGCAATCGAAGCTCTTGACTATATGCCCAACAGCTATGCCGCTTCGCTAAGGCAGACGAGAAAATCCAGCTATGGGGTGCTGGTACCTGACGTGCAAAATCCTTACTATCTTGAGATTATACAGGGATTGAAGGCAAAGTGCGAGAGTAATGGAATCATACTTCAGATCTCTGAAACGGATTATGATATCAACAAGGAAAAACAGGAATTAAATTACATGAAAAGCATAAAGGTCAGCGGCTATGTATTTATAGGAACAAGCGGTGATGAGCAACTGATCGGCGAGCTTGAGGGCAGAAAGATCGTCTTCATTGATAAAATTGACAAAACCGGTAAAATACCATACATACTCATCGACAATAGACAGAGCGTATATGAGACCACTACCTATCTCATAAACAAGGGCTGCAAAAAAATATATTATGTGACCCAGACATTGAATACGGAAGTGCTGCTGGATAGACTGGAAGGCTATAAAAAGGCGATGAAGGAGCATGGCATGGATCCGGATAATCATATTATCATTTCCAATGACCTGTGTTTGAATAAGCTTGAAGCCGGGTACAACTGCATAAAAAACATACTGAATTACGACAAGCCGGATGGTGTTGTCGCCACGTCGGATATGATAGCGCTAGGGATATTAAGAGGCCTGTATGAAAAAAAAATAAAGGTGCCCGAAGAGGTTTCGGTTATAGGGTTTGATAATATCGAGTATTCCCAATATTGTATTCCGTCTCTTACGACGGTCAACCAGCCGAGGCTTCAAATGGGAGAAATTGCCTTCGCCTATCTAGCGGAGACGGATTTGAATATTTCACGGAATAATAAAATACTGCTGAAGTCAGATTTTATCATAAGAGAGAGTGTAAAAACGTAATCCATAATTTGTTTTTAGAGGTGGGTCGGGTATGGCTGAAGTCATAAAAAACGGGAATGGAAAAAAAAACAACCTTATTTTTTTTATCTATAAAAATTTTTACAGGAACATCCAATTGGGGTTTTATAAACTGATCTGTTCAGTTTTCTACAAGCCCCTTTTCTCTGGGATGGGCTCGAATTCATTTGTAATAAAACCGCTTAAATTTACCAACCCGGAGAATATTACGATAGGAGCGAATGTTTCAATTTACCATCAAACCTGGCTTCTTACGTATCAAGTTTCGGAGAAAGTGCCCGAACTGATCATTGACGATGGAGCGATTATAGGCCATTTCAACCATATTACCTGTGTGAACAGGGTATATATCGGGAAAAATGTCATGACTGCCGATAAGGTCTATATATCGGATAACCTCCACGGCTATGAGGATGTTAACACTCCGATATGCTTCCAGCCGGTGTTTTCAAAAGGGGAAGTATCGATCGGAGACGAAACCTGGATTGGTGAAAATGTATCCATCATAGGCGTTAACGTAGGCAGACACTGTGTGATTGGTTCAAATTCAGTAGTCACAAAGGAGGTGCCCGACTTTTCAGTTGTTGCGGGAGCGCCGGCAAAGCTTATCAAGCAATACAATAAGGAAACAGGCAAATGGGAGAAGGTATCAAAATGAATATATTTGATGAATTGAAGGCCCAATGGGTATGGCTTCCGCAGACCAATGAAACCGTAAACCAATATGTCGATTTCCGGCACGAATTTACTATTGACGAACCAGGTAAAGCTTCCTTAGAAAGTAGTGTTCTCCATATATCCATCGATACCGAGTATGCAGTCTGGATAAACGGCATCTTTGTAGATTTTAACCAGTATGACGACTATCCGGACCATAAGTCCTATGATGGATTGGATGTAGGCAAATATCTGGTCGGAGGCAGGAACGCTTTATGTATCCTCGGCTATCATCAGGGCGAAAACAGCTATCAATACGTCAAGGGAAGGCCGGGTCTGATATATGCATTAAAAACCGGGAATGACGCAATTATCAGCGGAAGGGATACTTTTTGCAGACAATCCCTGACTTACAAAAGCGGGAATATTGAGAAAATTTCTCCGCAATTGCTTTTTACTTTTGAATACAATGCCTCGAAAGAAGACCGGTGGCTGGCAGGCAATTATGTATCCGGTGCTTCCTGGGTTAATGCCGAAGCGGTAAGCGGGATGAAGGAAAAGGTTATACTGTACCCGAGGCCGTTGGTCAAGCTTGTTACCGACGAAGCAGTGAAAGGCAGAATAACGGCTCAAGGCGTTTTCCTCAGAAATAGCGGAGCGGCAACTACCGGCAATGCCTGTGAAATCTCTACGACTGCTGAATTAATGCAACGTGATTACTTATCTCCCCGGCTTCCGGCGCAGATTTTTTCCGGTTTTTGCGGCTATAATCCGCAGATCCCGTCCGACGGCTTGCATCTATGCGGAATACCGGATGAGAATGGTGGAGTTTATTTACTTATTGATATGAGTAGAGAAGAGGCCGGGCTATTTGAGCTGGAGGTCGACAGTGAGGAGGGAGTCACAATCGACGCTTCCTACGGAGAACAGCTGGACGATCTCAGAGTCAGGGCTTCTGTCGGCGGCAGGAATTTTGCATTCAGATATATCTGCAAGGCCGGCAGGCAAAGGTTCACACATTATATCAAGAGAATTGCCGGCCGGTATATACAGCTGCATATCAGCGGGATCAAAAAAGAGATCACCCTTTACTATGCCGGAATAAAACCGGTAAGATATCCTGTGGAGCTTAAGGGAAACTTCTCCTGCAGCGACAGGCTGATGAACAGAATTTATGAGGTTTCTGTCAGAACGCTGCAGCTATGCATGCATGAACATTATGAAGACACTCCGTGGAGGGAACAGGGTCTCTATGCCATGGATTCAAGAAACCAGGCCTTATGCGGCTATTATTGCTTCGGAGAATATGATTTTGCGGAGAGCTCCTTTTCTCTCTTTGCCGAGGGACTTGGGGAGGACGGATACCTTGAGATATGTGCTCCAGCAAAAGACCGGATAACCATACCCTCCTTCAGTATGGGATGGATCATTGCCGTGGCGGATATGATCCTATACAGCGGAAGACTGGATACAGCGGAGAAATTGTTTCCGGCAGTAAAAAAAATGCTGGATGTTTATCTGGGGAATATGGAAAACGGTCTCATGAAAGCCCCTGCGGGCGAAAGGTACTGGAATTTTTATGAATGGGCTGACGGACTTGATGGAGGCTGGGTTTTCGCTGCAGCATATAAAAACAAGGACGCTAAACGGCTGGACGCGCTTTTAAACCTGTTTCTCTGCCTTGCGCTGGAAGCCGGAGGAAAATTGGCTGAATGGTTGGGAAAATATGAGGTAAAGAATGAATATCTTGAACAGTCAAAGAAGCTTAAATGGACTTTTCACAAAACCTTCTGGGATGATATGAATAAAGCATACAAGACCTATGCAGGTGAAGGCGGCAAAGTACATTTCGCAGAATTAACCCAGGCTCTTGCTCTGTGCTGCGGTCTGGTCCCCGGAGAATATGCCGGAAGCCTCAGAAAAAGGCTGGCGGATAAGGATAACGGGCTGGTGAGGACAACGCTGAGCTATGCCATATTCAAATATGAAGCACTGCTGCAGGAGCCTGAAAGCTATGGAAGACTCGTATTTGACAGTATTGCTGAAGATTGGGGTTATATGCTTTACAATAAGGCAACCAGCTTTTGGGAAACCATCAACGGGGCGGACGATTTTGAAAAGGCAGGCAGCATGTGCCACGGATGGTCTGCTATTCCCGCATACTTTTTCCATGCATATCTATTGGGAGTTAAGCCCCTGGAACCGGGGTTCAAAAAATTCTCGGCCAAGCCGGTCAAACATGCTGTAGAAAAGGCATATGGCAGAATCCCTACACCCTATGGCAGCATTGAGGTTGATTGGGTTAGAAATGGAGAAGAAATTAACTATAACCTATCCTGCCCCAAAACCATCCGGCAGGTTATTAATCGGGAGGAGTAAATATGTATATGATAACCGACCGTATCTCATCCTTAAGGGAAAAAGCACTGCAGTGGGAGAAAACACAAACCGGCTATATAGGACAAAGAATGTATTATGCCTTTGAAGGCCTTGTGGCTGCGGGGAAAGATGAACCTTGGATGAAGAAGAAGAGCAGGATGCTGGCCAATATCATTCAAAGGTCGGAAGTAATTTATCACGAAGATGAGCTTATTGCGGGCTACAACTATTATGGCGAAGAAACCGGAATGTGGAATGAATTCCTACTACGGGAAATAAACGAAGAAGATAAAAGGATGCTGGTAAATTACCTGAATAAAGGCAGATTAACTGAGGCTCAGATACGATTTATACTGGATATTCTGGAGGGAATCGGCCAATATGTGCCTATGGTTCCATTTTCGCTTCAGCAGCCCGTGGAGTGCCTGGCAGCCGAACAGGAAGGCATCATTTGGGCATATGGTATTTCAGAAAATCATACAATCGTAGGGTATGAGGAAGTGTTGAAAAAAGGTTTTTCCGGTATCCGGAATGAAATAAAGCAGCAGATAGATCACTTGACCTGGGATGACCCTGAATCCCCAATAAAAAGATTGCTGCTGGAAAGTACCTTCCTGGTTGCAGATAGTGCTTCCATGGTAGGAACACGTTACAGGCTTGAAGTGGAGAAATTGCGTGATGCCTGCACAGGTTTGCCAAGGAGGGAAGAGCTATCGAATATTATCAAGGTCCTTGAACAGGTTCCCGAGTATCCGGCACGGACATTTCATGAAGCTATCCAGAGTTTATGGTTTGCACATATCATAAATACTTGGGAAGATGGGATTAATGCCAACTCTCTCGGCAGGCTCGACCAGATTCTGTATCCGTATTACCGAAAGGATATGGATGAAGGCAGACTGACCCGTCAGGAAGCCTTCGAACTCATTTGCTGCCTATGGATCAAGCTTTACAGGGATTATGACGTCCAGCAGGTGGTACTGGGAGGTGTAAATGCCAAAGGCGAAGATGCCGCCAATGAGTTGACCTATCTTATGCTGGATGCAACAGAAGCATTGGACTTCATCCGGTGTCTGTCCGTAAGGCTTCACAAAAATAGTCCGATGAAGCTTTTACGCCGTTCTTTGGAAATTGTTGCAAAAGGGAAGGGAATTCCTTTCTTTTTCAATGACGATATAGTGATACCGGCATTAACCGGCAGCGGAATTGATCTGGAAGACGCAAGGGATTACGGGGCGATAGGCTGCATAGAGGTTACGATACCCGGAAAGGCAAATCCTCATGCGGTCAGTAACCGGATCAACCTGCTGAAAGGTCTTGAATTGGCTTTGAACAACGGAGTCAGTATGACCACAGGTAAACAGGTCGGTTTGAAGACAGGAGAAATATCTGAAATGAAAAGCATGGAAGATATTCTCCATGCTTATGAGAAACAGGTGGAGTATTTTATCGGAATGGCATGCTTTGAGTCCAACCGGATCGAGCTTGCCAATGGGTATATCAAGCCGATGCCCTACAAGTCTATCCTTACCGAAGGTTGCCTTGCATCCGGCAAGGATTTTAATCATGGCGGAGCAAAATACAACTTTCACGAAAGTATGGGCATGGGAATCCCCAACGTGGCAGATTCGCTGGCTGCATTACAAAAGCTTGTATTCGAAGAAGGAAAATATACATTACAAGAAGTGGCAGACCACCTGTGCAGGAACTTCCCGGATGAGGCGGTAAGGCTGGAATTCCTGAAGCGCGCTCCTAAATTCGGAAATGACGATGATTATGTAGACAAATATGCTGAACGGGTCATGGCTCATTTCTGCAAAACGGTAAAAGCTCTGAAGAGTAGCAGCGGCTTAGGCTTCTTTGCACAGCCATTCACCTTTATTTGGCTTGTCGAAGCCGGAGAAAAAACCGCAGCAACGCCTGACGGACGCAGAAACGGTGAAAATCTGGCATATAGCTTGTCTCCCATGCAGGGAAGAGACAACACAGGCTTAACAGCCCTACTGAATTCCATAGCAAAGCTTCCCTGTGTATTGGCTGCAGGAGGCTGTTCATCCATTATTGAAGTCGACCCTTTACTCTTTAACGAAAAAAACCTGGAGCTTATGGCGATCCTTCTTAAAAGCGCCATAGAAAAAGGTGTAGGCCAGATACAATTTAATGTAGTCAATGCCGACACTTTGAGGAAGGCACAGGCGGAGCCGGAGAAATATCAAAACCTTGCGGTCCGCGTATCGGGCTTCAGCCAGCGTTTCTGCCTGCTTGACAGAAAGCTGCAGGACCATATCATTGCAAGGACAAAGCATAAAAATGCCTGAGTTGTTAAGGCTGCAGGCATGGCCGGTTAAACCGGCTGGTTGGAGGAGCTCATAGTGGAAGGCATGGTGTTTGACATTCAACGTTGTTCCCTTGACGATGGTCCGGGGATTCGGACAGTGATTTTCCTGAAGGGCTGTAATATGCGCTGCCAGTGGTGTCATAATCCTGAATCCTTTAGCGCACTGCCGCAAATTCAATATATTCCTGAGAAATGTATCGGATGCGGCCGGTGTATGTGTGTTTGTCCTGTCGGCGCTCATAGGCTTGAGGACGCGGGAAAAATCTATGCCCGTGAGCTTTGTATCCAATGCGGCAAATGTACCGGCGTGTGTTATTCGGAGGCGTTGGGTCTCATTGGCCGGAAAATGCAGGTGAAGGAAGTAATTGCAGAGATTAAAAAAGATCGCCGGTATTATGAAAACTCTGGAGGAGGGATAACCTTCTCAGGCGGAGAACCCCTGCTTCAACTGGGATTTCTGTTGGAGCTGCTGACAGAAATTAAAAAGTCACAGATGCATGTGGCTGTCGAAACAGCAGCAAACGTTCCCTGGGAGTCCATTGAAAAAGTGATTCCGCTGGTGGATTTATTCATTTGCGATATCAAGGGGATAGATAACCGGAAGCATAAGCATCTGACCTGTGCGTCCAATGAAAGAATCCTTCAGAATATACGGCGGTTATCAAGCCTGGTCAAGGAGCTTTGGATAAGGACGCCTCTTATCCCGGGGATCAACGACAGCACAAACGACATAGCGGCAATAAAGGAATTTGTAAAAGGACTCGAAAATGTTGGCAATTTTGAATTTCTTTCCTATCACTCTCTTGGGGAAGGTAAGTATAACAGTCTTGGCATGGAATTTAAGCTTAAAAACCTTCCTAGGCACCGGGAATAAACCAGGTACGCTTCCAATGCCGGACTTCTTGTTTTGCCTTCTTTTCACCTTCCGAAGATAGAAGATTCGTTGTGGAATAAAGGAAGTAATTAATAAACAAAAAATTATACTAGAATTACGCAAAATCATTGCTTTGTTTATACCCATAAAGTATTATATATGTAATATAATACTGAAAATTATGAGGTGTTTATGAAAAAGAAGATAACACTAAGTGATATTGCTAGAGAAAGCGGTACATCCGTATCGACTGTATCAAGAGTAATCAATAAAAATGATTTAAAATGCGCGAGTGATGTCACGATAAAAAAGATATTTAAAGCGATTCAGGATTTAGGCTACGCACGAAATGACAACGAGCAGAAAACTGAAAAGAATAAGAATGCTGTAGGGGTAATTCTTGGCTCAGGGAAAGAAGATAAATATAACCATTCTTTTTACTCACAGATATACAAGGGCTTGGAAGAAAAGCTGATACAAAGAGGCTTTTATATAGATTTTTACTATACAACCGATGAGCTTAATCAAAATAATAGCGTTATGGAAAGCATTATAGATTCTCCTGCGAACTCACTAGTCGTTATTGAGGAGCTGGGTCAGAATGCCGTAGAAGAAATCAAGTCCCGGTACGACAATGTTATAAATATTGGTATGAATAATTTAGAAAACATAAAGAACGATTTTGTTTGCGTAGATACGTATAAAACAACGAAAACAATGCTTGAAAAATTTATTAAAAAAGGATTAACTAAGATCGTTCTAATGGGAGGAGGGCATGCTGATTATATTTTGAGTACGAAGCCTTATGGTGATCTTATCGATGAACGCTTTCTTGCCTATCGTGATGCTATCCTGACAAATGGAATTGAGTTGAGCAAAGACTTGATTTATGATGCAGAATGGGATCCGCACAAAGCTTATGAAATCATGAACGATATTATTAACAGAAAGGTAACGTTTGATGCAGTTTTTGCAGCGGATGATATGATGGCTGTAGCATGTCTGAAAGCACTGCTGGATAATGACAAAAAGGTTCCGCAGGATTGTATGGTTGTTGGGTTTGATGACTTACCGATATCAGCGTTTTCCAACCCTAAGATTTCCACAATTCATATACCGAGGTATGAGATGGGTAGTGTTGCAGCGGATATGCTCTATATAAAACAAAATAATATGCTGGAAACGCCGGTAAGAATTGTATTGAGTTGTAATTTTGAACAAAGAGACACCAGTAATATATAAAATTATAGTAAAAAAGAGCAAAAAAATATTGACTTGGCCTATAAAAATTAGTATAATTTGACTAACAAAAACAATTAAGTTGGTTAAATATACTAAAAAGTCTTTATTTTAAAAGCTCTTTTTTGTTTGCTCCAAATGCAGTCAAAGCACTTTATTATTGGCAGTTATAACACAATTAATATAAATCTGCAGGGTGCCGGAGGTGATAGTAAATTATTTAGCTACCATAATGGATGTATCATAATAAAGCATAGGGAGGATTTTTATGAAAAAAATGTTTTTTGTTATATCAATCTGCTTAGTATTGACATTTATATCTACTTCAGTTTTTGCTGCAGGCATTAAAGGCTGGACTGAACTTACATCGGATGGTAACAAGGCTGAAGCAGTAGGAGGCGCTATTAAGGTAACAGGAACCGGTAAATATCTTAGTAAGGATATGGGGGCTGTATTCAGCACTCCGGTAGACCTGAATGATTTCAGTATTGAGTTTTCACTGGACAAATATGCTGGAAATGTTCAAGATGGTTCTGATCATTGGTATGGCATTAGCCTTTTGAATAAGAAGGTACCTTTTAACATTACAAAACCAGAATCAGGCGAGGGCTTGGTTGTCCTTATGAGACCAAACTCCGATGGCACTTTACAGGTTCAGTTTTATGAATTAAGTGAAGCGATGGGCTTTGCTTCGAATGGTGCGAATTTTCCGTTAGCAGCTCCTGCGAAGGGTGAAAAACTAAAAATTAAGATGAAGAAAAATGCTGATACCGGATATGATTTTATATTCAACGGGACAAAGGTTGAAACAGATCTTTCCTTCCTTCCTGATTTGTTAGAAAATGGTTCCGCTTATTTATCAATGTTAGCTAATGATGCTGCAGAGAGAGATTTGCAGTTCACCATTTATTCAGTAAATGACACCGATGCTGTTAAAGCTTCTGCAGCTGCGGCTACTTCCGGTCAAACATCCGCTGAAAACCCAAAAACGGGCGATATGTCGGTAATGCCATACATACTTCTTGCCGGTGCATCGGTAGTAGGTCTTAGAAGTTTCAGAGCAAAGAAGTAATCTCTACTGGGTCTACGGCGCCCTGCCTAATTGTGTATATAATTTTTTAGTATCTATGATTCATGAGATTTATTCGCTCCCATGAAGTGTTTTACCATATATAAACTGGTTTAGAAAGTAAATTATCGATAATTTTAAGTTGGATGGAAGCTTCTTTTATTGGAATAGAAAGATTTAATGGGGGAAACGGAATGAAAAAGAGAAGTATAATTGCTGTCGCATCACTTTTAACATTCGTGCTTGTATTTTCAGGTTGTTCAAGTGCACCATCAAAAAATGAAACAAAGGAAAGCACTTCATCTTCATCAGCTATCAATCAAACAGAGGATGCCCTAGAGGGTGAAATCGTTATAAATGTAGCTGCAAACTTGAATTTGGGCGGATGGGAAGCAGTTGCAAAAAAATATATGGAGCTGCATAAAAAAGTAAATGTAGTCGTGGACCTAAAGCCGCAAGAAGAATACAAAACTTGGCTGGAAACTCAGCTGAATTCGAATGATACCAAAGCAGATTTGGTTAAATATGAGGATACACAGAATGACGTAAAAATTCTAAACCTGCTTCCCTATGCAAAAAAGGTATCACCCTATTCAAATAAGCCTTGGAAGGAGCAGTTCAATTTCGCCACACAGGATGTTGATTTGGCCAAAGGGGAGTGGAAGAAATTTTCTCCTGAATTAGTCCAGGTTTTGTGGTTCTATAACAAGGATCTATTCCGTAAGGCAGGCTTAGACCCAGAAAAGACACCCACAACATGGGATGAGATGATAAAAATTTGTGAGACCCTTTATAACAAGGGTATTCAGCCAATCGGAAATAGCGGCGACTATAATTCAATGACAACCGGATCGGGTCAGTGGTTATTTAGAATATACCTTGATCAATACCTGAGAGATTATGTTGATATATCAAAATCTCTGCCGGAAGACTGGTGTTATGATCCGGAGGTTGACGGTGTTTGGAAATACGATCCCATGGACCCTAATAATGATGATAAAATAAATATGAACGTGAATAGTGTAAGATTCAATAAGGCGTTAAAGGATGGAAAGATCAGAGTGGATGCACCCGAGTACAAAGCAGTATTGGAAAACCTGAAAAAAGTATTTCCAAAGTATGCAGGAGAGGATGCATGGTATGGATTTGTTGATCCGCGAGACGCTCTATATAGGCAAGATGCAGCAATGATCCTGGATGGAAGCTGGACCTTTGGGCTGATTGAGCAATATGAAAAAGATTTTGAGAAAAGCAAAAAGGAAGCAGAGGAAAAAGGAAAAGAGTTTCCATATTCGAAATTTGAATGGGGTGTATTTAAAAATCCAAGTATGGAGGGCGAGCTTGTAGACGCACCTGCAAGGTCGATTAATGTTGCAACCAATCCAGTTGCCATTGTCAGTAAAGATAGCCTGCATAACGATTTGGTTGTCGACTTCCTGATGTTCTATTCGAGCAAAGATGGAATGAGCATCTATTTGAAGGGTAATGTTGATGCGGGTGGCTCTCTGCTTGGACCGAATATCGTTTATGATGTAGAATATCCCGGAAACCTTAAAGATACTTTTGGCAAGGTAGATTCGAAAGTCGGAAATATTGAAGGTAAGATTACCAGTTCATTTGCAGCCGCGGCAAGCTCTTTGGCCGCCAGCACGAGACAGTGGTATATTTATACGACAGGATATTTTAAAGGAAAAGTAAGCATTGATGAGTGGGGGCAGAAAAATCAGCAAAATGTAGAAAAATATTTTGATAATATACTAAAAGCAACCAAAATGAAGCCTGAAGATCTTGAACATCCGGAAGTGAAGCCAAACGTGGATTGATGCGGCAGGAATCATAAATATTTGAAAATCATACTCAGCAGAGCGCAGTACAATGCTGAGTATGATTTTACAAGGAGGATAAATACGTGCACGGGCAAAAGAAGTACATTATGATTTTTATAATTCTATTGCTAGCAACAATCTCTCTAACTTTTGCGGGCCTTTATACCGAACGGGTATCGCAAAACATGACAATCAAGTCAATAGCCTCAGATAGTGAGGTAAAGATAATCGAGTACATAAATGACCATCTTATAGTCGGCACTAGATTGTACAAAGTGTTTTGTATGGATTCATCCTATAATAAAGTATGGGAATTCAATACAAAAGGCGGAATTGTAGCAATTAAAAACGATAATGAGTATTTGTACATAGCATCCTCAGACCGTAAAATTTATATTTTGAGCCAAGCTGACGGTAAGCTTCATAAAGAATTATCTGTATCAAAACCGCCGCTGGACATGGCGGTTGATACTCAAGGGAATATATTGGTATCCGGTTCTTTTTCTTCCATGAAAAACAGCTTGTACTGCATGGACAAAGATGGCAATGAGTTATGGAGAAGAGACCAAGAAGATGCGGCATACTCAGTTTTATATAGCGGCAAAAGCTTCATTGTTTCTTCTGGCGATGGAAGTATTGAAGTGATAGATCCATCTGGAAATACAGTCAAAAAAGTAGTTCAGAAATATTCCGCAGCGGACATGGCTTTCAATGAAAATGACGGCAGTTTAGTAACAATATCCAAGGAAGGCTGGATATACAAGTATGACGCTGATTTGAAGTTAGTTACTTCACTTAAACCTCATCTATTGCAAGGTTCACAAGTTATCAGTGTTGGATTGGAACTGAATAAGAAAAGATATGCGATAGGGACAACACATGGTGAGATGTTTGTGGTGGATCAAAGCCTTAATGAACTGTACTGGAACAATGACAGCGATGTTCGGCCCGTATGGAGCTCCGCTTTTTCAAAAGACGGAGGGAAACTGGCGATATCAAGATCGACCGGAGGCGTTCAGGTTTTTGACAATAAAAGAATATACTCAGAGAAGCTGATGAAGCGAATTCGAAGTGTATCAACGTATTTGGTTGTGTTACTGATTTTAGCCTTGCTGATTTCTTTTGCAACAATTTTTCCGAAACAAAGAAAATTTTTACTTAAGCTCGCAAAAGATATTTATAAAGCAAGGGTTGCTTATTATATTTTAATTCCGGCATTTGCGCTTCTGGCCGTCTTTAGCTATTACCCGATATACCAGGGGCTGAGTAAAGCGTTTACCGATTGGAGCAATATATCGACAAAAGTTCGATGGATTGGGCTTGATAATTTCAAAATGATGTTTGAGGAAGGTTATTTCTTTATTGGAATAAAGAATGTATTTATTTTGGTAATTACCACCTATATAAAAATTTTGACAGTTCCTATATTGATTGCGGAATTGATTTTCAACCTCACAAGCACGAAGTCAAAATATATGTATCGTTTCCTCTTCATGCTGCCGATGATTGTTCCTGGAATTGTTGGAGCATTATTATGGAAAACCGGTATATTTGAACCCAATATAGGTGTACTGAACTCTTTACTGGGAAGCTTAGGGCTCGAAAATCTCAAGCACAACTGGCTTTCGGATGAAAACCTTGCGATCTGGTCAATCGTCTTTACTGGTTTTCCATTTGCAAGTATCTTTCATATCTTGATATACTATGGCGGACTGTTAAGTATTGAACCTGAATTATTTCAAGCAACGAAAATTGATGGCTGCAGCAGGCTGAAGTCTATTTTCCTAATAGACCTTCCACTGATTTCCTCTCAAATAAAGCTGGTACTGATACTTGCTTTTATCAGTGCAATACAGGATTTTGGAAGCGTTTACTTCCTTACTGCAGGCGGGCCTGGTGTTTCAACCTATGTGCCGGGACTTGAACTGTTTTATAACGCAACTAATTTTGGAAGGTATGGTTATGCTTCTGCTCTTGGGCTTGTGATGTTCATCTTTATACTTGGGGCTACGATTCTTCAGATGCGCGTAAAGGCGTCAACTGAAAAGCTGTAAGGGGAGAGGACGAGTGGATTACTTTGGAGGTGCATTTGATGAATAACGGAAAACTGGAAAGAGTAAGGGAATATTCAAAGCACGCAGTACTTATCATCCTTCTGTTATTAACAATATTGCCGATATATATTTTGATAACAATGTCTTTAAAAGCTAATTTTCAAATAAAGATTGATATATTTGGATTACCAAATCCTGTTCGCCTGTCAAATTACAATCAAGCGTTTGATAAATTGCTAGGAAACCTTTTCAACAGTGTGATTATCTCTACAGTTTCAACAGTGAGTATTATGTTCTTATCTGCAATAGTGGGATTTACATTTTCCAGATTGGAGTTTCCAGGAAAGAAAGTGCTTTACATAGCAATTCTGATTTTAATGATGGTCCCTAGTGTGGTTACGCTTGCACCTTTGATTAAATTAATAGAAACTTTGCATTTAAGAGACACATGGTGGGCGCTTTACCTTCCATATCTGGCAGGTGGACAAGTAATGGGTTCGGTTTTGACCAAAAACTTTTTGGATGGGCAGCCGGAAGAGCTTTACAAAGCAGCAATGATTGACGGGGCAAATACGGCAAAGCTATTCTCCAAAATTTGTTTGCCTTTAGCAAAACCGATCCTGGCTACGATTTTTGTTATGAATGCCGTGAATATCTATAACGATTATTTTACCCCTTTCATGTTCCTGGAAAGTATGGATAAAATGCCGATTACTGTAGCCTTGCGGCTTTTTAATGTAAAATTCGTAGAGGGTGCAAGCGGAGCGGAATCAGGAATGATGTATGCAGGGTATGTTCTTTCAACGATACCTTTGCTTCTTATATTCCTTTTCGGCTCAAGGGTTTATATTGAAGGATTGACATCAGGTGCGGTGAAGATGTAGAGCAAGTACGGAAAGGATGGGTTTGAAAATTTTGTTTTATCGAACAAAAATAAGTGAACGGAGATGTTTACATGAAAACTAAAAGATCAATGAGTATTTGCAGCCTTTTAATTGTATCCACCCTGATGCTTGCAGCCTGCTTTAATTCTCAGGCGAAAGTTGCTGCGGCAGTGAAAAACGATGACAATATAAGGAAAGAGGAAGTAAATTTGGCTGGGAGCAAACCGTTTACCGAAGAGATTTTGAACCAAACCGAAAAACAGAAGCAGCAACAGAGGGAAGCTGCACGTACCCTGATGACTGAGCTAAATGCTGCGATAAAGGATAATAAAAAAGAGTTTGTTATTACGCCGGGTTATTATAGGTTTGGTAAATTGGCTATAAAAATGGCACTTCAAGGTGCAAAAAATATTGCAATTCTCGGTGAAGGTGTTCACTTTATCCAAGAAGGGTCCGATGGAATTATTCATCTTAGAAATTGCAGCAATGTAACAATTACAGGTGTTACACTGGACTATGAAAATCTTCCGTTCATTCAAGGCACGGTAACTGATGTAAATTATACAGACAATACGGTTACTTTTGAGGTAGATGAGGATTATTCCGCCAAGCTGAAAAATTATACCAGTGTAAAGCCGCAGCAACGTGTTCTATTTTATAAGGGAAATGATACGACAAGGGAAGTACAGTTTTCTACAAATAGTTTTCTGAAAGAAATAAAGCCTTTAAATAACAATAAGTACAGGATGAGCTTCACCGATCTGGCATTATTTATTATGAAGGCGGATGTGGTTGCGGGCGACAAAGTAGTGCTGCCAATGAGAAATGGTGGAAGAGCGGTATTCAGCGAAGGCTGTGAAAAACTCAAATTCGAAAATGTTACACTTTATACCAGTCCCGCTATGGGGATTGTAGAGGAAGGAGGAAAAGGCGGGAATATCTACCGAAATGTAAAAATAATAAGATGTCCTGGGACAGACAGATTGATGACCACAACTGCGGATGGTTTCCATTCATCTTTAATGGAAAAAGGCCCTACGCTGGATGGATGTGAGTTTAGCTATTCTGAAGATGACCTTCTTAATATTCATGGCTTTTTAGCGTATGTTTATAAAAAAGTGTCAGACAAAGAATTACTGATTGCATCGCCTTTCCAAAAAACCTATAAAGTAGGTTCCGAGTTAAATTTCATTGATACGGTAAATGGTAAAAAACTCGGGAAAGCGAAGATCGTTTCACTAAAACAGGAGGATTCTTTAGAAGCCAGGACAATCGACCAAATGATGAAAAACAGAGGGATTGTTATCCGGCCCTTTAGTGGAATTGAGCTTTATCGTGTAAAACTGGATAAGGCAGTTGCTGTGAAAGAATTCGATATGGCTGATTGCAATGATATCGGTGGCGCGGGTACGGTTATCAAAAACTCTTATTTCCATGATGGACATGGCGCGGGGATGCGACTTCATGGGCCAAACACAGTAGTAGAAAATAATATAATCAGCAGGACGAATACCCATGCAATTTATATGGTAGGTGCAGGATTTTGGGCAGAAGGTCCATTCCCAAATGGAGTAACAATTCGGTCGAATACAATTTCCGAATGCGGAAATTCCTTCAACGGGCAGGTATGGCCGGGAGCTATTGCCGTATTCGGCGAGCCTAATACAAAAATGAATAAGATGATGAAAAAAACAATATTAAATTATAATATCGTAGTCAAGGATAATGTTTTTAAGAATTGCAGAGTGGGTGCTTTCTTTGGATACAACCTCGCCGATAGCGAAATTTCAGGGAATATTATCGATAATCCCTATGCTGAACCGGTAACTTCAATTGCCAATGAGATGAATGTATCCTTGCTTCACATGAGAGATCCATACTATGCAATCTTTATCGATTCAGCCAACAATATTACAATCAAGGATAATCAGTTTATCAATATGGGAAAAAATGTTAAGGGCGAGTTATATACTGGAAAAGATGCGACGAATGTCAGAAAGGATTAATTTATGTACAAAGTAAAAAGATTTGCGGCGTTAATGATCACAGCAATGATATTCCTGAATATTTTACCGGCAGCACGGGCAGAAGCGGCAGTTTCGACTTTCTACGTAAGTTACTCATCAGGGGACGACAACAATGAGGGTACTTCAATAACCACACCCTGGAAGACGCTTTCCAGGGTAAATACCACAACATTCAATGCAGGAGATAAAATTCTTTTGAAGTGTGGGGATACATGGACAGGCGAGACACTAATCCCTAAGGGAGACGGAACAAATGAAAGCATGATTGAGATTGGAAGCTATGGTACCGGCAGTAAGCCGGTAATCAGCAATCCCGCATCTCTTCCCGACACTGAGCTTGATTATCCATACGCGCCGGATGCAAGAACAACTGTGAAGGTGGGTATAAATATCAAACAGCATTATGGGTGGAAGATAACGGGTATAAAGATACAGAATGCAGAGTATGGTATTACAGTTTTAAATATAAATCGTCCCAGAGGTGCAGGCGTATGGATTGAAAACTGTGAATTCAACAATATTGTAAACGGACGCCGCTGGGTGCTTTCAGATCTTGGTAATTCGGAAAGGCCATTGATTAATAGGTCAACGGCAATCTTTATGAATGGCTTTGATAATTTAACATTGAAAAACAATACAATTACCAATGTTGCCGCTGGATTTGCACTTCAAAATACTACAAGAATTCTTGTTGACAATGTCACTGTATATAATGCTACGGATGAAGGAGCACAATTTGTTGCAGCTAACAATGGAGTTATAAAAAATATATCCATCAGTCATGTTGGTTATCCGAATGGTGTATGGCATGGTATTGCAGGCGTAATGTTTGCAGAGTGTCAAAATCTTACTATTCAGGATAGCAGTATATATGATATTACCGATGGTACTGCCGGAGTTGACGGGGTTGCGATTGATTACGAAGCAAAAAACAAAAATGTAACCACAATAAGATGTGATATTCACGATTGCGATGATGCTGCGTTTCTTATCTTCGACAATTCTTCAGCAACGGATAATCCTCTGATGAATAATTATGTGACGAACATAATAAACAATAACATTTATAATTGTGGCAAAAACAATGCAGATTTAACTCCGGCATTTTTGAGACATTATCACAATACCAACAGCAAGGGCGTTATAGCTGGAAACAGGGTTAAGCGATACGCCTCAAGCCAAGAATTATTTAAAGTAGATGGAACTCTTACAAATACCTATCCATCGAACTATACTTACTGTACAGACACTATCTATAATGCGGCACAGGAGTTTCCCCCCGCTGTAACAATGCCGGCTGAAGGGCAAAGCTGGATTGCTTCCTCGGGTTTTGCACCAACCAACGGAAGTGATAATTGGTATTATTTAGAGTCGAATGGGACTAGCTCCGCGAATATGACTTATGATACTGCGAACAGCAGATGGAACGGCAGCACAACATATTGCCTGGTGGGTAAAGATTGGCAACACCCTGACGCAGGCCCAGACTCAGTGAGAAGGTGGGTAGCTCCAGCCTCAGGAGTTATTTCCATAACCGGTATAGCAAAAATGGTTTCAACAGGCGGTGATGGCGTAGGGGTAATGATTAAAAAAAATGGTGCGGATGTATTTTCGCAAAGTTTGGCAGGGACAAACACTACCGGGATAAATACAAATGTATCCGGGATAAGAGTCAATGCAGGTGATCGGATTGACTTTTTAATCAACAAAAACGGGAGTATTTCATTTGATACGACCTTTTGGGACCCGGCGATTACTTGGAAAAAGGCGTCCTCGTGGACTGCGTCATCTGATTTTAGTTCAATACAGGGTTTTAATGATTGGATGTACCAAAGAGTAAATATAGGTGTTTATGACGTATTGTCTTTTTATATGCTGGACTGGGATGCTGCAAATAATCGTTGGAAAGGCGACAGTACCTACTGCCTGGTAGCCAGCAACTATCAACATCCGGATATGGGTACTGCAAGAGACTCCGTAAGAACCTGGGCAGCTCCCAGAGACGGGACAATATCAATAACAAGCAGTGCCGTCAAAGGAAGTGGAGGAAATGGTGTTGAAGTATTAGTAATCAAGAACTATACTCAATTATATCGTCTTGCGATAAATGATACCTTAAGTCATCCAATCAATTTCAGCAACATGTCGGTGAAACAAGGAGATACAATACATTTTATTGTTCGTTGTAATGGAGATGTCAACAACGATGCTACAAATTGGAATCCAACCATTACGATGAATTGAAAATGAAACTATGCATTTATGCGCCTTCGAGAAATAACGCTTTGAACGCGTTATCTCTCGAAGGATAATTAAAATGTTTCGCAGCAGTACCAAAAACTAATTTTCATACAGTAATTATAGCAATAAAAAGTAAACTTCTGGAGAGAATCGGATGATTGAGTATGATGCACAAAATAGCAGGTGGACAATAAGGAATGACTGTTCATCCTATAAAATTGGTTTGAAGGAGAATAAGCTTCATCACATTTGCTATTTGCCCAATGAAAGCGTAAAAAAAATAGACTATGATAGGATCATGAACAAAGAACATCAGCCGGAGGCTGAAGTGCATATTAACAACGAGGGAAGGCTGAAGCATCACGGAGTATGCTTTACAGGTTGCAGCGCCAGTAGCAGAGCCGAGTTCAAGGATTATAAAATCAAAAAAAATATTTCTGAAGGGTATGAAGTTCTGACCATTACTTCATTTGATGAAAAGTCAGGGCTTGAAATTGATAACCAATACATCCTGTATGATAATTCTGCTGCCATCACCAGGGAGGTCATAGTAAGAAATACGTCAACAGTCCCCATAAATATTCAACATCTTGGTTCCTGCGCACTTTATGGGTTTCCTTATTTTGCGAGCAATATGCCGGGGAAAGAAGTGCTTATTCACAGCTTCCCTTCGTCATGGTGCTGGGAAGGACAAATGAAAACAATGACTGCCGAAGAAGCCGGACTGTTTAATAAATTCAGCATCGGAGGCTGGCATGTAGAAAATACGGGTTCATGGTCCTGCAAAGAATATGCGCCGTTTTTCTTAGTGGAAGAATTGGGACAAAAAATATTCTGGTGTATGCAGCTTGAGCATTCAGGCTCATGGAGATTTGAAATCGGAGGTTCAGGTTTCAATGATGACGGACTGCATATACAGGGCGGTTTGGGAAATCATACGTATGCTCATTGGTCAAAAAGGCTGCTGCCGGGGGAAGAATTTCAATCGATAAAAGTATCAATATCTTGCACTCAGGGAGACATAGCGGATGCTTTGAATTCAATGCATAAACATCGTGCAAATGTCCTGATCAAGCGAAGTGAGGGGGATAAAAGCTTTCCGGTAATATTTAATGAATGGAACTCAACCAATGGAGCGGTAAGGGAAGAAACAATAGAGAAGCATCTGGAGGCCCTGGAAAATACGGGTGTTGAAGTTTATGCAATTGATGCCGGATGGTTTTTTAAATATCACGAAAATATGAATCCAGGCGATTGGTTTATGCATGCCGGTGACTGGGAACCGCATCCATCCAGGTTTCCCAATGGAATAAAAGCAGCAGCAAATAAAATTATTAAAAATGGAATGCTTCCGGGCATATGGCTGGAAATAGAGATTGCGGCAGATTGTTCACAAGCTTTTAGGGAAAATACGAAGTATTTTATGAGAAATGAAACTGGGTTTGTGGAAGACAACCATCGAAGATTTTTGTATTTCGGGGACGTTGAAACAAGGAAATACGCAGCAGGTGTGGTTGAAAAGCTTTACAATGCGGGCTTCAGGTATTTTAAAATTGATTATAATACTGACTGTGGGTTAGGTTGCAATAATAGCGGAGATAGCCTTGGGCAGGGATTACTGGACAACATCAGAGGATATTATGTATGGTTGGAGGACATTAGAGCCAGATATCCTGACATTATTATTGAGAACTGCTCCAGTGGTGGAAATAGATTGGATTATGGTCTGCTTGCACGTTCTGACCTTTCTTCGATCACAGATCAGGCAGAGTGGTTCCGGCTAAGCAGTGTATTCTATGGTGTCAGTAAATACATTCATCCTTCTCAAATAGGCAACTGGTCTATTTTAAAAGATGCTGCAGATGAAAGCACTTATGTATTTACCTTGATCAATTCTATGATGGGAAGAATGCATATTAGCGGAGAAATTGAGAACCTATCCGCAGCAAAAAGAAAAATACTGACAGAAGCCGTTGTATTTTACAAAAAATGGAGAGCTGTGCTTGGGGGACCCAAATTGTATCATCATACGCCAAATGCTTCTCTTCAATACACTGAGGGCTGGCTGGTGCTTCAAATGAATGATTCTGCCGCCTCAAAATTGTTAGTTGGAGCTTGGAGGCTGAAAAGTGATGAAAACAAGTTCACTGTAAATTTAAAGGAAATAAATAAAGACATGAAATATAAAGTGACTTCATTCCCGGAAAAAAGTAAAGCAATAATCGATGGCAGCAAGCTGGTGAAAGGCCTTGAGTTGCAGTTGGAGGTAGAGTTTAGCGCGATATTGTATGGGATTGAAAAGATATAAACATTTCACTATGTGTTGTTCCAAAAAAAATCAAATCACATCGCCGTTTTAGTTTAATGATTGTTCCGGCAGAGGCTGTGAGAAGTTTTGTGGTTATCCACTGCTTCTCACAGCCTCCGCAGCTTTACGAGTTCATTTGATATTTTCTATCAGAATAGCAGAAACTACTTGTGCATACCATCTTATCAGGTAATCATTCGGATGATTTATATTATTGCCGGTCATGTCGGTGAGTTTCTTATATTTAAGCAGTTCATGATGTATATCGGTCATATTTGCAAGGACCACACCATTCCCTGTAAGCTCTTGGAGTACCTGTTTATATTCGGCTTGCAATCCGGAAAAATATGTTTCGGGATTGGCCAGCATTCCGGAAACAAGAATAAATTCCGTTCCGGGGTTTGTGGTTTTTACATCTTTGATGATGGAAGATATATTTTGCTTAAATACCGCCGGCAATACCTTTGCTGTCCCATCGTTCATTCCGAATGCGATAATCACAAGATCGGGTTTCTCGATGGAAACAAGGTGGTGTGCATTGTTCTTTCCCCACGCTGAATCCTTTCCTCCTACGGAGGGATTTTTAAAATCCACAGGGCACTGGTAAACTTCCGTTAGCTTTCTTGCGGTCAGTTCTCCCCAACTGGGCATAAAAGGGGGGACACCGGTTATGTAGCTTGCGTTTGCCCCTTCTGATATACTGTCGCCAAAAAGGATAAGCTTTATAGGCTTTTTATTTTCCAGTTTATTCATCGTAACCGAAAGCCGGTCACCCTGATAGGATGGTACAGGACCTTTCCATGAGTTTTGTGAAATAGTATAGGTTACTGACAATTGCTTGTCGTGAAAATAATGCCCTTCATGGAATAATACATGGCCGCCTCCAAGTTTGTCGAAAGTCCATCCTTCCATATGCGAGCTTGGATACAATTCCCCTTTAGTTAAAAATTCCGCTCTAGTCCCTTTTAATAATTTAAGTTTCCCATCCTCAAAGGTCCAGTCTGTCCCTTCACTATATTCCATATCCCAATGTGAATTCCTGACGGATACGATTGAATGGGGGTTAAACAGCAGTCTGGCTTCAGGTAGATTACCATCTTCTGAAACCATGAGTACAGATTCGTCATACATTCTATTTGTTTTCCAAAAACATTGCATGATTTTCGAAAAATCATAAACTTCGTTTTTCATAGGGAATGGGTTCCTTTCATTTTGAAAATTCTGTAATACATTAAGTGATTCGTATTTTACCATTATAGCACAGCATTAATAGTAGTATAAACACCTTTCAAATCCTTGCGGATAGCTTTTGCATCCTTGTAGGACACGTAGTTGAAAGGGTTTTGTAGTTGTGAAAGGATACAATCATGAAAATGAAGAAGGGATATTGAAGATTGCAAACAACAAGGAGTATAGTACGCAACAAAGAGTGCAACATGAGTATTGGAGCCTTCTCCACGGCTAAAGCTGTTGGATAAAGTAAAAATGGAATTGGATTTCTCCAATTCCATCTATGTTCCTCAAATCACTTCGAACTCCGTCTTTGCAACCTTTTGACCGGTAAGCGCCATACTTCTCGCATCAGGCTGGCTGCCCCCGATGTAAACTTCAAAAGTTCCCGGCTCCAGAATAGGATTGCCATTCTCGTCATACAGCATCATGTCCTCCGGTGATACTTCAAAGACTGCTTCTCTTTCTTCCCCTGGCAGTAGATGCACCTTCCGGATCCCTCTTAGCTGGTGGTGGGGTACTCTGACGCTGGCTTTTACATCCTTGATGTATAGTTGAACAGTTTCATCCGAAGCAAATTTTCCGGTATTTTTTATCCTAATGCTGCAGGATAATGACTCTCCGGCTTTTATGCGGGTCGCGGATAGCTTGATATCGCTATAGGTGAAGGTGGTATAGGAAAGGCCGTAGCCAAAAGGATACAACGCCTCATTTTTCATATACCGGTAGGTCCGATTCTCCATAGAATAGTCATGGAAATCAGGGAGCTCCTCCGTGGTCCTGTAAAAGGTCACCGGCAGCCTGCCTGAAGGGCTGTATTCGCCGAAAATAAGGGACGCCACGGCATTGCCTCCACGGGCTCCGGGGTACCAGGCCTGAAGAATGGCATCCACATTTTCCTCTGCCCATCCTACAGCCAATGCGCTTCCTGAAAGTAAAACCAGTATCACAGGCTTTCCGGTGGCAGATACGGCTTCAAGCAGTTCCTGCTGCATGTCGGGAAGATTCAGATGTTTCTTGTCCCCTGATGCGTCGGCATTGGAAGCGTCCCCTTCCTCACCTTCCAGGGATGGATCGAGCCCCAGACACAGGATTACAGCATCTGCTCTTTCCGCTGCCGTCAAAGCCTCCGAAATTTTGTCCCCGGGCTCTGCACAGCCTTCCACCCGGTCTTTGTAAAGATGGCAGCCTTCGGCATAATATACTTTGGTATCCGGATTGACAGCATCCTGTAAGCCTTCCAGTACGGTGACATAACGGGAGGCAGTGCCATTGTAATTGCCCTTTAACACCTCTCTGCTGTCGGCATTGGGACCGATGACCGCGATGGATTTTATTTTGTTTTTATCGAGGGGTAAACGGTTGTTTTTATTCTTTAGCAGCACCATGGTTTTCTTTGACGCCTCAAGTGCAAAATCTTCATGCTCCCGGCAGCCGTTTACGTCATAAGGAATACTTGAATAAGGGACATCCTCGGCAGAATCAAACATGCCAAGCTTCATGCGGGTTGTCATCAGGCGTACAACGGACCTGTCAATGGTCGCTTCGTCTACAAGACCCTCATTGTATGCGATCTGGAGATTCAAATACATATTGCCGCAATTCAGGTCGCAGCCGTTATTTACTGCAAGTGCAACGGATTCAGGGGCTGTCCTGGTCACTCCATGGCCTTCATGAAAATCTTTGATTGCCCAGCAGTCGGAGGTAACATGGCCGCTAAAGCCCCACTCCTCCCGCAATATGTCCTTCAGCAAGGTCTTGCTTCCGCAGCAGGGTTCGCCATTGGTACGGTTGTATGCTCCCATGACGGCTTCGACTTTTGCTTCCTGTACACATTTCTTGAAAGCGGGAAGGTATGTTTCGCGGAGGTCCTTTTTTGAAACGACGGCATCAAAAGAGTGCCTTTCGCTCTCCGGTCCGCTGTGTACGGCAAAATGCTTGGCACAGGCGGCTGCCTTCAGATATTTCGGATCATTTCCCTGGATGCCCTTGACAAAGGCGGCACCCAGCTTTCCTGTGAGATAGGGGTCTTCGCCGTAAGTTTCATGGCCTCTTCCCCAGCGGGGGTCCCTGAAAATATTGATGTTGGGGGACCAAAAGGTCAATCCCTTGTATATGGCGTGATCGTTTTTCCTCTGGAATTCGTGGTACTTGGCCCTGCCTTCGGTGGATATGATATCGGCTATTTTTAAAAGAAGCTCCTCATCAAAGGTTGCCGCCATTCCGATGGCCTGGGGGAAGACGGTTGCAACGCCGGCGCGTGCGACGCCGTGCAAGGCTTCATTCCACCAGTTGTAGGAGGGGATTCCCAGGCGGGGGATGGCAGGAGCATTATAAAGCATCTGGGTGGTCTTTTCTTCGAGGGTCATTCTGGAGACCAGATCCCGGGCGCGTTCTTCAAAGGAAAGGTTTTGATCTTTATAAACGGGTATTTCCGACATTTCCGACACCTCCATTTTTTTATGCTTTTATTGTATAATTTTCCGGCTGTTTTTTCCTATCATTTATTGCTGGAACCTGATCAATTTTTGCTGCGGCATGGATCGCCCTTTAATATTTTATTAACATATGAGGGGGACCGATATAATATTATAATAGAAAGACAATGTTGAATTTTGTAGTATAATGTAAGGGGACACACCCACAGGAGGTATTCCTCAGGGGTGAAGACAAGAAGAATGCGTCCTTTTCAATATATTGAGGATAATGGGATTAATCTGAATTGGGGGATTATTGTACGGGATGAGGAGAGAATCAGCCGGTAGGCACAGGGCAAGAAATCTGGCAGTCATCATGGCTTCAATCGTTGTCATAACCGCCTGTCTGTGCGGGACAGCTTATGCGGTATATTACTTTTTTTACATGCCGAATAACGATGTTGTGGCGGCCTTTGAAGAAGGCAAAGTGAGCCTTGTCATCGAAGGTGACGTTATTGACAAAGGGGCGCCGCCGAAAATCATTGACGGCCAAATCTTACTGTCTCTTGAGATCGTCAGGGAATATATCGACAAGAATATAAACTGGGACAAGGAGCTCCATAAGCTCAATATAACCACCAAAGACAGGGTCATACGGATGAAAACCGACAGCCTGGAGGCATTTGTCAACAATAAGCCTGTTTCACTCAATATCCCTGTCACCGAGGATCAGGGCAAAGTGTATGTTCCGCTGGAATTTCTCAGTGATTTTTATGGGATTGAGATTAGTCTGTTAAAAGAGAACAATGTTGTTGTCGTTGATTTTAAAAACAGGGTCCGGCAGACAGCGGACCCCATCGATGCGGAGGCTGTTGTGAGAAAAGGGATGTCCATCCGTCAGCCGATCCTGAAAAAATTTGAAAACCTGGACGATAACCATACTATGAGAGTATTTGATGAATATGAAAAATGGTATAAGGTGAGGACTTCGGACGGCATCGTGGGCTATGTCGAGAAAAAGTTCGTCGTGGCGAAGCTCCAGCTGGTTTCCAAGGTTCCTGAGGAGGATGGACAGAAGGCGGCATGGAAGCCCGAAAACGGCAAGATCAATATGGCCTGGGACTATACCTACGGCAATACGCTAAAGCTTTCTTCCAGAAAGAAAATCGAGGGCCTTGACGTCATCTCGCCTACCTGGTTTCAGGTCATCCAGCAGGATGGCACAATCAAAAACAGAGCGGATGCAAAATATGTAGAATGGGCTCATAACAACGGTTATAAGGTATGGGCCCTTTTTAGCAACAGTTTCGGAGATGCGGAAAAAACCGGAGGCTTTCTGCGGAATACAGACGCCAGGGACAACGCCATCCGGCAGCTTCTGGCGTTTACAGCCTTATACAAGCTGGACGGCATCAACCTGGATTTTGAAAATCTGCTGGACAGCGATAAGGACGCGCTTACGCAATTTGTCAGGGAAATCACTCCGCTGCTGAGAGAACAGGGTCTCATCGTATCCATTGACATCAATACGCTGCGCTGCTATGACAGGCAGGCTTTGGGCGAGATCGTGGATTTCGTCGCCCTGATGGCGTATGATCAGCACTGGAGCGGCGGGGAGACGGCAGGCTCCGTTTCTGAAGTGGACTGGGCGGACAGGACCATCGCTACTTTTTTGAATTCCATTCCTCCGGAGAAGCTGATACTGGGTATTCCTTTTTATACGCGGCTCTGGAAGCTGACGCCCGGTGAAAACGGCAATACGGAATTGACCAGTCAGGCCCTTTCCATGGAAGAGGCAAGAAGGCAGGTGGCGGAAAATGAAGCGCCCGTCATCTGGGAGGACGCCCACGGACAGTTCTACGCTGAGTATCAGAAAGGCGGCTCTACCTATAAGGTGTGGCTGGAGGATATAAATTCCTTAAACTTGAGGACCTCACTGGTACACAAGTACAAGCTTGCGGGGTCGGCGGCCTGGCGGCTGAATTTTGAGACGCCCGACGTTTGGAGTGCTATCACGGACAATCTGAAATCCATAGGCAGCTATGCCGAATGGAAGCTTAAGAATGAAAACAAGACCTATGCCTATGCAAAATAGGCAACAAAAGTAGATTTTCTTGTATTTTGTGATGATCCGGTGGTATAATTCCCATTAAACAGTAATAAACTTGCTTTCATGAGCACGTTGAGAAAGTAATCCTGTTTATTGAAGGAAGGAGGAATTAAACCATGTCACAATACCTTGAAATTCTTGTAAGGCTTTTGCTTGCAGGCATACTTGGAGGAATTGTAGGCTTTGAACGGGAGCATACCCACAGGCCTGCCGGTTTCAGAACCCATATCCTTGTCTGTGTGGGTTCGGCGCTTGTCATGATTACCTCCGAATTTATTTTTCAAAGATATAAAGGGATTGCCAATGTGGACCCCGCAAGGCTCGGGGCCCAGGTTATCAGCGGGATAGGCTTCCTGGGAGCGGGGACCATCATCCGGGACGGCTTCAATGTAAAGGGGCTTACCACCGCAGCAAGCCTGTGGGCGGTATCCTGTGTGGGCATAGCCACGGGGATAGGCTTTTATGCGGGGGCTATTCTTGCGACGGTCCTTATTTTCATTACCCTCATCGTTTTAAAAAAGATGGAGATCATCTTCCCCAAAAAAGTCCAATACAAAACCATTTTTGTCGAATCAGAGAACAAGCCGGGCCAGATTGGCCATATCAGTTGCGTGTTTGACAAATACAATACGTACATCAAGAATATAGAGTTTATCAACAATGAAAACGAGCATTTCGTTGTGAAGCTTGTAGCAAAAGCCCCCGGCAGCCTTGCCGGCAAAGGGATCATGAGTGACCTGCAGGAGCTGCAGGGTGTCCGGAAGGTTTACGAGGAATAAGGTTTCCTGTTTTTTTACAATAACTTCATTCCCACATAGATAAATATCCCCAGCAGGAAAACATAGCCAAGGCAGTAGCCGATGGTTTTCCTGAAAATCCGCCCTTCATATCCGGCAAGTCCTGCGGCGGAGGTCGCCACTGCTATGCTTTGCGGGGAGATCATTTTTCCCGCTGTGGCACCGGCAGTGTTGGCGGCTGCAAGCCAGTACGGATTCGCATTGATGAGTCCCGCCGCCTCCTTCTGCAAGGCTCCGAACAGCACGTTGGAGGAGGTGTCGCTGCCTGTCAGGAATGTCCCCAGGGTGCCGATGAACGGCGCGATGAAGGGGTAGAACGAGCCGGTGGTCTTTACCAGCATTGCCGCGATGGACGCCACCATGCCGCTGTAGCCCATTACCTTTGCCACCGCCACAATGGACAGCACCGTGACCCCGGATTTCCACATCTGTTTCAGCGTGGAAATGAAAACCTTTACGATGTCGATGATTTTTGCTCCCTGAGCCAGACCTCCTATGACCGCAGCCAGAAAAATGAGCGTCCCGGGTGAGTTTAGCCATTTGAAGGTCATAAGGGCGGGCGCTTTTCCCGAATAGATGGTTACGGAGGTTTTCACATGCTCCAGGAGTGCATTGACTGCTGGCACAAGGGGACTGGTTAGGATTATGAACGAGAATATCAGGATATAGGGCAGCCAGGCCAACAAAGCCTTCTTTGCAGGAATTCTTTCTGTTGCCGGGGCCGTTTTATCTTTATGAAAAAATCTAGCCCAGAAAATAGTAGCGCCAAGACTGCATAAGCTTCCTGCAAGGGTGGGGAGCTGTTCGGTAAGGAACCTGGACGAAAGAAGCTGCGGTATTGCAAAGGCAACTCCGGACACAAGCGTGATCCCCAGCACGCCTTTCAGTCCTTTAAAGCCTTTGCCTGTAATTATCACAAGGACAAAGGGACACAATACGATAAAAAGTGAAAGCTGGATGCCTATATAAAAGTTCAAAGTCCCCACGTCCAGCCCCGTGACTTTGGATAGTGTTGTAACTGCGATTCCCACAGCGCCGTAAGCGGTGGGGACAGTATTGGCCACAAGGCAGATGACAGCGGCAGGCAGTGCATCAAAGCCCAGTACGATGAGAATACCGGCTGGGATCGCCACAGAGGTGCCATAGCCGGAGATGGCTTCAAGAAATCCGCCAAAGCCCCATGCCAGCACCAGTACCTGGATACGCCTGTCAGTGCTGATTCCAGAGAGCATGGTTTTTATCAGGTCCATGCTTTTTGTAAAAGTGACAAGCTTATAAGTGAAGATGGCCGAAATAATCACTGCCAGGATAGGCCAAAATCCCAGAAGAGCCCCTTCCAAAGCTGCGGTGAAGACTTCGGGGACGGTCATGCCGAAGGCGGCCAAAGCCAGGACCATGGCAAGCGCCAGGGCGGTCAGGGAAGTCAGGTGAACTTCCAGCAGCGAAGTGCCAAGGGCAATGATAAGCCATAAAATCGGAATAACCGCAATTAAAAACAGTAGTGTAGAATTCAAAGTCAATCCCTCCATATGTGTCTCAATTGGCTCCGGACAACCTTGTCGCAAATCCGGCTCGTCCTGGAGACAGATTTATCGGAGGTATTGCTGTTTTTGAACAACGTCACGTTTAGGCGTGGCGCACGAAGTGTAGCGTAGGGCGAATTCATTCCGCCCGCAGCGAGGGGTATGGGGGCATGCCCCCATTGGAAATAGAACATAATAATGTTATACTTTGAATTTCAGAATGTCAACCCTGTAATCGGAGCCTTCCCGCCTCCTTTTATAAATTTTATAAATGCTATCTTCGTTGCAGCGCAAATGAGTTGACAAGCACAATACGGGCTAAAAAAACATAGTATTAAATAGTATTGGAAGGTAATGAAATCAAATGCTATAACTTCTTATTAAATACTATGCAAGCACTTTCCGAAAAAAGCCGTGTCACTTATGTACCGGCTTTTCATGCCGTCGTGGGGAAAATCCCTTTGCCGGAGGCTTCGGAATCGGGGGATGGAACATGACAAAGGTGGAACAGGACAGAACACCGCTGTTTGACGCGGTTAAAAAATATGTGGAGGACAAGGTCGTACAATTCCATGTGCCTGGACATAAACAGGGAAGAGGCATCACGGAATTGGCGGAGTACGTCGGCGAACGCATTTTACAAATGGATGCCAACGGAATGCAAGACCTGGATTATGCAAACAACCCTACCGGTGTGATCTATGAAGCGGAAAAGCTTCTGGCTTATGCCTATGGCGCACAGAACGCGTACTTTCTGGTAAACGGTACCACTGCCGGAGTTCAGGCAATGATCATGAGCGCCTGCGACCCGGGAGATAAGATAATCATACCCCGGAATGCCCATAAATCTACGATCGGCGGAATTATCCTCAGCGGCGTAATGCCTGTCTATATCCAGCCGGAAATCAACGAAAGGCTGGGTATCGCCATGGGCGTGACGGTGGAAAGCATTAAAAAAGCCATCCATGAAAATCCCCATGCCAAAGCGGTTTTTGTCATCAATCCTACCTATTATGGCGTCGCTTCGGATTTGAAATCCATTGTAAGGGCGGCCCACAGGCACGGTATGGCTGCGCTGGTGGATGAAGCCCATGGGGCGCATATGTGCTTTCACGATGATTTTCCTTTGACAGCCATGGAAGTGGGAGCCGATATGAGTGCGGCCAGCATGCACAAGACCTCCGGTTCATTGACCCAAAGCTCGGTACTGCTGCTGCGCAGCAATTTTATTGCGCCTGAGAAAGTCAAACAGGTGCTGAACCTTACCCGTACCTCCAGTTCATCTTATCTCCTCATGTGTTCCCTGGATATCGCGCGCAAGCAACTGGCCGTGAAAGGCGAAGACATGCTTGACAAGGTATTGGAAATAGCCCGATGGGCCAGGAAGGAGATAAACGGCATCAACGGGCTCTACGCCTTTGGCAGAGAGCTTTGCTGTACACCGGGGTGTTTCGATTTTGACGAAACCAAGCTGGGCATCAATGTAAGCGGACTTGGCTATACGGGCTATGAAATGGAAGGCATTTTGCGGAAGCAATATAATATTCAGGTGGAACTGTCAGATATCTATAATATCCTTGCAATCGTGAGTCTGGGAGACAGGATCGCCGACCTGGAAGCCCTGGTCGCAGCCTTGAGGGATATCGCCTCCAAATCGGGGACACGTAAGCTGAAGAGCTCGGTAAAGATTCCGGATAGCCCGAAAATGATAGTCTCGCCGCGGGATGCGTTTTACAGCCCCAAGAAGGTTGTAGCCCTTGAAAATTCCATCGGTGAAATCTCCGGCGAAATGGTCATGGCTTACCCTCCGGGGATTCCCGTCATCTGCATGGGCGAGCGTATCACAAGAGACATTATTGATTACATCAATGTATTAAAGGAAGAAAATTGTGAGTTGCAGGGCACTGCGGACCCTCATGTGGATGAAATCAGAGTTCTTGGCGCGGAGTAGCTGTGCAGTCGGAGAGATCCTTCCTATTCATTATACGGATAAAATCCGTATCGTCAGCCTGTTTTATTGATTACGGAGATTATGTTTGTAAAAGGCCGGAGAGATGCCTTTGCAAGCCTTGAAAACCCTTGAGAAATAATTGCTGTCGGAAAATCCTACCTGATAGGCCACTTGGGTCACATTCATTTCCGGACTGCAGGCAAAGTATTCACATGCTTTCATAACACGGAGCTTATTGATATGATTGACAGGCGAGGTACCAAAGAGTTTTCTGAAAACCCTTAGAAATTGGTTCACAGACAAATTGGCTGTTTGTGCCATTTGTTCCAGTGTAAAGCTTTCCATATAATGATTTTCAATAAACATGATGGTTTCGGCAAGAGCCATAAACCGGTATGAATTTTGGAACTGCGCCGGTTGATACTGGCGTGACAGCATGATGGTAAGCTGTATGAAATAGGTATGAACCATACTTTCATATCCGGGATTCCTGGCGTCTTGTTCGGCATGCATGAGGGAAACGATCCTGTGTACGTCCTGAAGCTTTTCCTGCGACAGGTGAAGCTTGCTTTGAAACCTGTGCTGCTTTCTGTATATCGGCTCAAGTAAAAACAATGCATAGAAACCCGGAAGTGATTTGGCGCTGTTATTGAAATAGTTCAAATGGTCGGGATGGTACATGATATTGTAAAGCGAAAGGTTGTGCATATCGGTAAAGCCATGGGTATCGGAGCCTTTCAGTACGAAAACGTCTCCCGGCTCCAGGGGATAAGTGAATTGATTCAATACATGCTTGCCGGCACCACCCATAATAATCACAAGCTCATGGAATTTATGGCTGTGAATGGGATATGACGGCTCATTTATCGTATCCGTATCAATATAAATATTTCCGTCCGGGCTTAAGTTTTCCATTACGGTGATCTTGTTCAAATACCATTTCTCCTCATGGTGATATTATGCTTGTTATTGATGAAAAAGTCAATGCTTGCAATACTATGTCCTGCTATAATAAAAATATATAAAACAGGGGGAAATGGTGAAAAAGTATGGAAAATAAAGAGCTTCTGGCAAGGATCTGGAATTTGGAGCATGTTGACAGGCCCGGCTTGTTTCTGGATGAGCTTCATCGGATGGATAAGACTCCGGGGACTTCATCCGATTCCATTGAGGATCATTACAGGGCTGCAAAAGCTGACTGCGACAGACATGTAAGAGGGCGTGACGACAGTCACCCCATATTGTCGGCGGCTCTCGGCACCTATGTGGTACCGATGGCCTTCGGAGGACAGGAGAGAATCTTCGACGATGGTCATAAATATCTTGCCGGTCCCGTAATTTTTAATGCAAAGGAGGTAGACAGGCTAAAGGTGCCAAATGTCATGACCTCCCTGCTCGGGAAGCAGATTGAGCTGATAAAGTATGCTGCAGAGAAGTCGGAGGGAGAATATGAAGTGCGGATAGGCGATGTCCAAAATCCCCTGGGCATTGCTGAAATGATGTGGGAAACGGAAGACTTTTACGCATCTCTGGCGGAAGAACCGGAGCAGGTTCACAAACTTCTTGGTATTTTGACGGAAGTGGTAATCGAATACATAAGCAAGGTTAAAGAGGTATGTAAGAATCTGGTCCCCATAGCATGGCCCGGCATATGGGCTCCCAACGACAGGGGTGTATATATAGCCGATGACACAATGTCAATGGTTTCACCTACCATGTATGAAGAATATGGTGTATACTATAATAATATAATAAGCAGGGAATTCGGCGGATTGCTGCTCCACAGCTGCACAATGAAAGAGCCTTATTTTAAAAGCATAATTAAAAATGAAGGGCTTCGCTCCATAAATTTTGCGGCTCAATATTCGTCGAATATGACGGACATTTACCGCTTTTTTGGAGGGAAGGCAGTGATTTTGCCGCACTACTGCCATACGGACAACCCTCAGATCGGGACGGTGGCCGAATTCATCCATAAAGTGGCCGATTGCTGGACACCGGAGACCCCTACCATCCTATATATCAGCAGAAGCAATGAAGGCGGTATGCAGCAAGAGGCGCTGGATGCATTTAAATCAAGGTGGAGGATGGATTCATGAGTTTAGGGCACCAACACCCGGGGCACTGAAAAAATTACCTCCCCTTTTTCTGGAAATGCCGGCCGCAATGGCCTGCATTTTTGGAAACCCATAGGGCAAGCAATATTTTCACTAGTACTTACTATATCAGGCTTTCTTTCTGAATTGCGACAGATATCTGTAAACATTAACCGGCGATAAGGGAGTGGAGTATATTGTTACAGCTTTTTAGGAGTACTGCAAGTATTACTTCCCGTTTTTCTGAAAGTGCCGGCCGCAATGGACTGCATTTTCAGAAACTTATACGGGAAGTTATATTTGCACCGGTACTTAGAAATTACAGACCCGGAAAATTTTTAAGAAGGATACGGATCAGCGTTATGACAACAATGTTTTTAATCATATTGTTGTTTTCTATTTCCTTGTATTTTCAGGCGGAAAAAATAATCGACCAGAATGTAAAAAGCTATAACAGTAACTATCTTTTGCAGATGAAAGACAATATTGACCAGATGGATCAGACCATTAAAAACATATGCCTTTCAACTTACGTTAACCCGAATGTGGCATTTTTTATGTTCACAAAAAATCCCGGTCTGGTTGACCAGATTGTAAAAATAAGGTCCATCCATGATACATTGATCAGTGTCTATCCATTTCTTCACTCAATTTACATTTACAACAATATCGACAAGGCATACTATTCAACCTTTAAAGGTCTTTATTATAAAGATACGAAGCTTATGGAAACAATCCGGGCCTATAAAAAACAGCCTCCCAGAATGACGCCCATCGTGCGGGAAGCTGAAAATCCCGACACGAATGCCTATGATAAGGTTTTCAGCTATTTTTTATATGATTCCGTCGATAAAGAGTTGAATATGGAAGGGGCTCTGATCATTAATGTTAAAACAGAATGGCTTTTTAACAGCATAGAAAAGAGCGAGTCATACACCGCCGGCACGCAAAACGGGATATATATTCTGGATGATAAGGAAAAATTCATCCTGGACGACACGGATATGAAGGATAGAAAAAACATAAAAACGGCATTGACCGGGTTGCATAAAAAAAACATAAAAGGCAATGAGCAAAAGGAAATGGATTTCGTAACGGAAAAAATCGGCGGTAAAGACTATCTTATCACGTATCTGAATGTTAACAATGCAAATTGGGTTTTGTACAAGGTACAATCGTACGATGACATGTACAGGAGCATACAAAGTGTTAAATCGAAAGTTATCCTCATAACCGCCATCTTTATTTTTACGGCATTTTTCATTTCACTAAGCGTTTCGGTTGAGATTTATAAGCCAATAAGGAAACTGGTGGGACAATATAAGGGCGATAATTCCGAAGGTATGGATTCTTCCGTGAAGGATGAGATACTATTTTTACAGGATGTCCATAAAAAGCATTTGAAACAGCTGAATTTATATAAAAATGAAGTGAATGCCAATATAAGGACCCTTAAGGATTCGTTTCTGAGGAAGCTGTTCCTGGAAAGCGGTTCCATTAAAGAGAAGGAATTTGAGCAAAACCGGAAGCAAAATTATCTGTCAATTGATCTGGAAAATGAAATGATTGTCTGCTTTTTAAGGATCGATAATTATAAGGATTTTATTCAGAAGTATAATACCAACGACCAAAGCCTGTATAAATTTGCAATCATTAATATTGCAAGTGAAATCGTCTCACACTGTTATAAGAATGAAGCCATAGACATGAAAGATGACCAGATTGCAATGATTTTAAACACCAATCAGGAATTTGACGAGGTCTATCCGAAATTAAAAGAGCTTATATCGGATGCCCAGGAGCTGATACGGAGATATTTCAATCTATCCGTGACAGTAGCCTTAAGTGAAAAAATTGCTGATAAAAGCATGATTTCAAAATTCTATGCCGATACCCTCGGGAATTCGATGTATCGGTACGTTGTTGGAAAATCAGTAATCATAACGAATGAGTCGGTAAGGAAAAATAAAGAAAACACAGCGGTTGGTTTCCCTCACCTGCTTGAGAAGAAATTAATCGAGGATATAAACAGCGGAGATCTGGAAGGCATAGGCAGCACCATCGGTACGATACTAAAGGAGATATCGGGACTGAATTACGATTATATCATGGTTTCTGTCATGAGGCTAATCATCAGTATAAACGACACTCTGGAGAAAATTAAAAATACGAGGCTTGAGCCTGTTTACATCGATCTTAATGCACTCATCTCACAGTTTTCCGACCTGGAGACCCTCCATGATCTTGAAGCCAGGATCATGGAAATAATGGAACAAATGGAAGCTCACAAGCAATCGAAAGAAAGCGGCAGGCATATTGTATTGGTCGATGCAATTAAACAGGTTATCCGCGAGAATTATTTCGATAATGGACTCTGCTCCAAAAAAATTGCTTCCATGATTAAAATGTCCTATTATCACATCAATAAAATTTTCAGGATCTATACCCATATGACCATTTCGGATTATATGAATGAGGTCAGGCTGGAAAAAGCGGTAGAATGGTTGTACAAATCCGATCTGAGTATCAATGAAATACTTGTGAAGATCGGGATTGAAAATGAAAGTTATTTTTACAGGCTGTTTAAAAAGAAATATGGTACCACCCCCAAGGATTATTCTGTAAAAAATGCCATTAAAGCAATTTAATTTAACAATAAGCCAAATCACCTTCCAAGCCTTATAATCACAGGATTATAAGGCTTTTTACTTGACCTTGTGCAGAAAAACTACAGATTTACAGTGCCGTTTACAGTAAAACTTCTATTTGCAAATGTTAAATTCCCGGACCCGGTGTTATGGTATTTAAAACACTTCAAATTCAGCGGCTGAATCGTCAAAGGAGCTAGAACAAATGGGCAAAGTAAGATCAAAGAGTTTCATTAAGACTTTTAAAGAGAATATTGAGTTATTGTCTCTCAGCCTTCCGGGTCTGTTATTTCTATTTGTCTTTTCATATCTTCCGATGTTTGGAATCATCATTGCTTTTAAAAACTACATCCCGTCCAAAGGCATCTTCGGAAGCAAATGGGTTTTATTTGATAATTTCAAATTCCTTTTCACCTCCAGGGATCTGCTGAAGATAGTAAAAAATTCTCTTTCACTGAATTTTCTGTTCATCGTTACAGGTACCGTTATATCCATAGCGTTTGCACTTATGCTTTTTGAATTAAGCAGGAAATCGGTCAAGGTTTTTCAGACCGTCCTGTTCTTTCCTTTTTTTATCTCCTGGGTTATCGCCGGATATTCCGCTTATGCGCTTTTGAATTATGACTTCGGAGGGTTGAACAATCTTCTTAAGGATATTGGGCTGCAGTCGGTTGTATGGTATTTTGAACCAAAATACTGGGTGTTTATTCTTGCAATCGCTTTTATATGGAAAAGTGCGGGATATTATTGTTTGATATACTATACCGGCTTGCTGGGAATCGATTCCAGCTATTATGAGGTGGCGTCAATCGACGGTGCCAGGAAAATGCAGCAAATATGGTATATTTCCCTGCCTCTTCTTAAGCCCTTAATCATTATGCTGACATTGCTCAATGTCGGAAAAATATTTTATTCGGATTTCGGATTGTTTTACTTCATATCAAGGGATTCGTCGATTCTTTATCCCGTTACGGATGTAATTGATACATATGTCTACAGGGCATTGAAAAATACGGGTGAACTCGGCATGGGAGCGGCAACGGGGTTGTTTCAATCGCTTGTGGGCTTTCTGATGGTGCTCGTATCCAACATGCTGATCAGAAAATATAGCAGAGAAAATGCGCTGTTTTAGGAGAGTAAACAATGAGAACAAATAGAATGTCAAGATATTCGATAAATTTTATATTTACAATAATTTCTTTCCTTTTTGTCGTCCCATTGCTCTATATTATATCAATTTCGTTATCGAGTGATGAAGATATTGCTGCCAATGGTTATAAGCTCATACAAACCAACCTGTCATTTTCAGCATATAAATACATTTTTAATGATCCGTCACAAATCATAAACTCTTATTTTGTATCAATATTTGTTACCGTGGTTGGGACGTTTACCAGCTTGCTTTTCTGTACAATGCTTGCGTATACCATCTCCAGGCCGGATTTTAAATATAAAAATATCATTACCTTCCTTGTGTTTTTTACAATGCTCTTTAATGGCGGACTGGTCCCATCCTACATACTGATAACAAAATATCTTCATCTTGCCGACTCAATTTTTGCGCTTATCCTGCCCTATGTTATAAATTCGTGGAACGTATTGCTTTTGAGAGGTTTTCTGATGTCGATCCCCATGTCGGTGATAGAATCCGCAAAAATCGACGGCGCCAAGGAATACAGGATTTTCTTCTCAATCATACTGCATTTATCAAAACCTGCATTATCGGCTGTGGGACTTTTGATTGCATTCATGTATTGGAATGATTGGTGGTTAAGTCTTTTGTATATCGAATCAAGCGAGAAAATGCCGCTCCAGTATCTGCTTTACAGGATCATGGCAAATTTGTCTTACCTTACGTCCCATATGTCTCAAATCTTGAGTATTGATATCAAAAAGTTTCCAAGCGAATCGGCAAGAATGGCAATGTGTATTTTGGCGGCAGGACCCATGCTTATCGTTTTTCCCTTTTTCCAGAGACATTTTGTCAAGGGCATCACACTGGGAGCTGTGAAAGGCTAGTGAGGCTGAAACTAACGGGTTTTTCCGTTAAATAAAATCAGAAGGACAAAATGGAGGTGATTTATTTGAGGCTTTTGATTATTATTAGGGTAGACGATCTAAACACCTCATAAGATTGAAATGACTTAAAAGACACTCACAATTTAAATCGAATAAAAAATTAAAGCAGGGGTTTTATTAAAAAACGGGAGGATCAATTTATGAAGAAATCTTCAAAGATATTATCTTTATTCCTGGTATTTATCTTTATGGGTGTTCTATTTACTGCGTGCGGTAACAGCACCGCTCCTACCCAGGTGGCAGATACAACAGCAGCAGGTGTCACCATCGCTGCGGATGCGCCTACGCAAAAAGAACTGGCTCCGGTTGAACTCAAATGGTATTTGGTAGGTGGCGAACAAAAAGACAAGGATATGGTCCTGGCTGAAATGAACAAAATAATCCGGCCTGAAATCAATGCTACCCTGGACACGGTAACCTATGACTGGGACAGCTATGAACAAAAAATGCAGCTTCTGATTGCTTCGGGTGACAGCTTTGATTTATGCTTCACTTCCTCCTGGATATTCAATTATCTTCAGAGTGTATCAAAAGGCGCATTTGTCGCCATCGACTCCATGATGAACGAATATGCCCCCAATGCAACCAAGCAAATTCCTGAAAACGTGTGGAAAACCGTTAAGGTGAAAGGAAAGACCTATGGCTTTCCGAACTATCAGATAGAGGTTTTCCAGGATGCAATTGCAGTTCAGAAGAAATATGTTGACAAGTATAACTTTGATATAACAAAGGTGAAAAAGATACAGGATCTGGAGCCGCTGCTTGTTTCGGTAGCGCAAAATGATAAAGGAGTCTACCCCATTGATATAAATAGCTCCAATCAAACCATATATTTCATGCGTTCCTTAGGAATTGAAGAGTTGGCAGGTACGTATATGCCTGGAGCGATATACGCAAACGACAAGGATGCCAAGGTCATAAACCAATATGAATCACAGGAAGTCAAGGACCTTTTCACAACTGCCAGGTCATGGTATTTGAAGGGCCTATGGAGAAAGGATGCCGCTACGGTTAGCGATACGACTGCCGACCGTAAAACTGCAAAGAATGTCGTTGAGATTGAAGGTACATACAAACCGGGCGGTTTGGCCGAAATGGCAAACTCAATGGACCTGAAGCCCGAGGAACTGGTAGAAATCAAATTTGGCTCGCCTTATCTTTCATCCGTAGCGGCACAGGCCGGATTAACCGCCATAAGCTCAAGCTGTAAAAATCCCGAAAGGGCCATGATGTTCCTTGAAAGGATTAACACCGATAAAACCCTGTATAATTTACTGTGCCATGGGATAGAAGGCACACATTACAAGAAGGTTGGGACAAATACGGTAGAAGAAGTTGAAAATACCGGATATGCACCTGGTGTGGACTGGGAATACGGCTGCCAGTTTAACGGATTCTACAGGCCGGGTCAGGAAGAGGGCACATGGGAACTTACGGCGCAAATGAATCAAGCGGCGCAGCCTTCACCCGTACTGGGCTTCAGCTTTGATCCTGAAGCTGTAAAAGTGGAAATCAGCCAATGCCAGGCAGTTATAAAGGAGTACATCCCGATTCTTTTAACCGGTTCTGCCGACCCCACCTCCTATCTGCCTCAGTTTTTAGACAAACTTAAAGCATCCGGAAGCGATAAAATAATTCAAGAGATGCAGAAGCAGATTGATGAATACAAGAAAACAGTATAATAACGGGATGATAATGCCTGTATCAAGGCAGAATAGCCCAATGGGGCTGTCTCAAAATAGGAAAGCTGTCATTCTGAGGATAAAAAGGTGTAGGGGCGATCATTGATCGCCCTCCAAAGTCCATCCAGGTGGGCGACCAGTGGTCGCCCCTACATTGGATTCCTTTTTATGCCAATGACAGAAATGTTTTGAGACAGCCCTATTTTTTTATATTTAAAATTATTGCCTCACTTATGCTGGAAACTCCGGAATGGAAGCAGCATCCTCAGCAGATACCTGTACTATTCGGCCTTTTTTTCGAATAAAAATAGGACGTGGGTAGAAAGAGGTGTAGCAAAATTGAGTATGCACGAAGCAATGCTGAAAAAAAATCTCCGGGAAAATGAATTACATACCGGCCTCAGCGACAAGGAAGCCGGGAAAAAATTAAAGGAGCACGGACCCAATACCCTGACGGAGAATAAACGGGTATCCGTGTTCCGGATTTTCTTCGAGCAATTCAGTGATTTCATGGTTTTAATCCTGCTGGCAGCCACTGCCATATCGGCATTGATGGGTGAAATGACGGAAGCGGTAACGATTATCGCTATAGTCGTACTAAACGCTATTTTGGGTTTTGTTCAGGAATTCAGGACGGAAAAAACCCTGGAGGCCCTTAAAGGTCTTGCAGCCCCGACAGCAAAGGTTATCCGGAACGGGAGAAGCGTAAGCATACCGGCAGAACAGATTGTTCCCGGAGATCTGATCATCCTTGAGACCGGTGACAGGGTACCGGCAGATGCATCCTTGATTGAGGGCAATAATTTGCAGGTGGACGAATCGCTTTTAACCGGAGAGTCCGTCCCTGTTGAGAAGTCGGTTTCCAAAGCCGGGAACAGGCTTCATGATACCACACAGAAAGCTGCACTGGTATATATGGGGACGGTTGTGACAGGCGGCAGGGCCAGAGCCGTGGTCCATGCTACAGGCATGAATACGGAGATGGGCAGCATAGCCGGCTTGATACAGAATATTGAAGAAGATGAGACTCCCCTGCAAAAAAAGCTGGAGCATCTTGGAAAGCTGATTGTGGCAGGCTGTCTCATTATTTGCGCCATTGTCTCCGTCACCGGAGTTTTGCGCGGCGAAGAGCTTTTCAACATGCTGCTGGCAGGCATAAGCCTGGCGGTTGCGGCAGTTCCCGAGGGGCTGCCTGCGATAGTGACCATAGCCCTGGCCCTGGGCGTCCAGAGGATGCTGAAAAGAAATGCGCTCATAAGAAAGCTTCCCGCCGTTGAAACCCTTGGATGCGCCAGTATCATATGCTCCGACAAGACGGGCACCCTGACGGAAAACAGGATGACGGTAAGGAAGATTTATGTCGGCGGAAAGATGTATGAGGTAAAGGGAAGCAAGGACAAAAGAGGTGTTTTTTTCGACAGCTTTGCAGGGATAGATCCGTTGAAACAGAATATTCTCAAGCTTAATCTGGAAATCGGAGCACTTTGCAACAATGCCGAAGTGGAGCAAAAGCAAGAGAATGTCTGGGAAATGACGGGAGATCCTACCGAAGGTGCGCTGCTGGTAGTCGCGGCAAAAGCGGGCTTGACGAGGGAGGCCCTTGACGCCTCCTGGTTTAGAATCGACGAGATGCCTTTTGATTCGGACCGGAAATGTATGTCGGTGGTGTGCGACAATCACATTGGCGAGACCTATGTATTTACCAAGGGAGCGCCGGATATTATCATCACTATGTGTACAAAGGCTTACACTTCCAAAGGGGTCGTCGATTTGACGGCCGGGATGAAGGCGGAAATCATGAAAAACAACAATCTCATGGCCGGAGAGGCTCTCCGGGTACTGGGCATGGCCTATAAAAAGCTGGGGTCAAGAAGCTATAAGAACCGGGGACTGGAGAGCGAGCTTGTTTTCGCAGGGCTTACAGGGATGATCGACCCTCCGCGGAAAGAGGCCCTGGACGCCGTCCGTAAATGCAGAATGGCCGGGATAAAGCCCGTAATGATCACAGGAGACCATAAGCTCACGGCAACAGCCATTGCAAAAGAGCTTGAAATACTGTCCAAAAACGACAAGGTGCTGACAGGTGCCGAACTGGATGAAATGGATGAAACAAAGCTTGAAAAGATGGCGGAAAACGTCGGCGTATATGCCAGGGTTTCTCCAAAGCATAAGCTGATGATTGTCCGAGTGCTTAAAAAACTGGGGCATGTCGTGGCAATGACCGGAGACGGCGTCAACGACGCTCCTGCGGTGAAAGAGGCCGATATCGGCGTTTCCATGGGGCTTACGGGTACGGATGTAACCAAAGAAGCTTCCGCCATGATCCTTATGGATGATAACTTTGCAACAATTGTCGCGGCCGTTGAAGAGGGGCGCGTCATCTATAACAATATCCGAAAGTTTATCCGCTACATGCTGGCTTGCAATATCGGTGAAGTACTCACCATGTTCCTGGGCATGCTGATAGGTCTTCCCATTCCGCTGCTTCCCATCCAGATCTTGTGGGTAAACCTGGTGACGGATGGCCTCCCGGCGGTAGCCCTGGGTTTTGACCCTCCGGGAAAGGACATTATGCTTCAGCCTCCCAGAGGTTCAAAGGAGAATATATTCTCGCATGGGCTCTTAAAACTGATCTTGTTCAGGGGAGTTCTCATTGGACTCACAACATTGGGCGTATTCGTAACCATCATGTATATGGGCAGCGGAGTAGAGAGCGCAAGGACAGGAGCTTTCGCCACCCTTGTATTGACTCAGCTGATTCACGTTTTCGAATGTAAATCGGAGCGCAAGAGTATATTTGAAATCCCCATCTTTAATAACATGTACCTGATCTGGGCAGTCTTATGCTCATTGGTTATGATTTTCGGCGTACTGTACATCCCCACCCTGCAAACAATATTCAATACGGTACCGTTGACGTTGACTGAATGGGTCATTATCGGCGGACTCAGCTTCCTGGGACCGGTGACCGCCAGCTTTTTCAGACCCGGCAAGAAGTAGGGCGGAGGAGCGGAAATAAATCGGAGCGGTCGGGAATAAATTTTCCTTGAAAAGAAATTTTAAAAAATATATAATGATTTTGCTGAAAAAGGCCTGAATATTTCGCAGGCCTTTTTCACAATACTGTAGTAAGACTGCGGAAAAACGTAGCGTTTTGTTTCCCAGGAATTGCTTTGCCGTAGTATATGTTACAGTTTGTTCACAATTTAGTAAAATGTATTTAGCATAATTAAAATGCGTAAATGCGTTCAACAGAGGGGACCAGGTGTTCCCTAACATGTTAGCAGGGGGGAAAGCGATGATAGAGATTCAGAATTTGACCAAGAGATATGGTCAAATAAAGGCTGTCAACAATCTTAATTTTACAGTGGAAAAAGGCGAAATACTGGGTTTCCTTGGGCCAAACGGTGCCGGTAAGTCGACGACGATGAATATCATAACCGGTTTTCTGCCGTCAAGTGAAGGTACGGTCAAGGTTTGTGGCTATGATATCCTGGAAAATCCCAAGGAAGTCAAAAAGCGCATAGGATACCTTCCTGAACAACCACCGGTATATATGGATATGACTGTAAAGGATTACCTGGATTTCGTATCCGAGTTGAAAACAGTGGACAAAAAGCTCAGGAAAAGCCAGATCGGCGACATCATGGAGCTTGTAAAAATCGGAGACCACAGGAACAGGCTGATCAAGAACCTTTCCAAGGGCTACAAGCAAAGGGTGGGTCTTGCCCAGTCATTGATAGGAAGCCCCGAGGTTTTGATATTGGACGAGCCTACCGTAGGTCTGGACCCCAAGCAGATCATCGAAATCAGAAAGCTAATCAAGGCTTTGGGCAAAGAGCATACAATCATTTTAAGCTCACACATCCTGCCTGAAGTAAGCGCCGTATGCGAGCGCGTTGTAATCATAAACAAAGGAGAAATCGCTGCTATCGATACACCGGAAAACCTTTCCAAAGGCTTCGGAACGGCGTCAAGACTCCTTGTCACGGTAGCGGGACCTAAAAATTCCGTCCTCAACACCATAAAGGAGATCTATGGCGTCAAGTATGTAGAGCCCGGGGTTGATAAGGAAAAAGACGTTCTCAGCTATGTCGTCGAATCCGACAAGGAAGTCGATATCCGCAAGCCGTTGTTCTTTGCTCTGGCAAAGGTGGGATATCCGATCCTGGAGTTAAAATCCCTCGATTTGACCCTTGAAGACATATTCCTGCAAATTGTCACCCAGGAAAAGGAGGTTGTGTAATTATGGCTGCGATATTCTGGAAGGAAGTAAAATCCTATTTTTATTCTCCCATCGCCTATGTATTGATTGGCTTGTTCATTGTATTGACATCAATATTTTTCACTTTCGGAAACCTGCTCAGCATGAGCGGTAACTTTAACGGCGTACTCGGGAATGCCATCGTATTCCTGGTATTTATCATTCCGATTCTGACCATGAAAATCATGGCGGAAGACAGGAAAAACGGCACGGAAGTATTGCTTTTGACCTCACCGGCCAGCCTGACCTCCATCGTTGTAGGCAAGTTCCTTGCCTCGTACTTTGTTTATTTGGTCCTTACGGTCATAACCTTTATTTATCCCATCGTTCTGGTGGCTTTCGGCGGACAGTTCACCCCTTCCATGGTTGGCGGCTACATCGGCTTCCTGCTTCTGGGAGCGGCATTTATTTCCGTCGGAGTATTTGCATCCGCCCTTACCGAAAGTCAGGTAATCGCTGCCATTATCGGTATCGTAAGCCTTTTCATCATGTATATCGCCGGCTCCATCAGCTCTTCCATCGGAGGGGTGGTAGGAAAGATTCTGGACTGGTTCTCGCTGCTCAACCGGTATGACGATTTCAGCAGGGGCATCCTGGGTCTGGGTCCTGTAGTCTATTATCTGAGCTTTGTGGCGGTATTCTTATTCCTAACGGTTCGAATCATAGAAAAAAGACGCTGGAGTCAGGGGTGATTGAAATGGATAAAATTATGAATGGAATAAAAAAGTTTTTTAGCAAAAGAAGCTTGAAATACGGGACAAATTCCATCATCTTGATCGCGGCCGTAGTGGGCATTGCGATTCTGGTCAACATCCTGGTGGGAATGGCTGATTTAAAGGTGGATTTGACTTCAAACAAGCTGTTTTCCTTATCGGATGTCACCAAAAACGTTCTGAAGGACCTTAAGCAGGACGTTACCATTATCGGACTTTTTGATGACGGAAAAATCGGTTCAGGCAATGAATATAAAGAAGTAACTGATTTGCTCACTCTCTACCAGAAAAATGGCCATGTAAAAGTGGAATATATTGATCCTGATAAAAATCCCGGCATCACGAAGGAGCTTGACGAGCAAAACACGTTGGAGCCTGCAAAGAATGACTTTATTGTGAAGAGTACTGTGAACGGCAAAGAAAAGAAGAAAAAGCTGAGCTACTATGATCTTTTCGAGGTCCAGACGGACCAACAGACCTTCCAGCAGTCCATGATCGGTTCCAACGCGGAGCAGGGCTTTACCGGAGCAATAAAATATGTTACATCCGAAAAGACTCCTGTGGTATATTTCACCGAAGGCCACAGCGAAGTCAGCGTGGACAGCGATTATACCACAGTGAAGAAGTTCCTTGAGCAAAACAACTATGAAGTAAAAACAATTAACCTTACAACGGCCGCTAAAATGCCGGAGGATGCGGAGATTGTCGTAGTTGCTTCACCGAAGAACGACCTTTCCATGCCCGAGAGGAATGCAATCGAGGCGTATCTTAAGGCAGGCGGAAAAGCCGTATTTATGTTTGACTACCTGTCCGGCGATCCGGACTTCAATAACTTCAACTCCCTTTTAAGCACCTTCAACGTTGCGGTTGATTATGACAAGGTGAAAGAAACCGATCAGAGCAGGCATGCTCCCGAAGACGAATACACCATTGTGATGAACGTGAACAGCAATTCCATCATCCCACAAAGCTCACAGGTGGTATTCAACAATTCCAGGAGCATAAGCATTTTGAAAAATGCCAAGGAATATATCACGGCCACATCCCTTATAAATACCGGCAACACCGCAGTGGGTGAGCCTGCCAGCGCCGCCAGGGGAGAAAGCCTGCAAGGTCCGCTGAATATTGCGGTTGCCGTAGAAAATAAAGGCGGGGCCGCCGCATCCAAGGTCCTTGTTATGGGTAATGCATCCTTTATAAGCGACAGCGCGCAGCAAGGACCCTATGCCAACTATTATCAGTACAGTGTCGTCTTCTTTGTCCAATCCCTGAACTGGATGTTTGACAAGAAGGATGAAGTTGTAGTGCCTACGAAAAACTACGAACAGATCCAGATCAACGTTTCCCAGCTGCAAGCCACGATGATGGGAGTGGTGCTGGTAATTATCCTGCCGCTGATCATCCTGGGAACCGGTTTGTTCGTCTTCCTGAGGAGGAGGCATTTATGAAATTATACAGAAATGCCATTATTCTTGCTGTAATTGTAGCCCTTTTGGGAGGAGCTTACTATTTCATCAGCAAGAATAAGAAGACTGACAACGGTACGGAAAGTACTGCGGATACCATTAAAGTACTTGACTATACCACTGACAAGCTCGAAAAAGTAACCATTGAAAATACCGAGGGAACTTTTGTCATTGCTAAAAAGGATACCAACTGGGTGCTGTCGTCTCCCACGGATTTTAAGGCGGACGCCAGCAAATTGAGCAGCATTGCCATCAATGCTTCGTCTGTCATCGCCGACAAGGTGGTGGAAGAGGATGCAAAGGACCTTTCCAGCTACGGCCTGGACAAGCCGGTGCAGGTCACTTTGAAGCTGACGGACGGTACTGAAAAAACACTGCAGCTGGGCAGCGAGACTCCCACAAAGGGCGGCTACTATGCAAAGCTTAAGGACAGCGGCAAGGTTTATGTGATCGGTACCTACACAGCAGAAGCGCTGCTTGTCAAGAGACTGGACATTAAGGATAAAACCCTTTATACCTTGAAGTCCGAAGACATTCTGTCCGTGGCCATGGACAGAAAGGGAAGCAATTTGTTCAAGGCGCAGAAAAATGGGGACGCAGACTGGCAAATGCTTGCTCCCATCCAGGGCAACATGAATACTTCCGCCTTAAGTCCCATGATTGACGCCTTGACGCAGACAACGGCTTCGGAATATGTAGAGGAAAATGCGGCTGACCTTTCCAAATACGGACTGGCAAATCCCGCATATGTATTTGATTACGCTACATCCTCGGCACATTACAAGCTGCTGCTGGGAAGGGAAAAGGAAAAGGGCTCCCTGATTTACGCCAAACTGGATGGCTCCAACGATGTTTTTACCATCAGTGAAAGCGCATATAATTTCCTCGACAAGCCTTTGAAGGAGATCATAGACATATTTGCCTATATCGTGAATATTGATCAGATAAACAAGATTGAACTGACGATGGACGGGAAGATGACTACCTTTGGAGTAGAGACCTATAAGGATGCCGAAGGGAAAACGGATACCGACAAGGACAAATTCACAATGGACGGCAAGGATGCATCCATGAAGGATAAGGACGACAAACAACCCTTCAGGAATTTCTATCAGGCATTGATCGGCATCGGGCTGGATGAAATCAATCCGGGCGACGCAGCCATGGGTACTCCGGAAGTCACGATCAAATACTATTTGAAGTCTGCTCCCGGAACCATGAAGGTGGATTTTGTATCAAAGGACGCCGATTACTATTATGTATTTAGAAATGACAAATACACCGGCATTCTTGTAAAGAAGGACAAACAGGATTTCGGCGTGGAAGGCATGAAAGCATCCTTTAAGATTCTTGAGGAAGCGGTGAATGCCAAGAAGTAAGGCAGTATAGAAAAATGAAGCTGCGTAAGCATTTATAAAACACCCCCGACATAGAATTATATAAAACTATGTCGGGGGTTGTTTTTTTTGTCGGAGGAAGCTAAAAACATCATGAAGGTGGCCAGCATCTATGTGGCTACGATCATCGGGGCCGGTTTTGCATCAGGACAGGAGATCCTGCAGTTCTTTTCGATTTATTACGAAGGCGGTTTTTATGGAATCGTTTTAGCCGGGATTCTTTTTTCCGCTATCGGTTATCTGGTGCTGGACAGGGTATACAAGGACAGGATCAGGAGTTATGATGAATTCGTTTTTCCTGCCTTCGGATGGCTTGCCGGATGGATCATTGAAATCGCCGTCACCCTTTTTATGCTCTGCCTTTTCTGCATTATGATTGCCGGCTCCGGAAGGGTGCTTACCGAAAAGCTGGGCATTCCCCAGGCGGGTTCGGCGCTGATCATGTGTTTCCTCAGCATGGTTTTCATTCTCACCAGCATCAAGGGAATCGTTGCATTAAGTACCTTTGTAACGCCGGTACTGATTGCGGGCATACTATTTGCCGGCTTTTACATCATCATTTGCAGGGACACTTCGGTTTTCAATGCCGCTGCTTATATTAAGAATGCCACGGACAACTGGTTTTTCTCCGCTTTGATCTATGTAAGCTACAACAGCCTGATGTCCGTCGTTGTTATGAGCAGCCTGCTGCCCTACCTTAAAACAAAAAGGACCGGCAGGATCGGAGGGATTCTGGGAGGAGTACTTCTGTGCATTGTCGCTTTTATTTTAAATTCCGCTTTGTATTTCTACAACCCTGCCTTTGTCGAAAATGAGCTTCCTGTGCTGGGAATCCTGGGTGATTACAGTAATATCCTGAGTGCTCTTTACGCAATTATTCTGTGGCTTGCCATGCTTCTATCCTCCGTAACGTCGGGGTTCTGTTTTGTGGACCGCATAGGCAGCAAAATAAAAGTCAGCAAACCTGTACTGACGGTAATTATGTGTGCCGCGGCAGTGCCGGTTTCCACTCTTGGCTTTTCAAACCTGATCAGCGGTATTTATCCCATCTTTGGCTATATAGGTCTTTTCATGGTATTTTCCATATTGCTTTCCGGGTTGAGGCTTATTCCTGCCAGCCTTGCAGGTATCAGGCGAAAGAAATAATATTTCCTCCGTTACCATTTCTATGGTATAATCATCATGAATTCATCAATCATGGTGTGACGGCAATGAACAAAGGATAAAATTGAGGTGGCATAAATTGATTCACCCTGAAGAACAACGGGCGGAAGAGCCTGTCGGCAGGAGAAGCAGTATACTGATGGCAGTCATATTATTTCTCACCATTGCTGCGATTGCAGCATTCGGGTACATGAAAAGCCAGGGCGTTGAGCTTGGGAATATCGATATCCAGAAGCTGTTCTCGGGAAATAATTCAGTGAAGCAATTTAACGAGACGTCGGACATAACGGAGATACCCTATGACTCCAATGGGCATCCGATATTTGCCATACATATGGATTATATCGTAAAATGCAGCCGGGACGGCATCTGGCTCCTTGATAAAAAAGGCCATCAGCTGTGGTCTGTGGATGTGCCTTTGAACAATCCGCTGATAAAGACAAATGGCAAGGATTTGCTGGTTGTCGATATCGGAGGCCGAGACGTCTATGTCATCAATGGGAAGAACGTCCGCTGGAAGGAAAAAATCGATGAAAACATACAGAATGCCGAAATCAATGAAGACGGATTTGTCACGGTGGTGACGGCCTCCAGGCTGTATAACGGAGAAGTCAGGGTATTCGACAATCGTGGCGTTGAGCTTATGCAAAGCATTATCGCCAATGATTTTGCCGTTACCGCCAAAATAGCCCCATCAGGGAAGCTGATGGTGATCGGCCTTATCAATGCATCCGATGTAAAATCGTATACTTATTTCAAGTTTTATGATATGAACGGGGTCGAAACCGCAGCCAAAGGCATGCCTCAGAATGAAGGACTCTATCCCTTTGTCTGGTTTACCGGCGACGACTCCATCTTTGCCGCGGGCAATAATTCCATCGCGTATCTGGATAAGGACGGAAATATCAAGTGGGACAAGCAGTTTACAAGAATAGACAGCGCATGCGTCACAGGCGGCAAACGCATCGCTGTGACAGTCAACAGCGGAAACACCAGTGAACTTAAGGTTTTTTCAGCCTCCGGCCAGGAGTATGCGTCCGCTCCACTTGAAGGTGAAGTACTGAACATGAGCGCCTTAGGCGGGATTATCGCTGTAAATACCGGCCGGAAAGCAAGCTTTTTCACGGAAAAAGGCAAAATCGTAGGCCAATACACTGCAAAATCAGATATTACAGAGGTGCTCTTTTTTAACAAACAACAGGCGGCGGTGGTTACAAAAAGAGAGATTGCCATTGTGGAAATCAAATAAAGGAGGAAGCCTCTTTGAATTGGAGCGACTATACTGTCATTGGGATTATAGGTATATTTGCCATTATCGGTCTTATCAGAGGGTTTGTCTTTTCTGTTTTTAAAATAGCCTCATTTTTCGCCGCCATCATTGCTTCCATAAAATTATATCCGGTTGCCGCAGAATATCTGGCCGGTACCCCTTTGTACGGAAATATCAAAAAAGCGATCCTGGATAATCTGGTTGCCAGATACCAGGCAGCAGTTCCGGCAAGCGGACAGATGGGCGGCAATTCGGTTGAAAGCGTGGTGGGAGGACTCTCCATCCCTGCTTTTTTCAAGCAAGGCATTGCGGGCAGGATGCCGAAGCCCGGGGATTTTGTGGATGTACAGGGCATATTGAACAGCGTCGGTGATGAAATTACCAAAGTAATCATCAATATTCTGAGCCTGATCCTGGTATTCATCCTCATACGTATCGGTCTTATGCTCATAGGCCTGATTTTGCGGGGACTGGTTAAGCTTCCCGTACTGAAGCAGTTTGACAGGTTCGGCGGATTTGTATTTGGTACAGTTGAAGGGATTTTGATTGTGTATATCCTGTGTGCGGTATTGCTGCTGTTCAATTCTTCGCCTCAATTTCAGAGCGTCTTTTCAAATGTAGACGCTTCGATGTTCGCCAAAGGCTTTTACGAAAATAATTTCCTCGTAAGCTGGATGTTTCCCAAGCCTATATAGAATCTTTAAAAAAAGACCGTCATATACTACTACTGCGGTTGCCATCGCAAGGAGCGGCAGCAGACTTAATAGCTTCAGGAGGTGTCAGGTGAATGAAACAGGCAAGAAGATTGGATAATGCCCCACCTTATTTGTTTGTAGAAATCGAAAGAAAAATCAAGCTTGCGCAGGAAAAAGGAATTGACGTAATCAATCTGGCTATAGGAGATCCGGATATGCCCACGCCTGCTTTTATCGTCGATAAGATGATTGAAGCGGTAAAAAATCCGGTATACCACCAATATCCCGAATACGACGGCTGCCTGGAATTCAGGGAGGCCGTTGCCGGCTATTACCGGAGAAGATTCGGGCTATCCCTTGACCCTGAAGAAGAAATTCTTACGCTGCTGGGGTCCAAGGAGGGCATCGCACATATTTTCGCCGCACTGGTCAACGACGGTGACTTTACTCTGGTGCCTGATCCGCAGTATCCCGTATACAAGCTGGCCACGGCCATAACCGGCGGAATTGCCTATCCCATGCCATTAAGACCCGAGAACAACTATCTGCCCGACTTTTCCATTATTCCGGAGGAGGTGCTGCGGCGGGCAAAAATATTGTTTGTCAACTATCCCAACAATCCTACCGGGACTGTGGCGGACCTGGAGTTTTATCAAAGGACCGTGGACCTGGGGAGAAAGTACGAAATCCTTGTCTGCAACGACAATGCCTATTCCGAATTCACCTATGACGGAATTACCGCTCCCAGCCTTCTACAGGCTGAAGGCGCCATGGATACCGCGGTGGAGTTTCATACGCTGTCCAAATCCTATAACATGACAGGCTGGAGGCTTGGCTATGCAGTGGGGAACAGGGACGCCATTACAAAGCTGAAAAAAATGAAACACAATATTGATTCAGGCGCATTTACTGCAGTCCAGATGGCAGGAATTGAAGCATTAAACAAAGGGGACGATTTTACCCGGCGGATGGTGGAGCTTTATGACCGCAGAAGACAGGAAACTTTTGCTTTTCTGGATAGTATGGGGTGGAAATATGTAAGGGCAAAAGGGGCCTTCTACATATGGGCTGAAGTGCCGGGAGCCTTGGACTCCTTGGATTTTGCAGATTTCCTGCTTGAAAAGTGCGGGGTTGTGGTAGCCCCGGGCGCCGGATACGGAGATCAGGGCGAAGGCTTTTTCAGAATATCTCTTACGGTATCGGATGAAAGGCTCCGCGAAGCCTTTGAGAGGATCAGAAACAGCGGGACGGGATGGCTGCAGGATACCTGCGCTTCACGAATAAAATGAAGTCCTGCCTGAAAAATTAACGCTTTCGATTTTTTTTCAGCAATGCTTTGCAATACAACTTCAAAAGTAGTAAAATGTTTAATAAAAGTAGCCGGGTCTCCCGGCTATAATTGCATGCAAACGGCTTTGTCACTTGCAGGGACCGGTGAGCCGGCAGCCGCAAGCGGCAGATAACGGATAGATGATTTCTCAGGGAGGTTGTATAATGAAAAGCGATATAGTAAAAAAAGGCGTTGAAAAAGCGCCCCACAGAGCTTTGTTCAAAGCCATGGGCTACACCGACGAAGAAATAAGCAGGCCTCTGATTGGTGTTGCCAATTCAAAAAGCGAAATTATTCCCGGACATATTCACCTGGACAAGATCACCGAGGCAGTAAAAGCCGGTATACGGATGGCTGGCGGAACTCCTGTGGAATTTGGCGCCATCGGCGTCTGTGACGGTATCGCCATGGGACATATCGGGATGAAGTATTCCCTTGCCACCCGGGAGCTCATTGCCGATTCCTGCGAGGCAATGGGACTGGCCCACAGCTTTGACGGCATGGTGTTCATCCCCAATTGCGACAAAATCGTACCCGGTATGCTGATGGCCGCGGCCCGGATCAATGTCCCGGCGGTGGTTGTCAGCGGCGGTCCCATGCTTTCCCTTAACCGCGACGGAAGGCAGCTTGACCTGAACAGCATGTTTGAAGCGGTAGGCGCCTGTAAAGCGGGCAAGCTGACGGAAGAGGAAGTGGCGGACTTTGAGGACCATGCATGTCCCGGCTGCGGCTCATGTTCGGGAATGTTTACCGCCAACTCCATGAACTGCCTTACGGAGGTTCTGGGGATGGGATTGCCCGGCAACGGAACAATACCTGCCGTATATGCTGAGAGAATAAGGCTTGCCAAATATGCCGGCATGAAAGTGATGGCGCTGGTGGAAAAGGATATCAAGCCTTCCGATATATTAAATGCAAGAACCTTTGAAAACGCACTGACCGTTGATATGGCTCTCGGATGCTCCACCAATTCCGTACTGCATCTCCCCGCCATCGCCAATGAAGTCGGCGTGGAAATCAATCTTGACATCATCAACGATATCAGCAGCAAGGTACCCAACCTGTGCAAGCTTGCGCCTGCGGGACACCACCATATCCAGGATCTTTATGCGGCAGGCGGAGTCCAGGCGGTGATGAAGGAGCTGTCACAGAAGGAATTGCTGCATCTTGACCTTATGACGGTTACCGGCAAAACAGTCGGTGAAAACATTCAAGACGCAAAAGTGAAGGACAGGGAAGTCATCCGCAGTATCGACAACCCCTACAGCAAGACCGGCGGCATAGCGATTCTTAAAGGCAATATTGCTCCCGACGGCGCCGTAGTCAAGCGTTCTGCGGTAGCTGCCGAAATGCTTGTGCATAAAGGCCCGGCCAGGGTGTTTGATTCTGAAGACGATGCGATTAAAGCCATCTACGGTGGGGATATTCATAAGGGCGACGTGGTTATCATCCGCTACGAAGGTCCCAAAGGCGGTCCCGGGATGAGGGAAATGCTGGGGCCTACTTCTGCCATTGCCGGGATGGGAATGGACAAGGAAGTGGCGCTTATCACCGACGGAAGGTTCTCCGGAGCCTCCCGGGGTGCATCCATCGGCCATGTGTCGCCTGAAGCCATGGAAGGCGGGCCGATTGCAGCCGTCAGGGAAGGAGATATCGTAAGCATTGATATCCACTCCGGGAAACTGAATGTTGAGGTATCCGATGAGGAAATCGCACGGAGAATGGAGACGTGGACTGCGCCGGAGCCGAGAATTACCAAAGGCTACCTCGGCAGATATGCCAGGCTTGTGTCTTCGGCCAGCACCGGAGCCATTTTGGTATAAGGCACTTGAATTAAGTACTGATGAAAATATAACTTTCCGTATGCGTTTCTGAAAACGCATTCTATTGCTGATCGCATTTTCAGAAAAACGGGAAGAATATTTTCAGTACTCCTAAACGAAAGGGAGGTATATTATTATGAAACTGAATGGCTCCGATATTTTAATCGAGTGCCTGAAGGAACAGGGTGTAGACACCGTATTCGGGTTTCCCGGCGGCGCCGTATTAAATATATATGACGCTCTTTACAAAGCAAGAAATGAGATCCGGCATATCCTGACCTCCCATGAACAGGGGGCATCCCATGCGGCCGACGGATACGCACGGGCTACGGGCAAGACCGGCGTATGTATAGCTACCTCAGGCCCGGGAGCCACAAATCTGGTTACGGGAATAGCTACTGCGTATATGGACTCCGTGCCTATGGTAGCCATCACCGGACAGGTTTCGACTGCCCTTCTCGGGAAGGATTCCTTCCAGGAGGTGGATATCACCGGCATTACCATGCCAATAACAAAACACAACTATATCGTCAAGGATGTCACAAAGCTTGCCGGTATCGTACGGGAGGCCTTCCGGATAGCGAGAGAGGGCAGGCCGGGTCCCGTGCTCATCGATATCTGCAAGGATGTTACCGCCGCTGTTACCGACTATGAGAGGAAAGAGCCCGTAAAGCCGCAAGCAGCTCCCATGGGGGCGAGTGAAAGCGAAGTGGCCGGGGCGGCGGAAATCATTAATAGGTCGGTAAGGCCTGTCATTCTGTCCGGAGGCGGGGTTTCCATATCCGGGGCCAATGAAGAGTTGGTGGCATTGGCTGAAAAAGCCAGGATACCTGTTTCTTCAACCTTGATGGGCCTTGGTTCCTTTCCGGGCACCCATGAGCTTTTTACGGGGCTTTTGGGCATGCATGGGACAAGGACCTCCAACATGGCGGTATCCGAAGCGGATCTCTTGATTGCCATTGGCGCAAGGTTCAGCGACAGGGTCATAAGCAATGTCAAGCGTTTTGCTCCAAATGCGGCCATTATGCATATTGACATTGACCCGGCGGAAATCAACAAGAATATTTCTGTCAATCACCCCCTGGTGGGGAATGTAAAGAAAATACTCAGGCTTTTGAATACAAAGGTGGAGAAGCGCCCGGACAATCCATGGGCCCGGAAAATTATCGAATGGAAGCAGATGTACCCGCTGAAATATTCCGGCGAAGGCTCACTGAAGCCCCATTATGTCGTTGAAAGAATTTATGAAATGACCCAAGGCGAAGCGCTGATCACCACGGAAGTCGGCCAAAACCAGCTATGGGCCGCCCAGTTTTATAAATATACTTCACCAAGACAGTTCATCTCCTCAGGGGGGTTGGGCACAATGGGCTATGGCCTTGGCGCATGTATCGGCGCCCAGATCGGCAGGCCTGACAAGAAGGTGATCAATGTGGCGGGTGACGGCAGCTTCCGCATGAACTGCACCGAGATCGCCACAGCCGTTGAGTACAAGATACCCATCATCATCGCTATTTTGAACAATCATGTCCTCGGTATGGTAAGACAGTGGCAAGAGCTTTTCTATGACGGAAGATTTTCGGCGACAACCATTGACCGCGGGACCAATTTTGTCGCTCTGGCGGAGGCCTTTGGAGCCATCGGCATCAATGTTACCAAACCGGAGGAAGTAGACGAGGCCCTGAAGAAAGCCCTGGCATCAAAGGACAGACCGGTGCTCATCAATTTCGAAATCGACAGGGACGACAAGGTGTTTCCCATTGTGCCGCCGGGTGCCGCCATTGATGAGCTGATTGAGGAGTAAATTTCAGAATGCCGGGATTGTGGGGTAAAGCCTGCAGTCCTTTATATTATTCTCCTTGAGTTTCCGTAAAATGCACTTAGACCATGGGAAAATATAGCCGAATTAACAATCCTACGATTTTTGGAAGGC
>JAEZCO010000008.1 GCA_023433505.1 Bacillota bacterium | reverse complement strand
AGATGATGGACTAAAGGGGTAAAAAGGGCTCGTTATCTCACATATTCAGGTGTCAAAGATCAATAAATCTATGATTCAGAAGCAAGTCGCTTCATGAAAACCGTTTTTATCAGGTCAATCTAATTAACTAAATTGAAAAGCAGGGAAGATGTTGATATAATTAAATAAAAATTGGGAATACAAAGGGGTTAGTAATGAAGACTTTTTGTGTGGTTAATATGGATATAGTTGGATCCAGAAAGGTAAAAGACCGGAACCGGCTTCAAGTAAATCTAAATAGTTATATTGACCAAATTAATCAAGAGTTTGCCAGTATCCTCACCGTACCTATCACGATAACTCTTGGTGATGAGTGGCAGCTTATTACTGATAAGCCATATGAATCATACAATCTGGTACACCAGTTCCAGCAATTATTATGGAAAGATGGCCTTGATTTATATGCGGGTATTGGAATAGGCGAGTTAGGGACCTCAATATTTAACGATATCAGAAACATGGATGGACCGTGCTTTCATAACGCCAGGGACGCAATCAATATTGCTAAAGGTGCGGACAAGCTTAAAGCCAGATATAGTATTAATAAACTAAATAAAATATTCCTTTTAACACATCCTATATTTAGCGAAGACTTTAATTTGAGCTTTTTTGACTTTTATTATCTACCTAAAAATATAGATAGCGAGCTGTCTATGCAGGAAACTGCTGCATCTATTGATAATGATCCGAATGAGGATAATAATAAAGATTTTTTTAATAAATTGCTTATGGAAAGAACAATTAATTTGATTATTGAAAATAATGAGATTCTTAAGGGGAAGATGACGGATAAACAGAGAGAAGTATATGTAGAATATAAAAGACTTGGGTCATACCGTAAAGTTGTAGACATAGCGAAAGATGCAAAAAAAGATAGTATTAGCGGTATAAGCCAAAAGTTGAACAGTGCATCCTATTTTACAATACAGCGAAATCACAATGTGGTTTCTTCTTTACTGAAACTTTTCTGTGAAGGGAGTGCGACATCTTGAATCTTGAGATTTTATTCCTTTTATTTCTTGCACATTTTGTAGCTGATTTTCCATTGCAGTTTCAGCGAATTATTGAACTGAAAAATAATCATAATCAAAGAAGGCGTTTAGTTGGAAATGCTATTCATTCGTGTATACATTTCTTGGTTTCTTCAATTTTTGTTTTAAATTATATGTCGCCAAGTATTTTATTAATTATAGGATGTATTTCACTTTTTCATGGTATTCTTGATTTTTATAAATCTGAGTTTATTTTTAAATATCCCAAACGGAAAAATAACGTCAGTTTCTTTTTGTTAGACCAGTTGATGCATTTGCTCATAATATTCTTTACTCTTTTTGTTATTAATATGAACCCTTCTACCTGGCCGTTTTTTCAGGGAATAAAAAGTAGAATGATTAATTTCTTTTACAGTTCCATTTTGAATATAACATATAATGGAAAACTGATACTTTCTTTTACACTTTTGGTAATCGGATTATGGGGTATTGGGATATTTATTCGGGTAGTATTAGGTTCTATTAGTTTAAAGTCATCTGGTGTAGAACCTGATATAAAAGTCGTGTCGAAAGATAATATAAATGGTGGGGCAATGGATGGCGGATTTATTATAGGTATACTTGAAAGAATATTTATTATTAGCTCTATACTTTTAAACATCCCTTTGGTTATTGGTTTTATACTTACAGTAAAGTCCGTAGCCAGATTAAAAAAATTTGAAAATGATAAATTTGTTGAAGTCTTTATCATAGGAAGCTTCATAAGCTTTGTATCCTCAATTGTTATCGGATATATGGTCAAGGCATTGATCGTATAATTAAGCCTTACTGAATGTAAACCAGAGAGTAATTATTCTTTTTTGCTGTTTCAAGTGCGTTTCTGGCTTTGTAAAATGACGGGCCATCAAGCTGGTTAACAGTCAGCTCGAAATTGTGGATTGTTATGTCTCCAACACCTATTGCGCAATAAAAGTCTATATCCTGAAGGTTATTGTGGAAAAAATCTATTATTGGCATATAATCAGTAGGATAATTTAATAGCCCTTGCCATTCGTCACCTAGAACTATGATAAAGGGGGAAGCAATAGCCGATGCAAAATTTGTATTCGCTTTCTTTAATGTTTCAATCAATTTATACTGCACAGCTTCTCTATCTTCTATTAATCTGGAGTTTTTTATATCACAGATCATTGTCATGTATTGCAACCATATTCCCTCCTCTCTTACTTTAGATTATAATCTAAACACCATCGGGCGTTCATATTGTAATCTAAACGATCGGTGGTGTTGCTGTTATAATCTAAACACCATTTAAAGTCTAACCTTATAATAGTTTAAGTGTTGACAAGGTTGACCATAGATATTCAAACCATGGATAAAATACCTACCTCATTATATGACAAATTATCCATTTGTGTTAATCCGGGATATTATACAGGATTCATTTCTTTAAAGATTTGGTTAAAGGATTGGATACACTTTTTTTATAAAAATAGTAGAGATTGACATGTAAATCTCCACATGGTACTATCTTTTAGTAGTTTGCTTTATACTCTCAGAAGGGGGTTTTCGCCAAAATGACATCAAGAACTAAAATACTATCAATAAGTCAGGTAATTAAATAAACGTGTAACGAGAATTACAAACCGGGATAGTAATCTTGCTTTTGTATTTCCTTACACAAGGAATCAAGAATACTTCCTGTTTATATATTCATAAACGCATTGTGCCTTTGTCGCGATATTAACCTGTGGAGTAGCCTATTCCACAGGTTTTTGTATTTTTAGCACAAGCTTTTATACTTTTGGCACAAGTTTTGAAATTTACTTGAAAAAGAACATTTGTTTGGTATAATAGGTATGGATGTAATTACCTGAATAAAGGAATCGTGATGATTTATGGAAAAGAACCGCATCCCGGGGCACATTAACAAAAGCCTTGAAGAGAAAGAAATAGATACCGGAAGGCTTATATACTCCGTGCATGGAGATATGAAGGACGGCGAATTCATCGAAGTATGGATTACTTTTGACGAAGATAATCTTTATATCCTGACGGGTATGGAAGAGGTCGTTAAAACAGGCGGGAGCCGCAGGCTTGAGGCCGCTTTTGAACCGCGGGACCTTGAAGTGATACCCCACAGGTTGCTTGGCAAGCTGAAGGTAGAACGGTTTTTATCAACAGCCTGCCTTATGTCGGTCAAAGAACCCGATGCGGGTGCCGGAGTGGCGGAGGACTTTGAGCTTGCGACCTTCTCCATAGGCTTTGCCGTGTATTTTGAAAATTTCATCCGGATCTATGAAAATTTCAAACAGGGCAAGGAGCTGTTTGCAGGCAATGTGAATGTAGACGAAGAGCTTTATTGTCCGAAATGCGGTACGCGGTACCCGGAGGAGGGGCGCAGGATATGTCCGAAGTGCCTTAACAAGATGAATATTACCTTGAGGCTGTTCTCGTTTTTCAAGAGCTACAAAAGCAAGGTCATACTGATTATCGTTACCATGCTTGCAGGAACAGCCTTCAATCTGTTTTCGCCTTATGTAAGCTCCAAGCTGATGTTTGACGAAGTCCTCACAGACGGAGGGAAGTATTACGGATACATAGGGCTTATCGTAATCGCCATCTTCGGTGTCCGTTTCACGGGGCTAGGGCTTGGCGTACTTTACAGCTATATCCTGGCAGGGATTGTTCCGCGCATCATCTATGACATCAAGATAAAGATCTTTACTGCCATGCAGCGCCTGTCCGTAGGCTTTTATACTTCGAAGCAGACGGGGTCGCTTATGGCCCGGGTCAACAGTGATTCCAACAATATATACTGGTTTTTTGTTGACGGCCTGCCTTACGTGGTGGTGAACGTTATTACATTTGCAGGCATATTTGCGCTGATGCTGCTTCTGAATGCAAAGCTTGCGGCTATAACCCTGGTGACCATCCCTGTAATATTTACAATATTCCGCTTGATGTGGAGGTCTTTCAAGAAGCTGCACCATAAAAGGTGGGTGTATGATTCGAAAATGTCTTCCCACGTGAGCGATACGCTGAACGGGCAGCGCATTATAAAGGCATTCTCCAGGGAAAAGGAAGAAAACGGCCGCTTCGGTAAATACAGCAGCAGTCTTTACAGTTCCGAGCTAAAGCTGGAGAATACGGCGTTTACGGCATTCCCGCTGGTATACCTTTTTATGTTCGGCTCCCAGGTGGTGGTGACAGCGGTAGGCGGGCTAATGGTGATCAATAATGAAATAACTCTGGGGACGCTGCTCACATTTAATGCCTATATCGGTATGCTTTATGGCCCGATGCAGTTCATGTCATGGGTTTCCAACTGGTGGGCCCGATGTGTTGACTCGGCGCAGCGCGTTTTTGAAATCGTCGATGCCAGGCCGGATGTCGAAGATAGCGAGAAGCCTGTATATATGGATGAGTTCAAGGGCGGAATTGAAGTCAGCGGCGTGAAGTTTGAGTATGAACCCTCAAGGCCTGTCATCAAAGATATGAGCTTCCGGGTGGAAGCCGGGCAAATGCTTGGCATCGTGGGAAAGACAGGCGCCGGGAAAAGCACCATCGTGAACCTTATTGCAAGGCTTTATGATGTGAAGGAGGGGTACATAAAAATTGACGGCATCAACGTCAGGGATATTTCGCTGAAGCAGCTGCGCCGGAACGTGGGTCTGGTATCCCAGGAGATCTATCTGTTCATCGGGACGATTGCGGACAATATCCGGTATGCCAGGCCGGAAGCCACCATTGAGGAAGTTGTGGCAGCGGCGAAGGCAGCAAGCGCCCATGAATTTATCATGAAGCTTCCCGATGCATATGAAACAAGGATAGGCGCCGGAGGACAGGACCTCTCAGGAGGAGAAAAACAGCGGGTGTCCATTGCACGGACCATCATCCAGAACCCGAAAATCCTCATCCTGGATGAAGCGACTGCCGCCATGGATACGATAACCGAAAGAAATATCCAGGAGTCGCTTTTCAAACTCAAAGAGGGGAGGACCACCATCGCCATCGCACACCGGCTGTCGACATTGAGGGATGCCGATATGCTGGCAGTGATAGAGGAGGGGAAGGTTGTTGAGTTCGGAACCCACATGGAGCTTATTACGAAAAAGGGAGAGTATCACAAGCTGTATTCTCTGCAAATGGAAGCATTAAAACATATAGGGGTAGGTGAGTAGTCATGGTTAAACAGGAAGTAACGGAAATAATGGATATCAACGCGCTGGAGCTCCGGAATGCGGAATTTTATTTGTCGGGAAACGGCTTTGTAGGGCTCCGCTACCTTGACAAAGACTATAAAAGGGTAGTTTTCTCAAGAATACTGCCGCTTAACAATCCGGACGAATATATATCTGTTATGGATACGGAGAACAAAGAGATAGGAATAATCCTCTCCTTAAGGGAGCTGGGGGAGAGGCAGGCTGAAATTGTCGGCAATGAGCTCTCAAAGCGCTATTTCTGTCCTGCCATACAGAAGATCACCTCCGTCAAGGAAAAGATGGGGTATGTCTATTTTGATGCACATATAAAAGGCAGGTCCAGAAATTTCGCAGTAAAGGATGTAAGCAGGAATATCAGGCAGCTGGGTGATCAGAGGATCATCATCTTTGATGTGGACGGCAACAGGTATCTTATCGAGGATACAAGCGCCATGGACAAAAAGAGCCTGAGACTCCTCGAACCCTATTTGTTTTAGAAATAGGCCTGTCGTGAAGGTTTTCCGAATGTGTGTGGTGTAAAATCAGGTTTCACGCCCTGGTTTAATGTTGTGAGGTGACGTCAAAAATGAGGGCTGCCAATAAGAGCGCAGAACTATATTATGTGAATTATGATTTGAATCTGTCCGGGGATTATTGCAAAGGACAGCTAATATGCCGGGATGCCATGATCACGGCTTCGGATGATGCCGAAACTGTTTTCTCCATTCCGCTTGCAGAAGTCAATGAGCTCAAAGTGACTTCCAGTATAGGCTGCGCATTTATAGAATGCAGGCATAACGGCGAGGACAGGATCCTTTGCCGGTTTACCATGAGCTGCATGAATGATGCCGGCGAGTTCTGCAAAGTTGTAAATTACTTCCTGCAGAACGGTTTTATTGATGAAAATATCGTCGTTGACAAAGAGCATACAGAATGTCCCGAATGCGGCAGAAAGCTTATACAGAATACCAATGTATGCTTTTTCTGTGTGAAGAAGCTGCATATCTACAAAAAAGCCCTTGTTTTCCTGGCTGATTTTAAAAAGCCCTTATTATTAATGGCATTGCTGCTGGTGTTTTCCAATTCTCTCAACATTCTGTCACCGATATTGAACAGGATTTTAATTGATGACTACTTGGAGCCACGCAGGGGCAATGCATACGAGATCATCATACTGTGCGGCATAATGTTTTTACTGAGAGCCTTTGGTGAAGGGATATTCATTTTCTCTTCAAGGATATCAAACAAAACCAGCGGCGGTATTGCCAACAGTATGAGATGCGCCCTGTATTCCAAGGTGCAAAGCCTGTCGCTGTCCTCCATGTCAAGGAAAACCACCGGTGACTTGCTCAAAAGGATCACACAGGATACGCAGAAAGTCAGGGACTTCATTATCGACCAGGGACGCTGGGCCTTTGAGCGGGTTTTTGTTTTTATAGCCGTAGCCGTTATATTGTTTGTATCAAATCCGGTGCTGGCCCTTATGGTATTTATCCCTGTACCCGTCGCAGTGCTTGTGATAAATTATTTCTGGCGGTTCATTTTTAAAAGATATGACAAACAGTGGACCTTGCATGCACGGTCAAATGCCATCCTCCATGACATTATCAAAGGCATCCGGGTCGTCAAGACCTTTGGAAATGAAGACAGGGAGATAGCCAAGTTTGACCGGTCCTGCAAAATGCTTGCCGATGTTTCGTCGGACAATGAAAAGCTCTGGTCCAAATTATTCCCGCCGCTGGGCTTCCTAATCGGAACAGGCGAATTCCTGGTGCTGTATTTTGGCGGAAAAGCAGTTTTGGGCCGTGATTTGACAATGGGAGAGCTGGTACAGTTTACCATGTATCTGGCCTATATATATGAACCCCTGCGCTGGATGACCCAGATCCCCCGCTGGGTGGCAGACCTCACGGCAAGCCTTGTCAAGCTGTTTGAGATACTTGACGAAGAGCTTGAGATAAAGGATGCGAAAGATTTGCTTGAGCCTGAAATTAAAGGAGCCATCGGATTCAAGGACGTCGTATTCGGCTACAAATCCTACGAGCCGGTCCTGAAGAACATCACCCTGGATATAAGGCCCGGGGAAATGGTAGGCATCGTCGGACACTCCGGTGTCGGAAAGTCTACTCTGATTAATTTGATCATGAGGCTTTACGATATTAACGGCGGCAATATATCAATTGACGGCACCGACATTCGAAATATTTCACAGAAGGCGCTTCATGAATCCATCGGAGTTGTCTTCCAGGAAACCTTCCTGTTTGCCGGAAGCCTGTTTGAAAATATAACCTATGCCAAGCCTGACGCTACCTATGAAGAAGTCATCGCGGCATCGAAGATCGCCAATGCCCATGAATTTATCGTCAAGCTTCCGGATGCCTACAATACCATTGTCGGCGAAAACGGCTATTCCCTTTCGGGAGGAGAGCGGCAGCGTGTTGCAATCGCGCGGGCAGTGCTGAGAAATCCATCCATTCTTATTCTGGATGAAGCCACGGCTTCTCTTGATGTCGAGACGGAAAGCAAAATACAGGAGGCACTGGGAAGACTGATAAAAGGCCGTACCACCATCGCAATAGCGCACAGATTATCCACCCTGCGCAATGCGGACAGACTGATTGTGCTGGATAAGGGAAATCTGGCGGAGATCGGTTCACACAACGAGCTCATTCAGAAAAAAGGGATTTACTATAAGCTGGTGATGGCCCAGAGACAGACCTCAAAGCTGAAGAATGAGCCCCGGAATGCGGGATCTGGCACAATAAGCGCATAAGCTTTGGATATCCATGAATTTCAATGAATAACCGCAATACAAGCCCGTTTCACAGCTCTTTCCGATGGGTCTGGCGGGTTGCAAATTGCCGGATCTCTTCCACCTCAAATTCCTCCGGTATCCCATTTCCGTAGCGGACCCTGTCATAGAGGACGGTCGCTCTCTCCAGCACGTCCTTTTCCTCGGGCATTTTCATTACGGAAGAAGCTTTTCTGTAAATATCTCCGGTGGTATCCGCGGCTGAAATATCCCCTAGCTGATCCAACAAGCCAATGAGAATGATCTGGTAGCAGATTCTTACCTTATAAACCGGATTTGACTCAGCTTTAAGGCGCCGCAGCAGCTCCGGAACGGAAAATCTCCTCCCGCCGGGCTTTTTGCCCATTTTCTTTTCCACCGACTCCACCGTGTCGGTAAATTCCTCTCCGCCCTCGGCTTCCGGGCCCTTCGTACTGGCAAACCATCCCGAAAGCCACCGGAAAATGGCCCTGACAAGCCTTTTTAATGCCGGCCCTGCTTTGGTGAGCACCCAGAACAGCAAAGACAGTCCTGCAAAACTGCTGGCGAAATAAAGTAAGAACACTACCAGCGGATAAGGCGAAGGCCTCGGGTCAAAGGGCATGAAGCCGAAGCCTTCGGACGGAGGGCTTCCCTCCCTGTGCCTGGGAAACAGGCTGAAAAGCCATAGTACAAATTTCCCCAGTCCCTCCGCAGTGGTACAAATCAAAAACCAGATAAAACCTTTTAACTGTGTGACAGTAAGAATCAGTCCAAACAAGCAGGCAGCCGTTAAAAGCCCCCGGTATACAACCCTTTTGCGCACCTCCGGCAAATCCACCCCTCTGGCGGTAAAAAGAAAATGGGTTTGTTCCAGCCCTTGCATGAATATGGCAAACAGAAGAAAGAGTACGGAAATAACCGGCAAACGCTCTTTCAGAAATGCCGCCTTCCAGTACAGCTCACTCAACAGCAAAGGGCCTGAAACAAACAAAAGGCCCGGCCAGAGGCTGCCAAGCCGTTTGCAAAATGCCGTCCCACGGTGAAGCAATGCTCCGCTGATGAAATAAATCACCCCTTTGGACATTTGCCAAACCATCCAATCGAGCTCCGAAGAGGTTTGAAAAACAATCCGGAGCCAAATACCCTGGGACAACATGAATAGCATTGCGAGTACAATGAATCTTACAAAGGGCATAGTAAATTTTGTACAAAAAATAGTAATTATAGAGCCTAGCAGGGTTAAAGCGAGGTAGCCATATAGATAATCCGGCGCATAGGCCAGGTCGAGAATTGCTCCCATTGCCTCCGTTATTGAGTAAACACTGCAAAAAGTCCCGCCAAGCAAGAGTAGCTTGATTAAGCGCTCCATTTTCTTCATGATTGGTCCGCCGCCTCCCCCAGAACATGGATACCTGCAATGGCAAGCAATTCCTCCGGAATATCGCAAACCTGCGTGAAAACAATCCGGACCCGCCCACAATTCCGTTTTAGCTCGTAAATCGCAGAAGCCAGACGGGGACCCGCATAGGCGGTAATGGCAACCACCTCGTCACCCGCCGACTCCCGGGAAACGGAAAGGATCAACTCTTCAAATTCCGCCAGGGTTTCCAGCCTCATGCCGGCCAGGGCTGTCATCAGCTTCCGGGCATGGTTCTGCCCTGACCGGACGGCTGAAACGGACAGTTTCCCTCCGGCATCGGTAAAAGAACCGCTTTTCCGCAGTTCATCGTTTAAAAGCCCGTTTGTAGCAAGACCTACCGGGATTCCTTCTTCCATGGCCCTGTGAATCATTCCCGCCGCCACCCTGATTCCTGCTTCCACGACTTCTTTATCCAGCACTTCAATGGATTCCTGTTCGCGGGATTGAATATTAAGAAGGATTCTCAGGTTCATATGGGAGGTATACTCATTTTTCCGCACCATAAGCCTGTTGTGTCTTGCCGATGCATTCCAGTGAATGCGGTTCATCGGGTCTGAATCCCGGTATTCCCTGGCCCCGGAAACAAGAAAGGGGTCCTCCAGGACAAAACGCCGGACGATCTGTTCCCCTGACAGCATGTTTACAGGCTTCAGCCATTGCTCAGGGGCAATGGGCGCCGGAAACACAAGGATCTCCGCTCCCACAGGGACGGGGACCGACCGGGCTGCCGCCAAAATCAAAGCGCCGCCGGTTAAAGAAACAGTTTCTATCCGGTAAATCCCCCGCTTGAGGCACCGGACTTTCCACTGCCGGCTGATTTTTTCAAGCCCGTTCAGGCTAAAAGAGCTGTTGACATAGCGGCTTTCCTGTGCTACCACCGAACGGGTGCGGGCAAAGTCCAGCCACCGTGAAGTGAAAATCTGTACCTTCAGCCATTGTACCGGCAGAAACCCGGAATTTTCGACGGTTTCCACCAGCATCACCTCATCCCCTTCCGAGGCCTCGCGGACACTGAAGCTGCAATGATAGTGCAGTTGGTCCAATCCGTGCCAGGCTGTCAACGCTCCATAAAGCAAGAAGATCATTCCGGTAACCACCAGCAAGGCCGCCGCCGTCACGGTCCTTCACCCGCCTGGTGGCCTTCGTCCCCTTCGAGGGCTTCCACTGGCACCCGGACACGCCCCAGCAGTTCGCCGATCCGCTGTTCGGCCTGCTGCAAGGGGCCATTGAAGGAAAGCGTTTTTAACAGAATACGGTGGGCCAGTACCGGAACAGCCATTTTTTTGACATCGTCCGGCGTGACAAAAGGCCGTCCCCGGAAACCGGCATACACCTGCGCCGCTTTCATTAAAGCCAGGCTCCCCCTGGGGCTGACCCCCAGGAGGATTTTTTCATCCTGCCGGGTCTGCTCAACAATTTCCAGGAGATAGTCCTTTACGGCTCCGCAAACCCTCACCCGGCTGAAAAGCTTCTGCACTTCCGCCAGTTCCCGGCAGTTGGCTACGCTTTCAAGGGTATCCAGGGGATTCTCATGCTCAAACCGGTCCAGTATACTGCGCCCGTCCGCAAATGCCGGATAACCCATCCGCAGCCGCATGGTGAACCGGTCCAGCTGAGCTTCGGGCAGCGGAAAGGTCCCGTGGGTTTCGACGGGATTTTGCGTGGCAATGACAAAAAAAGGAGCATGAAGGGGGCGTGTCTCGCCGTCGATGGTGACCTGCCGTTCTTCCATGCATTCCAGAAGGCTGGACTGGGTCCTGGGGGTTGCCCGGTTGATTTCATCCGCAAGAACGATATTTGCGAAGAGCGGACCGGGGCGGAAGACGAATTCTCCTATTTTCTGGTTATAGTAATTAATTCCTGTCAGGTCCGAAGGAAGCAAATCCGGGGTAAATTGAATCCGTTTATAGTCGCAATGGACAGACCTGGCCAGGCTTCTGGCTAAAACCGTTTTTCCGACCCCCGGCACATCCTCCAGTAACACATGGCCGCCGCAGAAGAGGCAGATCAAAACTTTTTCAATGGTATCTTCCTTTCCTGCAATAACCTTCACTATATTATTCCGTATTTTTTCCCCTAATTGCCTGATTTGCTCATAGGGCTGCATTTCCGCCGTCTGCGCCATTTTTCACCTCATTGAAGTAAATAATCTGCCAAAACTTTTTCCACATGCTTATAAGACAGGCTTTCTCTAAAGATTCCGGCATAGGACGTCACAACGACGACCAGACCGCGCTCCGGGACCATATAGAGGTTTGGCGCCGTGTCTTCCCCTTCAGTGGTAAAAACCCGATACCCCTTGATATTTCGTATGCCTAAGCCAAACCCGCAGGCGAGCGTTTCCTGTACCCAGGCTTTGGGGATTATCTCTTGTCCCCCGTGCAGATAGAGCTGTCCCAGCCTGGCAATATCCAACGGCCGCATGTACAGGTATTGTCCGCCGATGTCGTAGTTTTCAGGGCCGCTATGCCAGATAACCCTGTTCATTTTCACAGGGCGGCATATCCTTTCATATGCCAGCTCGCTTGCTCTTTTTCCGGTTTGCCGAGTAATAGCCCCCGAGACGAGATAGGTGGCCAGCGGCGCAGGAAGGAAGGTTTCTCCCGGCTTCCCGGTTATTTTCTGCGACAGCATCCATTGGATCCAGTCAACCTGGTGAAAATATTCTTCCTTCGGATTCTTAAGCCCGGAAGTATTGGCAAGAATCTGGCGCAGCGTGACCTTCCCAACGGTCAGGGCGGCTGTTTCTTCCAGCAAGCCGTTCTTGTTTCCGGCCCTCGTAAAAAATTCGGGATAGAAATCCATTAACCGGCCTTCCGGCGGCAGTTCCCCCCGTGCGATGGAAATCCCGGTAATAGCAGACAACAGCAAATTGGCGGTTGAAAAGGCAAAAGCATAGTCATTTGGCGTTTGTCCCCGGAAATATTGCTCCCATACAATTTTTCCTTTGGATAAAACGATAAAAGCGGTGGCATCGGTTTTTTTCAGGTAACCGCCGGCTTGCGCCAGGGAATCGGAATCCATCCCCGCGCCTTCCGGGGTGACAACCTCCCAGCCATCCTGGCCATGTACGGGCCTTGCAGCCTTTATTGCTCCCAGATAAGGCGGAATTGCAAAGGCGATGGAAATAAGAAAAATCAAAAGAAAGGCTATTTTATTTCTCACGATGCATCACTGCCTTTTCAGCCGTCCGTCCCAGATATCCAGCACCTGGCCGGCATTCCTCAGAATGGAACGGTCATGGGTCACCACCAGAAGGGAGGTTTTCATTTTTTCCCGGTATTCGTCCAGAATCTGCATAACCTCGCTGCCATTCTCATGGTCCAGCGAAGCCGTGGGTTCATCCGCAAATACGACTGCCGGCTTGTGCACAAGGGCTCTGGCCACTGCCACCCGCTGCCGCTGCCCGCCGGACAGCTGCCACGGCTTGCGGCTTGCAAGGTGGCTGATTTTCAGCCGCTCAAGGAGCTCCATGGCATAGCCTCGATAGCGTTCGTCTTTCCTGTTCACGATGGCAAGAACATTGTCAAGCACAGGCAGGTAATCAATTAAAAAATGCCTTTGAAAGATAAAGCCGAATTTGCTCCTCCGGATCCTGGCTTTCTCGTCCTCGGAGAAACCTTCGATATCGGCGTCATCATAAAAAACGGCGCCGGAGCTGGGCCTTTTCAAGCCTGACAATACATATAAAAGACTGCTTTTGCCACTTCCCGACGGTCCCATGATTCCGGTCATTTCTCCGCTTCCCAGCAGCAGGTCGGTATCATGGAACGCTATGGTAGGCTGCTCATTAGAGGTATCATATCTAAGGCTGATTTGCTTCCCTTCAATATACATTGCTCACACCACCCTCTCAATAATACTGACCGGGTCCAGTCTCTTAAGCATCCGCCAGACCGGAATCACGCTGAACAGAATGGTAAAAACAGGGACACAGACGGCTTTTACAACATAGTCCGGCTCCCAGAGGACAAGGGGCTGGCCTTTGGGCAGGTAAACCGCCAGGTTCAGGACAAGTCCGGCTGCCCACGAAAGCAATATTCCCACGCCGAAGCTGACGAGGTCGATCCAGAAAATTTCAAAAAACGCCTTGCGGATGATTTCCTGCCGCGTATAGCCCATGGCTCCCAGAATACCGAACTCGCCCTGTCTTTGCGCAAAGTAGATATAGCTGATAAAACCAGTGCAGATGGAAACAATGGCGATCACCATCATATTGATCATGGTCAGCAGCATATGGATACTTTCGCTATCTCTGGCTGCCTGCGACGCTGTCAAGGTATAGGTGCGGACCTCCAGCCCGGTGGTGTCGAGCTGGTTCAGCCGCTGTTCAAGCTGGTGCATCGTACCTTTTTCAGGGAGGAGAATCATTCCTAGGGAATAATCATCCTTTTCCACTTTATTTTTCTCCATCCAGTATTCCAGCGAATCAAAAGAGACAATGCTCTCTCCCCGGATCAGCCCGGAGATCACCTTTTCTCCCTGGATGACTTCATCTTTTACCAGATTGCTGCCGATCCTGTCTCCGACTTTGAGCTTCTTATTGGCTGCAACCAATTCGTGCAAGGCAATTTCGTTGGTCCCCGGCTCGGGTAATCTGCCGGCTTTCAGCTTTAGTCCCATTTCCTGCATCAGCACAAGAATATCTGCCTGTTTTGCCGTGATCACCTTGGTGCCGATCCTACCCCCGATGCTGCTGTCAAAATTGGTATAATGGAAGACCCAGGGCATCATTTTCTCTATCGGTTCAATACTTTTTATCTGTTCAATCAGCCCGGCGTCGATCACTTTTGATTTTGCAGTGACACTGGCAAAATATTTCTGCGGGAGCACAAAAGTCCGGTAATTGATGGAGAGTGCCGAATCAATCAGCATTTGCACGGTATAAAGCAAGAAAACGCTGAGGGAGATGGCGCAAAAAATAGCGATGGATTTTCTTATATTTAACGAATAGTATCGGAAAACAGCCAGCGGTTTCATTCAAAATCCCCCTTCGATGCTTCCATCGTAAACTTTTTTTCTTTCAACCGGTAGTTTCTCCAGTCATATCTTTTGTCATAAAAAGCATGACAGCTGTCATAAAGACAGCTGCGCTTACAGGTATAAATACGCTATACGGCACTGTAGTTAAGCCAATATGCCAATAAAATCAGAGCGGTGTACCGATCTTTTCAACCGCCCATCTGCTCCTTTAAAAAAAGCACCGCCTGTGTCCGGTCGGCGATTCCGATCTTCCCATACACCCCGCTTATATAATTGCGGACCGTCCCCTCCGAAATATGCAATGCAGCTGCGATCTGCCGGTTGGTAAAGCCCTGTACCATCATGGAAGCAATTTTCACTTCCCGTTCCGTCAAGTCCAGAGCAGCCGCCAGATTCTCGTCACTCCGCCGGCTGTATAGCTTGGTCAGCCCGTTGGCCAGCTTTGCGGCAACCGAAGGAGGCAGGATCATTTTGCCTGCTGCCGCATCCCGGATTGCTTCCACCAGCTTATCCATTTCGATATCCTTCAGCAGATAGCCGTTGGCCCCATTGGCCAGAGCCTCAAGGATATATTCCTCGTCATCAAAGGTGGTCAGCATCAGCACCTTTGCCGTCAAACCGGCCTGCCTCAGTTGCTTTACACAGTCAACCCCGTTCATGGACGGCATGCGTATGTCCAGCAGAATTACATCCGGCTGCAAATACTTGGCGTTTTCCAGGGTTTCCCTTCCATCCCGTGTAGTCGCGACGACTTTTATGCCCTCTTCAAGGTCCAGCACTGTTTTTAGTCCATCCCGAATTAAAGACTGGTCATCCGCTACTAAAATACGAATCATTCAAACTCCCCCTTCCGGTGTCGGCCTATTTTCCGCCGGCCCCACGCTTCCCGCCGGAATCCGGATTTCGATGCAGCACCCTTCCCCCAGCCGGGAGCGGATGTGGAATTCACCGCCGGCTTCCCGCACACGTTGCTGCATGGCGGTTAACCCGAAACCATAAACAATCCGGTCGGTCCCCTTCCCATTATCCTGCAGGAAAAAACGGACCGTACCGTTTTCATACTCCAGTTGGAAGACAAAGGCCGTACTTCCCCCATGCCGGATCCCATTTGTAAGCCCCTCCTGCAAAGCCCGGTACAATGCCTTTTCCTGCTGCTCTGTCAGGGAGGGAAGCTCGCCGATTTCATCGTGGATGTATACTGCCCCGTGGTTTATGGTTTCCTCCAGCAGGAGTTGGACGGATGCTTTCAGCCCCATCATTTCCCGGCCGGTTTTCAATATGGATACCGACTCCCTGATGTCGTTCAAGCCCTTGCGCACCTGGCTCCTGGCCAGCCCAAGCTTTTCACGGGCAAGGGCCGGATCCCGGGGGATTAATCTTTCGCCGGCTTCCAGTTCCATCAACACCGTCGTCAGCGTATGTCCGACGGTATCATGGATTTCGCGCGCGATACGGTTGCGCTCCCTGAGAATGGTAACCTCCTCCAGGTCGCCCGACGTTTTCTTCAATTTCTGGTATGCGTCCTCCAGTTGTTTTGACTTCTGCTTGAGGGCAAACATCATACCTTTAAACTTCCCTTGCTGGCCGACGGAATATTTAACCAGGCACATCAGGCAGAAAACCCCTGAAAAAGCAAGGACCTCATAGCCAATTTGCCGGGGAGAAATACTCCGGAGCAGCCCCGTTGAAATATAGCCGATATAAAAATTAACAAAAAAGCAGCTTACGGTAAGCACTCCCGCAAACCAAAGCGCCGTGCCGATTACCGCGTCGCAAACCAGGATCAGGCAAAAGAAAAAAACCGTATTGCCCGGGTCCAGGCTGCCCATCCCGTAAATAACCGCCAGATTGGCCGCAATCGATGCATATGTCAAGATATGCATTCCTTCTTGAGGATAGAAAAGGATATTGCGGATGCTGAACATCAGTGCAAAGATGCCCGAAAGCAGCAGCATAAGCCAGAATTGGTCAAAATTCTGCACGATCAGATTGATTGCAGCCATTGCGATTGCAATATAGAAAAAAACCTGCAACCGGCTTTCAACATGCATATCCATAATTCATCCACCTCTCCTTCAATATGGAGAGCAGGTGTTCAAGGGCGTTACAATCTTATCGCTCCTTGCCGCTCCTTCGTATCTCCTTAAATTTTATATGATGTAATAGAAATTGTCCAGAACACACTGGAGCTGGCACAATAAGCGCGCTATAATTTTACTAAGGGACAGATTGTTGTATCCGATTCAGGTCTTTCTAAGAGAAATCCTGCTTTTCAAGTCATAATAAATTGATTAGCATTTTTGCGTTTTGGATCGCTTTGCCTACCGGATGGTTATTAAACGAGATAAGGACCGTTTTGGAATTGTCCTCAAGCTCATGGATTCCATCCACCCATTCCCTCAATTCGTTTTCAGCATACAGATAATCATATCTTTCGGAGCCTTCACCGCCATACCATTTTTCGGCATTGCGCCCGTGCAGCCGCAGGTAGGCTGTTTTTGACGTGACTACGATTACGTTTTTAATCAGTCCCCGAATGCCGGGCTCGTCGACGCAAACAAAGCCGAGGCCGGCTTCCTTAAGCATCTCGAAAACCTTATCCTTTATCCACTCCTGATTTCGGAACTCAACATTGATTTCAAAGCCCTGGAACATTTCACCCAGCTTTTTTAAATATTTGACATTTCCCACGGTACAGTGAAAGGAATAAGGAAATTGCGCCAGCAGGCATGCCAGCTTTCCGGATTCGATGATGGGGTTGAGGGCATATTTAAACTGCTCCGCTTCCGTGGTCCCGATATTTCGCTCATGTGTAAATCCCCCGAACAGCTTTACCGCAAACTTAAAGTCCTCCGGCGTTTTCCGGTTCATGCTTTCAAAAAGCCGGGAGCCGGGCATATGATAGTACGATGAATTGACCTCCACAAAATTGAAGTTTGCGGCGTAATAATCCAGCATCAGGTTATCTTTCGTGCCTTCCGGATAGAATGGCCCGACCCAGTCTTTGTATGAATAGCCTGCCGTGCCGATATAAATCATATGAAACCTCCATAAAATCCCTTAAGCGTTATTTTACCATATTTTGCAGCTTTACAGGAAGAATATTTCCATAATATAATAGGCATACGAACATACGTTCGATAATATACTATATCCACAGGGAGTGAAAAATATGAGGGACAGGATCATAATGCATGTTGACGCAAATAGTGCTTATCTTTCCTGGGCGGCTGTGGATGCACTGCAACATGGCACATCTGTTGATTACAGGGAATTGCCGGCAATCGTGGGCGGCAATCAGGCAACCAAGCACGGGATTTGCCTGGCCAAAAGCATCCCGGCAAAAAAATACGGCATTAAAACCGGCGAGACATTGGTTGAATGCAGAAGGAAATGTCCCGGCCTTGTGATTATCCCTCCGGATTATTTTTTGTATATGAAATGCTCAAGTGCCATGAATGAGCTGTTAAGGGAGTATTCCCACCGTGTCCAGATGTTTAGCATCGATGAAAGCTTCCTGGACTTTTCAGGCATGGAAAAAATATTCGGAGAACCTATCAGAGCGGCCCATGAGATAAAAGACCGGATTCATAAGGAATTGGGCTTTACGGTAAATGTAGGGATTTCCAGCAACAAGCTGCTTGCAAAAATGGCGGGAGAGCTCAAAAAGCCAAACATGGTCCACACGCTGTTTCCGGAGGAAGTACCTGCCAAGCTGTGGCCCTTGCCGGTAAGAGAGCTTTTTATGGTCGGAGCGGCAACGGAGCAAAAGCTCCATTCACTGGGATTATACACCATTGGAGACCTGGCCGGTACGGACATAGAGCTGCTGAAAATGAAATTCAACAGTTGGGGGATTATGCTCAAGAGTTTTGCCAACGGCATCGAGGAAAGTCCCGTAAGACCTGAAGGGAATAGTGAAATTATCAAAGGCGTCGGAAACAGTGTGACCATACATTTTGACGTAACCAGAAAAGAAGATGCCTATATGGTGTTACTAAGCCTGGTGGAGACCGTCGGGACCCGGCTGCGGCTTGGCGGCTTCTGCGGCAGGGTTATTTCCGTTTCGATCCGGACAGACCGGTTGTTCAGCTATAGCCATCAGAAAAAGCTTATTACCCCTATAGACTGTACCGACGCCATATACGCAGTGACAAGAAGGCTTTTTGACGAAATGTGGAGAGGAGAGCCTATACGGCACCTGGGAGTCAGGGTATCCGACCTCTGTGCAAACGATTTTATCCAGCTGTCTTTTTTGGAGGAAAACTGGGAAAAGCGGCGGCTTGTTGATAGAGCCATCGACAAGATCAGGTTCAGGTATGGGGCGGCGGCGGTATACCGGTCGGTTTTCATGTGGAGCGGGATAGCTCCTTTGCAGGGCGGGGTAGTTGACGATTATCAGATGATGTCCAGCATTCTGTGAGTGTGGAGGAACAGGGGATGAAAGTAGTCGCAAAACCTATAGATATGCTTGCCTGGTTTGACAAAGGCGGAACTCTCACACCTATCAGGTTTAGGATGACGGGTGAAGACAAATGCAATCATATTATAAAAATTGACCGGGTTATTACGATGGGCAAAGAAAAGCTGGCTGGGAATGATATGCTTGTTTACCGGTGTGAAAGTAATATTGAAGGCACTGAAAAGATATATGAATTGAAGTTTGAAATTAAAACCTGCAAATGGATGCTTTTTAAAATATGATAATTCTGATGTGTGGAGCGCATAAAATTCTTTGATGGCAAACAGGAGGTCTTACCTGCAATTATGCAAGTAAAATGAATCTTAGGAGTTTCCAATGGTAAAGAACGTCATAGGAAAAGGCCTACAGTCTTTTTATACAAAAATCAAAGTAATTTACCTAAATTAAATAATGATATTAAAGTAAAATTCATAAATTGCGATTGAAAAAAAAGCTCTAAAAACTACAATAAAAATGTGGCAAGCGATCACAACAGCAAAGGAGGTGGCATTATAATGAACTTACAAATAAGCAGTGCCATAAAATCAGGTTTTAGAGATTTTAAAAAGAATTGGGAACTTACCTTTCTTGCTCTTCCCACGATAATCTATCTATTCATATTTGCATATATACCCTTATACGGCTTGGTTCTTCCTTTCAAAGACTTTAAGATAAAGGACGGCTTTTTCGGGAGCAAATGGTATGGAGTGGAGAATTTCAAGTACTTGTTTTCCGATATGCAAAAGCTTTTCGAAATTACAAGAAATACTATAGGCTTGAATTTCCTTTTTATTATAACGGGAACAACGGCGACAGTTATACTTGCACTGTTACTCCATGAAATGGAAAGAAATGCTGTAAAGGTGTATCAAACAATTATGTTTTTTCCCTACTTTATTTCATGGGTAGTTGTTTCATTTTTAGTACTTACAGTTTTTGATATGCAAAACGGAGCACTTAACAACTTGATGGGATTATTCGGAACACAACCGATCATGTGGTTTCATGAACCCAAATATTGGCCTTTTATTCTTATAGGAGTAAATTTTTGGAAAGGAATGGGATATTCTACTGTAATATACTACGCAGCTTTGATGTCCGTTGACCCTGAGTATTATGAGGCGGCAAGGCTTGATGGCGCTACCAGAATTCAGCAAGCTAAACACATTTCGATTCCAATGATTATGCCTATGATAATAATTATATTCATAATGCAAATGGGCAGGGTGCTTTACAGCGATTTCGGCATGTTCTACTATGTTACCCAGAACCAGACTTTATTGTATCCGACGACAGATGTAATAGATACGTTTGTGTACCGTGCAATGCGTGATTTGGGTGACTTCGGCATGGCCTCGGCAGCAAATTTTTACCAGTCGACATTAGGATTCTTGCTTGTTTTGCTTTCAAATTTTATTGTGGGCAAAATAAATAGCGAGAATAAGATTTTTTAAGGGTGATAAATATGGTTAAAGGTAATTCAAGATTCAAATACTCTAATAAAGTAATACATCTTATCTTTTTTGTAGTTTGTGCTTTCAGCCTATTGCCCCTGCTTCTTGTTATAATGTCGTCGGTATCTAGAGAGAACGATGTTGCAAAATATGGGTATAGTCTTATACCAAGGCATTTCTCGGCAGAGGCGTATAAAACAATATTCAAGGATCCGTCCTTTATTTTTAATTCATATGCGATTACAATTTTGGTAACTTTATGCGGCACGGTATTTGGCATACTTTTGATAACCTTAGTCGCTTACCCTATGTCACGGAAAGACTATAAGTACAAAAACAAGCTTTCGTTTTATGTGTTTTTCACAATGCTCTTTAACGGCGGACTGGTACCGAGTTATATCCTTATTTCCAATTGGCTGCATATGAAGAACACAGTTTTCGCACTTTTTGTCCCTACACTCGTAAATGCTTTTTATGTGCTTATGATGAAAGGTTTTTTGCAAACAATACCCAATGCGATTTATGAATCGGCTAAAATTGATGGGATCAGGGAATTTACAATGTTTTTCAAGATAGTAATACCTCTTTCAAAGCCGGCAATAGCAACGGTAGCACTTTTTCTTACACTCCAGTTCTGGAATGATTGGTTTATGTGCATGCTTTATATTGACAACAGGAATCTGTTTACGCTTCAATACCAGTTGACGCAGCTTCAGGCTTTTATTGAGTTTTTTAACCAGATGGTAATATCCGGCTCATCAAGCGGCTTGAAAGTAGACATGCCGGTTCTGACATCCAGGATGGCGATGTGCGTTGTCACAGCCGGTCCGATGCTTTGTGCTTTCCCATTTTTCCAGAAGTATTTTGTCAGAGGTCTTGTGTTGGGTTCAGTAAAAGGTTAATCCGGGGATTAAAAAGTTCTAACCCTCGTTTAACAAATATAGTATAATTATTTTTAGGAGGTTTTGTCATGATCAAATTTAAAGCTGGCAGAATGGTTTGCCTGGCAGTGGCATTTATGTTTATCTTTGCTGCTTTATTTACCGGATGCGGAGCATCAAAGAATGCTTCAACTCAAGCCCCTTCCTCAGTCCAACCAGCAGCACAACTAACAGAAGAGAAAAAGCCGGAATATACCGAGGTCATTTGGTATGTTCCACAGCCGACAGCCAACAACCAGGACCGGGAAAGTGTTATGGCGGAAGTTAACAAAACATTCATGGAAAAATTGAACTGTAAGCTCAACATGGTATTATGTAATAACGACAATAATGCTTACTCCCAGAAAATTAAAGTGATGTCGGCTTCAGGCGAAGCCTTCGATATTTTTTCAGCCGGCGGTTACCTGAACATGCCCGTGACAAACCTGGTAGCTACAGGTGCGGTTGCTCCGGTAGACGATCTGCTTAACAATTACGGAAAAAGCATTCTCAATAAGGTAGATGCAAAATATTGGTCTGCAGTAACTGTCGACGGCAAAAAATATGCTATGATTAATCCTATGGTATGGGCATATTCAAGAGGATTTGTATTTAAAAAAGACTTGGTGGACAAGTATCAGTTTGATTACAAGAGTGTACATAACTTGAAGGATTTGGAACCTTTCCTTAAAACTTTAAAGGAAAAAGAACCGGACATAATACCGCTTGCAGCGGCACCAGGATCGGATAACCTCCCGGGTCTCGGGTATGAAACAGATACGGAATCGATCATTCCCAAGTATGCAATTTACTTTGATTATAATTCAGGCACATTCAAGTACTGGTGGGAGAACCAGGAACAAAAAGATAAATATACTGTTTTAGCCGATTACTTCAAGAAAGGCTATATTTCAAAAAATGCTTCGACAGTAAAGGATTTGGTGACAGAAGAAAAATCGCAGAAGTATGCTGTGTGCAGAGATGCCGGACAGTATGACGAGACGGGTGCCAAATCCACAAATTTCTTTGGTTTTCCGACATATGAATCCTTCTATTCAACAACACCGATATCTACAAGCTCTGTTACCATTTGTCTTAACTGTATAAGCAGTACTTCAAAGAATTCTGAAAGAGCAATGATGTTGCTGGACCTGCTGAACATGGATAAAAAGCTGTTTAATACATTATGCTTCGGGCTGGAAAACCAGAACTATACTGTAGAATCAGGAGCAGGAACAGATAATCCTACCGTAAAGCGGACAGCGGACAGCAAATGGCTGATGCTGCAGCCCTGGATTGGAGATCTGTACGAATCCTGGCCTTCGGATCTTAACGGTGAAGATGCTTTGAATGCGATGAAAAAGAGCACGGAGAGTGCATCTTTGTCTCCGATTTTCGGATTCGCATTTGATAATGAACCTGTGAAGAAGGAAATTGCACAAATCAATACGATGATGGCTGATATCGATATATTATCCACGGGAGCAGTTTCAGATGTAAATAAGTTTTATGACGATATCCAGACCAAGCTGACAAAGGCAGGAATTGAAAACGTGATGAAGGAAGTTCAGAAGCAGTATAATGATTGGAAGGTAAAAAACGGAAAATAGATAAAATCATATAAAAATAGCAGCAAGACAGGCATAATTTGATATACCTGTCTTGCAACTTTTTTTCAAATAAGGCATGGAGGATACGTATGAGTTTCATAAAGAGCCTATCATCAAAAAAATTCCTGATTAGGATATCAGTGTGTTTTGCAGTAACACTGATACTGGCTATCGGCTTATTCTCAACTGTCCTTTATGTTACCTCGAAAAATATCTTTCTTGACAATGAATATAAAAACAGCAAAAAAATATTAAACCAATTAAAGTATAACATTGACTTAATGAACAACGATGTTAAAAATCTATGCAAATATCTTTATATAAATACGGATGTAACGCAAGTCGCAAATAGTACAGGCAACCTTGATTATTATGACATCAAAACAATTATGGACAGACTAAACCTTTTAATAGGAAATAATTCTTTGTTCGTAGATTCCATCTGTATTTATAATAGCTACCAGAATCAATACTTTTATGGCGGAAAAGAACTGAATTTTGATGATCAGGGGCTTAAAAGAATCTTTGAAGATTACCCGAACGTGCCAAGGCTTGAACCAATTTCACGTACGATAAAGGTTAGCTATGCAAACAAAGTGGAGCAGGAAAAAGTTTTTACATATATCGTTTATGAGACCTCCGGCGATAAAAAACAGATAGATAGTGCTGTCGTAGTCAATGTAAAATCGTCATGGCTATTGGATAATTTGAGAATACTCAATCAGGTTGATAAAAAAGATGGAGCGAATGTTTTTGTGTTTGATAATAAAAATAATTATATTGATGATCCCGGCAGCAATGAAATGAAAGCTGCGCTGAAAAGCGAATATCTCAAACATAAGACCGATTCCAATTCAGGTATTTTTGTAAGCAGACTGCTGGACAGGAAATATGTTGTAACTTATCTGGTAGTGGACTCCGCAGGATTTACCCTTATGAAAACTCAGCCCTATTCAGAGGCCTACAGCTATGAGCGGACGTTGAAAGCTGCAACAATCGCAGCTACAAGTATATTCTTTTTTATAGCTCTAATTGTTTCTCTGGTTGTTTCAAGGAGACTTTACAAGCCGTTAGGCAACCTGGTAAGCATTATCTCTGCAAATGCTAGTAAAACTCAGTCAGGAGCAAGTGACGAAATATCATATCTAAGCAGCGTCTATAATTATTCTATGGAGAGACTCAATTATTACGACAAAGAGATGCACCACTATAAATCCGTTTTAAGAGCGAATGCCTTGAAAAAAATACTCCTGGAAGCAGACGGCAGTCTGGATAAAGAACGATATGCAGAGTTGAAGGAAGCCAATATGCTTACTTTTCCTTATAATGGGCCTTTTGTTGTTTGTGTTATGCAAATCGACAACTTTATTAATTTTCAAGGCAAAAACGATATGAAGGAAAGGGAGTTGATCAGATTTGCACTGATAAATATAGCTTCCGAGTTGATATCACAGCAGTATATAGTTGATGGCGTGGATATGAAGGAAGATCATGTGGTGCTTATTGTGTGCCTTGGAACATACACGGGCGATTATGGCAATAAATTGAAAATTGCTTTTACCGAAGCATTAAACTATGTGAATCAATACTTTAAGATTAGTTTTACTGTTTCAATAAGTGAGATGACGGATAAAATTGATGAAGTTTCTGCTTTGTACAGCGCTGCACTGAATAATTCCGCCTATAGGATGGTAAAAGGGAAAGCTTCGATTATCACACCGCAATCGATATCGGAAAATGCTGCAAATAAGGCAGAGGGTTATTCGCGGAGTCATGAGAAAAAGCTTGGCGAATTCATCAGGTCAAAGGATATTGACGGTGCAGAAGTATGCTTGCTGGAAATAATACAGAACATATCCCGCTTATCCTATGATAATATAATTATTTCCTTGCTGCATTTCCTGGACAATTTGAAAAGGATGCTTGAAGAACTTTTGAAAGCTAGCAATGAGCCTATCAATCATAAACTGCCAGTAATAAATCGTGTAATATTTGAATACGAGACCCTGGATGACATATCCAATGAAATCTTGCAATCTGTCCGTGAAACGATAGGGAATTTGGTGAACGAGGGTGATCCCAATTTTCTAGCTGATGCTGTAGCAACTACGGCAAAGGATATTATTGAAAAGAATTATTACGACAAAGGGCTATGTCTTTCACAAATTTCTGAGACTATGAAGCTTTCGTCCAGGCGATTAAGTAAGGTGTTCAAAGCGAATATGAGAATTTCTATTCCTGAATATATAAATGAAGTAAGACTTTCGAAGTCAATCGAGTGGATGCAGAAATCTGATTTGACAATCAATGAGGTTGTGGAAAAGATCGGCGTTGAAAATGAGTCTTACTTTTATATCATGTTCAAGAAAAGATACGGAACGTCTCCAAAGGAATACATTTTAAAGAACAATCTGAAAAAGATCAAAGTTTAATGAAGCAGGAGGTTTTTCATATATGACTTTCCCAGGTAATGCAATGTGGATTTGGGGAGAGGGAGGCAATTGGCAGAAAAAATTCAATTTGCAGTCGCCCTTTCGTACATGCTATTTCAGAAAGAAGTTTACTGTGGCTGGTGATGGCGAAAAGCTCACAGTTCATGTGTCCGCCGACAGCAGATATACTTTGTATGTAAATGGAAAGAGGGTTTGCACCGGCCCGGCTAAAGGTGACATTGTTCATCAGTTCTATGACACTCTGGTTCTTGATGATTATCTTCAAGCTGGGGAAAATATTCTTTCAGGGGTTGTAATCTGTTTTTCAACTACATATCCCAATTATAATGAACTGGGAGTACCATTAAGTATTATGACCGCCACACCGGCCTTTATTTTAAGTGGAGTACTTTTCGCAGGCAACGGGACAGAAATATTAGAGAAGCTTCATACCGACAGTTCCTGGGAAACCATGATAGATACGGCTTACGAGCACCATCGTTCATCAGATGCATTGGGAATCGTTTCGGGGTTGGGTGAGGATTTGGTCTACGACAAATTTCCTGAGGGCTGGAGTTTAGGCACTGATTCGGGATATGTCTGGCAACCTGCCATAGAGCTGGCAAAAGGGGTGACAAGAAATGATGTACAGGACAGTCCCTTGCCTTTCAGACTGTTGCCGAGGCTAATACCCTTAATGCGTGAAGAAAATATGCGCTTCAAAACTGTTTATAGCTCAGAAAATATTAAGGCAATAGATCTGCCAAAGTGCATCTTGGAGGGTACGGGACTAAGTATAGGTACACATTGCCATGCATCCTTTATCCTTGATGCCGGTGAGCTCACAACCGCATATCCCATAATCTTGTTCAGGCAGGGAAATAACACAGAGGTCAAAATGACTTACTCCGAAGCACTATATAAAAATGGACAAAAGTCAGTTGAACGAATAGAAAAGGGCGGAACCGTTGAGGGAGTCCATGACCGTTTTATTTGTGACGGGCAGGAACACTGCTACGAACCACTGCACTGGCGGACTTTCAGATACATAAGAATAGACATAATAACCAGTGACAAGGAACTAGTCATACTGGATGTATATTACCGATTTACGGGATATCCATTGGATTTGAAGGCAACCTTTCAGTCCTCGGAGCAACGGCATAAAAAACTGTGGGAAATGACTTTTAGAACACTTCAGCTTTGCTGCCACGAAACTTTTGAGGACTGCCCATATTATGAGCAAAACCAATACTCCGGAGATTCTCAGGTGGTGTCTCTGGTAATGGGATATATGGTGGGAGATTGGCGTCTGACACGACAGGCTATTTTAATGTTCAACTGGTCTGCAGATTATGAAGGAATTACAAAAAGCAGATACCCGAACAGGGTTCCCCAGGTGATCCCATCATGGTCTTTGCTGTGGGTAGTAATGGTATACGAATACTGGCTGCATACGGATGATTTAGAAACGGTGAAGGAGTGTAAAAATGTTATCCGAACCACTCTCAGCTGGTTTGAGGAATATTTGAATGACAGATATCTGCTGGAAAAGCTGGATTACTGGACTGTTGTCGATTGGGTAAAAGAGTGGAAGGCCCCCGCCGGATGTCCTCCTGGTTCAAAAGGAGGAGAGACAGGCCTCATAACAGCTCAGTATGCACACTGTCTCAAACTGGCAGGGATATTGTTTGACAAATTGGAGAAAACACAATTATCCGACCATTACAGAAGTTTATATGAGAAAATCGCCCAAGGCATCAACACATATTGTTGGGATGAAAATGCCGGATTATATAAGGATTCTCCCCAATATGACATTTACAGCGAATTGGGCAACGCATGGCCTATAATAGCAGGCTGTGCATCAGAGGAATTGGCAGTTGGCATATGCAGACAGTTCAACAAAATCAGTTCAATCGCCAAGTCAACTTTGTATGGAAGATATTATGTTTTCAGGGCATTGGAAAAAGGAAACTGCTATGATAAATTCTCCGAACTGTTGGAGTGGTGGTATTTGATGATGGAATCAGATCTTACTACATGGCCTGAGGAGCCATGGCTGGCAAGGAGCTATTGCCATGCCTGGTCCTGCAGCCCGGGATATGAGTTTTTGGCTGGTATACTGGGTGTGAAACCTGTTAAATCCGGTTTCAGGGAAGTAGCCATAGTACCTCGGACATGTGGTTTGAAATGGGCCAAAGGCTCGGTTCCAACGTCCAACGGTGTCATATCGGTAGCATGGGAGATAACTCAGGAAGAAGTAACCGTCGAATTGGATATACCGGCCAATTGTACTGCCACCCTTGATGTGACCGGGCTGGGAATACCGAAAGCAAAGGCTCCTGTAATTGAAAAAGTAAAGACCGGGAAGTATTCGTTCAGCCGGTGAACTCCGGTGAAATTCAATAGAAAGCAATTCTTGAGTTTCCGTAGTTTTATCCACAGACCCCTTATTAAGCTGGTAACGTAATCAACAGATTTCAAAAAACGCCTAAAATAAAAGGAATCCGCATCCTTTTTGTAGTAGAATATTGGTGTCCAAA
>JAEZCO010000123.1 GCA_023433505.1 Bacillota bacterium | reverse complement strand
GAATATAATGAGCCTGCTGCCTGGTTATCGGCCCCTCTCCCTTCCGGCTGGGGAAGATTGGCACATCTCTTGGTGGACCAGGTGGAAGATATACTTTAAGTGCTTTAGCTACTGTTTCACCAATTGGAAAGTTTTTATCTTTTCCGGTCTTCTTCTCCCGCAGCCGTATCCGTTCGCTGATTTTCCCGTTAGGCTCTTTAACGTCCGTTTCACGCAATAGCAGTAGATCACTTATTCTTAACCCCACATTTATCCCAAGTACAAAAAGCGCATAGTTCCGTAGGCTACCAGCTTTCAGCACCTTTTTCATGCCCTCAATCTGTTTTTTATCGCGTATCGGTTGGACAAATTCCACTTCAAACACCTCTTCCTCAAAGCATTATCGTACAAAGCCAATTTTACATATGGTCATAATATCGAGTATTAAGTAATATTGAAAAAGGATAAAAAAGAATAACCCAAGCATTAATGCTCTGAATCACTGTCTCCATGCGGGTTTCCGGGTTTTCGTCAATCTGACACAATCATCGTTGTGTCAGATTCAATGCAGTTAAGTACATCAAACTAAACGAGCGTTAGAATAGGGACCCTACCTTACCTCTGGGTAAAAAAGTAGCTGCCGTTCAATAACGACAGCTACTTAGCATTTTGATTTTAGATCACTTTTTTCAGTAAATCCATATTTTCAAAGATATTGCCAACAACTTCAAGTTCTCGATATCCGTTCATTTCGCATTTATCCCAATGCCAAAGCGGAAATGTTAATCCCTTCAATAACTCTCCCTTGTTATGAACCTTACAGCCCCATTGATGCAAATCACTCCAACAAACTTCAAGGAATCCTTGATTATCGTCAGTGCAAATATCTCCCTCGTAAATTTCCTTGCCATGCTTATCATTAAGACCTGTGTATTGACTAAGTACGACATCAGGTACTATTGCACCATCAGTTGCCTGACCGCTATATGGCCTTATTACAAACTGAGGAGAATGGTACCATCCGCCGTTTTGGTTATCCCATGCCCGATATTTGATTATTCTGGCCATATCTATATATCCCCCATTCACTATTTCTCTAAAAGCCATGAGCCTCATCTATCATTTTCAGCATCGCCTCAGCCTCTGCGTGGGTTAGGAATATGGTTTTGCCAAAGTCTTTTCGGTGGTTCCATATCCACTTTTTGGAGACATATTCTATTGTGGTTATTAATGGGGTTTTCCCGCTGCTGATCCCCACGCAACCACATCTTCCGTATGCACATCGGTCACAGTTGTTTTTAACGATTTTTCCGTCCCACAATTGCCCAACTGTGATGTTGGGGTTTGCTGGGCATAATTTATACACCGTATCCCCAACCTTGCAGGGCAACACCACAAGCCGCCCCTCTGATTCCAGCTTTCTATATTCAAGATATTTATCGATCCACTCAGGAACACCGCTTTTTATTACTTTGACTACTTCCTCTGGGGATAGTCCGATGTCCTCATAAGCAGCAATCTTCTGAAGACCATAAGCCGCATCAATCATTTTCAGCATCGCTTCTGCCTCTTCCCACGACTCAAACCACTTGACGGTGTTTCCTATATATAGTCCTTCGTCATTTTCACAACCTCTCGGCGGCTGTCCATCGCACAAGAAATATCCGCCGCAAGAAGGTCTGATAACCAATCCTTTTTTCATATCCATATCCCCCTATTCACTAACTTTTCTCATATCCAAACTTCAAGAATTTTCTCATCATCCTCCGCTTTCTATCCATGCGCACAAAACTTTCTGGCATTCTCAGCCGGATCTCTTCTAAGCTCTCCCCCAGCATGATATACTGCAACCTGCATACCTCTCCCGGCCTAATATCGAAAATACGTGCAACGTACTTGCCTGGATAGTCCGTTGGATCAAAGTATATCGTTATGATAGGAAAGTCAGATAAAGCACCAAGATCAACATCTTCTTCGATTGAATCAATCAAGATATCGTAATCAGCTCTGTATTTGTTTTCTATGGGTCTTCTCACGATGATTGCTCCCTTCATATTTATTAAACAACCATCCAATTTCAAATGAATATCGAAACCAAAACAACCGAAGTAATTTCACTGTCCCTCTTGTCACCTCTATAGATTTTCGCTGCAGCCTTACTGGCTTTTCTCCTGGTGCCTTGCTCCACCAATAATCTCTAGGATCGTTAGCTCGTTGTGCGACCAAAGTGAGGCGGCCAAACTTTGTTAGATAAGAATTATAGCTAGGGTAAATACTTTTCTGAATCATTTTCCCGAGAATCCAAAAATATTCTTGATTCAATAATGGTTGGTCCATCTCTATTCAACCCTCCATTCTTTTCATTTTCAAAAAGTCCCCTGCCTCTTAACTAAGAATAGGCGGGAGACTTCTTGTCGGACGTTATTAAACAGATTCTTCTTCGTTTTCACACTTAGTTTCTGTATCCCAATGACCGTGTCGTTTTAAAACGTCGATTATCTCTCCTATATACGGTTCATCAACATTGATAACAATATATTCCGGATGTGGCTCCCTCCACTGTTCACGACGCAAGGCAGCAATAAAAGCTCCTGTTCGCTCAACACCTTCCCTAATATGCTCAGGGCATTGCGCTAAGTCTTCGTTTTTGAAAACTATAAACTTCTTAAGCCCACCGCATTTCATAAATTCGCTCATGATTCTCTCCCTTTCCGCAATTGAAATCAGATTTATAAGCAATGCCACAGAGCATACCGCAATTTGCACAGATTAAAGATTTCATACCTGCGTCTCCTTCAAAACAGTGTCAACTCCGTGTCATTGTAGTCACCTTCAGGAACTTCGTGATTATAACATTTCCAGTTTGGCCGCCCCATGATTCGCCTCGCCCTCTCTGAGTCAGGCTTTGCAAAGTAATTCTCATCTGTATAGGGCAAATCGGGAAGAAAGGCTTCCTGCGGGAACGGCAAGCTGTGTTCAGCACAAATCTCTCGGATTTTCCGCTTGTAGTAAAACAGATGGTTACGCAGAAGATTCATATTTGCGCCATCGGACCATCTCGGATCATTACACCCGTTTTCTTTGTGGGATTTCCAACGCGATATTGTTTCGTTGGCTCCCTGGCGCAACAACGTCAATTCTTGTTGAGGCATTATTTTTTTAGTCATTTACTTCACCTTACTCCTTAAGTTCTCTCATCAATATCCACATTGTCGCTCCATGTTTTCCTGGGCTTATGCAACGCATCAAGTTCAGCCTTAAGTCGCCTAATCTCAATGGATTGCTCATTTACCTTTTGACAATGCCAAGCACAACGCTTAAGCCATTGCCTCAGTTGATGGCCATCCTGTAAAAACATAATCGTATCTTCTGACGGTTCTGCCACGCCCTCAAAGGCTGTAGTGGCATTTTTAAGCCGGCGCAGCTCCTCCGGACTGCCGATGTCCTCATACTCCGCCAGCCTACCAGCCATCTCGTCCGCACCTGAAGCAAATGGAAGGCTCGGCACATACACCACATTACGCACCTGCACGCCATCTACGACTCGCCTGGTTAACCGATTATACTTATCACTCATCCCTATTCACTCCTTCCGGCAGCTCTGGTAATGGTATCCAGTGAGTGATGCCATTACAGTCATATCCATAGAAATCCTCGAACGCTTCTCCTGTGTAGTCTCCGGTAAACATATTCCCATTTTCATCACACAGAAGGACTATTGCGTATACCTCTGGCAATTTATCCATTACAGAAATCCAGCGGGCTTCCTTCGTCTCCATATGCCTCTCTTGAATCTCGCCTCTTGCCTTAGCAAGAGCTTGCTCGATTATATGTGGTGTTTCCCAAGCTGGATCTTCAAAGTCATCCGGCATCTTTATATATCTAAATGACCTTCCGTTTGAAATAAAGAGATGCGCTCTTTTAAGTGCTTCATACATATCTTCAGCAGCTGCCATGATGCGGAAGTGATTTGCAACATCTATGTGATCTACATGGAGCGCCATCTCAGCATCAGTCTCCTGGAAATCTTCGCATTCACCTACACACGGCTTTGGAAGAGGCATCCATGCAATTACTTCCCAGGGGCAGATCTTTCCGTGCCATTCCCACCTTTGAAACTCTGCTCCACTTTTTCTTCTCACCAAAACCCAATCGACAGCAACAACTTGACCGTTATCTACCGTGGCCAGATAATGTCCGCTACGATGATATTCAGGCCGTGGGGGTAGCTGCTCCGATGTTTTAACCCACTTGAGTTTCATATTTTTTCAACTCTCTTCATGTTTAATCTTTTGTATGCGTCCGGAAACACCTTTTCGTATTCGGGGTCTACATCAGATGCGTACACAGTATAGATGGTACTTCTCGTTTCAATGAGTTTGTGTGTACCGCAATCTGTTATTTTCTGAATAGGTGAAGTGCGTGCTCGCGATCCATCAGGAAACAAGCATCGGCTGTCATCGTATATCCGCCCCCGCAGTCTGTACTCCACCAATTCTGGTGCAATAAATCCGTTATTGTTCGATGTTACGCTCCAGCATTTCATCACAGCTGTATTCAAGGTATTAACTGTTTCCATGTTTATAAATCCTCCTTTTTTGATATTAGCAACATGAGAGCAACGTTTCCGCTACTCTCATGACTTTTAAATCATCCTTTCACCTTTTTAACAAGCTTTTTCTAAGAGTCATAAACCTTCCACAAGCTGGTTGATATGCGCCCGATGGACAATACCTTCTTTCTTATTTGGAATTATTTGTGCAAACCGGATGTATCTCGTAATAGCAATCAACGCATTGCCTCACGTACGCTCTACAGGCAGACATGCTTTCAAACTCTCCCCAGCGCATAAATCGCCCTGTTTTTGTTCCGAGCCATAGCTCACACTTTTTCTTTTTCACAGAAATCCTCCTTCATCATTAACTTGACATTGCTTTCAGTGCTTTAACATACCAGACATTGTCAATGTCATTCGAAGTTATTTCTTTTAACTCGTCCTCTGTTTCAATGACACCCCACCAGCTTTCTGCGCCAAAGACAATTTTATTGAGTTCAAATACAAAAATGGCGGGGTTAGCAAAATAACCGAGGTTTAATTCTTTTGTTGTCGGATTATGAGATACCGAAATATCCATCGGCAAGTCCCCAAGAAATAGACCCAGATAAGTCTTGCCTTTATGTTCTTCTCCACAGGGAGCTATTTTGACAAATTTGCCTATATTGCTTTTTTCAAGACTATATAATTCGGTGTTCTTGTTTATTTTGGAAACTTCAATCGGATACTCAATATATCTGGAGCTATATTCATTGCAGATAAAATTTTCTTTAAATTCATGTGCAGCCCGCATTGACATAGAAGCGCTTCGTATGGTCTGATATTCCTCATTGTTCTTTAAAGCCTCGCACCTTGTGAATAGTCCGTGCTTGCAAGAATTGCAATTTCTCTTGACTTCATTTGACATATAGGAATCCTCCCTTATTAATTCTTATTGAAGGACAATTTTACTGGCAAGTACCGTAACTGAACAAGCTCCCCTGCCACCCTTTCTGAACCTCTCATCGAGAATAATAACCTGTTCAACTTCCTGAT
>JAEZCO010000069.1 GCA_023433505.1 Bacillota bacterium | reverse complement strand
CCTTTGAAGGGCAGCGAGTAACAATTATGCGGTTGGCGGAACCCAAAAGTGCCTTCAGGCACAGCTAGTATTAGACCCTTTCAGGGTTCAAATAAATACCACCCGTTTTACGGGTGGATGATTATTGTGGTATTCGGCCAAAGCCGAATCACCAAAAGTCGAGCAGGACTCAATGTCCCCGAGACTTTATTACGCCATTTATTCCGGAATAAACAAAAACAGCAAGTGAGCCATGCCCCTTGCTGTTTTTGTTTATTTCAAATTGTGTGTTTCAGATCTTACTTGTTGCCGGTGTATGTCTGAAATACCTTTTTAACTATATTTCCGCCTACTTTACCTGCATCTCTGGAAGTCAGATCACCATTGTAACCCTGCTTCAGGTTAACTCCAACCTGGTTAGCGATTTCATACTTCATGTTGTTGAATGCTGAATTGTTATTGTTGTTTGCCATGTTTATCACCTCCTCAGTAAATATTGTGTCTTAAAAAGCTGTGATTATGACAAGAAAGATTTGGGTAAAAATTTTTTTCATTCATTAAAAAAGGGCAATTAATTTTGCTTTAAATTTTGTCGAATTTTTATGGACTGTAAAAATCCTTTATGATATACTTAAGGACGGTTAATGCAACGGCAGAAACCGCTGTGGAGTATTTGTCGCTGAAACGCTTGTTATAAAAGGGTTTGCGGCAATTTCCCAAATGGACGGACGAAGCAGGGAGCTTCCGTTGCAGTACGAAAGAATAAACATGGTAAACTTTTAAATTAGTCCCGTGAGGCTAGTAAGGGTTTTTAGGCTTCGATTGCGTATATCGAGCTTCTTGCTGCCTGCGGTAAGAAGCTTTTATTTTGCCCGGAATCAGGGTTGATGTCAAAACAGGAAGGTGCCTGTTTTCACATAAATTTATTTTAGGGGGAAGATTTATATGCAAAGGAAGATCATCCAGGTCGACGAGAAGGTCCCATTCCTTCAAGGCCTGCCGCTCAGCTTCCAACATCTTTTCGCAATGTTCGGAGCATCCGTATTGGTACCATTCTTATTCAACGACACAGCGCAAAAGGTTGCAGGCGACCCGTCGATCCAGGTAATAGACCCGGCTTTGGTATTGTTGCTAAATGGTATAGGCACATTGATTTACTTGTTTCTATGCAAAGGGAAAGCTCCTGCGTTTCTGGGTTCAAGTTTCGCTTTCCTTTCTCCGGCATTTGCGGTAATTGCCAGCTCTACGGACGTCAAAGCCAATTTTTCAAAAGCTTTGGGTGGGTTTATCCTTTGCGGGCTGATTTTCACTGTTACAGCGCTGATTATCGGGGCTGTCGGCACCAAATGGCTGGATGTGGTTTTACCTCCGGCAACCATGGGACCTATCGTCGCATTGATCGGATTGGAATTGGCAAGTACTGCGGCATCCAATGCAGGACTGCTTCCCGACGCCAAGACAGGTGCTTTCGATTCAAAAGCTGTTATCATAGCCCTTGTCACACTGGGTATAGTAGTTCTGGGAACCCTCCTCTTCAGAGGCTTTATGGCAATTATCCCGGTATTGTTTGCGGTAGTTGCAGGCTATGCTCTTTCAGCCGCTATGGGATATGTTAACTATGGAGCTATCAGCGATAAGCATTGGCTTGTATTCCCCCAGCTTGTGTTACCTACATTTGACTTTAATGTTATGCTGATTATTGCACCGGCAGCACTGGTAGTAATTTCAGAGCACATAGGACATTTGTTTGTTACAGGAAATATCGTAGGAAAAGACCTTATAAAGGATCCGGGGCTGCACAGGTCATTGCTGGGCGACGGTCTGTCCACAATGCTGTCCGGTTTTACCGGTTCCTGCCCGACGACTACCTATGGTGAAAATATGGGTGTTATGGCCATTACAAGAGTTTACAGCGTATGGGTAATTGGCGGAGCTGCCGTCATATCCATCGTTCTTGCCTTCGTCGGAAAGCTCTCAGGGGTTATTTCCAGCATACCCAGCCCTGTAATGGGAGGTATCACCATATTGCTCTTTGGTGTTATCGCAGCTTCGGGTATCCGGATGCTTGTTGAAGCCAAGGTGGATTACAGCAAATCCAGGAATCTGATCCTGACAGCCATCGTATTCATCGTCGGTCTCAGCGGAATTTCCATCACCATTAAAACAGTGCCGCTTAAGGGGATGGCCCTTGCAACGGTTGTGGGCATGCTTCTCAGCCTTCTGTTCTATATCTTCGATAAACTGAAATTGACCAATGATTCTGAGGCGTAAGAACATGGAATTCAAATAAGAAAGTGCCTGAGAGATCGGGCACTTTTTTGTTGCGCAGGCCCGATAAATATTGCTTTACTCCTGCGATTGTAAATTTCATCAAAAACGAGTATATTATACTAAGAATGAGTTTAAGCCAGTATGAATACGGACGGAGTACAAAATGGACGATAAGGCGTTAAGAATACTTGAATTTGATAAAATAGTGAACAGGCTAACAGAGCTTTCGGCTTCCGAGCTGGGGAAGGAATTGGCTGGCGAAACGGCTCCTGCAACGGATTACGGAATAATCCTCGGGCTTCTTAAGGAAACCAGCGATGCGGCGGAATTCATTGTCCGCAGGGGGAGTCCTCCCTTGGGAGGGGTCCATGATATAAGAGGCAGCTTGAAAAGAGCCGACGTGGGCTCCATGCTGTCACCGGGAGAGCTTCTCAGGGTCGCGGATACGCTTCGCGCTTCAAGGAATCTTAAGAATTATTCCGGCAGCGCCGATTCAAAAGGCGGGGAAGAGGCAAATATTGTCAAAGGCTTGATTGATTCGCTGGAAACCAATAAAAAAATTGAAGATAAAATCAACAATGCCATCCTTGCCGAGGATGAAATTTCCGACAGCGCCAGCCCGCTTTTATCCACCATAAGAAGGCAGGTTAAAGACCAGCAGAATTCCATAAAAGACAAGCTCAGCGACATGATCCGGTCCTCCAAATATCAGAAATTCATGCAAGAGTCCATTGTAACGATGAGAGGAGACAGATACGTTGTGCCGGTGAAGCAGGAGTACCGCAGCGAGGTTCCCGGCCTGGTCCACGATTCCTCAGCCAGCGGAGCTACCATTTTTGTAGAGCCGATGGCTGTAGTTGAAGCCAATAACAGCATTAAGCAGCTGAAAATCAAGGAACAACTGGAAATAGAGAGGATTCTCATGGAGCTTTCAGCGGATGTGGGAAACATCGCAGTCCAGTTAAAAGCAAATATGTCTCTCATGGCCAAGCTGGATTTTATCTTTGCCAAGGCAAAACTGAGCCTGGATCATAACTGTGTATGCCCCAAGCTCAACAATGACAGGCGGATTGTCATAAAAAAAGGACGTCATCCGCTGCTGGACAAGAAGACGGTTGTCCCCATAAATTTTAACATCGGGGATAAATTCAATACCGTAGTAATCACAGGTCCCAATACGGGCGGGAAAACCGTAACCCTGAAAACCGTAGGCTTATTTACCTTAATGGCTCAGGCGGGACTTCATGTGCCTGCTGCCGAAGGGACTGAAATGGGCGTATTTGAGCGGGTTTTTGCCGACATAGGCGATGAGCAGAGCATCGAACAGAGCTTAAGTACATTTTCCTCGCATATGACGAATATTGTCAAGATACTTGCCAATGCCGACAGCAAGTCCCTGGTGATGTTTGATGAGCTTGGAGCAGGCACCGACCCAACAGAAGGCGCCGCTCTGGCGATGTCAATTCTGGAAAGGCTCCATGGACTCGGGACAAAAACGGTAGCCACTACCCATTACAGTGAACTCAAAGTGTATGCACTTACGACAGAGGGGGTTGAAAATGCCTGCTGCGAATTTGACGTCGAGACCCTCAGGCCTACCTATAATCTTTTAATCGGTGTTCCCGGGAAAAGCAATGCCTTTGCAATTTCCAAAAGACTGGGGCTTCGGGAAGACATATTGGAAAGGGCGAAGGAGTTTCTCTCACAAGAGGAAATCCAGTTTGAAGATATCCTCCTGTCCATAGAAAAAAACAGAAGCGAGACTGAAAAGGAAAGAATGAAAGCCGAAAGCTACAGGCGTGAAATTGAAGGCCTCAAGAAGGAGCTGGAAGAACAGCGGCACAAGTTGGACGACCAGAGAGACAAGCTTTTACGGGAGGCAAAGGAAGAGTCAAGGAGGCTGCTGCTGGATACAAAGCGCGAAACGGAGGAAATGCTCCAGGAAATGCGGAAGGCGGCAGAGGAGCAGGAAGCCGTTTTAAGGAATAAAGCGGCGGAGGACGTGAAAATCAGACTTCGTACGAAAATCAACAGGCTGGAGGAGTCCATGACGGAAGCCCTCCTTCCGAGGCAAGGCTATCTGAAGCCGCCTGAGAACCTGAGGCCGGGGGATAGCGTTCACATTGTCAACCTGAACAGAAAAGGTACGGTGGTCACACCCCCGGACAAGGACGGAGAGGCTATCGTTCAGGCAGGCATAATGAAAATAAATGTCCATGTGACCAATCTCAAGCTGGTAAATGAGCAAGCGGCAGAGATTCAAAAGGTAGGCTCGGGGAAAATAGGCGTTTCCAAGTCCATGAATATTTCAACCCAGGTGGATATCCGAGGGACAAATGTAGACGAAGCAGTGGAAATCCTGGATAAATTCCTTGATGACGCCGGTATTGCAGGCCTTCCCGAGGTAATGATCATTCACGGAAAAGGGACCGGGGCTTTGAGAAGCGGCGTGCACCAATTCTTAAAAAGCAACGGGCATGTCAGAGCCTTCAGGCTGGGCAAGTATGGCGAAGGTGAAGCAGGAGTCACGGTGGTGGAAATGAAGTAAAGGAAACATCATGTAAAAAGATACCGGGATGTGGGGAATATTTCCTTAATTGAAGAGGTTTTATTGCACTTTAGCTGCAGTATGAATTTTACTGTATTATATTGGAAGACCCTTCCGTATGTATAATTATTTATGCTCTTGTATAATTGCGAAAAAAACAATATAATGATACTAATTGGTTATTTATGTAACTTTATAGGTTCGATGGGTCGAATTCACAAAAGATGCGTGAGGTGCTAGGCATGAACGGGAATGTCAAATATTATCCGTTAACACATCCTCAAAAAGGGATATGGTATACAGAGAAGTTATATCCTGGAACAAGTATTGGAAATATTGCCGCAACGCTGAAAATAAAAGGTTATGTCGATTACGCCATCCTTGGCAAAGCCATCAACCTGTTTATCGAAAGAAATGACGGAATCCGTATAAGAATAACCGAAAATGCCGGTGTGCCACAACAATATCCGACAGAGTACCGGTATCATAAAATAGATTTTTTTGATTTCAGTGATAAAAATATAACGGAGCTGTACAAGTGGGATTCCGTTCAGACGCAAATTCCTTTTAATTTGCTGAATTCGGAGCTTTTTTACTTTGCAATTATCAAAATCGACGAGAATGACAGCGGATTTTTTTTGAAGATTCATCATATTTTATCGGATGCATGGTCATTTGTGCTGCTGGTGAATCAAGTGATGGATTTGTATGACAGCTTGATGGGAAATGGCGGGACAAGCTTGAAAAAGCCGGCTTCCTATATCGAGTATATCGCGAATGAGCAGAGCTATACCAATTCGGCGAAGTTCCAAAAGGACAAGGGATATTGGAATACCAAATTTAAAGATCTTCCGGATCTGACCACTTTAAGAAAGTCTTTGCTCAATGATACCAGTACGAAAGCAAAGAGAAAGACTTTTGCCGTACCGCAAAAATTAAGTAAGAGTATAAGGGAATATTGCGCACAGAACAGGACTTCTCTCTTTTCCCTTTTTCTGGCGTCCTTGAGCATATACTGCAACAGGACCATGGGAAAGGAAGACGTAATTATCGGCACACCGGTACTGAACCGCAGCAATGCAATGGAGAAGGAAACCATAGGGATGTTCATCAGCACTGTTCCTATCCGCATTGGCCTTCATTCGGACATGACCTTTGCGGATTTCCTCAAATGCATCAGCACGGAATGGATGGAAAGCCTCCGTCATCAAAAGTATTCCCATGATTTGCTGCTAAAGGATCTGCGCGTGAACAACAAAGATATTGAACAGCTGTTTGATATCGTATTGTCCTATCAAAATGCCAAGATGAACAAAGGCAGCAATGGAATAGAGCTTGAGGGAAGGTGGCATTTCAACGGACACCAGAAGCATTCCCTGAATATTCATATCAACGACAGGGAAGGCAGCGGCAATTTTGTCATTGACTACGATTATCTGGAAAGTGCCTATTATTCCAGGGAGATTGATTATATCCATGACCATATTCTTCGAATATTATGGCATGGGATTGACAATTCCGCCAAAGAGATCTCGAAGATTGACATGATGTCGGAAAAGGAACGGCAGAAGATTCTTTTTGAATTTAATAATACAGAGACAGAGTACCTTAGAAACACAACGATCCACCAGTTGTTTGAGAAACAGGCGGAAGAGACGCCGGAGAATATAGCGGTGGTTTTTGAGGATCAGCAATTATCCTATAGGGAATTAAATGAAAAATCCAACCAGCTTGCCGGGCTTTTAAGGGAAAAAGGCATAAAGCAGGACAGCATCGTAGGCTTGATGCTGGGAAGGTCGCCCTGGATGATTATAAGCATTCTTGGAATCTTGAAGGCGGGAGGGTCTTTTTTACCCTGTGACCCCGAGTATCCGGATGAGCGGATCGGTTTCATGCTGAAGGATAGCAATGCGGAACTGCTGATTTTGCAGAAAGGCTTTGAAGCCAGGATCGATTTCCCCATCAATACCGTTGAAATCAGTGACAGCGCTATTTCCAGCCAGGGAAGGGCAAATCCGGTTTCGATCAACAAGCCCTCGGACCTGGCCTATATTATTTATACCTCCGGGTCAACAGGCAACCCCAAGGGCGTTATGATAGAACACAAAGCTGTGAACTGCCTCGTTGAGGGCTTATCGCAAATAATGGATTTTTCACCCGGAGTTTCCATATTATCGATTACCACCATGTCTTTTGACGTATTTATTTTTGATATACTGCCATCGATTGTAAAAGGGTTGAAAATAGTCCTGGCAAACGAAGAACAGCAAAAAGTACCCAAGCTCCTGGGAAAGCTCATACAACAGCACCGTATCGAGAAAATCTGCACCACGCCTTCGCGGATTCAGATGATGGCTGAGGACGATGACTGCAAGGCCGGTTTTAAACATCTGAAAGAAATTATTGCCGGTGGAGAGGTGTTCACCGATAAATTGCTGTACAAATTGAAAAGCATCACCGATGCGAAAATTTTCAACGGCTACGGGCCCACTGAAACAACTGTCGGAGTGACATTCAAGGAGGTTTCCAGCGCAAAGGACATAAACATAGGAAAGCCCATAGCCAACGCCAGGATATATATTTTGGACAAGCATATGAACCCCTTGCCCATCGGCGTGCCCGGTGAAATTTATATCGGAGGGGAATCCGTAGGCAGAGGCTATTTAAACAGACCGGAATTAACGGCGGAAAGATTTATTGAGAACCCCTTTGCTGCCGGAGAAAGAATGTTTAAGACCGGCGACCTGGGAAGGTGGTACCCGGAAGGTGAAATCCAGTTTATCGGAAGAATGGATTACCAGGTAAAAATAAGAGGCTACCGCATCGAGCTCAATGAAATTGAAAACCGGCTTTTAAAATATGAGTACATTACCGAAGCCGTTGTTTTCGACAAAACCGACAATAACGGATATAAATATTTATGCGCATATATTGTATCTCCCGTGAATGTCCGGTTTTCCGAGTTAAGGCAGAACCTGTCCAATTTTCTGCCGAAGTACATGATTCCCACATCCTTTGTCCAAATCGCCGAAATGCCCCTGACCCAGGGGGGGAAAGTCGACCGGAATGCGCTTCCGGAGCCCCAGTATAATTCCGGAAACGACAATGATTATGAAGCGCCGGCAGATGAGCTTGAAGAAAGGATCGTTGAAATATGGCAAACCATCCTCGGGCATGAAAAGATCGGCATGAAGGATAATATTTTTGACCTGGGGGCGGATTCTCTGGATATTATCGCCTTCATTTCAAAAGTATCCAAGGTGTTCAGCGTGGAATTTCCTCTTGCTGAGATTTATAATGCGTTGAATATAGGCGAGATGAAAAATTATATTGTGAAATCCTCCAAAAGGCCTTATATTCCCATTAAGAAAGTGGCGAAGCAAAAGTATTATCCTTTGTCGTCTTCCCAAAAAAGGCTGTACATCCTGTCTTTAATGGAAGAGAACAGCACTGCATATAACATGCCGTGGATTACTTTCCTGGAAGGACTGCCGGATATTGGCAGGCTGGAAACGGCATTTAAGGCACTGGTGCAAAGACATGACTCGTTTAAAACCTCATTTGGCATTGAGGAGGGTGAACCTGTTCAAATCATAAATGAAGATGCTGAGCTGAATATCCGGTACGGTGAGGCGGATGAGGCGGAGATAGAAGGTCTTGCGCAAGAGTTTGTCCGGCCTTTTGCTTTGAATACGGCTCCTCTGGTAAGAGTCAAGATTATAAAATTATCCGAAGCAAGACATGTTCTGATGTTCGACATGCATCATATCCTATCGGACGGTGTTTCGGCAGATATTCTGATGAAGGAGATGGATGTCCTTTATAACGGCGGGGTATTGCCTGATCCCAGGATTCAATATAAGGATTATGTTTTCTGGATGGAGGGCATGATCAAGACAGAGTACTTCCAAAAGCAAAAGAATTTCTGGACGGATACTTTTTCGGGAGAAATTCCCATCTTAAACCTTCCTTTGGATTTCAAAAGGCCTCAACTCCAGAATTATGACGGTTCGGTAATGTCATTCAAGCTGGGAAAGCACATGGCGGAAGAAATAAAAACGCTGGCTTCAAAAACGGGGACGACACTCTATATGATCCTGCTGGCGGCATATAATGTCTTACTGTGGAAATACACCGGACAGGAAGAGACCGTTGTCGGCACTCCGGTAGCAGGAAGAAGGCATACGGATCTCGATGATGTGGTGGGCGTATTTATTAATACTCTTGCCATAAAGAACCGCCTGACGCCCGGCAAGGCTTTTATTGAATTCCTGGACAATGTCCGGCTGAACGTCCTCAATGCATTTGAGAATCAGGACTATCCTTTTGAAGAGCTGATCAGCAATCTTCGGCTGAAACGCGACTTAGGAAGGAATCCCCTGTTTGATACCATGCTCACATTCCAGCGTACCGATTTGGCCAATGTCCGGTTGGGCGAATTGAAGCTGATCCCCTATGCCAGCAAGAAAAGAGAGGTAAAAATCGACCTTTCCTGGGAAGCCTTTGAGCGGGACAATGATATTTATATCAATATCGAATATTGTACCGGCTTGTTCAGCAAAAAAACAATAAAAGCAATGACACGGTTTTTCAAGAATATATTGAAGGTAATTTCCGGCGAACCGCAAATACGGATTGAAGAGATCGAAATACTTGGCAAGGTAGACAGGCTGCGGATATTGAAAAGGTTTAACAATACCGGTACGGCTTTTGACCGTGACAAGACCATTCACAAATTATTTCAGCTCCAGGCGTCAAAAACTCCGGAGGCCACGGCGCTGATATTTGAAAAGAAAAAAATAAGCTACAGGGAATTGGATGAAAAATCAAACCAGCTTGCCAGGATTTTACTGGAGAGAGGGGTCAAGCCGGACAGTATTGTCGGAATTCTTGCAAAGCGGTCGGTTGAATTGATGATAGCCATCCTGGGTGTTTTGAAAGCCGGAGGGGCTTATCTGCCTGTTGACCCCGAATATCCTCTAAACCGGATCAATTATATCCTGGAAGACAGTAAAATCGATATTTTGCTGACACAGAAAAATTTAAAGCAGGATAAGGACTTCAAAGGCTGCGTGCTGAATATCGACGATGAAGCGCTGTACACCGGCGATGCGGGAAGCCCGGCGGAAACAAGCAAGCCTGAGAACCTTGCCTATGTCATCTATACCTCCGGTTCCACAGGAAATCCCAAAGGCGTTATGCTTAAGCACAAATCCGTCTGCAACTTCATCAAAGGCGTCTCCGACAGAATCGATTTTTCACCGTTCAAGACCATTCTGGCAGTGACTACGGTGTCCTTCGACATCTTCGTCCTGGAAACCATCCTGCCCTTGACCCAGGGGATGAAAGTGGTTATTGCAAATGAAAAAGAGCAGGTAACCCCCCATTTGCTGTATAAATTAATCGAAGAAAATGCAGTGGATATGGTTCAGATGACGCCCAGCAGAATGAAGATGCTCATTGACAACCTTGAAGACTGTGAATATCTGAGGAAGCTGTCTGAGGTTATGATTGGCGGTGAAGCCTTCCCCGAGGCTTTACTGGAAAGAGTCAGACAGGTAACCGACGCCAGAATATTCAATATGTACGGGCCTACGGAAACTACGGTCTGGTCCACCATTAAGGATTTGACAAAATCGGCGAAAATAACCATCGGTACGCCCATAGCAAATACAAATATTTATATTCTTGACAGATACCTCAAGCCGGTGCCGGTGGGAGTGGCCGGAGAGCTCTATATCGGCGGGGAAGGACTGGCAAGAGGGTATATCAACAAAAAGGAATTGACGGAAGCCCGGTTCCCGGAGGTGGATATTGCCGGGTTGAAAGACAGGATATACTGTACGGGTGACCTTGCAAGATGGCTGAATGACGGTGAAATCGAATATCTTGGCCGAGGGGATTATCAGCTGAAAATCAGAGGATTCAGGATAGAGCCTGCGGAAATAGAGAACAAGCTTACCGCCATGTTTGGCATAAAGGAAGCGGTTGTTGTTGACAAAGCGGATAGCGCGGGCAATAAATTTTTGTGCGCCTATTTGGTGACGGAGAATGACCTGGAAGCGTTATCAAGCGATATACGGCTTCAGTTATCGAACGTATTGCCTGAGTACATGATACCGTCGCAATATAGGGTCTTGGACAGCATGCCGCTTACTCCCAACGGAAAAATCGACCGGAAGCTCTTGCCGGACCTGAACGAAGCCATCTCCAGCACCTATAAGGCTCCTGAAAATGAGACGGAGGAGATTCTGGCAAAAGCCTGGGCGGAAGCGCTGCAGATGAATCAGGTGGGAATCCGCGATAATTTCTTTGAGCTTGGCGGCGATTCCCTTTCCGCCATATTGGTTCAGACAAAGCTTTACAGCAGCAATCTAGGCATTGAATTGCAGGATTTCTACAAGTATCAGACCATCCGGGAGATGGCGGAAAAAATAAACACAAGGGAATCCAGCATTGCCGAAGAAGCCGAGGAGGTCAGTAGATATGAAATAATGGAAGCATTGGAGGAAGTGGCTGCAGCAAGGGGAAGCTTTGCGGAAGAAAGCTATAAAATTAACGGAATATTGTTGACAGGCTCCACAGGCTTTTTCGGCGTCCATTTGCTTTATGAATTGCTGAAAGAACCGGATTTGAAAATTTATTGCCTTGTTCGCGGCGAGGATGACGAGGATAGCCGGAATCGGCTGAAGGGACTTTGGGATTTTTATTTTGCAGGGACGCTTCAGGAGTTCTTTGACAAGCGGGTCATTGTAGTTAAGGGAGATATCACCCTGGATAAATTCGGCCTCTCGGCCCAGGCTTTCGACGGCTTGATGGGGGGGGCGGATATCATTGTCCATGCTGCGGCCAATGTCAGACACTACGGCGAATACAAGAGCTTTGAAAGCATAAATGTAGGCGGTACCGGAAGGGTCGTCGATTATGCCTTGAAGTATGAAAAAATATTGTATCACGTTTCTACTATGAGCGTTTCTGACGCTATTTTCAATGACAATGCGGATAAAAACAGGACGTTTGACGAAAAAGTCATTTACAATGGACGAAGTTATTCCGATAATGTTTATGTCCGGAGCAAATTAGAAGCGGAAAAGCTGGTTTATGCCGGGATAAAGGCAGGACTGAGAGCTTCCATCTTCAGGGTGGGGAATTTGACCGGCCGGCTTTCCGACGGTTTTTTTCAAAAAAATATCCGTGAGAATGCCTTTTATAATGCACTGGGCTCTTTAATAAAGCTTAAAGCGCTGCCGATGGGCGCCATGGAATTTCCAATGGAATTCACACCCGTCGATTCCTGCTGTATCGCGGTAAAGCAAATTTTGATGAACTCCGGCCATGTTGGGAGGATATTTCATTTGTTCAATCACAATACCGTTTATACAGAAGATATTCTGGCGTGTATGAATGAGCTGGACTATGAAATAGAGCTGCTGGATACCAAGGATTTTATGGACAGGATCAATTCCTTTTCGGCGGATGCGCAGAACCAGGGGGCCCTGACCGGCATTATGCAGTATCTGGTAAAGAAGGACCTTTTTCAGCCCAAAAAGGTAAAGGTAAGCTCAAGCTTGACAACAGACTATTTGAGTACTTTGGGCTTCAACTGGAAACCCGTTGACAGGCAGTACCTGGGAAAGATATTCGGCAATATGGTTTCATCCGGCTTCCTGCAGAAAGCGGGGATGCCGGAAAAAATCCGGGCGGAATCCTAAAAATCCTATTTTGCGGAAAGGTGGAAAAGCATGGCAGGGAATAATGTTCTTTTTATAATGCTGCATCTTTCAACTGTGCTTGTAATGATTTTATTCTATTATATCGCCAGGAAGAAAAATAAGGCGCAAATCCACCTGGTGTTCCTATGCTACCTCGGACTGTTATTTATCTGGTGTACAAGCCTGATTGCCGAAACCTACCTGATGATGGCAAATAACCCTCTGATGATTTATTTTGAATATCTGACCTATCTGGGCATTTGCTTTATCCCAGTAACGCTGCTGCTGATCGGTGTGGTTTATGCGAAAACAAAGATCAGGTTTTCAATAAAATACGCCATGCTCCTTTTTGTACCGGTGCTTACCACCATCATGATATGGACCAATGAATTCCATCATCTTTTTTACCGGCAGTTTTCCTTGAATGGCGGTAAAGTCATTTTTGGAGAATATTTTTATATCCATACGGTTTACTCCTATATTATCATTCTGATCGGATTGTATTATCTGCTGTTTTTTTCCATTAAGAATTCGGGCTTTTTTTCGCGGCAGGCGATTTTAATCTTTTTAGGCAGTATTGTCCCATTTATCGTAAATCTGTTTGTTACCATCGGAATATTTCCGACCACGCCTTATGCGACTCCCATCACGTTTGTTATTGCCGTGATATGTTACGTTTTTTCCATATTGAAATATGAATTCCTGAATATATCTCCTATTGCTCTGCAAAGTATCGTGGACAGGATTTCGGACAGCTTTATCGTTGTGAACAATAACCTGAATGTCATTGATTTCAACAAAACCTTTCTTGACATCTTCCAGAACGTCTTCCAGATCAAAAGAAATATAAACTTTCTGAGCATTTTTGACAATAAGCCGCAATTAATGAATATCCGGCTTGATTTCGAAATGTACCTGGAGAAAACCAGGGAAAAGCGTGAATCCCATACCTTTGAGGTACATTTCAAAAATGAATTGATCGATAAGTATTTTATGGTTGAAGTGACGCCGGTGATTTCAAGTGACAGCTATTTGGGTACGATTGTACTGATGAAGGACATCACCCAGGCAAAGCTGGACCTTGAAATCATCAAGGAAAACCAGGCGATCCTGGTGGAGCAGGAGCGGCTTGCGTCCCTTGGACAGCTCATCGGCGGCATAGCGCATAACATCAGGACTCCGATCATGTCCCTTTCCGGAGCCATCGAAGCATTAAAGGATCTAGCCTATGAATACAGGGACTCCATTGATGACAAAAGCGTCACGGAACAGGATCACAAGGATATTGCCAAGGAGATGCTGACCTGGCTTGACAAAATGAGGCCCTATTGCGCCTACATGTCGGATGTCATTTCTGCCGTTAAAGGCCAGGCAGTCCAGATGAATGCCTCGACCATGGTCAAATTCACGATTGACGAACTGATTAAACGCGTTGATTTGCTGATGAGGCATGAATTGAAAAAGAACCATGTTACATTGAATGTAGATTCGCAAATTGACATGAATACCGAGATAAAGGGTGAAGTCAGCAACCTGATACAGGTTTTTGACAATATAATCATCAATGCCGTTCACGCATACGAGGGAAAAGAAGGAACAATTGAATTGAAAATTCTTCGCAGTGGTGATAATATTGAATTTGTATTCAAGGACACCGCAAAGGGTATCCCGAAAGAGATCACAGACAGATTGTTCAAAGAAATGGTAACAACAAAAGGAAAAAACGGTACGGGCCTGGGCCTGTATATGTCCTATTCGACCGTAAGGGGGCGCTTCGGAGGAAACATGTCCTTTAATTCAATCCAGGGGATCGGCACCACTTTTTATATATCGATTCCATGCATCAGTTACAATCAGAAGGAGGTCAGTTAGTTAATGAGGAGAAGAAGTCAGGCTCTTTCAACAAATCACAAAATTCTTGTAGTAGACGACGAAGTAGGAATTATTGATTCACTGGCTGTAATCTTGAAACGCAGCGGCTATGACTTTACCGGCATCACTGACCCCATGGAAGCGATAGAAAGGGTTCGGAGCGAGCATTTTGACCTTATGATCCTTGACTACCTCATGTACCCCATTCATGGCGACAAGGTTGTGGAAAAAATCAGGGAGTTCAATACCGACCTGTATATTCTTATTTTAACCGGGCACAAGGATCTGGCGCCGCCTTTGCATACCATAAAAGCCCTGGATATCCAGGGCTATTGTGAAAAGAGCGACAGCTTTGACCAGCTGCAGCTGCTGATCGAGTCAGGAATAAAGTCAATTACACAGATGTGGACCATAAGGAAATTCAGGGACGGGCTAAACCGTATTTTGCAGGCAGTCCCAAGGATATATCAGCTTCAGCCCATAGATTCCATCCTCGAGGATATACTCACAGAAATCATGCCGTTGGTGGACAGTGAAAATGCATTCATCCTTGTGGACGACACCAATGATATCATCGACGGCAACAAAAGTATTTTCAAGGGGATCGGCAAATTCAAGACGGACATCGGCAACTTTATGGAAATGCTTGGCCCCAATATTATCGAAAGCATCGGCTCTGCAAGGATTTCCAAGCAGGTGGTAAGGCTGGAGCAAAGTGTAATACTTCCGCTGATCAATGAATTTCAAATGACCATCGGTGTCATCTATGTAGAAAGCAAAAGCCTGGAAGACGGGCTGAAGCTTCTGGAGATCTATTCAAACCAGGCGGCTTCCTCTATCAACAATGCGTTTTTGCATTCCCTGGTCAATATGAAGAATGAGGAACTGAACAAGACTTACGACCAGTTGAAGATACGATATATGGATACCATTGAAGCCCTGCGGCAGGCTGTTGACGCCAAGGACATCTATACAAGAGGCCATTCCGACAGGGTGGCATATTATTCAACAAAAGTGGGCGCCATCCTGGGCTTGTCGGAGCAGGAGCTGGAAACGCTGCGCATCAGCGGTATTTTTCACGATGTGGGAAAGATAGGCACTGCGGACGATATTCTTCTGAAAACCGAGAGACTGGATGAAGCAGACTATACGGAGATCAAAAAGCATCCGTTGAAAGGCGCGCGTATCCTTTCCGCCGTTTCAATGTTCAAGGAGGTTGTCCCCATTGTCAAATGCCATCATGAGAGAGTTGACGGCACAGGCTATCCGGAAGGCTTAAAAATGAATGAAATACCCTATCTGGCGAGAATAATATCTGTAGCGGATGCTTTTGACGCCATGATGTCGGACAGGCTCTACCGGTCCAAGCTGAATCTGGAGGATGCGAGAAATCAGCTGATAGAGTGCTCCGGGACACAGTTTGATGCGGATATTGTCAAGGTGTTCATAAAAATGCTGGATGAGGAAGGCTATGGGCAGATGCTGGCGGAAACAGCTGCCACTTATGAATGAAATCAAACCACCGGGCTTGCCGCAAGGCAGGCTTTTATTTTTCGCCGGCGCCTGCGGAATATTATTGATTGACAATATTTGCACGATACTTTAGAATTTAGAAGTACTGCAAATCATGAGAAAGCATATAAAAAATGAAAGTGGGAAGGGTTTTACAGTGACAAGAGCAAGGGAAGATATACGGAACATAGCAATCATTGCCCATGTTGACCACGGAAAAACGACACTTGTCGACGGAATGTTAAGACAAAGCGGTATTTTCAGGGAAAACGAACAAGTACAGGAGCGGGTCATGGATTCCAACGATCTTGAAAGAGAACGTGGAATTACCATTCTTGCAAAAAATACTGCTGTTAATTATATGGGGTTGAAGATTAATATTGTAGACACGCCCGGACATGCTGACTTCGGGGGAGAAGTAGAGCGCGTCCTGAAAATGGTAGACGGCGTATTGCTTTTGGTGGACGCCTTTGAAGGGCCGATGCCTCAGACGCGTTTTGTTTTGCGCAAGGCTTTGCAGCTGAATTTGAAGCCTATCGTAGTAGTGAATAAGATAGATCGTCCTGAAGCAAGGCCGGTAGAGGTTGTGGATGAAGTACTGGAGCTGTTCATCGAGCTTGGCGCTGATGATGACCAGCTGGAATTCCCGGTTGTGTTTGCTTCCTCCAGGGAGGGCTTTGCCATCATCAATCTTGAAGATGAAAAAAAGGATCTGGAGCCCCTTCTCAAAACCATCATCGAAAGAGTTCCGGCACCCCAGGGCAGCTTTGATGAGCCTTTGCAATTGCTGGTATCCAACATTGATTACGATGAATATGTAGGCAGGATCGCCATAGGAAAAATCGACCGCGGACAGATCAAGCTGGGACAGCAGGCAGTGGTATGCAAAAAGGAAGGCACGCTGTCCAATGTTAAAGTCAGCAGGCTTTATAAATTCGAAGGGCTCCGGAGGGTGGAGGCCCCAGACGCGGCTCTTGGCGACATCGTCGCAGTATCCGGGGTCGGCGACATCAATATCGGCGAAACCATTTGCGACCCGGACAGTCCCGAACCGCTACCCTTTGTAAATATTGACGAGCCCACCATAAACATGACCTTTAGTGTAAACAACAGCCCCTTTGCCGGCAGGGAAGGGACTTATGTCACCTCCAGGCATTTAAGGGACAGGCTGTTCAGAGAATTGGAAACCAATGTAAGCTTAAGGGTGGAGGAGACGGAATCTCCCGATTCCTTCAAGGTATCGGGCAGAGGCGAGCTGCACCTGTCCATCCTCATTGAGACCATGAGACGCCAGGGCTACGAGTTCCAGGTTTCAAAGCCGAAGGTAATTCTCAAGGAAGAAAATGATATTGTTTTGGAGCCCGTGGAGATGCTGATGATCGACGTCCCTGAAGAATTCATGGGCGTGGTCATGGAAAAGCTGGGTGTCAGAAAAGCGGAAATGGTCAACATGCATTCCGCCACAGAGGGCTACATGCGGCTGGAATTCAAGATTCCCGCACGGGGATTGATCGGTTACAGGTCGGAATTTTTGACTGACACAAAAGGAAATGGTATAATGAATCATATATTCCATGGTCATGAGCCGTACAAGGGAGAAATTTCCAGCCGGCAAAGAGGTTCGCTGGTTGCCTGGGAGGATGGGGAAGCTGTTACTTACGGCTTGTACAACGCACAGGAAAGAGGTTCTCTTTTCATAGGTCCGGGGACCAAGGTATATGAAGGAATGGTTGTAGGGGAGAATGCCCGTAACGAGGATATTGTAGTGAATGTCTGCAAGAAAAAGCATGTGACGAATATGCGTGCTTCAGGCTCGGATGAAGCTCTCAGACTGACTCCTATAAGACTCCTGAGTCTTGAACAGGCGCTGGAATTTATTGCGGACGACGAGCTTGTTGAAATCACCCCTAAAACAATCCGCCTCAGGAAGAGGATACTGGACTCAGAGCAGCGGGCGAAGGTAAAGAGCAAGCTATAGACATAAAAAGCTGCAAAACAATGGAATGGGCGGTTTTTTCAACCCCCCTGTTCCAGGCACAGTTGCAGCATTTCAGGTGGTGACTTTAATTTATGAGCGGCACAAAGACACAGCCGAAACAAAAGACAAGGCCTAAGAAAAAAAAGAAAGCATTTGTAAGATTACTCATATTCTTGTTCATAATCGGATTGACTGCAGTTTGCGGGTATACTTCGTACAACTATGTGATGAAAAACTATGTGTCTGCCGGGGACAAGAGCAAGATCATCATCGCTCCCCAGGATGAAGTGAAATTTGTGATTCCCAAAGGGTCGAATACTTCCACTATCGCCAATCTGTTGAAAGAGCAGGAATTGATAAAGGATGTAAACATATTCAAGCTGCTTTCAAAATTCAACGGATACGATGGGATGTATCAGTCGGGAACACATGTTGTCAGCAATTCCCTGAGCTATGATGAAATCATGCGGGTACTGACTACCAAGCCGGTGAGCCGTCAGGTTACGATTCCCGAAGGGAAAAGCTTTACGCAGATCGTAGACATCCTGTACAGCAAAAACATCATTACCGATAAGGAAAAATTCATTAAGGTTGCAAATACGGAAACCTTTGAGTATGATTTCCTTAAGGATCTCCCCCAAAGGGATAACAAGCTGGAAGGATATCTTTTCCCCGATACATATGAGTTTGATATGAATGTATCGGAGAAGGAAATCATCGTGCGGATGCTGGACAATTTTGCACGGAAATTCAAACCGGAATATGCCGAGAAGATAAAGACCATCAAAGGCATGACCATGGACAAGATCATTATCCTGGCATCCATCATTGAAAGGGAGGCAAAGGCTCCCGAAGACCGGAGCATAATCTCCGGCGTATTCTACAATCGAATGGCAAGCAAGGATAAGACCCTTCGGAAGCTCCAATCCTGTGCTACCATCCAGTATATCCTGCTGAAAAAAACCGGAGCCGTGAAGGAACGGCTTCTGGATGCGGACCTGAAGCTGGAGGACCCCTATAACACCTATCTCCACGAGGGGTTGCCGCCGGGACCCATCTGCTGTCCGGGAGAAGCAGCCATCAATGCCGCTTTGTATCCCGAAGATACGAAGTACCTGTATTTTGTGGCTAAAGGCGATGGCAGCCATCAGTTTTCAGAGACTTACAAACAGCATCAGGCCGCAATCAATAAATATGGACTCAGATAATGATGAAAACGTGGGGCTGAAAACCTCACGTTTTTTTAGGAGCACCGGAAATATTACTTCCGATTCTTTTCTGGGGAATGAAGCGCCAAGCGTAGTTCCCCGGAAAAGACTATCGGAAGTTATATTTTCGCCAGTGCTTATAGGCGGGCAGGGAGAGCAGGTAGTATGATCAACTATGACTATATCAATGATTACATCCGAAAAACAATTAAACCGGGCTCGGGTATTTTAAAGGAACTGGAAGGCTATGCACAGGAAAACCATGTTCCCATTATCCATCCTGAGGTTGCCGCCTTTCTTGTTGTACAGGGAAAGCTGCTGAAGCCCCTCCGCATCCTTGAGGTGGGGATGGCAATCGGCTACTCTGCCATACTTTTGGCAGGGATACTTGCTCCCGGCGGACGCATCGACACCATAGAACGGTATGGACTTATGATTGAGCGGGCCATGGGCAATATAAAGAAGGCGGGACTGGAAAACAGTATAAATATCATTGAAGGAGATGCGCTTGAGGTTTTGAAGTGCCTGGACAAGCAATATGACATGATTTTTCTCGACGCGGCAAAAGGCCAGTATCCGGAATTCCTGCCGGAATGCAAGAGACTGTTGCGGCAAGGTGGTTTACTGGTGGCGGATAATGTACTCTACAAAGGCATGATCGCCAATGACGAATTGGTTGTCCGGAGAAAGAAAACCATTGTAAAAAGGATGAGAGATTTTCTGGATAGTCTCTGTAAGGACGAAGAGCTGGACACCAGCATTATTCCTATGGGTGACGGGGTAGCGCTGGCATACAAGAAGTAATCATAACGGCTTCGAAGTGAAAGGAAATATTCCCATGAACGAGAATAAAGTAGAGCTGCTTGCTCCGGCGGGCAGTCTGGAAAAACTGAAGATGGCCATAGTATATGGCGCCGATGCGGTATATATGGGTGGTGAGGAGTTTGGACTCCGGGCATATGCTGAGAATTTTACCATGGACGAGATGCGTGAGGGTATAGAATTTGCCCATTCCAGAGGTAAAAAAGCCTATATTACCATGAACATCATACCGCATAATGAAGATTTAAACGGAATGGCGGACTATGTAAAGCTTATAGAGGACATGGACGCGGATGCAGTCATATTATCCGACCCGGGTGTTTTCTCAATCGTCAGGGAAGCTGCGCCGGAGATGGAAATCCACCTGAGTACCCAGGCGAACAATACAAATTGGAAAAGCGCTGCTTTCTGGCATGGTCACGGTGTAAAACGGATCATACTGGCCAGGGAGCTTTCGTTAAAGGAAATAGGGGAAATAAGGGCTTTGACCCCCTCAGGATTACAGCTCGAGATTTTTGTCCACGGTTCCATGTGCATCTCTTATTCCGGACGGTGCCTTTTAAGCAACTATATGGCGGAGCGTGATTCAAACCGTGGCTGCTGTGCACATCCTTGCCGGTGGAAGTACAATCTGGTGGAAGAAAAAAGACCCGGAGAATACATGCCGGTATATGAAAATGAAAGAGGTACTTTTATATATAATTCAAAGGACCTGTGCATGATTGAGCATATACCTGAAATAATAGCTTCGGGCGTTACCAGTCTGAAAATAGAAGGCCGCATGAAGAGTGCATATTATGTGGCCACAGTAGTTAAGGCATACAGGGAAGCAATTGATGCGCACTATGCAAATTCCGGCTCACAAGAGGTTGATCCGAGATGGGTTGAGGAAATTTCCAAAGCAAGCCACAGGGAATTTACTACCGGATTTTATCTTGACAAGCCTACGGGGAAGGATCAAATATACCATACCAGTTCCTATGTCCGCGATTACGATTTTGTTGGAATGGTGATGGCATATGATAAGGAAACAGGCATTGCAACCGTAGAGCAGCGAAACAGGATGTTCACGGGGGAGGAGATAGAAGTGGTCAGGCCTGAAGGACCATATTACAGGCAGCATATAGCAAGTATGAGAAATGCAGACGGAGAATTCATTGAAGTAGCCCCTCATCCCCAAATGACAGTTTATATGCCCATGGACCATGAGGTTGGCCCGTTTACAATGCTCCGGCGTAAAGGCGCCGAATAGTTTTAAAGCGGACGGAAAAGTATAGAAAAACCCTTTCTATGGCAATAATACAAGCACTGGTGAAAAAGAAAACCAGATAATTGTCATAGGCAGGGTTTTCATTATGCAAAAAAAGAGAGCATTTGTTATTTTACTTTCATTCATCCTAATCTTCGTCCTGATAGCGCTGAGAGTTTTGTATTTGCAGCTCTTTGATGCGGAAAGCCTTTCACGGGCGGCTTCTGCCCAAAGAATGGCCAGTTCTACCATCGAAAGGCCCAGAGGCAATATCTTGGACAGAAACGGCATTCCCTTTACAAACCGGACGGAAAAATATACGGCTGTCTTGCAGCCCCTCTATTTCTCGGGGAATCAGAAGCTGCTTGATACGATATGCAATACTTTATGGCTGGATGAGGCAAAGCTAAAGAAGGAAACCGCACTTAAAACCAGCCCCGTATTGATAGAAGTGGACGAAAGAAAAAAGGACAGCCTTTTGGATCTTGACATTAAAGGCATATCGCTTATCCATTCCTTAAAACGGTATGATTCAAACTCCGTTGCCAGACATTTGATCGGATATCTGGGCAAAAAGGATCAGGTTGGAAAAGCGGGACTTGAGAAAATATTTGAGGACGTATTGAAGGATAATAACAACAATTCCGTCGGCGTCGTTACGGACGCAAGCAGCAACCTGGTTAAAGGCCTCGGCTACAGGCTGACCAAGGATTCAAAGGATTCGGATGTACTCGATGTAAAGCTGACCCTGGATTATCACATTCAAAAAATAGTGGAAGATATCATGCTCAAGCACAATGTCACCGGAGCGGTGGTGGTAGAAGACGTAAACACGGGAGATATTGCGGCAATGGCCAGCAAGCCGGACTTCAACCAGGATTATGTAGAGGAATATCTCAAAAGCCCTGAAAACCCGCTTTTTAACCGTGCCGTTGCGTCTTACAATCTTGGCTCCGTATTTAAAATTATTGATACTGCCGCTGCGCTGGAAAATGGCGTTCCGGTGGATAACGATTTCTACTGTGCAGGCTCTGTCAAAGCCGGCAACAACATTTTCAGATGTTCGGCTGTGAACGGGCATGGCGAAGTGGACCTGGAAACAGCCTTTGCGTTGTCATGCAATTCTTATTTCATTACCCTGGGAATTAAAACCGGATATAAAGAGCTTGTAAACATGGCTCGTTTGTTTGGCCTTGGCCAATATACCGGCATACGCGATCAGGGCATCGGTGAGTCCAAAGGGATTCTTCCCTCCGCCGACACATATTATAGTCCCGGCGATATCGCCAATCTGTCTATCGGGCAGGGGATCATGATGGCAACGCCTCTTCAGGCGGCTGACATTGCAGCGACAATCGCGAACGGCGGCATAAAAAACAAGATCAATATCATCGATTCCGTCATTGACAGGGACGGCAATAAAATCAGGGGCCTGAGGGTAAAGGAAGGGCACAGGATCATTCAAAAAGAGACCTCGGACAGGATTAAAAAACTGATGGAGGCAGTGTCGGATTTTGGAACCGGAACTGCGGCAAGACTGGATTTGTACGGAGGAGCGGCAGGAAAAACCGGAAGCGCCGAGACTGGAAGCAAGGATGTGGTTCACGCCTGGTTTGCCGGTTATTTCCCCAGAAAAGAACCCAGGTATTCCATCGCGGTGCTGGTAGAGAATGGGCAATATGGAGGCAAGGTAGCCGCCCCCATATTTGCCGAAATTGCCGAAGAGATTATGAAAAAAGGTTATTAATGATACTCCTAAACTATCTCCAGTTCGTCCGCAGAAGGCAGAGCAGGGAATTTTACCGTCGGCAGCTCCTGGTACCAGTAAGCTACCGAGCACATATCATGCTGTCCGGGCAGATAACGCCACTTGCTTTTCCAGCCAAGGGCCTGGATGGTTACCTTCAAATCTTCTTCAAACCGTATTGGGTCCATTACATGCCAGCGATACATGGAATGCCTGTGCTGGGACTTATAGAGGCCGTCAGGCTGCAAAACCTGATGCATCCCCAAATAGGGCGTGGTATATGTAGTATATTTTCCATCCACATCCCAGTTCCATGCTCCGCCGAAATAGTCTTCCGTGCCGGTACCGCAAATGGTGGGAAACTCCTTATCTCCGTCCATGTAGAACTTGATTTCGCCTTCACCCCACCAACCGCTATTGTTAATGCCCCAGCCCATGGATGTGCCGACATAGTGGCCGCGGCCTTTTACGCCGTCCAGTATTGTATAAACATCCTTATACGGCAGAGGATTGACACGGCGGAATTGTGCATGGAAGTAAGCTGCATTATCAGGCACTTCGGTTAAGGTATAGTTGATTTGGTAAAAACAGGTTTTGTCCTCATCCGGATGAGTATTTTCAACTGTAATTCTGCAATGTTTTCTGAAAGGCATTTCCCAGAAGCAATTCATTCCGCCTTTAGGATTAACTGCCACAGGCAGCGAATTGATCTGAGAAAACACCGACCACGGAAGTGCGAAAAAGTCGGGAAGCGGGCATTCCACCGACGGATGCTCCTGGTGATCCCAATAGATTCTCAAAATAAAAAGCCTGTCCAGACTGCAGGTGGTCCAAATGCTCTGGATTGCGCCAGGTCCCTCGATATCCGCCAGAGTGAAGATTTCACCTGGTTTTACCGAAATGCTGGGGGAAACCTTCCAGCCTTGACCCAGGTCAATGGCACAGTTTACACCCGTCCCCTCCGTTGCCATGGCGGCCTTGCCTTTTTCACCGGTAAAATTTTCTGCGCTGATAGACCTGCTTTTTGCTTTGGATAAAAGTGATAAATTTCCCAGTCCCATTCCCAGACCGTTGAATTCCGACATGATAAAGCCTCCTTTGTAATTTTAACCTATATTTCATATTTTAACTCTATCGATCAACAATGTATCTAACATGAATTTAAAAATCTTTAACATATATTGCTCAAATGCAGTGGAAAATATATAATGCTTTTATTGAAAAAAATAGGAGAGCAACGTGGACTTGAATTACCTATCCCCTTACATAAGGGTGGCAATGGACAGTATTATCGAAAAACCATGGGTTTTGCGCGAAAGAGTGATCTTCGATTATGAACTGCTGTATATCATGGAAGGTCAGGTGCTGATTACAATTGAAGATAAAAGCTATCCTGCGGTGCCTGGGGACATCTTCCTTTTCAAGCCTAAAGTAAGGCATTCCATAACTGTCACGGGGGATTCGCGTTTCCGGCAGCCCCACATTCATTTTGATTTGAATTACAGAACGGATAGTCCTGATGTCAAAGTCTCCTTTAAAAATCTTAAAGAAATTGACGACAAGGATCTCAAAAGGTTCCGCAGGGATGTGACGCTGGAACCGGGAATGGAACTGCCCGACAAGATTGTTCTCAGGAACATAAAACTTTTCGAGGAGATGTTGTTTGATATCATTAAGGAATTTGAAGCAAGAGCTCCTTATTGTGAAATATCGCTTAAAGCTCTGTTCCTGCGCCTCTGGACATATCTTCTGCGTGAAAATTACTGGAATCAGAATTCTCTGGTTTATAACAATATTGATGAACTCATGCGGATAAAGGAGTATCTAAACTGTCATACCGACCGGGATATTTCCCTGGATGACCTGTCGGAGATGTTCAATATTAGCAAATATCACCTTATAAGGCTTTTTAACAAGGTTTTCTCCATTTCTCCGATTCATTACCATCAAATGATACGGATCGAAAAGGCAAAGAAAATGATCCAGTTTTCCAACGCGTCCATTACCGAGATATCTGAAAAGCTTGGTTTCGGCTGTATTAATTCGTTCTCCAGGACCTTTAAAAAGATGGAAGGAGTACCGCCAACCTTTTATCGCGTAAAAAATTAAAATGTTTATTCGATTGTGGTACTTTTCCGTTGAATAAAACATATACTGATAAGGTATCCAATTTTTAGGGGGTGCCTTTTTTGCTGCCATTCCTTATCACAGCAGTAAATGAAGTTTTAAGCAGCATTTTTTTCCTGTTCGGCTATGTTTCAAACACCAACTCATTCCCTCAGCCGCTATCCGCTGAAGAAGAAACAAAATTCATCGAGCTTTACAAAAACGGCAGTGACGATGCAAGAAACACATTAATCGAAAGAAACCTCCGGCTGGTGGCTCATATTGTAAAGAAGTACAGTACTTTCGGCAATGATTGTGACGACCTTATCTCCATCGGGACCATCGGACTCATCAAGGCAATCACAACATTTGACCAGTCCAAAGGTACGAGGCTTGCCACTTATGCTGCACGATGTATTGAAAATGCTATTCTATCACAATGGCCCGAAGGGGTTTTGAAAAAGGTTCGTATTCAGCCCTGCAGCGATTCTTTAATCTTTTTTAATAAATGCAGCTTCTGTTCTTTGGGACAGGAAAGTTTTTGAATATAGCTGACAACCGCCTGCGCGTGTATCATAGCTACCCGCTTTTGTAAAGCCTGAATATCTTCCGGGCTTTTTGGATAGTGTATGATCACATTCATTTTCTGCCCTCCTTTAACGAATTTTCCAAGGTACTACAATCCTATGCCGTATGGATTGTCTCTTATTTCTTCTTGTAAAGAGTTTTGAACTGCGGATGGTAAAGTTATATCTATGATGTTTGATATGATATAGTGAAAAAAAAGGTTATAAAGATGTTCTTGCAGCACATATCTTGATTTTGTAGTGCGAATATAAAGCACACAGAAATATTCCGGTAGATTCGCACATAAAAATAGGAGAATTTTTGAAAGGGAAACGGAATGGTTCATCTTACACTTTAATTTCAGCATAAAATTTGTGCAAAGTCTGAAAAAAATGCCCTGAAAACGGGCAGTTTTGCTGTCGCTTCTCGCTGAGGTGCGTGGATTGAAGTACAGATGGGGATGATGCCGTTTTCAAAATGGAAGTGTCGCTCTCCGCACAAAGGATGTGTGGAACCGCCCATCAAATAACTTTGAATATTTGACGGGCGGTACCTAGCATTACCTTCCGTATGTCATAAATTTCTTAGCAATGGCAACAGCAAAAGCTCGGTATAGGCAGAATTTAAGATATTAATCTCTACGACGCACAAGTGTTTCCTTTCCGGCTACGACTTCAATTATTATCATTGCGCCGAGTCTAAAGCCGTACATAAACGATGCTGCAGAATCCATTGAACTCGACTTACAGCACAAATCCGACAGTGCTTCCAATCGTTCAAAGTCGTCTTTTGAAAGTTTATTTTTCCATATTTCCATTGTAGCGGATATCTCTTTGTTTATTGAATGGTATTCAGGGTCTTTAGAAATAATTAATTCATCGGGATAGATGTTGCCGTCATATAGCTCTTCCAAAATGCTTTTCATATCCTTCTTCCTTTCTAAGTTAGTTTGCCAACTCCTTGAAAGAAAGGTCTGCACATGGTAATATATTTATGCAGTCTGCCTTTTAGGTAGTCGTGCATGGGAAGTGGCAGATTTCTTTTGCGAGGGTATGCCGCTTCCTTTCAATTTTCTTTGGACAAAAGCAGTTTTAATCCTTGCCTTATCGCTTCAGTTCGGGAAATATTATACTTTGTGCAATAAAGAATTAGTGCTTTATTTATTTCTTCGTCAAAACGCACCTTGATGCTGATATTTTTAGGATTATCTGCCTTTGGCCGTCCTGTTCGTGGACTCAAAAGTCATCACCTCACTTTTTGCACTCCACAAATTTATTATATATATTGCACTCCATAAAGTCAATGTAAAATTGGTGTAACTTGTAAAGAACTTTTATTATGGCTATAATAAATATATAACAACAAAAAGTGGTGAGAATATGGAACGGAAAATATATCAAATAGATGAAATAAGATTAAAGCTTCGACCTATTTTTGAAGCCGCTCCTGTATATCGTGCCATATTGTTCGGGTCCTATGCAAGAGGCAACCCAACGGACCAAAGCGATATTGATATTGTCATTGACAGCAAGGGTGAGCTTTTAAATATGGCTTTTTATGGTGTACTGGAAGATATTGCAACAGAGCTTGAAAAGCGTGTTGATATGTTTGAGATATCCGAATTGAGCAGAAATACGGCCATTTCTTCTGCCGTAGAAAGGGAGGGGATTATCTTATATGACAGGTAAGGATAGGATTATCCTGCAAAAAATAAGCACCTACATCAACGATGTGGCTCAGTACGTGAACGGGCTTCCTTTTGAACTGTTTATGACAGATAAAAAAACTGTCTCTGCTTGTGCTTTTGCTGTTTCCCAAATTGGTGAACTTGCAAAAGATATAAGCATAAGTACACAGGAAGAATATACTTACATTCCATGGAAAAGCATTCGCGGTATGAGAAATAAAATTGTTCATGACTATGAAAACGTCGATTTTGCTGTTCTTTGGGGAACAATTACAAAAAGTTTGCCTGTGCTTTTAAATCAAATTGACGATATTTTGCATCACGAAGTTGAAGAAGTTAATATCCTAGTCGAAGAAAATGGAGAATGTAAAATATAGTCTATAATGTCCTTAACATTATGAGCATAAACCAGACTGATATGATATAGATTAAACTGATATATATCATAAAGGTGGTGCGACGACGTGGGGAAAACAAATTCAAACAAAATCGCCGTCTATTCCCGCAAGTCTAAATTTACCGGTAAGGGTGAAAGCATTGAAAACCAGATAGAACTGTGCCGTCAGTATATACAGACCCATTTTGCGGACATCAAGGACGAAGATATTCTGATTTACGAGGATGAGGGCTTTTCAGGAGGAAATACTGAGCGTCCGCAGTTTAAAAAGATGATGAAGGATGCGAAAGAGCATAACTTCACGGCCATCGTCTGCTACCGGCTTGACCGTATCAGCCGTAATATCGGAGACTTTGCAATGCTTATAGAAGAACTGAATGCTTTACAGATTTCTTTTGTATCCATCAAGGAGCAATTTGATACTTCATCTCCGCTAGGCAGAGCCATGATGTATATTGCATCTGTATTTTCCCAATTGGAGCGGGAAACCATTGCCGAACGTATCCGGGACAATATGCTGGAGCTTGCCAAAACAGGCCGCTGGCTGGGAGGAATCACACCAACCGGCTATTCCTCCGAAGCTGTGGAAAAGGTTACGGTAGATGGCAAAGTACGTAGAGCTTACAAATTAAAAATGATTGATGAAGAAGCAAAATTAGTGCATACGATCTATGATAAGTTCCTTGAAACAAATTCTCTCACAAAAACGGAAACCTACCTGATACAGAATAATTACAGGACAAAAAACGGAAGGCCTTTCAACCGGTTCACCATTAAGAGCATTTTGGAAAATCCGGTCTATATGATTGCCGATGCCGAAGCATACTCCTACTTTATGGAGCAGGAAATTGATCTTTTTGCAAAGAAGTCGGAATTTGACGGAAAACATGGTGTCATGGCCTATAACAAAACCATACAGAAACGTGGAAAAACAAATCAAACCCGTAATATGAGCGAATGGATCGTAGCTGTAGGAAAGCATACCGGAATAATCCGGGGTATCGGCTGGATTCGTACACAGCAGCTTTTGGATCAGAATAAATCCAAATCGTATCACAAACCTAAAAGCAGCACAGCTTTGCTTTCAGGACTTTTATTCTGCGGAGACTGCGGCAGCTATATGCGCCCGAAACTAAGCCGGCGTAAGAATGCGCAAGGAGAACTGCTCTATAGTTATTTGTGTGAATTAAAGGAAAAAAGCCGCTGCCATAACTGCAATATAAAAAATTCCTACGGAAACATGATGGATAAGGCGGTTTGTGACGAAATAAAAAATCTGTCCGAGGATAGTTGCGAATTTATCCGGCAACTTGAAAACAGTGGTGAAGCCTTGATGGACGACAAGCAGGAGTATGATATGCAGCTTCTAAAGCTCCGAAAATCTTATGAGGAAAACTCTAAAAGGATTTCCTCGCTAGTATCGTCCATTGCAAAAGCGGATGGGACATCTGCCGAAACATACGTCCTAAAGCAGATTTGCGAGCTTCATGAAAAAGGGCAGGACATCGGGCACAGCATTGAAGAAATGGAAAGCCTGATGGAAACCCATATGCTGTCTGATATACAGTTAGACAGCATCCGTACCCTTTTAACCTCGTTCAGAGATACTTTTGACAATATGGGCATAGAACAAAAAAGAACTTCCATGCGGATGTTTATAAAGAAAATCATCTGGGACGGTAAAAATGTACACGTTTACTTGTCTGATTCCGCCAGCGGTGAATTCAAACCGCAGGATGACAAAGCTACAGGCAAAGATAAAAACTTATTGATCGGAATCAATCAGAGCTAAACAGATTGCATCGAATGTAAGTATATGATCGGTTATGAAGTATCTGGAACATTTCATAGAGAACTGCGTCTATATTCATGGAGGCAGAAACTATGTGGAAAATAAAACTGAAACATCTTGTGATATCAACAGTAATATTGTTTTTTGCGTTTTTCCGGGGCATAAATGTATACGCAGACGACGGCAGTTTGGGAAGGACTCCGGAGGGGGTTTTTCCCATGAAGGAAAATGATGTCGTCATGGAATCGGAAGAGATAACCGTTGATCTGGAAAATTTTAATGTCGAGTGCATTTTCGTATTTCATAATACGGGAGAGAGTAAAAATGTCCTCATGGGGTTTCCTGGAAAGCTTGATAAGAGCTTGGGGGGAGAGTTAACCGAAGAAGTAAATCTGGAACTCCAGGATTTTAAAACCTTTGTGAAAGAGAAAGAACTGTCTGTTTCTCATGAGAAGAGTGTTCGACCGCAGGGCATGGGGGCTGAAGCCGCATTGAATTACAGCGAGTGGTTTACATTTACAGTGCCCTTCAAAGCGGATGAAAAGGTTACCGTCCGCAATACTTATCACTTCCGTCCATCCTTTATTTCAACCGGCGACGTTTTAAGCGGATATGTACTGAAAACCGGCGCACTGTGGAAAGGCCCCATCGGGTCGGCAAAGGTCACCTTCAAATTAGGCGGGATACAGCCCTACCAGATTGAAACCTTAAAGTCCGGAGGCTTCAAGTTCACAGGCAATGAACTTGTTTGGGAACGCAATAACTTTGAACCGCTGTATGACCTTCAGGTGTTTTATAATGATTGGCATTACAGTGATGAATTTTTGAAGAATACTTCCGGCGAAGAGGCTTCAGGACTAAAAGAAAAGATGCAAAACTATAAAAGGGTAAAGGAACTTGCAGACAGCAAGGAAACGGATAAGCTGCTGGATTTATACGATAAGGCAGTTCAGGGAACGGACTACGTTCTCGTTCAATACATCAGGAGCTTCCTTCCGGAAAACAGAATCCCCGCTGAATTGCCTATTGTCGGTGATATTCTCGTTTCAAAAGAACAATGGGGATATCGTATAAGCAGCGGTATACAAAGTTTGTCCGCTCCATTTGCCAAGCTTGTCATCCGGCATATTGAAAATGGAAAAGAAGTGATGGACAGGGAATTTGACATGCCCTATGGATATATCGACCTGGTTCCGGGGGTCGAATATAGCATAGCTTGCTTCATACAAGACTGGATGGACCGTACAGCGGAAAAAACTGTGAAGTATAAAGTGCCGGAGGAAGTAAACACACCTTTGCCGGTTGCAACCCAACCTTTAATTACTGAGACTACTTCCGAACCGACGGTTTTGACGTCTGAAACGGAATCGTCACAGACTCCTGGGAAGGAAACGGGAGAAAATTTCCCCGGTCTGTTCGTTAAAGGTGCATCAGATGTACTTGTAATAGGATTTTCAACCATATTATTGGCTCTGATAGTAATTATAATCATTCGGAGTAAACGGCAATAGGAAATATAAAAATGCGAATAAAAGAATAAAGCATTTCAATCCTAGGGATGCTTTATTTTTTTGCGGTATCATCCATAGCCGAATCACCAACAGGCGAGCTTGGCTCGATGCACCCGAGACTTTTATTGTACGATCCGCTAACCAGTCACTTGTCCTCCCACCATCCGAAAGCAACCTCGGCATTCGCCAACTGTGCACCGGGAGAATACAGAAATACGATAAAGGACCCTCCGGGAGGGATGATTATTTTCCCGTAATAGTTGCCCACTTCCGTTGAATTTGCTCCGGATACCCTGGTAAGAATGCTTACGCCGTTTGAAGGGGAGCTGACTACATTCTGTGAGTACAATACGTAAGCCTCAGGTTTGGCGAGAGGCACCTTGGCGGTATTTGCCGGTGAAACAAAGGATGATGCCGTTCTTTTGCCGTCAGGCGAGGAATTCAGCCATAGTTGGGCTGGAAAAGGGGCAGAGGAGTAGTTTGTTATGGTAAAGGTATTGACATATAAGTTTACCTTTGAGTTGCCCGGATTGAACAGCCCTGCCCATGCGTTATACCCGTACATCGCCAGAAACGGTGTGTGACCGATAAAATATTTGCCCTCAAAGGATTTTTTTACACGGTATTCTAAAGAGACAACTTCATTGTTTTCCATAGGCTCACTCCTTGGCGGTTTATATAATATATTTTATGTAGCCCGGTATCGATTGTGACAGCGTTTATATGGATAGCTGTGCTGAGGGGGGAGATCCGTTTTCAGTTTTGAGCAAGATGTCTTGTGTTTTATGCAATCTTTCTAAGCAAGAGTACAAGCGGATTATACATATACATTAGGGAGAGGTCATGAAAGCAGGGATAGAATGGCCAGGCCTAAAAATATGTACGCCATTGCAGTTCATTATCCTGAAAACGAAATAGATGTGCTTGATTTGAAAAGAAGAATGGGGGACGCATATAGCCAGTTTATAAAAAATTATATATTGGCCCTGCCATTAAATGATGAAGAAAAAAACAGGATATATGCCTCCGTGATCCAACATTTGACGAAGCAGGGCGAATAGTCACAGAACCTGGCGGTGAAGCATGAAAGCAGCAATCTACTCGAGGAAAAGCAAGTTTACAGGCAAAGGCGAGAGTGTTGAGAATCAGATCCAGTGGTGCAGGGAGTATGGAATGAAAAAACTTGGCATCACAGAGGCTGATTTTGAGATCTATGAAGACGAGGGCTTTTCGGGCGGCAATACTAACAGGCCACAATTTCGAAATATGATGAAGGATGCCCGTTCAGGAAAATTTGATATAGTAATCTGTTACAGACTGGACCGTATCAGCAGGAATGTCTCCGATTTTTCTCAACTGGTAAAGGACTTGAACAATTTCAGCATAAATTTTGTATCAATCAGAGAGCAGTTTGATACGACGACTCCCATGGGCCGGGCTATGATGTACATAGCCTCCGTCTTTTCTCAGCTTGAAAGGGAAACTATAGCGGAAAGAATACGTGATAACATGCTGCAGCTTGCCAAATCCGGGCGTTGGCTTGGCGGTACCCCTCCAACAGGGTACAAGTCGGAGGCGGTAGTTGCAACAGGTCCGGACGGGAAAAAAAGAAAAATGTATAGGCTGGCGCCTGTAGCGGAAGAAATCAAGGTTATCCGGCTGATATACGATAAATATATCCGTTTGGAGTCAATCGCTCAGGTTGAGAAATATCTGGCTGAAAACAATATCTGCACCAAAAACGGCCAGGATTTTCACAGATATTCCATCCGGTCCATCCTTTCCAACCCTGTATACGCCGTGGCTGACAAAACATTATATGACTATCTGGCAAGAACAGGCTATGATGTATATGCCGATCCGGAGGATTTTAACGGTGTCAATGGATTGACCGGTTATAACAAAACCGGGCAGAATAAGGGGGACAATCGTGAAAGTTATAGAGACCGCAGCGAATGGATTATTGCTGTCGGGCTGCATGAAGGGATTATTCCGGGACATCGTTGGATAGCTGCTCAAGAAATGCTTAGCAATAATAAGTCAAGAGCCTTGCGGAAGGTAAAAGCTTCACAGGCCCTGCTTTCCGGATTATTATACTGTGCGGAGTGCGGAAGCCCCATGAGGCCGAAATCGGTCAGAAGATATGATGCCGATAATGAACAGGTTTTTTACTATCTGTGTGAGCTAAAAGAAAAAAGCAGAAAATCACGCTGCAATATTTCCAATATTAACGGAAACCTCCTTGATAAATCCGTGCTATTGAAGATTAATGAGATTACCGCCAAATATCCGCCATTATTGGATGATTCCTTGGGAGAAAATGAACTGATTGGAAGGAATAATGCAGCTCTGGGAGAGTATGAAGTGTTGATGATGAAGCTTGCGGAGATGGAAGCAGGGATAAAAAACCTTGCAGCTGTAATTGCAAAAGGACAAAATGCTGAGGGGCTGTCTGTTATTCTGAACAAAATGGAAGGGTTGACAAAAGACAAGGAGGGCTTGAAAAAAAGAATAGTACAAATGCAGGATGCAGGTATTAGAAGCGAGTCAAATGAACTGAATCCGGAGATCGCTGCCGTCGCCTTAGAAGCTTTGAAATACAGAATATGGGAGCTGATGGGTCCATATGCGAAAAGAAGCGTGATAAAAAGTGCGGTGGATAGAATTGTATGGGATGGAACCAGGCTGGAGCTGATTCTGGTTGGCGGCGGCAGGGGATAGTCTGATGTAAAATTGAAGTTTGTTTCCAACGTGTAAGGTGTGCAAATGAAATACTAATGCAAATAAGGTCCACCAAGAAACTCCAAAGCGAGGTTTCGCTGCACGATCCCATCGGGGTTGACAGGGAAGGCAATGAAATTACGCTGATAGACGTAATAGGAAATGAGTCTGAATCTGTCATTGAAGAGGTTGAACTCAAAATGCAGGTGAAACGCCTTTACAATAAAATGAAGGCTGTATTGAAAAAACGTGAAAAAACTGTTTTGGAGCTCAGATACGGCCTGCTGAACGGGACCAGTAAAACCCAGAGAGAGATTGCAGGAATGCTGGGGATATCACGCTCCTATGTATCAAGGATTGAAAAAAAGGCAATTAAAAAACTAAGCCGGGAACTAAAGCCTGATACCTGCCAATAGACCCGAAAAGCCTCTGCGAAACCGCAGAGGCTTTTTTGATGGGTGCAAGAAACTTGATGTTGCAGTATAGATATGCAATAATTATTTTACAAACCAAGTTGATGAAGCCCCTGCAGGGTCAGAAAAACAACGGGGAATATAAAATCCTGAGAATAGGGTATAGCTAATGACTGCGGCTCTTCCGAAATAACAGGCCCAGAGAAAGAATTATTCAAGTTGAGAAAAACTTGAGAATTGTGTGTAATAATATTCATTGCCGGGAGGTAATTGTTTGAAAAATAAAATTTTACTTGTCGATGATGAAAAAGGTATTGTCACAATGCTGAAGAATTATTTTGAGATGTCGGATTATCAGGTATATACTGCTTATGACGGTAAAGAGGCGCTTGAAAAAGCAGCCTGCCGGCCGGACATCATCCTGCTTGACATCAATCTGCCGGAATTGGATGGGATCTCTGTTTGCCAGCGTATCCGCGAGCATATTGCCTGCCCTATCCTTTTCCTGACGGCGCGTACCGAAAGCAGAGATAAAATTACCGGATTCCAGGCCGGTGCGGATGATTACATCGTGAAGCCCTTTGACATCGAAGAATTGGGCGCGCGCGTGGAAGCGCACCTGCGCCGTGAACAGCGGAAGCAGGAACAATCGGTGGTGCGGTTCTTTGGCGAGCTTGCCGTCGATTATTTGAAGCGGGAAATAACGGTAAACGGAAACCCAGTGCCATTGTCAAAAAAGGAATTTGAAATCGTACAACTGCTTTCCATGTATGCCGGGCAGGTTTTTGACAGGGAGCGGATTTATGAAGCCATATGGGGGATTGATGGAGAAGGCAGCAGCGATACCATCATGGAGCATATCCGGAAAATCCGGTCAAAATTGTCTGCCTATACTGAGCATGACTACATTCACACGGTATGGGGGGTGGGATATCAATGGAAAGACTGACGCAGATGAGCTTAAAAAAAGCTTTTTTTTGCCTGACACTGCTGTTTTTGCTGATAGCCCTTATCTTTAGCGTTTTTTCCATAGCGGGCGTCAGTAAGCTGTTACAGCAATACGGAGCCTCCGTAGAAATAAAAATTGGCGGCAGTAATGGCGGTATACCGTCTTCACAAACAACCGGGGATGCTTCAATACTTTTGGGCCATGTATTGGGGATTTTACAATTTGCACTTCCGGTGCTTTTTGTCGTCGCAGGCTTGCTTTCCGCAGATCTTGTGTTTTACCGCATCAAACTCAAAAAGCCGCTTGCCGGGCTGCAGGCGGGAGCGGAGCGGATTATGAAAAACGACCTGGATTTTTCCATCCAGTCGGTTTCCAGGGATGAGCTTGGCGAATTATGCGGCGCCTTTGAGAAAATGCGGTTTGAGCTTTTGAAGAACAACCGGGAGCTCTGGCGGCAAATGGAAGAACGCAAACGCCTTAATGCAGCTTTCTCCCATGATCTTCGCAACCCGGTCACCGTGCTGAAAGGCTCCGCGAAAATATTGAAAAAAGGTTTATCCAATGGTACGCTGACAGCTCAAAGCACTCAGGATTCCATAGCGCTGCTGGAGGAATATACCGGGCGGGTTGAAAGCTATATTGAGGCCATGAGCAGTGTTCAGCGATTGGAGGAGCTCCAATGCTCCTCTAAAAATATCAGTTTGGAAACAGTGCAAAAGGAACTGGCGGATTGTATCCGCCTGCTTACGATGGATACCGATATAAAAATTGAAGGGCAATTTGAAGACGGGCAGCGAAACGTCTATATTGACAAAGCAATAGTGTTTAATGTCGCGGAGAATCTGATTGTCAATGCTGTCCGGTATGCAAAAGCCAAAATACGGGTCAGCTTACTGCTGGACGCAGAAACCCTTGTATTGTCCGTACAGGATGATGGCCCCGGCTTTCCGCAGGCGATCCTTCAAAAGGGGGCAGCGCCGTTTCTGCGCGGTGAGGAAGGCAATGGGCAGAGCTCCCATTTTGGCATGGGACTATATATTTGCCGCCTTTTATGTGAAAAGCACCACGGTTCATTAAAGCTGCAAAACACCATGCACGGGGCACTGGCAACAGCCAGATTTGATATTTCAAAAACTTGAGCGATTTTTGAGAATTGCACGGTACACTCTCCTTATTAACCAAAGGGGAGTGTTTTTTATGGTAATTGAAGGGAAAAACTTATCAAAATATTACGGGAGCGGTGAAAGCAAGGTCATTGCGCTGGACAAGGCAACCCTTGGTATTGCATCCGGAGATTTCATTTCTGTCATGGGGCCATCGGGCAGCGGGAAAAGCACTCTGCTCCATATTATCAGCGGATTGGACATGCCAACCTCCGGTACGGTTACATTTGACGGCAAGGATATCTACCGTGCAAAGGATAAGGAGCTTTCGGCTTTTCGCCGGCGCAGGGTCGGATTTATTTTTCAGCAATTCAATCTACTGCCGGTATTGACTGCAAAGGAGAATATTCTCATGCCTTTGCTGCTGGACAGGCAGCCGCCGGACGAAGCCTATCTGAAACAAATTGCGGAGATTTTGGGCATCGGCAGCCGGCTGTCTCATCTGCCGGGGGAGCTCTCGGGCGGTCAACAGCAGCGTGTCGCCATTGCCCGTGCGCTGATTGCCAGGCCGGATGTTGTCTTTGCGGATGAGCCTACGGGTAATCTGGACAGCAGAAGCGGCAACGAGGTCATGGGAATGTTAAAATATCTCCGGAAGGAATTCGGTATAGCACTGGCCATCATCACTCATGACGACAATATCGCACAAATGGCGGACCGAAGGTTTATCATTGTAGACGGAGTGCTTTCGGAGGTGGCGGCTAAATGAAATCTTATCACGCACTGGCCATAAAAGAGCTTTATGTTCAAAAAATAACCTCCGCCCTTATACTTCTTGCAATTATACTTTCTACCATTATGACAACTGTAATCGGTCAGTCCTGGGGAATCCTACAGGCCTTGCGGGAACAACAGGCAGGGACGCTGAACGGCTGCCGCTATGCAACGTTTCACAATCTGACTGCGGAGCAAAAGCGAATCCTTGAGGAAGACGCCCGTCTTTCCTTTGTCGGCAGCAATATAATTCTAGGGATTGCAAAATTAAAAAGCAGCGGCATTTCATTACAGCTCAGAGAATATGATGAGCAGGACTTATCCGCCTACCCTGCCATTTCACAGCTCAGTCAAGGCCGGCTTCCGGAGGAAGCGGGAGAGGTGGCCCTTCCCGAGGATGCCCTTAATTACCTGGGATTTTCCGGCGGTATTGGAGATAAAATTACGCTGGACTTAAATATTTCGCTTCTTCAGGATACAGAAGAAGCGTATAAATACAAAGGAGAATTTACCTTGTGCGGAATCTTGAAAAGCAACTATATCGGCTACAGCTCGGGAAAAGTAACCGGGATTGCCGGACAGGGGACCGCAGTAAAACGGATTCCTGAAAAATATCAGGTCTATTCGACGGATTTCCGCACTGCAGACAAACACAGCTTCCAAAAGGTTGTCAATGATCTTGCCGGCAAAACCGGGATTTCCGGCAGCCGCATTCAATACAACTGGCTCTATCTAAATGCCCTGGGCATCGCGTATGATCATGAAGACAACGGTTCAGATGAAAGCAGCGGCTTTTCTTATATAACAATGGCAGGTATTCTCATTGGAACGTTGGTTTTGCTGGCAGCGGGACTTGTCATCTACAACATCCTAAGAATAGCAGTGAGTAAGCGGATTAAGGAATACGGGACCTTGCGGGCAATCGGAGGAAGGAAGGGACAGCTATACCGCTTGGTTGCCGAGCAGTTGCTCCTGCTTTGCCTGGCTGGAATTCCCGCAGGCGCTGTTTTAGGTTTGCTGTCGGCCGGCGGGATCACAAAAGCTGCCGTCTCTCTTTTTTCTCCTGAAATATTTATGGCGCAAACTTCACAGGAGCTGGGTACATTGATTGCAAGCAACAGCACAGGAAAAATGCTCCCTCTCCTGATCAGCGCAGGAATCACTTTGGCGTTTGCTTTCCTTGCGGCTATGCCGGCGGCCCGGTATGCTGCCAAAGTCTCTCCTGTCATCGCCATAAACGGAATAACGGGCAAAGTGAGGCGAAAAAATCGGAAGGAAAAACCTGTCCGAAATTTTGAAGCATTTTACGCAAGGCTGAACCTCAAGCGGAATACCGGCCGCACCGCCATTACCATTCTGTCTTTGGTAATGAGTATTACGGTATTTACGGCGCTCCAATCCTTTTCGGGATTGCTGGATGCCTCCCGGAACGTTCAAAAGCTCCGCCTCGGAAATTACTCAATTACCAACGCCTCCCTGGGCTTTGCACCGTCTGTTTTAAAGGCTTTAAAAGAGCAGAGGGAGGTTTCCTCCGTATACACTTTGAAATATAGCCTTTATATGCAGGAAAGGGACGGCACTTTGCCCATCGAGGCGGGAATTAAACTAAAGCCGGGTGAAACACTGCAAATTGCGGGGGTTGATGAAGAGCGTATTAAAATGCTTTTACCGTCGCTCACAAAGGATGAGATGCAAGCATTAAAGGAAGGGAAAGCTTGTTTGGTTAAAAACCCCATTGCGATATCGTATCAGGGAAAGCAGACGGAAACAACTTCTTTATCTGCGGGGGACACAGTTTCAATTGTCCATAAGGAACTAAAAGTACTTGGAACTTGCTCTGCCGTCGGCTTGGATAACGAAGGCTTTATAAACGGCGTTCAAGTGGTGGTTTTTGATACGGTCTATGACCAGCTTACCGGAAAGAACACGTATTCGGAACTGTACCCGGTTTTGAAAAGCGGAACCGACCCGCGGGAGATCGAACAAAATATAGAGCGAATCTGCAGCCAGACGGCAGGCAGCCGCTGGCTTTCCTTTCAAAATACCGACAGGCAGCTGGAAGAAAGCTTCCGGCAAATTAAGCTGCTTGCCTGGGGGTTGATATTTTTTATCGGATTCATTGGCCTTTTGAACATTATCAACACAACCTACACCAACATCCACACCCGCATCAATGAAATCGGGATGCAGCGCGCGATCGGCATGAGTACGGCAAGTCTTTTTAAAGCCTTTCTATGGGAGGGGGCATATTATGGAATAATTGCCGGAATCATCGGGGCCGTAGCAGGATATGGCTGTGCGATTCTTATAGAAACAGCCATAGCGGGTCAAATGAAACTTGCGGCCATACCCATCCTGCCAATCATTGAGGCAACCGCCGTATCCATAGCGGCCTGCCTGATAGCCACCTGTCTGCCGCTGCGTAAGATTTCAAAGCTAAGCATTGTAGATTCTATTGAAAATGTTGAATAGTGGCGTCGCTTTTTAGGGGAAAGCTCCCTGTTGAAAATATTTCTCTGGGGGAGTCCATAGAAAGGAGGAGATTCAAATACCACTGGAGAAATATTTATTCATAGCGGCGGACCGAACCGATAATAACTTCCAAAGAGAGCGCAGACATGGGGAAATTGCAGGTTGGAGATGTAATCATTGATGTAGAAAAAAAGAATATTAAAAATATCAACCTGCGGGTATATCCGCCGTATGGGAGGGTATATATTTCTGCTCCGCACAAGGTAAAGCAGGACGCGATACGTGCTTTTGCGTTTTCAAAGCTCGAATGGATAAGAAAACAGCAATTAAAGCTCAGGAGCCAGGTAAGAGAGCTTCCCGATGAATTTATCGAAGGAGAATGCCATTATTTCAATGGAAATCCATATAGCCTGCAGGTGATAGAAAAAGATGCCCCTCCCGCTGTTGAAATCAACCAGCAGACCCTAATCCTCGGAGTCCGCCCCGACACCCCGGCAGATAAAAGACAGAAGCTGCTGGATGAATGGTACAGGGCCCACCTCAGAAGAGTCTTGCCCGGACTCATCGAAAAATGGGAAGGAAGGATGCAGGTCAAGGTGAATGAATTTGGTATTAAGAAAATGAAGACACGATGGGGGACCTGCAACCGGAAGGCCAGACGCATCTGGCTGAATCTGGAGCTGGCAAAGAAGCCCCCCGAATGCCTGGAATATGTGGTGGTCCATGAACTGGCTCACTTACTGGAAAGAAACCATAACAAACACTTTTATTCCTTGCTGGATGAATTTTATGCCGGTTGGAAAATTCACAAGGCGGTACTGAATAAGACTCCCATAAAAAAGTAAAATCCCATCCCCGAATCTCAAAGGTCATACTCATCTGGCCAGCGGCTTCTTTCTTTGGATTCCGCGCAAAATACTTTTAATAAGCAAAAACACCATAGGCCCCAGTACAAAGCCTGCAAATCCGGCCAGCCTGAGGCCTATGTACATGGAAGCCAGCGCCAGCAGCGGGTGGACTCCTATTTGCCTGCTAAGAATTTTCGGCTCCATCATCTGTCTTACGATAATGGTAACAATATAGAGGATTAAAATCGAGGTTCCCAGCCGGTAATTCCCGGAAAGGTAACTGAACAGCGACCAGGGTATCAGGATGCTGCCGGTGCCGACAATGGGAAGCGCGTCGATGACGGCAATGACAACTGCAAGAAGCAGCGCGTACCCGACATGGATCATGGACAAACCGATGAACAATTCAAAGAAGGTGACGGCCATGAGGATCATTGCAGCTTTCAGATAGCCGAAAAGAGCTGAAAACATGTCGTTCTTTACGGACCGGATTTTTATTATCCACCTGTCGGGAAGCTGTTTGTGAAGGAGTCCGGTCAAAAAGTCCCTGTCGCTTGCGATGAAAAAGGTAGAAATAATTGTAATCAGGATGAAGATTAAAACTTCAGGCAGGGAAACGGCAGTGGCATATGCGCCTTTGAACAGCATATCGGCCAGCCTTGATATGGTGGAGGAAAGGCTGGTGAAAAGACTTTCCAGGCTCCCTGTCAGCTCCTGGGGCCAGTCCTGCAAACCGGAGACGGAATCTATCAGGTTTCTCAATTGGGTATACAGGCCTGAAAGTACTGTCGGCAATATTCGTACCAGGCCCTTTACTTCATAAAGCAATCTGGAAATGATCATTGCAGACAGATATCCCGGAATAGCAAGCATCAATAAAAGAACCAGGGGAACAGCCGCTTTCCTGCCAATATGCAGACGTTTCCCTGCAAATCTGATCACCGGCTCCATAACGGTCGACAATATAAAGGCAATCAAAAAGGGAGCGAACAAAACCGCCAGCTTCAGGAGGACAAAGGTCACGGCTATAACGGCTGCAGTTACGCCAAATAATATGAGAGCCCTTTTTAAATCGCTGTCCAGATGTAATTTCATCCGTTCCCACCAAATTAGTACTGCAGCGCAAGTTACATTAATAACAATGGCGTTTCTGCGCGGATCATTAATAAGCTGCGCTGTAGTATCAGGAGCAAGTAATTATTGCGTTTCAATAATAAAATATTCGTATTTTTGACAGATATGTCTAATGACTAAGCCGGAAGGCAGTATTATAATGTTTATGAAAAAGAATTATTGCAGATTCGGAATGAAACTGGAATGTTTCCTATTGGAGGATGAACGGTTTGAAAAAATATTGCATTATAGGCTGTCACGTGCTTTGGAGAGAGTTTTGTCATTTCGCTTCTCTTTCAGAAAATGTATTTAATTTTAAATTTTTAAAGCAAGGTCTTCATAGTACTCCGGATCTGCTAAGAAAAGAACTGCAGGGAGCTATCGACTCAGTCGACGAAGAAGGGTATGACGCAATTCTGATCGGATACGGGTTATGCAGCAACGGTGTTGTCGGAATTACCGCCCGGAAGACGAAGCTGGTTGTAATGAAGGGTCATGATTGTATAACTTTTCTTCTGGGATCCAAAGAGACCTACAGAAATTATTTTGACAGCCATCCGGGAACCTACTGGTATTCTCCGGGCTGGATCGATACCGGGACACAGCCCAGCAAGGAAAGATACGATTCCTCCTACAATGAATATCTTGAAAGATACGGCGAGGATAACGCACAGTATCTGATGGAGATGGACCAGGGCTGGTTCAGGGAGTATTCCATTGCTGCCTATGTTGATTTGGGCTTCTCAGACGCAGCAAGGTATAAGGAATATACCAAGGAATGCGCTCAGTGGCTTCAATGGAATTACGATGAACTGGAAGGCGATAACACACTTATGACAAACTTCCTGAGCGGTAACTGGAATAATGAGGCATACCTCGTTGTGGAGCCGGGACAAAGGATCATAGCCTCCAATGATGACCGGATCATGGATGTGGAAACTGTTTCGCCCGTCGAGGTGGAAGCATGAAATACGGACTTGGTATAGACACCGGCGGAACTTATACGGATGCAGTGATTTATGACCTGGAAAACCGTTCACTTCTGGCAACAGCCAAATCGGTTACGGTGAAGGAAAATCTTGAAACAGGGATTAATGCGGTGTTAGACCTTTTACCTGCTGACATGCTGGGAAAGGTCAAGCTGGTGTCACTTTCCACGACCCTGGCGACAAATGCGTGCGTTGAGGGCAGGGGAAGCCGGGCCAGACTTGTTCTGATAGGCTGTGACAGTGATATCGTGGCTAAGTACGGCAGGGGCTACGGATTGCCGGATGCCTCTGAAATAATTTTCCTGGAGGGAGGCCACAACCAGCAGGGCGAAGTTGCCACAGAACCCGACTGGAATTGCTTAAAGGAAAGAATGGACGAATGCGCGGGCAATACCGACGCATTTGCCGTTGTGGAACTCTGGGGCATTAAAAATCCCGAATTTGAAAAGAAAGCAAAGGAATATATCACCGTTAATACCGGCAAGCTGACCATTTGCGGTCATGAACTGACAGGGGAGGTCAATTCCCTTAAAAGGGCTGCAAGCGCGCTTCTGAATGCCCAGCTGGTACCTCTTGTCAATAATTTCATCAATGCGGTGAAAGCAAGTATTGCAAGCAAGGGCATAAAAGCTCCCCTTGTCATTGTAAGAGGAGACGGCAGTCTTATGTCGGAGGAATACGCCTGTGAAAAGCCTGTGGAAACCATGATTTCAGGGCCGGCGGCCAGTGTTGCCGGAGGTATTTACCTTACCGGCGAGAAGGACTGCATCATCATCGATATGGGGGGGACCACCAGCGACCTTGCTGTCGTAGAAGGAGGAAGGCCCGGACTTACCCCGGAAGGCGCCAATGTGGGCAAGTGGAAAACAGGAATAAAGTCCATCTCCATCAACACCCTGGGACTCGGGGGAGACAGTCTTATACGGCATACCTCCGAAGGAAAGCTTGAAATAGGTCCGGTGCGAGCAGCACCGCTTGCGTGGCTGGCAGCCAGATGGCCCGGTATTCTTCAGCAGATAAAAGCACTGTATGAAGCAAAAAAGAAACATACGGTTTCCTTGTGCGAATTTTTTTACTTAATTAAAGACATTTCCGGCGATCCTTTTTATACCGAGAAGGAAAGAAAAATGGTTTCCGAACTGAAAAACGGACCCAGGAGCATTGCTGACCTTGCAGAGGCCACTGGCATTTCCATCTATGAAAAGGAAACGGAGAGAATCGAAAAATTGGGTATCATCATGCGTTGTGGCCTGACCCCCACGGATATAATGCACCTGTCGGGCGATTTTTGTGAATGGAGCCGGGAAGCGGCATATTACGGGGCTGAAATCATGGCTCTTCAATTGGATAGGAATCTTGAAGAGCTAAAGGGCCAGGTATATGAAACTATGAAGGAAAAGCTTTATATAAGTATCGTTAAGCTGCTTCTGGAAAAGGACGACAGCCGGCTTGTCAAGGATGGAATTACCGCCCAGTTATATGACCTGATGGTTTCCAGCTTTTATAAAGGAAGACGCCTGGCGGCTGACGGCAGGGGGGAAAGTGATTTCATGCACTGCTCCTTCTCAACGAAAGCAAAGCTGGTAGGGATAGGAGCTCCGATACACATATTTCTTCCGGATGTATCGAAGTGTCTCAACACGGATTATGTAATACCTGAGCATGCCGGTGTGGCCAATGCCGTCGGGGCGATTACAGGGAATGTTTCCGTCGAGGAGATGGTGGTTATCCGTCCGCGGACTGTGGCCGTTGTCGGAATAATAGGGTATTACTGCTTTTCAACAGTGGAGAGGAAAGAATTCCCGACCTATCCGGAGGCCCTCGACTGGGCCAGGAAGCATGCCGGATGGGTTGCCTCCAGGATTGCTGAGGAACGGGGAGCGGATGCGGTTGAGACTTTTATCGATGTTTTCAGAAATGAAGTAGACCTTCAAAACGACTATGGGAAAAGCGATACCGAACCCCAAACAGCAAAAACGGAAAACAGGATGCATATCGAGACCATCGTTACCGCAAGGGCTACCGGCAAAATGAAATGGATACATGATTAAAAATCAATTGCACAAATTTATCTTGTAAAACGGCATTTCATGTGTTATACTACATAACGATTAAAATACTCACACTGAATGACTTGCAAAGAAGTGCCCAAAGGGTGATTTGCGAGGATGACGGCAGTGGTGGTGTAAAACTTAGGAGGGTTAAATCATGTCAGTAATTTCAATGAAACAGCTGCTAGAAGCAGGTGTCCACTTCGGTCATCAGACCCGGAGATGGAATCCCAAAATGGCCGAATACATCTTTACGGAAAGAAACGGCATCTATATCATCGATCTGCAGAAAACCGTAAAGAAGGTTGAAGAGGCATATTTCTTTATCAGAGAAATTGCCATGAACGGCGAGGATGTACTTTTCGTAGGGACCAAAAAGCAGGCCCAGGATTCAATCAAGGAAGAAGCCGAGAGAAGCAGCCAGTTCTTTGTAAACGCAAGGTGGCTGGGCGGCATGCTTACAAACTTCAAAACGATCCGCAAAAGGATTGACAGGCTGAATCAGCTGGACAATATGGAAAAGAACGGACTCTTTGAAGTTCTTCCCAAGAAGGAAGTTATCAAGCTGAAAGGCGAGATGGAAAAGCTTGAAAAATATCTTGGCGGAATCAAGAACATGAAGAGAGTTCCCGGCGCATTGTTTGTTGTTGACCCCAGGAAGGAAAGGATTGCCATACTGGAAGCCAGAAAGCTTGGTATTCCTGTCGTAGCAATCGTTGATACCAACTGCGACCCGGATGAAGTAGATTATGTAATTCCAGGCAACGATGATGCAATCAGAGCCGTCAAGCTTATTGCGGCAAAGATAGCGGACGCCATACTGGAAGGCAGGCAGGGCGAGGAGATGTCGGCGGACAATTCCGTGGATGAAGCCAGCAAGATCAATGAAACAGACGAAGCTGCAGCCGGTGATTTGAGCGCGGTTGAAGCTTAAAACCGTCAAAAAGATAATAATCCGGTCTTGGTCATGCCGGGACCGGATTTTTTTGAAAATATGTGTCAATACTATGATTAATGATTGTTTGGAGGAATTTGTATGATTACTGCTGAATTGGTAAAACAACTTCGTGAGAGGACCGGGGCCGGAATGATGGATTGCAAGAAGGCCTTGACGGAAACGAACGGAAATATAGACAAAGCCATTGAGTATTTAAGGGAAAAGGGACTTGCAGCTGCTGCCAAGAAAGCCGGCAGAATCGCAGCCGAGGGCCTGGTAGAAGCCTACATACACGGAAACGGCAGAATCGGAGTACTTGTAGAAGTCAACATTGAAACGGATTTTGCTGCGGCAAATGAAGAATTCAAAACTTTTGTCAAAGACATAGCAATGCAGATAGCAGCCGCAAAGCCTGAGTATGTCAGGAGAGAAGAAGTCCCTGCGGATATTCTGGAAAAAGAAAAGGAAATCCTGAAGGCCCAAGCCCTGAACGAAGGCAAGCCTGAGAAGATCATTGAAAAAATGGTTGAGGGAAGAATCGAGAAATTCTATAAGGAATTCTGCCTTATGGAGCAGGGTTGGATAAAGGATCCGGACAAGACCATCAAGCAGCTGATGACAGAAAAAATTGCCGCCATTGGTGAGAACATCAATATAAGAAGATTCGTCAGATTCGAAAGAGGCGAAGGCATCGCAAAGAAAGAAGAAAATTTCGCAGATGAGGTAATGAAACAGATCGGTGGTTAATTAACGGGGGAACATATTATATCATGTATGTTCCCTTTTTTATGAAATTTATTGGTTCCAGCAGGAATTTTCAATTTGATGTAGAAAATTAATGAATAGTGGGGGTACAGTTTCAATGGCTACGCCAAAATACAAAAGAGTATTGTTAAAGCTCAGCGGAGAAGCTCTGGCAGGAGCAGGCAAGACTGGAATAGACACCGATATGCTGGGGAGGATTTCCGACAGGATACGGGATGCTTACGACCTTGGAATCGAGATCTCCATTGTGGTCGGAGGCGGAAACTTTTGGAGGGGGCGCAGCGGCAAGGGAATGGACAGGACAACGGCGGATCATATGGGGATGCTGGCCACGGTTATCAACTCCCTGGCACTGCAGGATTCGCTTGAGGCAAGAGGAATCCCTACAAGGGTGCAGACCGCTATAGAGATGAGGCAAATAGCCGAGCCTTATATAAGAAGAAAAGCTATCAGGCATCTGGATAAAAAAAGAATCGTGATATTTGCCTGCGGAACGGGGAATCCCTACTTTTCCACGGACACTACGGCAGCATTGAGAGCGGCGGAAATCGACGCCGAGGTCATCCTGATGGCCAAGACCGTGGACGGAGTATATGATTGCGACCCGTCCACCAATCCCGATGCCGTAAGATTTGACAGCATCACCTACATTGATGCATTGAACAAAAGATTGGGAGTTATGGATTCAACGGCGCTTTCGTTATGTATGGACAATAACATCCCCATCATCGTATTTAAACTGGATGATTCCGAAAACATAATGAGGGTTGTAATGGGACAGCATACCGGCACAATCATTCATTGACAGGTATAGCAAAATGAAGGAAAATGATTAAAAGGGGACATTTCCTCCTGCGATGGAATACCCTGGATTCGGCGGGTATGTCCCCTTTCATAAATAAGGAGGAAAAAGTATGGCAAAGGAAGCTTACATAGCGATTGAAGAAAAAATGGGCAAGGCTATTCACGTTCTGAAGGAAGAACTGGCAGGACTCAGGGCAGGCAGGGCAAATCCTTCCATATTGGACAGGATCTCCGTAGATTATTATGGAGCTGCTACTCCCATAAACCAGTTGGGGAGTATTTCCGTCCCCGAAGCGCGTGTCATTGTGATCCAGCCATGGGAGGCCAAAATCCTGAAGGATATTGAAAAAGCCATTCAAAAGTCTGATATAGGAATTAATCCCAACAATGACGGAAAAGTTATCCGGCTGGTGTTTCCCGTATTAACGGAAGAAAGAAGAAAAGAGCTGACCAAAGCGGTGAAGAAGCATGGAGAAGATTCGAAAGTGGCGATCAGATCCATCCGCAGAGATTCCATTGAGCATTTCAAAACCCAGAAGAAGAACGGCGATATCACCGAAGATGATCTTAAGGATGCGGAAACCGATATTCAAAAGCTTACGGACAAATACATTACTGACATTGACAAAATCATTGAGCTGAAGGACAAGGAAATATTAGAGGTATGATTGATGTAACAGGCTTTCCGCTTGGGGAGGCGTTTCAGCTTCTAAAAGACGCGGGAATTGCCGATATCAGGGTAAAGCTTACTGCGGCACCTAGAAAAGCAGGGAAAGATTACAGCCTTCAGTCCAGGGTTGTAAGGCAGAATGCCTTGAGTACTACAACGCAGGAATTGGTAGTATGTAATTTTGACTTGCCGGATTGATGGAAATGTTTTGCTAGTCACGGATACATTGCATCGCGGCATTGATGGATTATAAAACTTAAAATCAAAAGTGATCAGGAAAATTTGCTTCAGCGTTTATATTTCACCGAAGCAAATTTTCTTGTTTTTCAAGATTATGTTCTATATAATAGATTATGGTATAAATCGGATCTGGAGGAACGGATGTTTTTTTTCGGCAAACGCAGCAAGTCAATCAATATGGACAGGAATACCCTGCCGGCACATGTCGCAATCGTAATGGACGGCAACGGACGTTGGGCGTCGGGAAGAGGATTGCCGCGAAGTGTGGGGCATCGCGAAGGCGCCAATACCTTGAAAAAAATTGTAAGATACAGTAATGAAATCGGAATAAAATATTTAACCGTCTACGCCTTTTCAACCGAAAACTGGTCAAGGCCCAAAGACGAAGTGGATGCGCTGATGTCTCTGCTTCTGGAGTTTCTGAAAAATGCGGAGAGGGAAATCGCCGGAGAAAATATTAAAATAAAGATCATTGGAGATTCCAACGGCTTAACGGAGGAAATCAAAAAAGAAATCGTCAGAGTCATGGAAAGCACTAAAAAGAATAATGGCTTGACGCTGGTTATTGCATTGAACTACGGCAGCAGGGGCGAAATCGTTGAAATGGTGAGAAGAATAGCAATGGATGTAAAAAAAGGCGGCCTTAGTACCGACGCCATCAATGAACAATTGGTCTCCAATTACCTCTATACCGCCGGAATACCTGATCCTGACCTGGTAATCAGGCCAAGCGGTGAAAACAGATTAAGCAATTTTCTTCTGTGGCAGTCCTCTTATGCAGAATTTTGGTACTCCAATATCCTCTGGCCCGACTTTTCAAAAAAGGACCTTCTTGAGGCCGTCGAGGAGTATCAAAAAAGAAACAGAAGATATGGAGGAATAGGCAAATGAGAACGCGTATACTCAGTGGAGCTGCAGCCCTGGTGCTTCTGGCTGTCATCATGCTTCTGGGAAGGGAAGCATTGGGGATCGCCGTATTCATTCTGGCGCTAATCGGAATTCATGAATTTTACCGTGCTATGGAAAACGCCGGTCATAAGCCCATCAAAACCATTGGCTATGTATCCTGTCTGGCATTGCTGTACCTGGCTTTTCGGGATAAAATCAATCTGAATGGGTTGACCTATGTGTTCTTACCTTCAAAAGGTCTGTCCATGGTCATGTTTTTGGCGATCCTTGCTGCATTTTGTATTTTAATCTTTAAATTTGATCAATACACAATTACAGATATAGCTGTAACAATTATGGGTATATTTTATGTAGTATTCCTGTTTTCCTTCATCATCCTTGTCAGAAATATGGGGGAAAGAGGCGATCTGTATATCTGGCTGGTATTTGCGGGAGCATGGGCCCCGGATACCGCAGCTTATTTTACCGGAGTCGCCTTCGGAAAAACAAAAATACTTCCGGTTGTAAGTCCTAAAAAGAGCCTGGAGGGCTCAATCGGCGGTGTTATAGGATGTATGGCCATCATGACTGCCCTTGGCTTATATCTGAATACCAGAGGCATTTACTATCCGGGCGGAATACCTTTTTACCATTACCTGCTTCTGGGCCTGCTGTGCGGAGTTATTTCCCAGATAGGAGACTGGGCCGCGTCAGCCATAAAAAGGCAGGCGGGCATCAAGGATTACGGGAATCTGATGCCGGGTCACGGCGGAGTATTGGACAGGTTCGACAGCATCCTTTTTGTTGCGCCCGTAGTATATTTTTATTTGGGCCTGTCGCTCTCGATTAATTAGGGGCTGAGAATATTACGGATCTTTCGATATAGGAAATAGGGGAGAAGTCATGGCAAACAACATAGCAATACTTGGTTCGACGGGATCGATCGGCGTCCAGACACTTGATGTGGCAAGGAACCTGGGAATAAAGGTATCGGGTTTGACCGCCAATTCCAATATAGAGCTCCTGGAAAAACAGGCAAGGGAATTCACTCCCCGTATTCTGTCGGTAGGGACCAAAGAACTTGCTGGCGAATTAAGTGTTAAGCTCAAGGATTTGGACATGGAAGTGCTTTACGGACTGGACGGAATGAAAAAAGCGGCTTCAATGGATGAAACCGATACGGTGGTTACCTCCATCGTAGGGATCGCCGGTTTAATACCGACCCTTGAGGCCATAAGAAATCATAAAAACATTGCGCTGGCCAATAAGGAGACCCTGGTAACTGCCGGGTCCCTGGTAATGGAGGAAGCAAAACGCAATAACGTGGCAATATTTCCGGTAGACAGTGAGCATTCTGCGATTTTCCAATGCCTGAACGGAAGCAGGCGTCAGGATGTGAAGCAGTTGATACTTACCGCATCCGGCGGCGCCTTCAGGGGGAAAACCAGGGAGAGCCTTGCGGGCATGAAGGCGGAGGATGCTTTGAAGCACCCCAATTGGAAAATGGGCAGTAAGATCACCATTGACTGCGCAACGCTGATGAATAAGGGTCTGGAAGTAATTGAAGCAAAATGGCTTTTCGACATGGAGCTGGATAAAATCAAAGTCGTGGTACATCCTCAGAGCATCATCCATTCCATGGTGGAATATATTGACGGCTCTATCCTTGCACAGTTGGGTTCGCCGGATATGCGGATTCCTATCCAGCTTGCGCTTACATTTCCTGAAAGATCAATAAATAATTTTTCCAGACTTGATTTTATGAAATGCGGGGCTTTGACCTTTGAAGAGCCTGATATGAAGACATTCCCCTGTCTGGGACTGGCTTTTCAAGCTTTGAAGGCGGGCGGAACGATGCCTGCGGCGATGAACGGCGCAAATGAAGCCGTTGTGGGGCTTTTCCTCAAGGGTTCCATCGGATTTTTGGATATTCCCCGGATCATTGAAAAAGTAATGCAAAAACATAATGTGAATACAATGCCGGGTCTGGATGATATAATAGAAACAGACAGATGGGCAAGAAATATGGTTGGAGGTTTACTATGAATTATATTCTGGCATTCGTTGCCTTTAATGTGATAGTGATTGTACACGAGCTGGGGCATTTCCTGGCGGCAAAAAAGTTCGGGATCAAGGTAGAGGAATTTTCACTTTTTGTGGGACCGAAGCTGTGGAGTATTCAGCGTGGCGAGACCACCTACTCCTTAAGGCTTTTTCCCATAATGGCCTATGTTAAGATGGAAGGCGAAGAGGAGGCGTCGACAAGCGAACGGGCTTTTAACAACAAACCCCGTTACGCCAGGGCGCTTACGGCTTTTGGCGGGCCTTTGGCCAACCTTATCCTCGCGGCCGTCCTGCTAACCATTGTTTTTTCACTGCAAGGGTATTCCACGACGGAAATATCCAGAATCGATGAGAACTCTCCCGCCACTGCGGCAGGCTTGCAGGTCGGCGATAAAATTACAGGCTACGGAGGCAAGGGCGTTTATCTTCCTCTGGATGTAATGCAGTTCCTTTATGTCTCTAAAGGCAAAACGACAGATGTCGAATATATAAGGAACAATGTTAAAAATAAAAGCACGATCGACCCCGAAATAATTGCGGCAAGTACGGCATACAGGCTGGGAGTAGGCTTTAGCGTCAGCACCGGCCCGGATTCAAATGTGATAAAATCCATCACACCGGGCTATCCTGCGGAAAAAGTGGGCCTGATGGCCGGAGACCGGATTGTTAAAATTGACGATGTACCGGTATCCGACAGAAGCCAGCTGGTCTCCTACCTGGAAAAAACCAAGGATAAGGAAGTAAGCATTACCGTACTGAGAAAAAATAATGAGATCAATGTAAACATCACACCCAAACCCGATAAAATTCCCGAACAGTATTTGCTGGGGATTGAGTTCACTGAAAAGACGGGAAGCCTGTGGGATTCCTTCCGGGAATCCATCGTATTCAGCTATTCCATCGTTCGAAGCGTCGGCTACAGTCTGGTATGGCTCGTCACCGGACAGGTGGAATTGAATCAGATGATGGGGCCCATCGGCATGGTTTCGACGATAGGAACCGCGGTGGAGCAAGGGCCCAACACCATGGCAAAGCTGATATACCTGCTGCAGATGACCGGCTTGATGAGCATTGCCATCGGAGCTACCAACCTGATCCCCTTCCCCATGCTTGACGGTAACAGGATCTTACTGATCGGAATCGAGGCCATCAGAAGAAAACCGTTAAAACCGGAAAGAGAAGCTTTTATTTCAATGGTGGGTTTTGTGCTGATAATTCTCATTGCTGTTTATGCGGCATTTAACGATATTATGCGGTTGATTAACGGGTAACCTTCCCTAAGTGAGGATGAAATGGAAAATTTTATTGAGAGAAAACCGACGCGTAAAATCCGTGTGGGGAATCTATTTATCGGCGGCGATGCACCCATAACCGTTCAATCAATGACAAATACCGATACAAGGGATGCTGCTGCAACCATCGGCCAGATAAGGCGGTTGGAGGAAGCCGGCTGTGATATTGTCAGAGTGGCTGTGCCCGACAGTGAAGCCGCGGAAGCCGTAAAAGCCATAAAACAGGCGGCAGTGATACCGGTAGTCGCAGATATTCATTTTGATTACCGCCTTGCCCTTGCGTGCATCAAAAACGGAGTGGATAAAATACGTCTGAATCCCGGGAATATCGGAAGCCGCGACAGAGTGAGCAAGGTAGTGGAAGCTGCCAGGGCAGCAGGCATTCCCATACGCATCGGCGTAAACTCCGGATCAGTGGAAAAGCATATTCTGGAGAAATATAACGGAGTGACACCCCAGGGGATGGTGGAAAGCGCCCTGGGCCATGCGGAAATTCTTGAGGATCTGGGATTTGAGGAAATCTCCTTTTCCATAAAAGCCTCCAGTGTTACGCAGACAATCGCTGCCTATCGCTTAATGTCGCAAAAGTCAAGATACCCTCTTCACATCGGAGTCACGGAAGCCGGCACACTTTTCCGGGGCACCGTTAAATCTTCCGTGGGTCTTGGCTGCTTGCTATCCGAAGGCATAGGCGATACCTTAAGGGTCTCTCTGACCGGCGATCCCGTAGAAGAAGTAAAGGTGGGCCATGAAATACTAAGAGCCCTGGATATTGAAAAAGGCGGCGTGGAAGTGGTTTCTTGCCCTACCTGCGGACGGTGCCGTATCGATCTGGTCCAAATCGCCGAGCTGCTTGACAAAAGGCTGAAGGAAATAAAGAAGGATATAAAAATAGCCGTAATGGGCTGCGCCGTGAATGGGCCGGGTGAGGCCAGGGAAGCGGACATCGGCATTGCCGGCGGCGATGGTGAGGCGCTGCTTTTCAAGAAAGGCCAGATTATCCGTAAAATCCCACAGGATCGGATTGTGGAAGAGCTGATGGCAGAAATTGATAAGCTAAGGAATGATTAAATAATTAGTTCCGATTCTTTTCTGGGGCGCGCAGATGGCTGGTCGCTCCGCTTTGCTCCACTGCTCGCCTATGCAGCCTACCTGGCGTAGTGCCCCGGAAAAGATTATCAATACTACAACGAAGGTTACATTAAAGATAATTTGGAAATCTTCGTTGTAGTACCGGAAGTTATTATTTAGCGTGTCCTATAGAAAAATTAACTGATATTCAAATGGGGTAAATGTACAAATGAGTGATACTGCTCTGAAAAAAAGAGGTTTTCTTGAGGTATTCAATGAAGTCGGGTTATCAGGGGAAGCCCTTACTTATTTTAAAGATGTAAAAGTTTCAAATATAGGTGTGTTTACAAAGTCCAGACGAATGGATCTGGTGATTTCGTCTTCAAGGCTCATACCGGCTGTCAGCGTGGCAGAGGCGGAACAATCTCTGTCCGCCGCATTCAGCGTTGATGCCATCAATATAAAAGTCAAATTTGAAATGGATATTTCCCTTCGTCAATTTTTGGACGAGTATTGGGAAAGCCTTATCTATGTCCTGAACAAAAAAGTTGCTTTAAGCCGCGGGATTCTCAACGATTGTCAATGGGAGCTGGAGGGAGCGCGGCTGGATATCAGCCTCAAGACCAAAGGCGCCATGATCCTCAAATCCCATTCCTGCGACCGGCTGCTGGAAAATCTTGTTCTTGATGCTATCTCACAAAAAATAAATGTGAATTTCATCGACTTTGCGCTGGATGAGAATGACAGGGCCGACTATTTTCAGCAAAAGGAAGCGGAGGAAGCCCGGGTCCTAAGCATGGCGCCTGTTTATACCGAGAGCGGAGCGGCGAAAAGGCAAAGAAAGAAAGAAGCCGACCAGCTCACCGGCGTCGTTGACATCATTATGGGAAAGAGCTTTAGCGACAGCATAATGAAAATGAGCGAGGTTACCCAGGATTCCGGAAGGGTGGCTGTCTGCGGCGACATATCCAATATAAACTTCAGGGAAATCAGAGGAGACAGGTTTTTGTGCTCCTTTGACATAACGGACTATATCAGCTCGCTCACCATTAAATTTTTCATACAAAAGGACGACATAGAGCTCAGGCAGGAACAGATCAAAGAGGGACTGGTATTCCGGGTTCGCGGAGAAGCCCAGTTTGATAAGTATGCCAAGGAGCTTGTCATACTGGCTACGGATATTATAGAGATAGAAAAGCAAATCAAGATGGATACCGCAGAAATAAAAAGAATAGAGCTTCATCTGCATACTCAGATGAGTTCCATGGATGCGGTCACACCTGTGGATGCTCTTGTAAAAAGGGCAGCGGACTGGGGACATAAGGCAATAGCCATAACGGATCACGGAGTACTTCAGGCATATCCCGACGCCTATAAGGCCGGAAAGAAAAATAAGATCAAGATCATTTACGGGGTGGAATGCTATCTTCTTGATGACGAGCTTCCCATAGTTTTTTCAACGGGAGGAGAAGCAGACCGCCATTCGCTTGAAGGTGAATTCATCGTATTTGATATTGAAACCACCGGTTTGGAAGCTGAAAAGGATAAAATAACGGAAATAGGCGCGGTAAGGATTAAAGACGGAAACATTGCCGGCACCTTCAATACCTTTGTCAATCCAGGTATTCATATCCCGGAATTTATAACAAAGCTCACCGGAATCACGGATGAAATGGTCAAAGAGGCGCCGGACATAGAAAAGGCCCTGGAGGCTTTTATGGATTTTGCCGGCGAGCTGCCGGTTGTCGCCCACAATGCCTCTTTTGACACGGGCTTCATTAAATACAATGCAAAAAAGCTGGGGAAAAGATTCGCTAATGCAATTATTGATACACTGCAATTGTCCCGGAATCTCTTTCCCGATCTGGGAAAATATAAGCTGAACATCGTGGCCAAGCATCTGGGCGTAAAACTGGAAAATCACCACAGGGCCGTGAATGATGCCGATGCCACGGCGCGTATATTTTTAAAGTGCGTGGATATTCTGAAAACCAAAGGCGTAGAGACTGTGGGTGGAATCCATCAGGCAGTCCACGGGAAATTTGATTTCAAAAAGGCCAATTCCTACCATGCAATCATTCTCGTAAAAAATAATACGGGCCTTAAAAACCTCTACCGCATCGTTTCGGAATCGCATTTGAACTATTACTATAAAAAGCCCAGGGTACCGAAAGCTTTGCTGATGAAATACCGTGAAGGACTGATACTTGGCAGCGCCTGCGAGGCAGGCGAGGTTTATTCCGCCATTCTGGACCAGAAAAATCCCGAAGAAGTCAAAAAGATTGCACGGATCTATGATTACCTGGAAATCCAGCCTTTAGGCAACAACCAGTTCATGATCGACAACGGAAAGGTTAACGGAATCGGTGAATTGAGGGAAATCAACCGCAAAATTGTTGAGTTGGGTGAAACCTTGAATAAGCCTGTTGTTGCCACCTGTGACGTTCATTTTATGGACCCGAGGGATGAGGCTTTCCGGAGAATACTGATGGGCGGACAAGGCTATTCCGACGCAGACAAGCAAGCGCCTCTGTACTTCCGGACCACCAACGAAATGCTGAAGGAATTTGACTATCTCGGCGAGGCAAAAGCTTTTGAGGTGGTTGTCACCAATACGGAGAAGGTTTCGGAAGAAGTGGAGGAAATCATTCCCATACCCCTGGGCACATATCCGCCCAAAATAGAGGGCGCCGAAGAAGAAATCGAGAAGCTGGCCTATGAAAGAGCGAGGACCATCTATGGCGATCCGCTGCCGCAGATAGTTTCCGACAGACTGGCGAAAGAATTGAATTCCATCATAAAGAATGGCTTCGCAGTTATGTACATTACAGCGCAAAAGCTGGTGGCAAAGTCAATGTCGGACGGTTATATCGTAGGCTCCAGGGGATCTGTGGGTTCGTCCTTTGCGGCGACGATGACGGGGATTACGGAAGTCAATCCGCTGCCTCCCCACTACGTCTGCGGAAGCTGTAAATATTCCGAGTTTCTGACCGACGGTTCCGTGGGCTCAGGCTATGACCTGCCCAGGAAAAACTGTCCCCAATGCGGCACGCTGTTGAAGAGTGACGGCCACGATATTCCCTTCGAGACATTTCTTGGATTTGACGGAGATAAAGCTCCTGATATCGATTTGAATTTCTCCGGCGAATACCAGGCTAAGGCGCATAAATATACGGAAGAGCTGTTCGGCACAGGAAATGTCTACAAGGCGGGTACCATTGGAACCGTAGCAGAAAAGACGGCTTACGGCTTTGTCAAAAAGTATCTGGACGAAAGAGGAATTGTAACCACAAACGCTGAAATCAACAGGCTTGTGAGAGGCTGTACCGGAATTAAAAGGACCACCGGCCAGCATCCCGGAGGCATCATCGTTATCCCACAGGACAATCAGGTGTATGATTTTACTCCCATCCAGAGGCCGGCCGACGATACCGAGTCGGATATCATCACCACCCACTTCGACTTTCATTCGCTTCACGATACCATTTTAAAGCTGGATATTCTGGGGCATGACGATCCGACGATGATAAAAATGCTGGGGGATTTGACGGGAATAGGGGTTCAGGAGGTGCCTGTAAGCGATGAAAAGGTAATGCAGCTCTTTCTTACGACGGAACCGCTGGGAATCAAGCCGGAAGACATCAACAGCGAGGTAGGGACCTTTGCTTTGCCGGAATTCGGCACCAAATTCGTCAGGCAGATGCTGCTGGATACCAAGCCCAAGACCTTCTCGGACCTGCTGCAGATCAGCGGACTTTCCCACGGAACCGATGTGTGGCTCAACAATGCCCAGGACCTGGTAAGAAACGGCACCTGCAACATTTCCGATGTTATCGGGACCCGGGATAATATCATGGTCTATCTGATGTACCGCGGACTTCCTCCGAAGATCGCCTTTAAAATCATGGAGGATGTAAGAAAAGGAAAAGGCCTGAAAGAAGAGTACGAAAAGGAAATGAAGACTTACGATGTGCCGGAATGGTACATCGAGTCGTGTAAAAAGATAAAGTATATGTTTCCCAAGGCCCATGCGGCGGCCTATGTATTGACGGCTATGAGAATAGGCTGGTTCAAGGTTTATCATCCGGAGGCTTTTTATGTGACCTATTTCACCGTCAGGGCGGATGAATTCGATGCAAACCTGATGACCCACGGCAGGGAACGTGTAAGGAACAAGATAGAAGAACTGGAGAGGCTGGGAAATAATATATCGCAAAAGGAAAAAAACGTCCTTACCATCCTTGAAGTTACCAATGAGATGTATGCCCGCGGGATCAATTTTCTCCCCATTGACCTCTATAAATCCGAGGCGGCGAAATTTCAAATTACTCCCGAGGGAATCAGGCCGCCCTTCAATGCTTTGCAGGGTTTGGGCCTGGCTGCGGCGGGAAATATCGTAGATGCCAGGAAGGATGGAGAGTTCCTTTCCATCGAGGATTTGCGTCTGAGAGCGAAAATAAGCAAGGCGGTTATCGAGATACTGCAGCAGAACGGCTGCCTTGAAGGAATACCGGAAAGCAGTCAGATGAGCCTGTTCTAAAAATAAATTTAATAAAATATTGATAAATGCAGACAATAGTGATATAATACTGCTGGACTAAAGCTAATAGTAGTTTTGCAGGAAAGAGTGGGGTCGATCCCACTCTTTCGCATTATTTAAGACATTCTGCCAAAGCGGCGGGAATAATATGGGCAAAGCCCTATTATTGTTATGTCTTACGGCAATAATATAATCCGGCTTATAAATCCGGAATGTTATTGCAATGCAATCATGTAGTACATATCTTGAAATGTGACTGAAGGATTGGAGAGGTAGTATGACAAAAAAGCGGATAGAGGATGTTGTGACGGAGCTTGTCACGCCAATCGTTGATACGCTTTCATTCGAGCTGGTTGATGTTGAATTCCTGAAAGAAGGCGCCAATTGGTATTTAAGGGTTTACATAGATAAACCTGGCGGAATCGCCATTGATGATTGCCAGGCTGTGAGTGAAAAGTTGAGCGACCTGATGGATGAGGTTGACCCCATTAAACAGAGCTATATACTTGAGGTATCGTCTCCCGGACTGGAGCGTCCGCTTAAGAAGGACAGCGATTTTGAGCGCTTTAAGGGAGAAGATGTGGAGATTAAGCTTTTCCAGCCGGTAAACGGCAAGAAGATTTTTGAAGGCAAGTTATTAGGACTGATTGAAGATAAAATATCAATAAAGCAGGCAAACGGGGAAGAACTAAATGTTGCAAAAGCTGACGCAGCGACAGTCAGAAGAGTTTTAAAGTTTTAATCTCAGGGGATCCGTAAGAACGGGAGTTTCCCTTTTTGTACCGCAAAAGAATAATGGGAGGTTGAAGTTTATGAGCGCAGAATTGATTCACGCATTGGATCAACTGGAAAAGGAAAAAGGAATAGAAAAGGATGTTCTTATTGAAGCGATTGAAGCTGCTTTAATTTCTGCATATAAGAGGAATTTTGGATCTACCCAGAACGTAAAGATTAGTATTGACCGTTCTTCGGGGGATGTAAAAGTCTATGCGCTGAAAAGAGTCACCTCCAGGCCGGAAAACGACATATCCGATATTTCGCTCAACGACGCCAGGAAACTGGATGAAAAATATGAGGAAGAGGACGTTGCGGAGGTAGAGGTAACTCCGAGAAAATTCGGGAGGATCGCCGCTCAAACCGCAAAGCAGGTAGTTGTTCAGAGGATAAGGGAAGCCGAAAGGGGCATCATATTCGATGAGTTTTACAACAAGGAAGGCGATATTGTAACGGGTATCATTCAAAGAAGCGAACGCAAGAACATTATTATTGATCTGGGAAAAACCGAAGCCATTATCGCTCCCTCGGAGCAGACCAATGGGGAAGAGTACCGGTTCAACGACAGGATCAAAACCTATATCGTGGAAGTGAAAAGGACTACCAAAGGCCCTCAGATCATGGTGTCCAGGACCCATCCGGGACTTGTAAAAAGGCTTTTTGAGCTGGAGGTGCCTGAGATCCATGACGGCACGGTGGAAATCAAAAGTATTGCAAGAGAGCCGGGCTCAAGAACCAAGATCGCCGTATTTTCCAGGGATCAGAACGTTGATCCGGTAGGCGCCTGTGTCGGCCAGAAGGGCACAAGGGTACAGGCAATTGTCGACGAGCTCCGGGGTGAAAAAATAGATATCATCAAGTGGAGCAGCAGTCCCGAAGAATATATATCCAGCAGCCTAAGTCCTGCAAAGGTCGTAAGGGTTGACGCCAATGAGGATGAAAGATCGGCAAGGGTCACGGTACCGGATTACCAGCTTTCGCTTGCCATCGGCAAGGAAGGTCAGAATGCCAGGCTTGCAGCCAAATTGACCGGCTGGAAGATTGATATAAAGAGTGAGTCCCAGTTAAGAGCTGCGATCGAACAACAGATGTTCAGTATCGACACAACATACAATGTTGAGGACGATGAAGAGTAGGGGTGGTTTGATTGAAGCAAAAAAAGGTGCCTTTACGAATGTGCCTTGGATGCCAGGAAATGAAGCCGAAGCGTGAGCTTATAAGAATTGTGAAGAACAAGGAAAATGAAATCAGCGTTGACTTCACAGGAAAAAAGCAAGGGAGAGGCGCATATATCTGTAAAAGCCTGGAATGCTTTGAAAAGGCAAGAAAAGGAAAGCGATTGGAAAAGGCATTTGAATCGAAGATTGATGAAGATATTTATGAAATGTTGAAAAAACAGCTGGAGGATATGGATGGTTGACAGGATATATTCTTTCCTCGGCCTTGCGACCAAAGCAGGCAAAGTGGTTTCAGGAGAAGAGACCTGTGAAAGAAGCTTGAAATCGGGGAAGGTGTTCCTTGTAATTGTATCGGTTGATGCTTCGGATAATACGAAGAAAAAATTCTCCGATATGTGTAAATATAGAGATATTGACATCAGGTATTTCGGAGAAAAGAAACTGCTCGGAAGGTATGTCGGCAAGGATATGCGCTCCATCATTGCAGTAATCGACAGGGGGTTTGCCGGGCGTTTAATGGAATTGATCGATAGCATTGGCATAGAACATGGGGGTGTTTGAGTTTGGAAAAAGTAAGAGTATATGAACTGGCAAAGGAATTAAATACAACAAGTAAAAGGTTGATGGAAAAATTGGCTGAAGTCAATGTGGTAGTCAAAAATCATATGAGCCTTTTGGAGGATCATGAGCTTGCGTCGCTTTATAAGCATATCGGCGTAGTCAAGCATGAGGATAAAAAAGCTGTTGAGAATCATGAGGAGAAGAAGGCAGCGCCTGCAGCTCCTCCACCGCCGCCGAAACCGGAAGCAAAAAAGGATGTTAAAAGCGCACCGCGCATCATCCGGACGACCGAGGTTGTCATAAATTCAAAGAACGAATCAAGAGAAGCTTCACAGGCCCCAACGCAGAATTATCAGCGTGGTGATGTGAGAAGCGGCGGCGGAAGACCCGAGAACAGGTATGACAATAACAGAAATGACAGCAGGAATGACAGACGGGATTTCGTAAGGTTTTCCGATTCTAATTCAGGCCTGCGCGCAGGATTTGTCAGAGATACCAGACCTGACTATACGAAGGACATCCGGCCGGTAAACAGACCGGAACAGCGTAAGGAAACACCCAAGGAAGCTCCGAAAGAAGCTGCAAAGGAAGTTAGTAGAGACGTTTCGAAAGTTAATGCCGGCAATGTTGCAAAAGAACAGCACAAAGAACATCGGGATGCAGTAGTCAAAGCGGAAAGCACAAGCGAAATGGTAAATGAGATTAAACATACCCCTGTTCCGGAAGTTGAAGTAAAAGAAGTTCCTGCCGTTAAAAGTGACGTACAGAGCAATGAGCCCAGGAGTAATGAAGTCAAGGCTGCGCCTGAAACGGATGTTGTCGCTGAGATTGTCACAGCTTCCAGGCCGGAAGCAATCACAGAAAAACCGGTTGAAGCGGGAAAGCCGGAGGAAGCTGTAAAAGAGAAAGTTGAGAGCAAGCCTGAGCAAAACAGGCCGGAACAAAACAGACCGGATCAAAACAGACCGGATCAAAACAGGCCAAGACCTCAGTATCCCCGCCAGTCAACGACAGGCGGCCCTCAGGGAGATCGTCCGCAGTACCAGCAGGGCGAACGCAGGCCTTATCAGGGAGACCGTCCTCAATATCAGCAAGGAGACCGTCCCCAATATCAACACGGAGACCGTCCGCAGTATCAGCAGGGTGAACGCAGGCCTTATCAGGGAGACCGGCCTCAATACCAGCAGGGCGAACGCAGACCCTATCAGGGAGACCGTCCGCAGTACCAGCAGGGTGACCGCCCACAGTACCAGGGCAGCAGGCCTCAGGGAGACCCTCCTCAGTACCGGCAGGGGGAA
>JAEZCO010000032.1 GCA_023433505.1 Bacillota bacterium | reverse complement strand
TTGAAGGACTTCGTAATGCCTGGCAGAAGCGCCGGGAAAGATGACGGCAGCACGGAAGCCGCTGCCTTTGAATTCCGTCCGTTGGGCCTTGGAGTACAAAACTTTGCAGAAATACTCAAAGCCTGCACCGATGCCGGCAGCCAATGGGTCGTTGTGGAACAGGACTCGCCGTCCATGGGCAAAACAGGCCTTGAATGTGCCCAAATCAGTATAAACCACTTAAAGAGTCTTTAATCAGGAGGAAAATCATGTCGGATGCGGTACTGAGCCAATTTACACCCCCCACGGAAGATACGGCGGTTGTTGATACCTCAAGGAAATTAAAATTCGGGATCATCGGAACCGGTTGGATTGCCGAAGCCCACGTCGAAAGCCTGAAACAGATGCCGGATGCCGAAATCGTTGCAGGTGCCGACCTGATTCCCGGCAAGGCTGAAAAATTCTTTAAAAGGTACGGCCTTCCGGAAGTAAGGTGTTATCCGGACCATAAAGCGATGCTTGAAGCAGAAGAATTGGATGCGGTTTGCGTATGCACCTACAACAGCACCCATGCCGAATGTACCGTCGATTCCTTGAAAAAGGGCGTCAACGTCCTGCTGGAAAAGCCCATGTGCATAACCACCGAAGAGGCGGCAGACATCATCCGGGCCGAAAAACAAAGCGGCAAGCTTTTGTCCGTCGGGTTTCAGCCCCGTATGGACGATAACATGAAGATGATTAAAAAAATCGTCCAATCCGGAGAGCTGGGGCGTATTTATTATATCCAGACCGGCGGCGGGCGCAGAAGGGGTATTCCCAACAGCACTTTTATTGAAAAAAAGACTGCCGGAATCGGCGCTCTTGGAGACATCGGCTGTTATTCCCTTGACATGGTCCTCAATGCCATTGGCTATCCCAAGCCTCTCACGGTTTCGGGCTATAAATCGAATTTTTTCGGGACCAATCCCAAATATAATAACCCGGCAGATGCCGCCCGGTTTGATGTGGACGACTTCGCCGCGGCTTTCATCCGCCTTGAAGGCGGAATAATTCTGGACTTCAGGATTTCATGGGCAATGCACATCGACACTCCCGGCGACACCATTCTCATGGGCACCGAGGGCGCGCTGAGGATTCCGTCCACCGATTGCTGGAACGGCTCCGTCGGCGGCCCCATGAAACTGTACAAGGATATCGCGGGGCAGCAGGTAGAGGTGGAAATACCGTTGTGCCCGGAGGATGACAGCTTTGGCGGTCTTTTCAATAAAAAGCTGCGCTCCTTTGCCGACGCCATTAAAAATAACGGTGAAGCACCGGTGCCATCGCGTGAGATCTTTTACAACCAGGCGATCCTCGACGGAATCGTAAAATCCGCCGAGCTTGGGCGTGAAATCGAAATTGTACTTCCTGCTATCGGCTAGAGTTCTGCCGGTACGCAATAAAAAATTTCATAAACAAAGAAAAAAACTGCCGCAAAACCAGCTTTCCGCTTTGGTTATGCAGTAGTTTTTTCTTTTCTTTGGCAGGCACAGCCATAAAAATCACGGCGTTAGTGATAGAAAGAATGCAGCGGTTTATCCCCATGTTTACAAAAAAATAACATAGTAAAAGTTTGCGAATATTCAAATAATAATCTATGAGTTTTAATGATCACATGAGGAGGTATCGCAATGAAAAGAAGTCCACTTGTCCTGGTCCTGGTCCTGGCTTTGCTAATCCTGCCGTCATGCAGCCAGCAATCTGCAAAAGGCGCTGAATCTTCCATTTCCGGAATGAATGATATAACAAAGGTCAAGGTAACTGCAGATCAGGTGAAAGTCACAACAGGCTGCTCCCAAAATGCGCCTGTCATCCAAACTGCCAAAAAAGACAGCAAGCTTGATGTAATCAGCAAAGTTGAAGATTGGTACGCAGTAAAGCTTGCAAATAACACCATCGGCTTTGTTCCCCAGAAACAATGCACCCCTGTGGTGTCTGACGAAATAAAGCCGGGTACCGCCGCAAACAATATGTCGGCGACGGATACCAATCCATCCGGAACGGCCCTGGGCACCAGGAAGAAAACTCCGGCACCGTCGCCTGCGCAAGCCAACAGCACTTCCCTGACAGCCCAGGAGCAGGAAATGTTCAATCTGATCAATCAAGCCCGTTCTCAAGCCAAAGTACCGGCATTGCAGATCGACATGGAATTGACAAAGGTAGCAAGGATCAAATCACAGGATATGATCGACAACAATTACTTCAGCCACAACTCGCCCAAATACGGAAGTCCCTTTGACATGATGAAATCCTTCGGCATAAACTATGTTCATGCGGGAGAAAACATCGCAGGCAACCAGACCGTCCAGGCCGCGCACACCGCTTTAATGAACTCTCCGGGCCATAGGAAGAACATTCTGAGTACGGACTATACCTATATAGGAATCGGTATAAAAAAAGGCGGCCCCTATGGCATGATGTTTACACAGCAGTTTATAAGCAAACCCAAATAACCGCAAACAGGGTGGCAATAATCTATTTGCCACCCTGTTTATCCATCAGCCTTAAGCCTTGTTATATGTTATAATCTGATTTTCCTTATGTCGTCCTTCAGCCTTTCAATATCCTTCAGCCAATCTTCAATGTCATGCTCGTGTTCCAGCTCATCGTTTAAAATCGTTGTTGCCATTTGATATGTAGCGTGGTCCTTTCCATAGGTAAACTCGGCGATTTCCTCATACCTTTGGATGGCACACCGCTCACCCTCCAGATTCTGCTCCAGGATCACTTCGATATAAGGATCTACCGGCTCGGCGTAGGAACATTTGGCAAAATCCGTCCATTTATTGGGATTCAGGATGGGTGTCCCTCCCAACTGGATAATACGGCCCACAACCAGTTCGGCATGGCCCAATTCCTGTGTCGCATGCAGCAGCAGCTCAGGCTCTACTTCACTTCTCATTGGCCCTTCCATCATTCTTGCTCCGATCCAATACTGATAATATGCAAGCCATTCTTCTGCCAGAGCCTCATTCAACATCTGAATAAGCACATTTACGTCCAGATTCGCAATATCAACTGCTTTTTTACCCATAGCTCAACCTCCGTTATGATATATTTTCCATTTTATTATACTACCACTAAAAATTATTACCAAACATAATCTCAAATTTTTTTAGGATATACCTGCCTTTTTCTCTGATGCAATGGCAGACATAAAACAAGCCATCCATACCCCAGTCCGGTACAGATGACTTCTCTTCTTCTATTGCGTTACGCTATGCACTTTTCAGTCTCATCCTGCTTGTTTCCTGACACCAATGTCAGTCTATACATTTCTCACAACGTCCATAGAATTTAACGCTGTGGTTATCAACAATAAACCGGTTTTTCTGATAGATCCGCTTTTCCAGTTCTTCCAGCAAATCATCCTCCATATCGACAACCGCGCCGCACCGGGAACAAATCAAATGGTGATGCGCATGGCCTTCGCGGCTCAATATTTCATACCGCATGCAGCCATCTCCCAGGTCGGTCCTCCGGACCAGCTTCATTTTCTCCAGCAGCAGAAGTGTTCTATAAACTGTTGCCAGGCCCATCTCCGGATATTTACGCCTTAAAATCCCGTGAATCTCCTCACTGCTCATATGCAGGCCCGGATGCTCCAAAATGGTGTCCACGATGGCCTGGCGCTGTGCGGTATACTTAACGCCGTAATGCTGAAACTGCTGTTTGAGATTTGTAAAATTTGTGTTCATATCCATCGTATCCCCTCCCCCCATTAAAAACAATTTCCAATGGCTTTTCTTAAGCCTGCACCGGTTTCTACAGTATATCATAATGAAAGGCTCCACGTCACAATAATTGCTTACTCGTACGGCAGCCAGGGAATTACCCGTTTTTTATCATTTATTTTACAACCTTCAGCTTCATGTCCATCTGAGGGGCCTGGTCCTCCTGCCGCTTGCCCGCCCACCTTTTCCACAGTTTTTCTGCCGCTTCCACCACTACAGGGTCAAACTGTATGCCTTTATTGAATAAAATCTCATCCATGCACTCTTTCCAGGACATCGGCTCCCTGTAGGGTCTGACGGACGTCATGGCGTCAATAGCGTCAGCCACGCCGATAATCCTTGAGCCCAATGGGATCTTGTCCATTTTCAGGCCGTGGGGATAGCCCTTTCCATCCCACCGCTCATGGTGATGAAGCACGATTTCTGCGATGGCATACAGCTCTTTTGATTTGCGCAAAATGTGATAGCCTATTTCAGGATGCATCTGTATTTGCGCCCATTCATGGGGCAGCAGTTTTCCCTTTTTGTTCAGGACATTTTCTGAAACGCCCATCTTGCCTATATCATGCAAATGGGCTGCCAAATGTACATTTTCCAGTGCCGGGCCCTTCAGTCCCATGGCATGGGCCAGGTCAAGAGACATATCCGCTACCCTGGAAGAATGCCCGCTGGTATACAAATCCTTCGCTTCCAATGCTGCAATCAAACATTCGATGATATCGTGAAAATGCTTTTGATGAAAAATCCCGTATATCCATTGAAACAATATTGATCCCCCCTCTCAAGACAGGGTAGCCTTTATGCAATTGTACGCAAGATTGCCGCGCTTCACTGCGTTCGCCCGCAATGACATAGGAGCAATCCGCCCGGTATTCCTGCGCCCTATACGGCTTCTGCCGCCTTTCCGAAGGTATCCGTATTGATGATGGAATGCATGACATTGGCTTTTTCTCTGTCAAAGCATTTGAACAGCGCCCTGGCGCCTTCGGGATTATGGTATACCTTCCAATAGCTGCAAAACAAGCTTTCATCTCCCTTGTACTTAATAAACCCCATGACATCCTCAACAGGAATACCCAGAAAAACACCTATCTCATGGGGACAAACCCTTTCAAAGCGCAGTTTTAGCGCATGCAGGCTCTGGTCAATACTCATGGAGTCCTCATACCCCATCAGCTTGAGAAATTCCTTGCATGCTTTGCCTTCAATGTGCCTCTTCAGCAGCTCGGAATTGTAAAACAGAATCAAGCGGTGATTTGCCGTTTCCTTCAAAACAAAAAAATCAAGGCCCAAAGCCGTATTTATTTCATCCCTGTATTTCCCCCATAACTGATACAGGTTTCTTCCCTTAGTAGAAAAGGACATAAGGGAGGATGGCTTCATCCCTTTTTGCGTCGGCGCCGTCCCATATGCAACAGTATACAGAAAGTACTCTCTTTCCTCCAACTCGTTCAAGCGGATCATAAATTCCCGCAGCAATGATCTGTCCAAAGCCAAAACCTCCCAAGCCCTTCATTTTATGTATTTGCCAGCTTAATCCCCAATTGCCTGCACTGTGTAAGTCCTTCCTCCTCCGGAGTGTTTTGGACAATCAGGCCTTCTGCCACAAGGGTAACTCCCAATTTAGCCATCCTCTCCGACCAATCCCTCATCCACTGTCCGTCGCCCCAGTCATATGAGCCAAACAGAGCCATGGGCTTGTCTTTCAGGTTCTCATTTTCAAGGGACTTCACAAAGGGCTCCATTTCCTCTTCCTCCAGCTCTTCACTTCCCATGGACGGGCAGCCCAACGCTACGGCATCGGCTTTCAGCACATCCTCCGGCGAAGCCTTGCCAACCTCAAGTACAGTGACAGAATTGCCTTCCGCTTTTGCTCCTTCCGCAACTGCTTCAGCCATACTCTGTGTATTTCCCGACCCGCTCCAGTAAATTACCGCTATATTTTTCATAAAAACAACCCTCCGTTTTATTATTTTTATTTATGCATAAACAATGGACAGACTCTTTTCAAACTGCTGCAGCATCCCTTCCAATGAGGTGCCACTGCTGTTGTGGCATCTCAGGATCGGGATTTTCTTTCTTTTTGCTTCTTTCGTGGCTACCTGAATCATTTTATGCGACACGGTACCTGTGAATAAAACGATTCCGTCGGGATTTCCTATTGCCTTATCAAACCTGGCGGGCATTTGTGTATAGACCTTGACACTGTGCCCGTGTTTGGAGCATATCCCCTTATATTCGTCGTGCATCCTGTCATGTCCGCCAACAAGCACTATACTCATGACATCACCTTCCTTTCTTTTGTTTTTTGAGAGCAACTGTCTTCCCTGAATGTCAGAAAGCTTTAAAACATATATCCTTTGTTACTCAAGACCACCTCCATTACCTTTCCCGGCAATTCCGCAAACTCCAATCGAGCCGCCGCCGTTACCCTTACCCGTCCAGACCCAGCAGCCTTCCGCCCTGAAAGATTATCAATGCCACAATCCAGGCGGTCCCCGTCTGGTATCCCACTGTAAACAGGGTCCACTTCCAGGAATTCATTTCCCTTTTAATGGCGGCAAAGGCAGCGATGCACGGCAAATAAAGCAGGGTGAAAGCCATAAACGCATATGCCCTTAGTGGCGTAAAGCTTGCTTGCAGGGCCGTAACCAATTCTACCGGGTTTTCACCGGCTTCACCGATGCCATGCAGTATGCCCATGGTGGTAATTACCACTTCCTTTGCAACAAGGCCTGTTAAAAGGGCTACCGACGACCGCCAATCACCGAAGCCCAGCGGAGCGAATATTGGCGCAATGCCTTTTCCTATACTGCCAAACATGCTGTCACCCGGGTCCTCAACCATGTGGAAGGAAAAATTGAAAGTCTGGAAAAACCATATGACTACTGCTGCTGCAAATATCACCGTACCTGCTTTCCTTACAAAGGCTTTTCCCCTGTCCCACATATGAATCGAAACGCCCTTGAGGGTGGGAATCCTGTAAGGCGGAAGCTCCATGACAAAAGAAGATGTTTCGCCTTTGAGCGCCGTATTTTTCAGGAGAATTCCGGACAAAACCGCTACAACAATCCCCAGTACATAGATGGAGAAAATGACAAGACTCTGGTTTCGTGCAAAAAAGGCGGATGTAAACAGCGCATATACGGGAAGCCTGGCGCCGCAGGACATGAAAGGGGTGAGCAGGATGGTAAGCCTTCTGTCCTTTTCATTCTCCAGGGTCCTGGAGGCCATAACGGCGGGAACACTGCAGCCGAATCCCATAAACATGGGAATAAAGGATTTGCCGCTCAGGCCCAGCTTTCTTAAAAGGCGGTCCATGACAAAAGCCGCTCTTGCCATATAGCCGCTGTCTTCCAGGATGGACATGAAGAAGAATAGGATCATGATTTGCGGTACAAAAACCAGCATGCTCCCCATTCCTCCGAGAATACCGCTCACAATGAGGGCATGGAGCCATTCCGCCGCTCCTGCGGCATCCAGCCAGCCGGTAACCATGCCGGCTACCCGGGCATTGATGAAAACATCCACCCAATCGATGGTAAAGGAGCCGACCTTCCCGAAAGTCACCTGGAATATGGCCAGCATTACGGCCAAAGAAAGGGGGATCGCCAGAATCCGGTTGGTTACCACCCTGTCGATTTTGTCGGAAAGCGTAAGCTCTGTCCCTCCGGACTTTTTTTGTACCGCCCTGCCCACAAGGTCGGCGATAAATCCGTAACGGTTGTCGGCAATGACCGTTTCCATATCACTGTCAAACTTCTCCGCCAGCCTTCGCCGGCAAGAGCTTATTTCTTCCTCCAGAGCTGCAGGAGTTCCCAGCTTTTCCCACTCTTTCTCATCGCCTTCCAGGAGCTTTATTGCCGCCCACCGGAGATTATGTACCTTCTTGTCCAAAACGGAAGCAAGCTTCGTTTCTATTTCAACAATACCTTCCTCAACACTTTTATCAAATATGCCAGGATTTGCCGCTTTGGGCGTCAGCGCTGCGGTTTGCGCAATTTGAAGGGCTTTTTGCATTACCTCGCCGATTCCCCGGCCTTTATTTGCGGATGTGCACAAAACCGGGACGCCAAGATGCCTTTCGAGAACTTCCGTGTCGATGGTATCCCCCCTGCCCTCCACCTCGTCCATCATATTGAGTGCAACAACGACAGAAACTCCTAATTCGGCGATCTGCGTTGTCAGGTACAAATTTCTTTCGATGTTTGCAGCATCGACAACATTGATGACGATGTCGGGTTTTTCCTCCAGGATGTAATCTCTTGCAATGATTTCTTCCATTGAGTAAGGAGACAGGGAGTAAATCCCCGGCAAATCGACGACTCTGATTTCCTCTTTAAATTTTCTTGCCCTTCCTTCTTTTTTTTCAATGGTCACCCCCGGCCAATTGCCGACATACTGCGTACTGCCGGTGATTTCATTGAACATGGTGGTTTTTCCGCAGTTAGGATTTCCCACCAGCGCAAACCTGTAATGCATTTGACAGTCCCTTTCTTTGAATATGATAATCATTCTCAATTGATTATCCAAAAAAATGCTACTTTGCTCGCACGTAGCCTCCCTGCTTTCTCGGTATGTCTTTTAGCCCCGCTTTTCCAAAGGTCAACCGCTGACCGCGAATGTTCGACGCCATCGTATTAACTGTTAGAATCTTCTAACATTTTATCAATAAAAGGTTCACTCGTCAATAAAAAAATGATATTTCGTAAAACATATGAGCAATCTTTCATATAACCATTGACAGAGCTCCCGGGATATCCTATACTATTATCATAACATATGAACATATATTCAAATATTCACTTTTGCATGAAAGGAGACGCCGATGGTCAATAACAATAATGAGATTGACAGGTGCGATTGCATCGTTATCCATGAAGATACCGTAAACATGGTTAAGGAAAAAATGCCCCAGGAAGAGAGTTTATATGACCTGGCAGAGTTATTTAAGGTCTTTGGAGATACCACCCGGATAAAAATACTTTGGGCTCTGGCCGAAGCGGAAATGTGCGTCTGTGACATTGCGGTGCTGTTAAACATGACGCAATCGGCAATATCCCACCAATTAAGGGTTTTAAAGCAAGCGAGATTAGTAAAGTACCGGAAGGACGGCAAAATCGTGTTCTACACACTGGACGATGAGCATGTCAAGCAAATATTCAGCCAGGGGCTGGATCACACGAGTGAAAGATAGGCTTCGTCCCAACTTCAATCAATCAATGGTTACATGAAAGAGGGGTTTTAATGGAGGCAACGATTAAAAAAGAATTTATACTCGAGGGTCTTTGCTGCGGCAATTGCGCCGCTAAGATAGAAAGGGACGTAAACAAATTAAACGGCGTCAATGCCGCAAATGTTGATTTCGTATCAAAAATCCTTTCCATCGAAGTTGAAAGTACGGCAGATATCAATGAAATACTGGGACAAACCGGCAATATTGTGAAAATGCACGAGCCTGACATTTCGATCATTGAAAGAGAAAAGCCGGTGCCGGGCCGGAAAGTCATACAATTTTCCGGCCTTTACTGTGCTGATTGCGCTATTAAAATAGAAAACGCGGTAAAGGGCATTCCGGGGGTTAAGGCCGCCAGCCTGGACTTTGTTTCCCAAAAGCTTACCATCGATGCAGTCAATAAGCGGGACCTGCCGGAGATTCTCCGGCAAGCCTCTGAAATTGCGGTCGGCATTGAGCCGGGGATTGAAATTGTAAGTGCCGATAAGAAAAAAGATACCGCTGTCCCCAAAGATAAGGAGGGACAGGTAGATAGAATAACCTTTGGATTGGGCGCCGTAATTTTTGCTATCGCCCTGATCATTCATGGATCGTATTGGGTTGAATTCAGCCTTTTTCTGATAAGCTATCTTTTGGTCGGCAACAAGGTTGTCCTCAGAGCGGTAAAAAACATTTCCAAAGGCCAGGTATTCGATGAAAACTTTTTAATGAGTGTGGCTACCATCGGCGCTTTTGCTACAGGGGAATTCCCTGAAGGCGTCGCCGTAATGCTTTTTTATCAGATCGGCGAATTCTTCCAGGAGCTGGCCGTCAACCGCTCAAGAAGGTCTATTACCTCATTGATGGATATCCGTCCGGATTTTGCCAATTTAAAGCTCGGGGATGAGATAAAAAAGGTCTCTCCGGATGAGGTGGGCATTGATGATATTATCCTTGTAAAGCCCGGTGAAAAGGTACCTCTGGATGGTATAATCATGGAAGGAAGGTCCTCACTGGACACCTCCGCCTTAACCGGGGAGTCCCTTCCCAGGGATGTCGAACCGGGAAATGAGGTATTATCCGGTTCAATCAATAAAAGCGGGGTCTTGGTCGTCAAAGTTACGAAAGAGTTCGGTGAATCAACCATTTCCAAAATCCTTGATCTGGTGCAAAATGCAAGCAGCAAGAAGGCCGTTGCCGAAAACTTCATTACCAAATTTGCCAGGTATTATACCCCCGTCGTCGTTTTTGCCGCCGTGGCCCTGGCTATAATTCCTCCGCTGGTTGTTCCCGGCGCCTCCTTTTCCGACTGGATAAACAGGGCTCTGGTATTCCTGGTCGTTTCCTGTCCATGCGCGTTGGTGGTTTCCATCCCTTTAAGCTTTTTCGGAGGGATTGGAGGGGCTTCCAGAAACGGTATACTAATGAAGGGAAGCAATTATCTCGAAGCCTTGAACAACGTGGATACCGTTGTCTTTGACAAGACAGGCACTCTGACAAAAGGTATTTTCAAGGTAACGAATATTACGAGCAAAAGCGGTATCAGTGATGAGGAATTGCTGGAATATGCGGCCTTTGCCGAAAGCTACTCAAACCATCCCATTGCGCTTTCCATTGTAAAGGCTTATGGGAAGGAAATTGACAAATCTGAAATTTCCGAGTATGAAGAAATTTCCGGCAAGGGCATTAAAGTCAAGATCAGGGGAAAAGCAGTCCTGGCAGGAAATACCAAGCTGATGAACGAAGAAAGCATCCCCTGCGAGGAAGTCAATGCTTTCGGCTCATTGGTGCATCTGGCCATTGACAATGTTTATTCAGGCTACATTGTCATATCGGATGAAATAAAACCGGATAGCCGGAAAGCCATGGCGGAGCTTAAGAATTTAGGTGTCAGAAGCCTGGTAATGCTTACGGGAGACAGCAAATCCGCCGGTGAAAAAATCGGAAGCGATATTGGTCTTGACGAAGTGTACACCGAGCTTCTGCCCCACCAAAAGGTCGAAAAGCTTGAATTGTTGGATCGAAAGAAAACAACAAAGGGTAAGCTGGTATTTGTAGGCGACGGGATCAACGACGCCCCTGTCCTTGCCCGGGCCGATGTCGGAGTGGCCATGGGCGGTTTGGGGTCCGATGCGGCCATTGAAGCCGCGGATGTGGTAATAATGACCGATGAGCCTTCAAAGCTTGCAAGTGCCATTAAGATCGCCAGAAAGACCCGCACCATCGTCTGGCAAAACATTATTTTTGCCATGAGTGTGAAGGGCATTATTCTCCTTTTGAGCGCTTTCGGTATTGCGACCATGTGGGAAGCAGTATTTGGCGACGTAGGAGTAGCTATCATCGCTATTTTTAACGCCATGCGGGTTATGAAGGTCAAAGATCTGTGATACTGACTGAACTCTCCTGAGTTTCCACGCTGGTGAAGTACCAGGCACTTACGTCATTGCGAGTAGCGGCAGCGACGCGGCAATCTCATCTATTATAAGATGCTTACCTGACAATAATGCCTTTTGAGATTGCCGCGCTCCACTGCGTTGCGCTCGCAATGACAGACAAGTCGGTGCATAATTTGACAGCCTTGCAGCGGTAGCTGCAGAAAACGCAAGTAGTATTTTCAGTGCTCTTAAAGATTGTAGCAGTGATTCAAAGGACCGCTTCCCTTTCCCAAATTCAGTCCTGCTTTTAGTGCTCCGGTGATATAGGCCTTTGCATTTCGGACGCTTTCTTCCATGGTACAGCCATTCGCTAAATTGCAGGCAATGGCCGAAGAAAGCGTACAGCCTGTTCCGTGGGTGTTGGGGTTATTAATCCTCTCCCCTTTGATCCAGACAGCTTTGCCGTCGGTATAAATCAGATCGTCTGCCGTGTCCGTCAGATGACCGCCCTTGATTAGCACACTTCCGTGAAGCAGCGTGGAAATCTTTTCCGCTGCAGCCAGCATATCCTCCGCGTTCTCTATCTTTAAGCCGCAGAGGGCTTCGGCTTCCGGGATGTTGGGCGTGATGACGCCGGCAACCGGTATCAGCTCTGTCATGACTGCATCCATTGCTTCGGCGTTTAACAGCCTGCTGCCGCTGGTAGCGATCATGACAGGGTCAACCACTATGTTTTTTGCATTATAATGCTTTAGCTTTTCCACAATGACACGGATGATTTTGCTGTTGGATACCATACCGATTTTTACGGCGTCGGGAAAAATGTCGGTGAAAATGCAGTCAAGCTGCTGCGCGACAAATTCCGGTGCAGCCTCCAGTACCCCGTACACACCGGTTGTATTTTGTGCCGTCAACGCGGTTATGGCGCTCATCGCATACATCTTATGGGCGGTTATGGTCTTGATATCCGCCTGTATACCTGCGCCGCCGCTGCAATCAGAGCCGGCAATTGTCAAAACCTTTTTCATCCCGCATCAACCTCAAATTCACTTAGATTTTCTACATACCAATCCGCGGCTTCCATGATCTTTTCTCTCTCCCGCTCAAAGACAGCTTCTCCGACACCGACAGTGTAGAAGCCTGCCTGCTTTGCCACCTTGATCGCATGGAGCGCATCTTCGAACACAATCACCTCATGGGTGGGGAAGCCCAGCTTTTCTGCCGCTTTTATGAATATTTCCGGGCTTTGCTTGGTCATGCCGGTTTCGGTTACGGTAATAATAAAACTGAAATACCGGTCAATCTCAAGCCGCTTTAAGGCATATTCCACCAGATGCCTGTCCGACGCAGTGACAATGCACATTTTCAAGTGGCTGTGCTTTTCCAGGAACTCACGTACGCCCTTTTTTATTTCAATCTGGTATCTGTACTTATCTTCGATCATCAAATTGATCTCGCCCATAATTCGTTCCCTGGAAAGAGGGATGCCGAAATCGGAAATGAAATATTCCGCCGCCTCCAAAAGGCTCATGGGCCTTAAGGCTTCCTTGAGAGTTAGCGGTATGTCCCTGATCCCCTTCAGGACCAGATACTCATCGCCAATATTGTCCCAGGCGCCCATGGAGTCAAGCAGGGTCCCGTCCAAATCAAAAATCAATCCCCGGATACTCATTCCGCCACCATTTTCTTCGAAAGCGCCGCCAGTTCTTTTGTGGCTGCGGAAACATCCTGCTTTGCGAATATGGCTGAAATCACGGCAATGCCGTCAACTCCCGTGCCTTTTAATTTCATGATATTTTCGCTGTCGATACCGCCGATTGCCACAACGGGAAGGTCGACAGCCTTGCAAATCGCTTTCAGGCTTTCAAGGGATACGCTGTCCGCGTCTTTTTTGGTTGAGGTGGAAAACACAGCGCCTACGCCAAGGTAATCGGCGCCCTGCTCACGGGCAAGCCGTGCCTGCTCCACGGTTTGGGCCGAAACCCCGAGAATTTTGTCCTTCCCTATCTGTCCCCGTACATCCTTCGCATTCAAATCACACTGTCCTACATGTACACCGTCTGCGTTTACAGCCAGGGCCACCTCGATATTATCATTGATAACAAAGGGTATCTTGTATTTATCCGTAACTTCCTTTACCTTCCTTGCCTCGCTGACAAACTCATCAAAGGCCAGCTCCTTCTCACGAAGCTGTATAAAGGTAGCCCCGGCCTTGATAATATCTTCCACCTGTTTTTCAAGTTTGTTTTCACCAAGCCAGGCCCTGTCGGTTACCACATACAACAGCATCGAATTTTTATCTGCTTTCAATTTTTACACCACCATTTATTATTTCAATATTCATCTTGCTCATAAAGTCGATCAACAGCATTCTGTACGTATTTGTACCCCCATCCAGCTCACTTAACCTTTTGTATGCAAGCTCCCCGCAAAGTCCCATGGCAGCGACGGCACAAGCCGTTGCATCCAGAAGGCTGTCAGCATTGGCGCCGGTAAAGCTGCCGATTACAGCCGTCAGCATGCAGCCGGTTCCCGTTACCTTGCTCATCATGGGATGTCCGTTATTTATACTATACGCTTTTTCGCTGTCTGCGACAATATCTGTTGCTCCAGTGATTGCGATTACCGCTCCGGTTGCCTTTGACAGTGACTTTGCAAGGGCAATCACACTATCGATATTATCTGCCGTTACTGCATCGGCGGCATTTGCGTCGACGCCCTGTGTAGAACTGCTGCCGCTTGCGAGAAACTTGATTTCCGAGATATTCCCCCGGATAACGGAAAATTTCACTTCCTTCAGCAAGGTCAAGGCGGTGTCGTTGCGGAGCTTGGATGCACCTGCGCCTACAGGGTCCAATATGACCGGATGCTTCAGCTCATTCGCCCTTTTACCGGCAGCAAGCATTGACTTGATTGTCCTTTCATTCAAGGTACCGATATTAATGACAAGGGCTGAGCAGATGGACGTAATATCGCAGACTTCATTGATATCGTCCGCCATAATGGGTGAACCGCCGCTTGCCAGAATGATGTTGGCGCAGTCATTTACCGTAACATAATTGGTTATCGAGTGCACCAGCGGCGTTTTTGTCTCGACATTTTTTAAAATCTTTTCAAACATTTTTTCTTACCATCCTTTTTATTATTCGATTTATTGCAATATCCAGCAGCATGATGATAATTACAACCGGAATCGTGCTGCCGATGATTGTGTCCATCCCAAGGAATATCCTGTATAAAATAAAGCCAACCACCCACAGGCAGGTGTTGAGCAGGTCTATTTTCTTCGTATTGCTGCGCTTTTTCAAAATGAAATAGTCGGTAATGAGAATTACGGCCATAGGCACAAACACCGACCCGATCAGGTATAGGAAGTTTTCGTATTCTTCGATGGGAGTAAACATTGCAATCAGTGTCCCGATAATGCAGGTGACAATCGCAGTAAGCTTGCTGTCAAGCTTTTTGTAGATATTCAGCATACTTTCCCCTACCGAATACACATCCAGAAAAGTTGTCGTCACTGTGGCAAAGATAACAATGATCATGGCGGCAATGCCAAGTCCCGCTTCCATCATGATTTGCACGATATCGGAGCTGCCGGCAAAAATCGCCGCCCCAAGTCCGATGCTATACATGAAGCAGCTTCCGAAAAAATATCCGGCAGTGCTTGAAAGGGTGAATCTTACCGGTCGGTCGGTATGCCTTGTATAGTCGGAAATCAGCGGCAGCCATGAAATCGGCATGGCGATGGAGAGTTCCAGGGCAAGGCCGAAGCTCATGACCCCGCTGATCTCCGCGCTCTGTCCGCCTTTAAACACCACCACGCCCAAAACCACGGTGAGGATAAAAAGTCCGCCCACGGCGATAATATTGATTTTTCCCAGATTTTTAAGTCCCACAGCGATCCAGACGATAATCAGCAAGCCGATCAAAACGCACCAAAGAAGATCATTTGAGAAGCCTGTGCTTTTGTTTGCCACTGAGCCGAAGGCTCTTGCGCCGCTTATAATCATCACGGCCGTCCAGCCAACCAACTGCAGGATATTTAAAACGGAAAAAAATACGGAACCGTATCTGCCAAAGGAAAAGCCCACGCTTTCCATGGCCGGAACCTTGCGTTCCGCACCGATAAGCCCTGCAAAATAAAACAGGATGCAGCCGATGAGATGGCCTGCAAGAATGGCCATAATGCCGATACCAAAGCCAAGGGGCGCCAATAATGCCCCGGTCAGGATTTCTGCAATGGAGATTGCCGCACCAAGCCATAACAGCGATCCGCTTAAAGAAGACATCTTATTTTCACTCATTTTTGTTCCTCCGCAAAATATAAATGGGATATGCCACCTAAGCAGCATATCCCACCAAATTTTACGAAATAGTGTTCCTCTCCCTACGTTGGCATTATCCAAATCAGGTTAACGGGTCGAAACCTTTTGGTTTCCTCTCAGCCTGTTTACACAAGCTCCCCTGAATTTTCAATTGATTTAACTTTAACATAAACCCCGGATTTAATCAAGGCCAAATATGAACTGCGGACCATCTAAAAATTGCGGACATATATTTGCGGTATTACAACCATAGGGTCGTGTGAACTAACAGGACAGCATGAACCAACTCCACTGTCCTTGCGAACGGAACGAAGCGGAGTGCGGCAATCTCAAAATGCGGTCCCGTTAAGAAGCAGGGATTGCCTCGTCGCCCCGCTCCTCGAAAAGCCCATGCAGCATGCGGCACACCTAAGTATGAAAATGCAGCGGCGATCACTGATCGCCATTCAAGGGCCTTCCAGGGTGGGCGACCCGTGGCCGCCCCTACAATGGACTCCTTTTTCACACCCATGACACGCGTGTCTATAGTTCAACACTTTTTCCGATTCTGGCCGAAAGATAGATTGCATCCAGGATTTGGGTTACTGTGAAGGCCTGCTCCGGCATTACCAGAGGCTGAGTATCATTGAGGATTGACAGCAGCCATTGCTTCGCTTCCAGATAGCCCGGCTCATTGGACGGACCGTTAAAATAGGCAATATTTCCGCCGCCTGAAAGATGTTCGTCGAAGAGCTCGCCGTACCTTGCGCTGTTGATAATCAATTCGCTGTTTTTATAGCTCATTCCGGATTTGATTTCCGCACCCGCTTCCGTCCCGCAAAGCGTAGCCGCCGCTTCTTTTGACTCTGCAACATTCAGTGCCCATGCTGCTTCCAAAAAGATCGTAGCGCCATTTTCCATTTTAATAAATCCAAAGGCCGAATCCTCCACTTCAAACGTCGCCGGATCCCAGGGTCCGAACAGATTGCCTTCCGACTTATCGGCCATTTTATAAAAGACAGAGCCGGTCACCAGTTTGGGCTTATAATTGTTCATCATCCAGAGGGTAATATCCAGGGCATGGGTTCCGATATCGATGAGGGGCCCGCCTCCCTGCAGCGCCTTATTGGGGAAAACTCCCCAGGTAGGAACCGCCCGGCGTCTTACCGCATGGGCCTTCGCAAAATAGATATCGCCCAACCGGCCTGCTTCACATGCTTTATGAAGCGCCTGAACATCCTTGCGGAACCTGTTTTGATACCCAATGGTGAATTTCTTGCCGGAACGTTTTGACGCTTCCACCATCTTCCTTGCATCTTCCGTATTATGGGCCATGGGCTTTTCACACAATACATGCTTCCCCGCCTCAAACGCATCAACTGTAATGGGCATATGAACAACATTTGGCGTCAGAACATGGACGACATCAATGGAGGAGTCGTTAAGAAGCTCCTTGTAGTCCGTGTATACCTTTGCATCCTTGGTACCATGACTTTTTGCCGCACTCTCCGCCCTGTCAGGGAGGATATCGCAAAAAGCCACCAGTTCGCATAATTCGCTGAGATTGGCGAGAGCCGGCAAATGCTTTTGCTTTGCAATCCCGCCGCACCCTATAATTCCTATTTGCAGCTTACCGTTTTTCATTGCGTCGATTCCTTCTTTCCTTAAAAGTCCGTCTATATTTGGGGAGAATTATTTCGCGTCCAGTATGCTCTTTAAGAACACTTGATGCCGCCGGACAGCCTCACACTCATCCAAAAATTCCAGGCCATGCAGTCCGCCGAACATGGAGGTGATAAACGGGCCTTCATATTCGCTGGTCAAATAGCCGTCGTAGCCGCCGTCGCGAAGGACCCGTACGGCACGCTCCGTATCAACATTGGGGTCGGTATAGCCGCCTTTTCCGTCTTCAACCATATCGTAAAACTTTGCATGCACATGGATGATCAACGGAAGTACATCCAGCATCCATTGGGGATTATCGTAATTGTACCGTCCCCGGACGATTGCCACTTCGAATTGACCGCCGCCCATCTTTTTGACTTCTTCTTCAAGCACGCGCATTTCATCGTTGATCTGCAGCAGCTCCATTCCGTATTTTTTTACCTCGGTTGCGTTAAACCGCGCCTCATGAATCTCCACGTAGCGTTTGACGATGTAGTCAACGATCTCCGGCTTTGCTCCCCGGTTGATGAGATTTTGGGTCAGCACGGTAAAGGGGCGCTTTGAAAAAATCCCGAAATCGGGGATAAATCCGGCATATTTTGTACCTTTACGCTCTATCAGGTTGCCCCACCGGTCCGCCCATTCGGATTTCATTGACATTGGCGCATGGATTTCAAGCCCCATTTTGACACCGTAGTATTCCGCCATGGGAATTACCCGCTCCAAAACCTCAAATGGGGTGGTTGTAAGGACTCTTAAGCAGAAAAACCCAAGCTTTTTCGCCAATATCAAATAATTCTCGGCAAGGTCCACCTGCTCCTGCAGGGTCAGGGTACGATTGGAATAAAGATTGTCGTCATTGAAATGGTCAAGGCAGGTCGGTGTCATTCCGTATTTATCCATCCACCCGAACCACGCATCTTTGAAGCTGTCTTCCAGACGGACAAAATTGTCGTCGGGAAGCATCTGCTCCGGTATCAGCTCAAATCCTGTCCCTCCTGCTTCGGATAGACTGGCAATACAATCCTCCAGGGACATTTTCCCAAGGAAATATGCGTGCTGCCAGCTGTATGATGATGCCCCAAGTTTTATCGCCATATATTTTTTCCTCCACTCAAAAAATTTGCTTCATTCATTACTTTGTTTCAAGAAAGCACTAAATCTGTGTAACCCCCTACAAATTCTATGGAAGGCATATAATTAACACGGATTTTGGCATAGGCCTCCACACGATGTTGGCCGGGAGCCAGTCCGTCTTCCTTTATGACCTTTACCGTAGCTTTTTCTCCATAATTCCAGCGGTGCCGGACTACCGTCGTCATTTCATTTCGTGTAAAAGTACCGCCGTGCACTTCAAAAAGGATGCTATCCCCTGTATATTGAATTCCGTCCACAATGATCAGAATTTCATCAATGAGAGACAGGGGAATTCCCCTATAGTAGGGAATCCTCATTTTTACATTAAAACCTGTTATCTTTCCGTCTTCTATACGGTTGGTGAAACCGTCTTCGCAAAGAATGTGTTCTCTTAATTGCATCATCCTTCTCCTCCCTAATTCATTGAAATGTCACATTTCCGCACAGCACAAGCTATTAACTTAAATTTCCAGCCTTTGAGATTACCACGCCGCCAGAACTCCCCGGAACAACAAAGACTAGCTGGAATGTCATTGGGGCACAGCGAGGCAATCTCGCTTTTCATTGGAATATCCGACTGAAAAATTGAGCTATTGATTTGATAATTTCTGCAAAGAGAAGCCCCTTACGTCCGCAGGCCCGTATTATGAGCCTACGACGGCTGAAGTGTCAGCATTGGCCGTACTGGAAAAACCTTCTCTTCTTTCTTTCAGTTCTTTCCTTACCTGAACGATGTTTTTGTCGAGATTGTAGAAGATCATGAATACCGCAGACAGTGCAAAGCCTATCATTGGTCCCCAATGGAAATTGATTATGATGGAGGTCATTGCCGACGGGCTCTGTGCGGCAGATCCGGCTGCATAGCTGCCGGCCGCAAGTACCCACCCGCCGATGGCGCCGCCCAATCCGGCGCCTACTTTCATACTAAAACTGTCCGCCGCATACATCAAGCCCTGGGCACGCACTTTGTATTTCAACTCGCTGAAGTCAACCGCGTCGGCCATCATTGCCAGCAGGACAGACGCCATAAATCCGATTCCTATACCGCATACGACATTGCCGGCAAGGAACACCGGCAGAGCGTGTCCGGCAAGCAGCCTGATGAGAGCTCCCAGTACGGCAAAGGCCAGGCCTACCAGGCTTATGTTACGTTTGCCAATCTTTTTTACAAATGTCGGAGCAAAGAGCATTGCTATAATTTGCGCTGCAAACAGGGTCAGTGCGAAAACCACCATAATGCTCATGTTCTTAAAGTAGTTTGCAAATATATACATGGCGGACTGCTGCATAAGGGTGGTGGATACGAAAAATACCAGCGAAACACCGGCGATTATCCACCAATACTTGTTCTTCACAGTCGCCCTGATGGCATCCTTGAGCTTTACCGTTTCTTCGGACTTTTTAATTTCAACCCGTTCCCTGGTATTGGCAAAGGTGATGAAAAACAGCACTACGGCAATGCAGGCAAAGATCAGGATTGTAAAGAACATGCCTTTGCTTTTGTTACCGGAGCCAAGCAAAGCCGTCAGCGGGACAATGGACATATTTGCGGCCAATCCGGCCAGCCTTCCGCAAATCATACGTACCGAGTTGATGGACGTCCTTTCATTGGGATCGTCGGACATGCTTGGAAGCATTGCAGACAGCGGCAGGTTTACAGCAGAGTAGATAATGCCAAAAATCAAATAGGTAATGACGGCATAAGCCACTTTGCCTGTAGTGCCAAAATCCGGTACCGTAAAGAGCAGTACCATGACAATACCGTAAGGTATCGCCATCCAGAGGAAATAGGGACGACAGCGGCCCCACCGGGTATGGGTCTTGTCAATGATCGTCCCCATGAACGGGTCGAATATTGCATCAAAAAGACGTGCGACCAACATGATGATTCCGGCAACCGCAGCCCCAATCCCCGCGACGTCGGTATAAAAAAACAAAAGAAATGACGAAATGGTGGTGTAGGATAAATTGGAGGCGGCGTCTCCCAGCCCATAAGAAATTTTTTCACTCAACGGGACCTTCATTTGATTCATCTCTGATTTCTCCTTTTTAAAGTAAAGTAATTCAGGGATAGAGCAGTTTGATCGTCAAATCACTGCGGGAAATTCTCCGGGTATTTCAAAAAACCGGGTATCAAGGGACAGCAAGTACCGGTGCAAATACTTTCCATGCAAACTTTTGAAAATGCAGTCCGCTGCGGCCGGCATTTTCAAAAAAAGGGAAGTAATCTTTGCAGTACTCCTAAATTCAGGCAGCAAAAAATATGATTTCCAAATCCCCCCTGTTTTTAATTATTCAATGTAATACCAGTACTTCTGACAGATCTTCAAAAAGATGCGGTTCATTGCCACCGGCTCAAAATTTCACCGGAGGCATTCCTGCTTTACTCTGGCTGAAATAATCCCTTCCGGACTATTTTCCGTCCGCCCGATTCCATATGTCCCGATAAGCGCTCGTGCTGAACTTCTTGATATTCAGGTTTTTTGATCCCTTTAACACCTTAATTATATATGTGCCGGCCGGCAGATACAATATTAATTATTTTCGATTCATTTCAATTTTTAGGTTTGTTGATCAATTCTTCCACTGCCTTGCGGGTTTCTGACGTTTTTGGCCTCGCTTTGCTGCTCGCCGCCAGCAATGCGTACTTTATAATCTCCGGGGGAAATGTCGAAAAATTTTCTGAAGGCGGTAATAAAATAGGCTGAACTGCTGTAGCCTACGGCATTTGAAACTTCATTGATTCTGAGCCCGCCGTCAAGCAGAAGCCTTTTCGCATTCATCATCCGGACCGAGGTAAGGTAATTGACGAAGCTGCTTCCCGTTTTCTGTTTAAAAATCTTGCTTAAGTAGCAATAGCTGATATTCAGGGCTTGAGAAATGCTGCACAGCGAGAGGTCCGGCTTGGAGTAATCCTTTACGACCATGTCCTGAACCTTTTTTATGATGCATTCCGCCAAACCTCCCGGCGTATTTTTAATGATCTGCAGGATCCTTGTGATATTGTCATGATAGGTGGCTTTAATGGAATTATAAATCTCTTTTTTTGACGGCCCCACCAGGTCAAACCTGTATTTGATCTTGAACTTATCCATCTCGTTGATTCCGAAATATCCCAGGATGGTATTGATTGAATTGATACATAGATTCAACGCGGTATCCGGGGCACATTTCTCAAGGTCGGCAAAAAATGTTTCCAGGATGTTTGGTATCCTTTGATGCGTTCCTGTTTCCAAAGCACGGATGATCGTACTGGTTACTTCAGCCATGCGTCGTAATTCGTCGTTCTCCTTATTGTTTTCCGCATTGAAGGTGTTGATTTTTTGTTCGGGTTTACAACGGATGATAGCCTCATGGGCTTCTCTGTAAGATATCGGTATATACTCCATTTGATCAAACGGAGTGCTGATGCCGATCAGATAGTCGATCGCCAGCTCGTCGCATAAAGAGGACAAAGTCTCGATCACCGTGTCTACTCTGCTGTTTTGCGTCATCACAATAAAGCTGTTGTTCATCGATAGCGATATATGTGCAATATTTCCTTCATTCGCCGGATTATCCCTTTCCAGTGCCTCGTTCAAAGCTCTCTCCATGAGTTCATAATCTTCATTGCTGAATACTTCCTCTTTTTCCGGCGTGCCGGCCGGTATCAGCATAACCGTACATTTTCTCTCACTCTGGCTGAATCCTATCTTTTCGGCAGAAGATAAAAACTCCTGCCGGTCATTCATATCATTTTTCAACAAGCTTTTAAAAATAAACCCTTTTTGCAACGCCTCTCCCGATGATGCCTGCCCCGGATTTACAGTCCCTGAAGCGTGTTCACAGCCAAAAAACATCGGCTGCTCAGCCGCTGCCTCTTTTGTGCTTATTACCACCGTTTTAGAGGAGGATTTTTCCTTTGCGAGTCTTGCTATTTTCAGACTGTCGGCCAGTGGGATTCCGGACCCGGTAAAAACAATGTCAAAATCGGCATGTTCAAGCTTATTGATAGCTTCCCCCAGATCAGAGACTTCGTCAGAAATCTCAAACCCTTGTTCCTCAAAGACAGCTGACTTTTTATAGGCCTTTCTTTCGGATTCCGTATCAACCAGCAGCACTTTATACCTTTCTCCTGCTTTTACACTCATAGGACAGCCCTCCCGACGGTAATCTTCCAATTTCCAGTGGGGGCATGCCCCCATACCCCCTCTTAAGAGGAGGGGGACTGTGACGTTGTTCAACTCAGTAGTTTTATTATAATACAAAAAGGTCACTTGATAAACGGTAGAAATAATTACCGTGTTAGTACCGGGACCGATACAGTTGAGAAACAGCCATTCCTTAGACCTGTTCTTGGAAACAATATTGCCGCCATTAATAGTCCTGGTCTGTCGGAACATACTCTGAAACGGGAGTTTTTGATACTAATCGGTTTTGATGTCCAGTATCTACGGTACAATGGGCATCCGCTTGATGTGAAACTGCTCAAGTTGCTGCAAAAGTATCGGTAAGCGAAGGTGATTGAGGACGGCGGCTGCTCTGTGCAATGAGAAAATTGATTTTCATCCCCTGGCTGGAAAACATCTGCTCGTGCTCTGTTTCAATATTGGGCTCAAATCCGCTGCCATGCAAGTCCTGTGTAAGATAGGCGATACTGAAGCCGCACTGCTCAAAATAGCCGACGGAATCGGTAAACAGCGGCAGGTCGTCGGTTTTAAACCATATCTGGCCGCCGGGGACCAGGAAGGTCTTATATTGTTCCAATTGCACCGGATGTGTCAGCCGCCTTTTCTTGAGGGTATTTTTACTCCAGGGATTGCAGAAGTTGATATAGATCCTGCCGACAGCGTCGTCCTCATTCAGCATCTTGCGGATCAACATGATTTCGTGGGACATAAGGGCTATATTCCCTGGGCTGGCCCCGGCTCCGGCATACTCGTTTTCTATTTTCACCTTTGCCCGGGCCAATACCTCGTCCTTGATGTCAACGGCAATAAAATTCTTGTCAGGATTGGCTGAGGCCAGCTTTGAAATGAAGCCGCCTTTTCCGCACCCCAATTCAAGCCGGATTTCCTGGTCCTTTTCAAATACGGTGCGCCATTTGCCGATATTTTCCGTTGGATTTTTAATAAAAAAGCTGCATGCTTCAAGCGCCGGCCTTGCCCATGGCAGTTTTCTCAAACGCATAGAAAAAACACCTCATCCTTCGTCTGTTTAACCAGTATACCAAAGAATACCCCCGGGTTTCAACCACCCGTTTCCGCCTATATAGCATTCACTCGGATTATTACCTGCATTTTTTCTCAACAGTATTGTAAAAACGTATTATTACAGAAAACGTAAAACTGCTGCACAACCAGCATTTATCCGGTCGTGCAGCAGTCTCTGTATTCGAGCTGGCAGTCAGTGTTAAAGATATTAAATCAATTTCTCCCAGCTTACACTCTCGAACTTCGTTTTATACCCTTGCCTTCCCTTTTCTTGCAAAGAAATCTGTTATGGCGCCTGGAAGCGCAATCATGGCCGGCAGGAAAAAAGGCAGCAATATGAAGCAAAGCACTACCAGTCCTACAATTACAGCGATGGCCAATTGGGCTAAAAGTGTCAATCCGGAAGGGATAAGCGTTGCAAAGGTACCCCCAAGGATTATGGCTGCCGACGTTATTACACCGCCTATATGTCTGGAAGCCATGACGATTGCTTCTTTCGGGGACAAATGCGGGTATTCCTTATACCGCATCATCAGGAATATACTGTAGTCTACACCCAATGCTACGATTACTATAAACGAGAAGAATGGAACGTAGGAAGAAACACCATCTAACCCCATCAGTCCGATAAAAATATAATTCAGCACAAACATAGCCGCATAATATGCCCCCATAAGGGATGCCGTTATGAAAACCGGCGGCCAGAAGGACCTTATTACAAGAAGCAGCACCAGGAATACTCCTACCAGCACGATGATGATCATCCGGTTAAGGTCCCGGCCCAGTATGTCGTTCATGTCGCCGGTAATTGCGCTTGGCCCTGCTACTCCATAGGTGGCATTTGAAAGCTCTGTGCCCTTAAGTCCATTCGACAAGGTTTCCTTTATTTCTTTTACGGTAGAAAGAGCTTCCTTCGAATAAGGGTCGTCATTCAGGACGATGATCATCTTGGTAATGGTCCGGTCATCTGACATGAAAGTGTCCAGGGATTTTTTGAAGCCTTCGTCCGTTAAAGCTTCCCGGGGAATGTAGAAGGTTTTATTCGTATTTAGCTGTGAAAGAAACTCGTCGGTCTTTCCAAGTCCGTCAGAAATTTGCTTTAATCCGTCGTTCATCTCGGACAGCCTGGACCCGAAAGTACCGAATTCATCCAGTCCGGCTGCAAGCTGCCTCTGTCCTGTTTCCATCTGGTCCAGACCGCTGGTTACACTCTCCATGTTGGTGACGATTGTGCCAATTCCTGCGGCTGTCTTGTCGGTGCCTTCTCCAAGCTTCTTCAGACCGGCAGCCATTTGGGTTAAGCCGCCGCTTATCTCCGTCAAGCTCTTGTTGGCGGTGCCAAAACCGGCAGTGACCTGGTTGTAATTATCATCTAACGCTTTTATTCCTTCCGGTGTAATCCCGCTCAAGGATTCCAACAGCTTATCAAGCATTTGCTTTAACCCCAGATAGCTGGGATCTTTCTGAGAGTTTGAATAATTGTTTCCTACTGCTGTTACCAATCCTTCCATCTGGGACAGTGTGCTTTTTATTCCGAGAAGCGCCTGCGCAGTGCCCTGGTAGCTGGTACCCATCGCCGAATAGCCGGATTGCATTTTCTCATAGTTATCGGCTAGCAGCTTAATTCCTGCACTCATCTGTGAAAGGTTGCTTTCAATCGCAGCGATGCCGTTGCTTATGGATTGTGAATCCTTTGAGCCGTCGGCTATACCGGCCTGTATTTGCTTCAACCCGCCCGTTAAAGCAGCCATACCGTCATGAAGCTGCGCAGTGCCGTCCACCATCTGTCCGACCTTGGAAAAGTCCGAGGTGCTGAGTTTATCCTGGGCCAGTTTCAGTCCGTCATACATTTGATCAATGCCGTCCTGGGTTTTTGACAAACCGCCGGCGACGGAACCCAACTGACTGCCGATATAGAATTCGTTGATTTGCTTGCCCTCCGGCTGTGTTACGGAGGAAACCTGATTTACACCACCGATTTTTTTGATTCTTTCCGTTAAATTGTCAATGACTGAAAGCGCTTCATTATTATCAAGGGCTCCGGTATATTCAATAACGACGGTGGAAGGCATGGCCTGCCCCCTGCCGAAATGGTCCGCCACAATGTTGAAGCCTTTTGTAGAAGGCTGTGTATCTCCAAGCTCCGCAATATTATCGAAATTAAGCTTCTGCTGCTGAAAATACACGGTTGGCGCAATAATCAAGGCAATGATTAACACCGATATTGCAGGATGCCTTGTTGAAGCAGATGTAATCTTATGCCACAGCCGGCTTTCCTTATGGCCCGTTGCATTCCTTGAGGGCCAGAAAAGCTTGCTGCCCAGGACCTTCATGGCAAAAGGCGTCAAGGTAAGAATTTGAAGCAACAGCAGCGCTGCGCCGATGACGACGACAATCCCGGATTTATAAATCGGGGATTCGGAAAAAATAAGGCTGAAGAAAGCGATCAAAACAGTGAGTATGCTATACGCAATGGTTTTGCCTGCTGTTTTATAGGTATTTACGATGGCGTCATCCGTGGAAGAGCCTTGAGCCAGTTCTTCCTTGAACCGGTTGAAAAGAAGTATGTTGTAGTCGGTCCCTATACCGAAGAGTATAAGCACAAGCAATACCTGTGTAAGGCTTGTTACCGGAAAATTGGCTTTATCGATCAATTGGGCTGCGATTCCCATGGAACACAGGTAGGAAAAGGCCACCGTCAGCAGGGATACCAGAGGGGTAACCACCGCTCTGAACATGATGATCAGTACAATTAAAATAAAGATGACCGTCAATACGGCACTTTTCTCAACTCCGGACAAGGCCGCTTTAAGATAGTCATCATTGATAAAGTCTTCTCCCGTATAATAATGTTCCACATCCAGATTGCCGAGTTTGCCGTCAATCGCTGCTTTGATATCGTCTACTTCTCTGATCCCCTTGTCAAGCTTAAAGCTTACCATGAGCGTTGTACCGTCTTCTGAAAGCAAACTGCTTTTGGCTTCGGGCACGCTGAACGGATCAATGATATCCGCAATGCCCAGTTCGGAGCTGCTATCCCGTACCGCCGCCACGCCTTCGTCAATTTGCTTCATTTCTTCATCGGAAATTTTATCCTTATCAAAAAAAACGATAATGTTGCTGCTGCCTTTTGATTGCTCCATCTTGCTCAGCATGGAATCTGCCACGATAGAAGGACTGTTATCGTCCAGAGCCTGCTGGGTTTTATGCCTGAGTATCGCATTGATATCGGGCTGGATTACTGTAAGCACGATGGTTGCAACAAGCCACAGCGATAATATGAACCAGCGGGCTTTAATAATTTTTCTCATTTTGTTTCATCCCCTTTTATCCCTTACAACGAATTAATCAACACGCTGTTGTTTTATAGTCATGTTTGTATTATAATGAGCATGATAATGTATTGCAACCAGCAGATTTTTTAATATTGTGTATTCCGCTACACATTTTGCAAATGTGTCGGATAGTCATAAAAAATTTATAAATATAAAAGGAGCAGCCATGAAAGCTGAAAAAGACGACCAGCGGGTGAAGATTACAAAGATGCTGCTGAAAAACAGCCTTGTGGAGTTGATGCGGGAGTATCCCATTTCAAAGATATCCATCAAAATGCTGTGCGAAAGGGCTGACATAAACAGGAGTACCTTTTATTCGCACTATACGGACCAATATGATTTGCTTAAGCAGTTGGAGCAGGATGTGATTGTGGAATTGAAAAAACACCTGACAAAAGATGCTTTTTCCAGACAAACGCCCCAAACCCTGCTGACGATGAGCGAAATCCTTGATTATGTTGCGAAGAATGCGGAATTATTTAAAATTTTACTTAGCGATAACGGGGATTCCACGTTTCATCTGGAAATCATGTCCCTTGCCCAGCAAAAAATGATTTCGGATATTCACAACAACCGGAATCTTGATGAAAGAACTTCCGCCTATATGCAAAGCTTCGCCGTTACCGGTACCTTAACCATCGTTCAGAAATGGCTGCAGGACGGCATTATCGAATCCACGGAAAGAATGTCCGAACTGATTTCAAAACTGCTTTACAGCGGTATTTCCGGGTTTTATTCCTGATCCGGAGGATGGGGAATGGAAATATAAAATAATCTGCCCCTCTCTATAGCGCTGCGCAAAAAAAGTCCTGCAGCTTTTTACTGTTTTCCTCATTGACCGCGAAATCATCCGTAACCGTCCCATTGCCGAAACGCACGACCCGGCCGCAGACAGCCGAAATGAATTCATAATCATGGGTCACGACGAAGATAATCTTTCCCATGTCTGCAAGCCTTTCGAGCAATCTTGAGACCTGCTCCATACTGTCGAAATCGAGGCCGCTGGTGGGCTCGTCGAAGATGAGGATTTCTTTTCGGCAGATCATGCTGACCGCCACAGCCGTCCGCTGCTTTTGTCCGCCGGATAACGCGCCGGGATGGCGGTCCCTGTATTCATAAAGCCCAAGCTCCTGCAGGGTTTGCTCCACAAGGGCCGTGTCAGGGTTTTTAATGCCGAAGCGGCATTCCCTCTCCACACTTTCCGCAAAGAGTTGAAAGTTGACATCCTGCATAACCATGTACGAAAGCTTTAGCCGCTGTTTGGGACTGGTCTCCTGTCCCTCCCACAGAAAAATGCCGCAGCATTCCTTGTGAAGGCCGCAGAGGGCACGGGAAAAGGTGGATTTCCCCGCACCGTTATGTCCCACAATGCCGACGACCTCTCCCCGGGCCGCATGCAGCCGGATGCCGCTCATAACGGACTGCTTTTTGTGGTATAAGGCAAGTTCCCGGATCTCCAATGCGGGCATAGCCTGAACTGCCCGTTTCGCCGCGGGCTTCACGCTCTCCAAATCCATGGTGCGAAGACCCATGGCTTCCCGCCGCGCCGCAGGGATGGACAAAAACTGCTCCGGCGTGTGAATGCTTTCGATCCTGCCGCGTTCCATGCAGACGATCCGGTCGACAAGGCCCTTCAGGTAATACAGCCGGTGCTCCGCGATGAGGATGGTTTTCCGCTGCTGCTTCAACAGGAGCAGGGTTTTGCGCAGTTGCTCGATGGCATCCGCATCCAAGTTGGAAGACGGTTCATCCAATACATAGATGTCCGGAGACATGGCATAGACGGAGGCAAAGGCAACCTTCTGCTTTTCCCCGCCGGAAAGCTCAAAGATGCCGCGACCCCGCAGGTTTTCAATCCCAAGCTCCTTTGCCGTGTTTTCCACACGCTCCAGAAGCTGCTCCGGCGGCAGTGAAAGATTCTCCATGCCAAAGGCGATTTCGCTGTCCGTATCCACGTTGAAAAATTGAGAGCGCGGATTCTGGAATACCGAGCCGACCTTTTCGGAGATGCGGTACATGGGCGTATCGGAAATATCCATCCCATCCACGAGGACCTCACCGGTCAGCTCACCCGGATAAAAATATGGGATAAGCCCATTTACAAGGCGGGTAACCGTAGTTTTCCCGCAGCCGCTCCGCCCACATAGAAGGACACATTCCCCCGAAGCAATTTCAAGATCAATCTGCTGAATTCCGTCCCGCCCGCTCCCCTGATAGGCGAACGAGGCGTCTTTTATCATAATCAAACCTCCACCTCCCTTACAGAAAAAATGACAAACCTAAAAGTCCCAGAAAACAAAACGCACAGACCCTATCCCAAATGGTAAGCCGAAGCTGCTGAAGACAGGTGCGGGGCTTCGGGTTTTCAATACCCCGCGTTACCGCCGCGGCCGAGAGCTCATCGGCGATTTTTGACGCCGACATCAGCAGCGGAACGTAGATGCATTCGGCTGTCCGGCCGGGATGGCACAGCAGCCCCGCCAGCGAAGGCGATACATCCCGCATGTTCATGGCATCCCTGATATGCCGCCAGTCCTCCCCGACCATCGGAAAGTACCGCAGCATGACTGTCAGCGGGATGACGATACTTTTGGGCATATGGATGCGGTTCATGGCTGCCATGAATTCGTTGACCCGTGTAGTGGAAATCAGAATGCCCCCCAGCATGGCACAGGGAAAAATCTTGCGGACAAACAGGACAAACGAAACGATCATCACCTGAAGCGTACCGTGCAGATACGCGGAGCCGAGAAGCTGAAGCGCCAGCACGGCAAGGTAAACCGCCGCCATTTTTACGGAAAATCCATATACGCCGCAAAGTATGCCGAACAGCAGGATTATCCCCACCAGCAGGACCTCATACCATAGGACCGGCGCGAAAAACACCGCCAGATTCCCGGCCAGCAGCAGAAACAGCTTAGTGCGCGGATCAACATGGACCCTCCCCCGTGATTGTACCGAAGCCTGAAAAACTGTCCTCACGCCGTAATCCCTGCTTTTACGAACTGCTTCCTGAGCAGCGCCTTCCCAAGCAGCGCGCCGATCCAGGCCAAAAGCAGCGTGCCGGCGATTAAGGCAGGCAGCATCCAGTCCTGCGCAGTAGCGCTCATCGTATCCATATAGGCCTCCCCGGTCCCCTTTCCAACCAGATAGTCCATATAGGCCTTCCGGTTGATCCAAAGCATCATATAGGAACCGATGGGGTTCAGGGAAAAAACCATATATCCCAGAATATTGAGCTTCATGTTCTTGAAACGGCCTGCACCGGAAATCAACTCCGCAATAACGGCGAGCCCCACAAAAAAAACAGACCATATCCAATACATCCCTGTGACAAACATGATGAGCCCCATCAGAATACCCAGGATCAAAATCGGCCCGCGCTTAGGCACCTTCGCCAGCAGCAGCAGATAGACCGGCCCGGTCAGCAGCGCCACGACCGGCGGCATCAGGAAGGTCAGGACCGGATTTGGTGCAAAGAATATCCCTCCCGCCATGGTAACAATAAAGAATAAGGCGGAAAAGATACCGGCAGTGACAAGGTCTTTGACGGTCAGCCTTTTTTGTGATACGGACAGTGTGTTTGACATTTTGATTCCTCCCTAAATTAATATGTCATTTTCTCCGGCGTGGTTTATTGACTGCACCGGAGTAAAATGCTATTCTATAATAGTTAGAATTGTCTAACATATACCTGTTTAGTATACAGGCTGGTGTTTTATGGAGCAATTCCCCGGCGGGCGGTTCGTCTGATCATGTCAGAGGTTCGTCTGATCGTGTTAAGCGTGGAGGCTTTATCATGAAGAGTGCTGCAAAAGTAATACAGGAGCCGTTTTTGACGGAGAACGGCTTTTCATTGGAAGAGTGCCCTTTGTCCAATAATGCTGCGGGCCAATACTACAAGCTTGATCCTCAAAAAGGCAGCGGATACTATTGGGTATACGCTCACGAAAACCTGTTTAGCTTTGCCGTCCATGATTTTGTTTTTTACGAGGATTTCTTCCTCGACTGCTCCCTGCCGGAACATTTGATTTTAACCTATTTCGAATCCGTTTCCGGCGAAAGGCTGGGCCCCTATAAACGGTTGACTGCAGGGTACATGGAAGGTTGTTTGATAAATCAAGAAGGTTATAGGGCTTTTATCCACAGGAATATTCCTATCCGCTCCATTGGGCTTGAGATCATGCCCGAATATTATGAAAGATACTTAAAAGAAAAATATCCGGAAGAATACACAAATCCGCAATCAGCCTTTCTGAGCATTGATGGGACAATCGATTTTCCCGAACTGGTTTTTCTTCTCCATCAAGTCAAGAACTACCGCGGCGAAGGGATGGCGGCAAAGCTGTTCTATGAGGGAAAGGCTGCGGAGGCTATTTCTCTCATTGTGGAACGCTCGAAGCGTCTCCGGCCGACAAATCCGCACCTCCCGGAAGAAGATTTAAAACGTTTGGAGACGGTTACCGCTTATATAAACGACCATTTTGCGTTTGACCTGCGTCTTGAGCAGCTTTCAAAGATCGCATGCATGGGGACGACGAAATTGAAATCCACATTCAAGCAAGTACAGCATTGTACTATCACACAGTATATTCAACACCGGCGGATGGGACAGGCTGAGCATCTTTTATCCCATACGGATTTAACCATGGGGCAGATTTCACAGATTATTGGGTATCACAGCCCCAGCCGGTTTTCAAAGCTCTTCTGCAAAAGCACAGGGCTGCCGCCTCATGCGTACCGCAAATTATCTTTGAAAAATAAAATCCTGTAAGAAACGGGCATAAACATTCGATGGCCGCCATCTTTAGGTATAAGCCTCTCCATCCGTTCATATTGTTTTACTATAGGGAGGTTTGCCATTATGTACAACTGCAGCGATTACATCGTAAATTTGCCATATCCGGCCGTCAGGATAACCGAATGCAATACGTATTACGCAACTCTTTTGTCGGGCGCTTTCGCCGGTCCGGGCTCTGAAACTACAGCCCTCACCCAATATACGGCCCATAATTTCTTCACACTGAATTACCCGAAGATTGTAGAAGCCTACCGGTGTATTACCTCGGTAGAATTTATCCATCTGAACCTGCTTGGCAATCTTATCAGGGATCTGGGATTACCGCCGAAATTTCTGACTTACGAGACCAATCAATATTGGAACGGCAGTTATCCCATATATGCCTACGAGATTAAACAAATCCTGGCTGCGGATATGGAGGGTGAGCAAGACGCCATCGCTCATTACAGCCGGCTTATTTACCAGATCAATTTCCCGGAGCTTCAAGCTTTGCTTCGCCGCATCATACTGGACGAACAGAAGCACCTTGAAATCTTGACAACTTTTTTAACTTTGACATAACACCGGGCAGGCAGCCGCAAAACAGCATCACGGGATAAATTGCGAAATACTGTTCTTTGACGGATATAACCTTGTGATTGTATAATAATAACGGATGAGGTGAACCTTCGCCGTTTTACGGTTATAAACCGGCAGAGTCGCTTTGTCCATATAGCGGAAGGTGTGAAAAAATGCAGCATGCAGATATTCTGATGGTAGAAGACGACAAAAGCTTAATGGAAGTAACAAAAGATTTTTTAGAGGACAACGGGTATACCGTAGAAACCAGCTCTACGGGAAGCTCTGCGCTGGAGCTCGTCAAAAGGAAAACTTATAAAATAATTATCCTGGATATCAACTTGCCGGACCTGATCGGATTTGATATTTGCAGCATCATCCGGAAAACTTCAAAGGTACCCATCATTTTTTTAAGTGCCAGAATCAGTGATACCGATAAAGTCACAGGTCTTGAACGGGGCGCAGATGACTATATTTCAAAGCCATATTCCCTGAATGAATTGCTTTCCCGGATAAAGGCTCAAATCCGCCGCGCATATGATTATAACGCCGATAAGGAAGACTTAAGCCAGCACATTGCCATTTCCGCCAATGGCAAAGATACCGGCAGCTGCTTCCATTTTGGGGATATCGAGGTGGATTTTACAGCCAGAAAAGTTTTAATCGGAGGCATTGCAAAAGACTTTCCGGCAAAGGAATTTGATCTTCTGGAATATCTGATTAAGAATAGAAATAAGTCCATCCGAAAAGAGACCCTGTTTAATGAGGTTTGGGGATTCGACAGCATCGGCGAGATAGGAACGCTTTCGGTCCATATACGCAGGTTAAGAGAGAAAATTGAAAGAGATCCGTCAAATCCTGAGTTTATAAAAACGATTTGGTCCGTTGGCTTCCGATTTGAGGTGTAGTCTGCTAACCGTAAAGAATACATCCGGTCGTTCACAAGGAGTTTCTCACTATATACAAACAAGGGAGGCGGGTCTATGAGATATAGAATAATTGCCGCTATCGGTTTTATATGCTGTATCAGTATTGCTATGGCTTTTTTGCTTACTTCCAGTGTAAGTAACTATATAGACAATGAGTATGGCGTAAAGGATAAAGGCCGGGACCTTGTGGCTATGAACGACATCATTAAAAACTCGGAAAAGTTCCTGGAAAAAGGGAATGATACCCAATTATTGGAGAGCCTGAAGGAGAATAAATTTAACCTTGTACTGATTAAAGCTGATGGTACTATTCTTTATGATAGCATCGATAAAAACAATATCAAAAAAAAATATGATATAACAAAATTACTGGCAGAGGCAAATATAGACAAGCAGATATTTACTGTCAACTGGGACCGGCAAGGCGGCAAGGAGTTTTGTATCGCAGTAATGGACAGCTATGAAAAAAAGCAAAGCATCAATGAATTGAAAAACAAGTTTACATCGGCTATCTGGCGTATGTGCTTAATTTTCATTGTACTCACCGGAATAATATTTGCATCTATTTATTTATATATATTGCATCCTTTTGAAAAACTTAAATTTTTCGCAGCGGAGGTAGCAAAGGGCAATCTTGAAATCCCTCTTGTTCAGCCGCGTCATAACATATTCGGAGCCTTTTCCTGGTCGTTTGACATGTTGAGAAATGAATTGAAAATCTCCAAGGCGAGGGAACAACAGGCAGAGAGCACAAAGAAAGAATTAGTTGCCGTACTCTCCCACGATATACGAACCCCCATCGCCGCCATCAGGGCTTATGCCGAGTGTTTAAAGGGCCTTTGTGAAAAAAACTCGGAGCGTGCGGAGCGATATCTTGATGTCATCATCCGAAAAGCCGATGAAATCACAAAGCTGTCCCAGGATATGTTTTTGCATGCTATTTCAGATCTTGAGAAGTTAGAAATAACAACAGGAGAATACAGAAGCAGGGAGATTTTGAATGACATCATTGAACCCTTACTATTGCAGTATGATAGCAGAATCACCATTACGGCAAGCATCCCCGACGTAAAAATATACACCGATAAGCACCGTCTTGCTCAGGTGTTTGGGAATATCCTGTCAAATTCAGCCAAGTATGCGCCCGGCAGCAATATTGAAATAAATTCATATCTAAAAAACGACCTGTTGGTATGCTGTTTCAGAGATTGCGGGACGGGTGTCCCGCCAGAGGACTTACCCTTTGTTTTTGACAAATTCTTCCGAGGGAAAAATGCGAAGGCAAGTGGACAGGTTGGTTCGGGTCTTGGACTTTATATAGCAAAATATATCGTTGAAAAGACCGGAGGACAAATCAGCGCCGGCAACTATAACGAGATGGATAAACAGGGATTTGCCGTTGAAGTTGCTTTAAAAATTATTAAGAATTAAAGGTCCGCAGTTAAAGATTTGTTAAGAATTCGCATGATAGACTGTTTTCATGTCCTAGACTTGGAGGATGGTTTAAATATGAAGGATACGATTATCAGCGCTAAGGCTTTATGTAAAAGCTATGCCAATAACGGTGAGCAAAGCCATGTACTTCGCAATATCAATCTTGAGATCTTCAAAGGCGACCTCACTGTAATTATGGGAAGCTCAGGCTCCGGGAAATCAACGCTTCTATATAACCTCAGCGGTATGGACACGCCTACTTCCGGAGAAGTATATTTTGCCGGGAGGCGCATTGACAGTCTAAGTGAAAAGAATCTGGCAGCCTTCAGGAGAAGTGATGTTGGATTTGTCTTTCAGCAAATACATTTGATCTCCAATCTGTCAATCTATGAAAATATAACCGTGCCGGGATATCTTCTGAAAAAATTTTCAAAAAAAGAAGTTGAAAAGAGGGCGGAAGCATTACTTGAAATGACCGGTGTCAAGGAGCAGAAGGGACGGCTTCCTTCACAGCTATCCGGCGGGCAGCAGCAAAGGGTTGCAGTGGCAAGGGCATTGATGAATGAACCGGTCCTGATTTTTGCAGATGAACCCACCGGTTCACTCAATTCAAAAAACGGACGCAATATATTAAATATTCTTACGGAATTGAATAAAAACGGTCAAAGCATCCTGATGGTTACGCACGATATTAAGGCGGCTGTGAGGGCGAATAGAATAATTTACATCCAGGACGGACAGATTACCGGCGAAATGGAGCTTGACAGGTATATGCCCGACTCTGAGCTAAACCGAGAAAAGCAGCTGCTGGCCTGGCTGACATCGAAAGGGTGGTGAGGAAGTTGGCTATTGTAAAGCTCATTGTGGGAAACTTAAAAAATAGAAAGAGTTACTCGATTGTAATTTGCACATTGATTTTTTTAGCTGGGTTTATCCTTACCGTCACAGTCTCTACTTCGGAAAATGCAGAGACTGCTTTTGACAGAGCCTTTAATACCATGAGCGGACCACATCTGCTTTTCTCTTTTTATGAACAAAACTTCAGGACTGAATATCAAACGTGGTTTGAAAACAGCGGCCAGGTCCAATCGGTAAAGCTTAGAAAGGTCAGAGGCTATAACGGCTTGTGCCTGCGGCAGGGCAGTTCGGTCTTTGCTGATTCGGGAGATAACTATTTACTGGAGTATGACCCCGCCGAGAATCTGCAGCTCATTGATGCAGCATATTCACAAGAAAAATTGCTTTTGAAGGGAGAAATTTATCTCCCGTATATCTTTAAAAGTAAGTTTTCTGTCGCAGCAGGTGAAAATATCGACGTCGTGTTTGGCGCCAAGCAAATGTCTTTTACAATTGCGGGCTTTATTGAAGAACCATTGTCCGGCGGCGGAATGGATGAGAACAAATTTCTATTTGTATCGGCGGAGGATTTCAATGAATTTCTACGGCTTGGAGGAAGCGAGACCTTCCGAGGAGTGCAGCTGAGAATTCACTTAAATACGAATGACGAGGGGATTGCCAATACACTGGAAAAGAGTTTTGAAAAGGAATTCAACCCCAGTATAAACACGGTCAGAACCTACAGCTCATTTAAAGCCAATCTGCTGTCGCTGCCTGACATTGCACTTGCCGTACTGATAGTTTTGGCTATATTGCTGGGTGTCATTACGCTTACCATTATGCGGTACGCAATACTTGCAATGATCGAAGCAGATTATGTCAATATAGGGATCATCAAAGCTCTCGGCTTCACGCCTATGGCGGTACAGACAGCCACAGCCGGTCAATATGCCGTATTGGCGCTGGTGTCATTGACTGCCAGCTTTATTGCAGGCATTCTGGCTACTCCGCTTCTGGGACAGATGATTCTGGAATCGTCCGGATTATACTTTCGTATTAAAACCTATTTCATAAAGGAAATATTACTATTGCTGGTACTTGCTTTGCTTATTTCATTTTTCTCTTACATTATTGCAAGGCACACCCGGAATGTAAGTCCTGTTCGCGCCATTGCAAAGGGAATGGCGCCGGTTTACTTTTCTTCAAGAATAAACGTTAAGCTGGATCGCATCGGATTTCTTCCTTTTGACATTCAAATGGCCTTAAAACAGGTTTTGACAAAATCAAAGAGATACCTGCTTTTGCTATGTATCTCCATAATGCTGGCCTATACTCTCAATCTGTCCTTTAATATCGTTGACTTGTTTAACAGTGAAAAGTCTTTAGGCATGCTGGGAATAGAGCTTTCGGATATAGAACTGGATACCGGCACAAAGGCGGAGGCTGAAAGAATAATTGCCGACATTGAACGGGATTACGGTACCCAGTGGACATACTTTCAAAACACTTTGGTCCTTGAGCTTGATGATCAAAAAACCGTTATACGAACAAGAAACGGCTTTGAACTGCCGGGCATTGTGAAACCTGTGGCGGGACGGTTCCCAAAGCATGAAAATGAAATTATGATTTCAAACCTCTTAAAGAACAGATTAAATAAAGGGATCGGCGACTATATCGCCATAAAAGACATAAACGGCGAGCTGCACCAGTACATTGTGACCGGGATACTCCAATCGCTGGATTATGGCGGGAGCTTTGCCATGATGCTTGAAGAGGGTGTAAAAACAGTACTCCCTGATTTCCAGCTGAATGAAGCATACATCCGGCTGAAAAACAGCGATAAGCTGGATGAAGTAATTGAAGAAATGAAAAACAACTATACCGGGTATCAGGAAATATCAAGCCAAAGAAAGCAGTCAATGGATTCTTTGAATACGATAAAGTCGGTGTTTTCATTAATTTCCAGACTGATTTTAGCTGCAACAATTAGCATGATCGCGCTTATTACATTTCTTGTTATGAAGATCACTGTATATGGTGAAAGTAAGGAACTGGGAATCTATAAAGCGATTGGCTTCAGTGCTGCCAGGATTCGATTTCAGCTTTCAATCCGATTGACTCTTCTTACTGCCGCAGGAGCATTTATTGGAGCAGTCCTTGCGGCATTATCGGGTGAGGCAGTGTTTTCGGCAGCTTTGAGCAGCAGAGGAATATCCAGCTTGGCATTCGACTGGAAAATCTTCTATATCCTGCTTCCTGTGGCAATCATACCGTTAATGGCATTATTGGCAGGTTATATTGCATCGGGTAATACCAAAAAGGTTTCGGTGTATTCACTCATCAACGAATAGGACTGCTGGGCAAAAACAGGTTGGTAATCACCGCGCTATTAAATAAACAATTTAATTTCTATATAATCATTCTCCCTCGTTCAAATACCGCTTTGTATAAGGGCAAATCTCAATGCACTTCCCGCATTGGGTAATCTCAATGCCAAATGCCTTCACGGCCCGTTCTCTTGCCGTTTTTCTGCAAGAGACGGCATCGTAAAATGTATCCCTCGCAATGCCGACGCCCCATGACTTACCGGAAATTGCTCCGGCAGGACAGGCATTGGCACAGGCATCGCAATTGCCGCAGATAGACTTATCTATTGGCTTTGCGGTTTCCAGAGGCGCATTGGTGAGAATTGAGGATATGCGAATCATGGAGCCGTACTGTTTGGTTACAAGGAGAGCGCTTTTCCCTATCCACCCAAGTCCTGCACGGGTAGCAACCGTCTTATGCGGCAGTTTTGTAGCATAATTTGTTTCAGATTGCTCCACATACGCCCTTGTCTGTGGAATTGCTTCATATCCAAGCACTTTTAAAGCGTCTGCCCCCAGAGTAACCAGCATATCAAGCTTTTCATTGAGCAAGTTGTATTGGTTGTAATATTCTTTTGTAGGCAGGTCGGCGATGCCGCGGATCACATCCTTCGGATATTTCACTGCTACACAGATACCGACCGGCATACTGCACCGCACATCCGCGGGAAGCTCGGTGAGATTGCCGAATCCGACTAGATCTGCCCCGCGGGAGTATAATTCATCCTTTATGTATTGGGTTAAGTCGTTCATAATAGTTATCTCCTTGCTCCTTTTCCAGGCGAACGGAATCACTTGGTACTCTTTTACCTGGTATAGTAATTATTTTATCATAATTCTCTTGCTAAAATATAAAAAAATTGCGTAAAAAAAGATACTAAGGTTAGTTTATGCAAAATGGAAACGAAAACAATATTAAGATCCTTTATACTATGGTAAAATATTGTTATAGAGTTATAACTTTATTTTTTTATTGCATAATATTGACTTATAGTTATACCCAATGTGATAGACCCGGAGGACGTACCGTGAATTTATTAATGATTATATTGTTTTTAATGCTTGGCCTCTTGATTTCCAATATTGTCAGCCATTATATGCCAAGCGTCCCTACAGCGTTGACCCAGGTTGTTTTCGGCATTATGATTGCGCTTATATCAGGGAATTATTCCTTTGAAATAGGAGCGGAATGGTTCCTGCTGCTGTTTGTGGGACCCATTTTGTATAATGACGGGAGACATTTTCCAAGAGAAGAATTATGGGGAATGCGGACCCAGATATTAGGGAATGCATTTATCCTTGTCATATTAACGACCTTAGGCTGCGGCTATGTAATCAACCTGCTTATACCGGAAATTCCGATAGCCGCCGCATTTGCGCTGGCAGCGATTTTATCGCCCACCGACCCTGTTGCTGTCAATGGTATCGCAAAAAGGATACGGATCCCCGAAAAGGTAATGGTCCTTGTAAGAGGAGAATCGTTAATCAATGACGCCTCCGGTCTTGTCGCCTTCAGATATGCCCTCGCAGCAGTTGTAACAGGCTACTTTTCACTCCGGGAAGCTGTTTTGGACTTTTCTTATGCTTTTTTGCTCGGCGCTGTTTCAGGGATTTTCCTGGGCCTGCTTATCACCTTCATTCGGTTCATGCTGCGGAAAAACGGGATAAAAGATACGGTATTCCATTCACTGCTGCAGATTTTGACTCCATTTGGCATCTTTATCATTACCGAGGACATTCTCCATGCTTCGGGAGTCATCGCTGTAGTGGCTGCCGGAATCGTCCATTCCATTGTAAAGGAACATACGGAAACACTCGTTGCGGAAGAGCAGCTGCTCACGGAAAACATATGGTCTATTGTTTCATTCATACTAAACGGCTTTGTATTCTTTTTACTGGGTATGAATATCCCCTCGGCGATGTTCGACACCATTTCCAATCCCGATATCGGAAACTGGCTGGCTTTCGGCTATATCGCAGTCATCGGGCTCACGGTCCTGGCCATCCGGTTTGCCTGGTCTTTTTTGACGACATCGTACAATTTTTATATAAAGAAAAAAAGCAATGCCGAAAAGCCGGAAATAAGGACAATCCTGACAACAACCCTGACAGGCGTCCGCGGCGCGGTGACCATGGCAGGCGTCCTGACCGTGCCGGCCTTTTTGGGCAACGGAGAAATTTTTCCGGCACGTCCGCTGATCATCTTTATCGCCGCAGGGGTAATTTTGCTGTTACTGATTCTTGCCACAGTATTCTTGCCCTTGCTCAGTAAAAAGGAGCTGCCTGAAGAAAGGGCCGCAGAGCGGACGGATCTGGGCAAGGCAAAAAACAAGCTTCTGATTTCTGCAATTAAAAAGATCAAAGAAGAAACAAATGCGGAAAATGGAGCTGCCGCCTCGGAGCTTATCAATGAATATACGGTTAGTTTCCAAAGGAACCTTTCGGGACAGAGCTCCAATGAGCAGCATAACCAGAAAATTAATGAAATGCGTCTATTGGCTTTGAATTTTCAAAGAAAATATGTTGCGAATCTCCTGGCGAATCACGAAATAGACATAGCGGTTTCCGACATGATCACAGCATTGCTTGACTATCGGGAAGAGAACCTCGAGTATAATTTACGTTCCGGAATTATGCGTTTTATGAGAAAAGCCACCCATGATTTTGCTCGATCGGGATGGAAATATCATGGAAATGAAGGCGCTTTCAATCATTTGCATGTCATGAGGAAAATACAGATAAAAGCCATGCATGCTTCCATTGCAGGCCTGGAAGAATACTCAAAAACACAGGAGCAGCCAGAATATGCTTATATGGTAATCCTGGAATATGAAAACATCCTCAAGAGATACAAGCGCACTGAGGGCCGCGATAATGAAAGCTTTGAAGCGCAAAAGGAAGAATTGAGGTTTAAGGTCCTGGATGCGGAACGGTCTGAAATCCGTAGAATGTATGAAGCCGGGGAAATAAGCACAGCCCAGGAAAAGGATTTGAGGCGGTTTACAAACTACATTGAAAGTATCGTTTTGTATGAATATAACGAATGAACGCACCCGAAAAGTCCTCCGGAAGACGGAAGAACCCGTTCGGGCGCTTTATGTTTTATTTATTATTTTAAATATTCTCCCGATTTTGTCGAATACATCTATTCTGGATTTATATACAGCTTGTTTAATTCCAGGTGTTCCCAAAATCGATATGATTTTATCAAAATCCTCATTTGTGTAACCGTTAATATTTTTTCTAAAGGTTGAGATGTTTTCGATATGTGTTTGCAGCGGTTTTACCAAGGAGGTATAGTCTTCTTTCCTTGCAATGGCCCTGGCAGCCATTGTACCGCTGATTAAAGCCTCAACTGCACCGACGCCCAATATCCTATCTGTCAGTCCTGCCGATCTTCCGACAAGTAATATATTATCTTTCTGGAATTTTGTTACTTTTCCCATATATATTATTTGCAGGCATAAATATTTTTTATTACAGTAACGATTGATAATTTCTCAATGTTTACCCGCCCGTGTTTAGCAAGCTCCAGTTCATCATTAAAATAACCTCCACCCTCTTATTCTTCTTGCTCCATTTGATGTTGTCCTTCCTGTTTTAAGCTATTATCGAGGCCTTGTTCAAGCTGCCTTAACGGAAAAGGAGGCATCGCCAGCGGCTTCACCGCAATCGACATGAGCAAGGTAGGATTGTCGTCCGCTGCTATCCGGTTTGAGCTGAGTACACCGCATAAACGACAGCGATGAATAATCGCCCATTCCCCATTCTTGCGCACCCATACGCCAATCGGCTCCATAATTCCTTTACAAAGAGAGGCCCGGTCGCCAGGCTCATTGTCAACATGAACGCTTGACAGACATTTCGGGCAATGGTTCCGGTGCTGACTGCCGGCTCCCTCCGGCACGATCAATGAGCCGCAGAGCTTGCAGGTAAAGCTCTCTGTGCAAGCCGTGTGACGGTAATCCGCCTTTTTATCCTGTCTTTGAGGTCTCGCTATGTCTTTGTTCCGTTGCTGTTTTTCGTGCAAGCCTCCTGCCCTGCCGTCTGAAAATTTTGCTTCACGCCTCAGTTTCAGATAGCTGTCCCAGCGCTGATGCGAAAGCTTTCCGCTTACAATAGCCGCTTTGACGGCACAGCCTGGCTCGGTATGGTGTTTACAATCGGTAAATTTGCATCTTCCGAAATACTGCTCAACATCGCTGAATGCTTCACCAAGCCCTGTACCGGCATCCCACATGCCAAGCTCCCGCATACCGGGAGTATCGATGACCATCACGCCATTTTTCAGCAGGATGAGCTGCCGGCGGGTCGTGGTATGGCGTCCTCTGCCGTCGTCCTCACGAATATCGTTGACCGCCATCAATTCCTCCCCTGCCAGCGCGTTAACAAGACTTGACTTGCCAACGCCCGACGAGCCGAGAAATACAATGGTTTTACGCGGCTTCAGATAGTCCGACAGCGAGTCGAGTCCGAGGCCGGTTATTGCGCTGACAGCATACACGCCAACCCCTGACGCAACCTATTACACTGCCCTCACCTGCTCGGAAAAACCATAGGCCAAATCAGCCTTCGTCAGGATGACCACAGGCAAGGCACCGCTTTGCCGGGCAAGAGCTAAATAGCGTTCTATGCGCTTTATATTAAAGTCTTTGTTCAGGGACGCCATGACAAATACATAATCGAAATTCGCTGCGACAACCTGTTCCAAAACAGTCTTAACATATCCGGCCGCGTGTCCTGAAAAATCACTGCGTGCAAATTTGGATTTGCGGGGCAGTGTTTTGAGAATCTGACTATCTCCGCTGGAATTATAATTTATCACCACAAAATCACCCGTTGTCGGAAATTCTTCCGTACCGCCGTTAAAATAAACACTTGATTTCAGACGTCCAAAGCCTTCACCGTATTCGCATACAAGCTTATACCGTTCCTTATGAACAGCAGTGATCCTTGCCGGGATACCGGATACTCCGGCCTGCGTCATATCGAGTGATGCAATCATCATCGGAATAAATCCATAGTCTGTTAAGTTCATTTCCTTATCCTCCAATATGTTGAAATTTTTCAATTACATAATATAACCGGCATAAAACAACAACTTCTATTCGTTCGATTTAACCCATTCCACACCTGGAAAAGCATATAAAAAGCCCGCAGATAACGACCACCTGCGGGTTCAAACAGAGACATTCATCCTACGGACTTATGTCCTTCCAGCTAGTATGAAAACAATAAAAAAACACGCTACCACTGCGTGTTGCTACTTGTTATATACACGATTCAGGTTGCTCGAAAGAAGCTGCATAAGTAACACAAATAAACCCTTGATCAAAATGGGCTATTCCTGTGTACCTGTGCCGGTATTCAGTTAACCGAAAACCACCTCAACATTTTTTACGGACATCCACACAACTCCTTTCAATTGATAAATATTTGCAGGTGCAACACACTGCATACTCATTATATGAGTGGCCCCAAACGCTGTCAACGGAGAGTTTAATTTATAGTTGTTTTATCCAAAACAGCCGTCACGCTTTGTTTCAACCTGGCCGGAAAGTCCGAAAAGCCGGCAAAATACACAGCTTCCGCGCTGTTAACGTTTTGTTTACAAATCGCTTACATTTTGATACCCACCGCTGTGGTATACTAAATCGTATCATTATGTCCCGATCTTTCTGAACGAGGTGAGTTATGGCTAACAGAATTTTCGTTGTTGAGGATGACAGCGCGATAGCGGATCTCATTGTCAACAACCTTCAATATACAGGATACGATTATGCGGTCTTTGATAATGGAAACGACGCGGCCTTGTCGCTGGAGCGGGATCATTCCTTCGATCTGGCAATCCTTGATATCATGCTTCCGGGCAAAGACGGCTTCGAGCTGATGGAATATATGAAGAAATATAATATCCCGGTGATCTATCTGACCGCCAAGGCCGATATTTCTTCCAAAATCAAGGGCCTGCGGGAAGGCGCTGAGGATTATATTGTCAAGCCTTTTGAGGTGCTGGAATTGCTGGTCCGCATCGAAAAGGTCCTGGACCGTTTCGGAAAGCTCAACCGGATCCTGCGTTTTAAGGACATTACCCTTGACCTGGACAATAGAACCGTTACCGCCAGCAATGAGGAAATCCAGATGAAGCCCCTGGAATTCGACCTTCTTTCCCTGCTGGTCAAATACAAAAACAGAACACTCCTGCGTGAACGTTTGCTCAATGAAATCTGGGGGATTGATTTTGTCGGCGGCACACGAACAGTGGATGTTCATATCGCCCAGCTGAGAAAGAAGCTCAACCTCCACGACGAATTGAAAACGATACCAAAGATAGGGTATCGCCTGGAGGACATATGAAGCTTTGGATGAAGATCTCGCTGGTGTCCACTGCCGTCCTCTTACTGATCGTCAGCGTATGCTGCGCACTGCTGTTCGTCTATTCCCGCGGCAGGATTATTTCGGTGGCGACGGAAAGCACAGAGGCTGAGCAGAAAAGCCTGGTCAAGTCCTTCTCCCAGATGATGAGTTATTACGGCAAGGACGACACGGACCCAATTGCAAAGCGATCTCTGGCCTTATATTGTTTTAAACAGATCGCCAACAATATCTCGGTCTTAAAATCAGATGAGGAAACGCTGTATTCAAATGTTGGTTTTGACCCGGAATCACTGATCTCCACAACGAAGATGGGACAAAAAACGTATACGGGCGTTATCAGCGGTAGGAACGTACTCATTTCGGCAAGCCGGGAGATAATGCTGAAGCAGGCGTATTCGGTTTATGTCATCCGGGACATCACCGACGTTTACCGCAGCCTGTCGCTCATGCTGTGGAAGTTCATTGCCATCGGCGTCTCCGGAATCGCTATCGGTACGTTACTTGTCGGGATTCTTGTCCGTTTTTTTATAAAGCCCTTGAAAAACCTGGAGCTTTCATCCAGGCGCATTGCTCAGGGAGAGTATGCGGAAAGAGTGTCTGTCGCAACGAAAGATGAAATTGGGGAACTGGCCCGGGACTTTAACAGGATGGCTCAGGCAGTGGAATCCAACTATGGCGAGCTCAAAAATATGGCCCAGCGCCAGCAGATGTTTATCGGCAGCCTGACGCATGAATTCAAAACGCCGCTGACATCTGTAATCGGCCATTCCGAGACACTACTGTGTACAAGCATGCCGACGGAGGTCGTTAATGCTTCTCTGCTGCATATCTACGAGCAGTGTAGATGGCTGGAGCGTTTAACACAAAAGCTGCTGAAGCTGATTACCCTTCAGGAAACGGCCAGCTTAAAGGAAGAGTCTGTGCCCGCTTTGCTGGACGCCTTACAGGAGCATATGCGCGAAACCTTGCGTAAACGTGATATCTCCCTGAACGTGCATTGCGACCTTGAGACGCTGCCTATGGATGACGATCTGATGCTAAGCCTGCTGGTCAATCTGGTGGATAACGCCGCCAAAGCGTCTCATGACGGACAGACCATCGATATAAATGCTTACGGCAATACGCTTGAGGTCGTCGACCACGGTATCGGTATTCCTCAGGAGGAGCTTCAGCACATCACCGAACCCTTTTATATGGTAGATAAATCAAGGAGCAAAAAGCTGGGCGGGTCCGGCCTGGGCCTGGCCCTTGCCCAAAAGATCGCCGACGCCCACGGGGCGGAGCTTTTGTTTGACAGCGAACCCGGTCTGGGGACACGCGTCAGAATAATGTTCCATGATAACAAAAGTTTTACATCTTGATGATGTTTTTGCGGGCAGGCAGGCGTACGATGTTCTTAAATTAGAGAAAGAAGGTAACTGAAAATGAAGAAGACCGGAATGCTTGTCTTATCCCTTTTGATACTGATCAATGCGGCGGCGTGCCAGGCGACGCCGGAAAAGGATATCGTGGTTGAGAAAAACCTGGAGAATATGATTGAAAAAGCTACGCAGACCGTCAGCGGGGCGGAGACCCAGGGACAGGGAATGTCGCTGGCTGAAAAATTAGGCGCGCTTCAGACCTACAAAACGGACCTGGCCGATGCAAAGGGCAAGGTCACTATCCATGTGGACGCGGATGTGCAGATCCCTGACGTGAGCGGCGTGTCCGTGCAGCGGGTAGAAAGATGGAAAATTACCCAGGCACAGGTAGATGTCCTTATCAGCCAGTTGATGGGCGGCGGCAGCTTAATCTCCGGGGACGCATATCAGCTGACCAAGAGCGAGATACAGCAGCAGATTATGGAGATCCGGGCCGCCAAGCAGTCTGCGCCTTCAGATAACAGTGAAAAGAACCTCAAAGCAGCGGGCATGCTCGATGCGAAGCTTGCAGAATTGAAGGAGCTGCTGAAAACCGCACCGGATAAAAGGACGGATGTCCCTATTGACGGCAAGCTGCAGCCTATGAAGCAGGATGTGGATTATGCAGCCGGAGACAAGCTTTATGCACTGGCTGTGACGGCACAGGGCGACCATAAGAGCCTGCGAGTCTACAACTATGCAAAAGAAGCCGGGAATTTTATACGATATGCTTCTGAGAAGAACACCTTTGCACAGGAAATGAGCTATTTTTCGTCGGAGGATGAAATTAAGCATGCGGAAGCCCAAGGCTATAGCTCGTACATATCTTCAGAGGAACTGGCTCAAATTCCTAAGGTGACCCTCTCGGAAAATGACGCGAAAGCAAAAGCCGAAGCGCTCATCGCCGCTTTGGGTATTGGCAATATGACGTGTTATTCCTCCGACATCAAATACGGCGGCAACTACGACCGGACGCCCGATCAAACGAAGTACGCCAACCCGCGTAAGTCAGTCTGGTTCCTGCGTTACGGGCGGAGTGTGAGCGGGGTTACCGCCACTTATACCCCCTGGGACTGCATAAAGGTTGAAAAAGATGCGCAAACGGCGCCCTGGCCGTATGAGGATATGACCTTTGCCATCGACGATTCCGGCATTGTGGGATTTGAATGGCAGTCGCCCTATCTTGTCACCGATACGGTGACCGAAAATTCGAATGTCATCTCCTTTGACGACGTCACCAAGGTTTTCGGCACGATGGCATTGGCAGTCAACGCGTGGGACGGCGTGGCAGCCGGCAGCCCGAATCTGAAGGCATTGGAGATCAAGGTCGACCATATAAAGTTCGGCTTAACCAGGATAACCGAAGAAAACAAACGGGATTCAGGTCTCCTTGTCCCCGTATGGGATTTTCTTGGAACAATGACCTATGTTGTGGAAGTCGATGGGAAAACCAAACGGTATGACGACTCCGGTGTTCCGATTCTGACCGTTAATGCCATTGACGGCAGTATCATCAACCGCAGCCTGGGGTATTAATTGCCTGAAAGCCACAGCAGCGGCGGAATGGAACGGAAGGATGAAGCAGGCATCTGTGACATGCCTGCTTTTCTGCTGCGTATCACCCAAAAGACTTACATTTCATTTACATCTTATTAAGGTTTTTTTTCCGGACCTGTTTTACCATAAGGGAAAGGGCTCGGTGAAAGAATTTTGAATCATGAAAGGATGATCACGGTATGGCAAAGGCGATTCGTTCAAATATCAGGCAGGCGGTATTCAGCTCCGGATTTATGTTTGGTCTGATTGGAATTGCCGCGGTCATACTCCTGACGTCGGCGGACCCCATCACCGGCGCGCTCCGGGCCACGGAGCTGCTGCCGAACGGATTTCACGCGGAGCTGATTTTTAAGGCGCTGACATCGGACAATATGTCGCTGGCACTGCCCATCCTTTGCACTCTGCCTTTTACCGCGTCCTTTGTGGACGATATGAAAAGCGGCTATATCAAGGAATACCTTCCGCGCATCACTGTCAGCCGGTATATTTGGGGCAAGCTTATCGGCTGTGCCCTTTCAGGCGGACTTGTTGTTGCTCTGGGAATCCTCGTATCTTATATTGGTGCGGCGCTGATTCTCTCCCCGTCGGAAGCGGCGCAGGCAAATGGCGGCGGTACGGCCGGCAATGTTTCGGCGCTCATGGGAAGCCTGCTGCTGTTCTTCTTCTCCGGCGCGTTCTGGTCGGTAACCGGCATGACCTTTGCCGCGCTGACGGGCAGCAAACATATGGCCTATGCATCGCCTTTCGTCTTATTCTACCTCCTGGTCATACTTTATGAACGGTATTTCGATACCCTGTACGTGCTTTATCCAAGGGAATGGCTCCACCCGTCGGAGGCCTGGATGTTCGGGAACTTCGGCGTGATCCTTCTGCTGACGGAGCTGACAATAATAACGGCGCTTTGCTTCGCCTCCTGCGCCAGAAAAAGGATCGGTCAATTATGAAAATACACCAGGTCTTATCCGTTGCCGCCTATGACTTCCGGCAATGGCACAAAAATCCGCGCATCGTCATTACCTTTTGCCTGGCCTTTGTCCTGTGCTTCCTGCTGTCGGATAAAGCCGTGAATTTTGCCAAGGAATATAAGACGACCCTGCAATTCCTGGAGGCCTTTGTCTGGACCTTCGGAGACAGCAATTCCATCCTTCTGTCCTCAACGCTCCTGATGCTTCTCTTTGCCGACCTTCCGTTTTTGTCAAGCGGAACACCGTTTTATCTGGTGAGAATCGACCGCAGAACATGGCTGACCGGACAGGTGCTGTATATCGTTTGCGCTACTTTTATATATCTTGTATTTATCCTGGCGGCGACCTCGCTTGTATGCATAAAGCAGTCTTTTTTCGGAAATAGGTGGAGCGAAACCGCCGTTATCCTCGGATACTCCGGAGCCGGAAAAGCCGTTGCCCTGCCGGCGTTCGTCAAGACGCTGGAAATGTCAAAGCCTTATGCGGTTACTGCCACCATCTTCGCGCTAATGCTTCTTTATACTTTGCTCATGGTGTTTATCCTGCTTGTTTTCCGTTTGAGAAAAGGACAGCTGGCCGGCGTTGTCAGCGTTTTCGTTTTTAGCCTGTTCGGGTTTTTCTTTAACCCTGAAACCATCAAAACAGTTTTTAAAGTACCCGATTATCTGATGTATAAGGCCAATGTGGCGATGGGCTGGCTGTCTCCGCTCAACCATGCGACGTATCACATGCATAACTTTGGATATGACCTGCTCCCACGGTTATGGCAAACTTGTATGATCTTCTTCATACTCATAGCCCTTTGCTATTGCCTGGCACTTCAGGCGGTACGGAAATTCAGCTTCAGCTTTGCAGGGACGGAGGGATAACGGATGAACATTGCCGTCAACATCCAAAATGTGTCAAAAGACTTTGGACATGAACGCGTTGTAAAAAATGTCAGCCGCAATTTCGAGGCAGGCCTGATCCATGGCATTGTCGGCAACAACGGCAGCGGGAAAACCGTGCTGATGAAATGCATTTGCGGTTTCCTCCTCCCCACGGAGGGCATCGTAACCGTTAATGGATTACATATCGGTAAAGACACCGACTTCCCTCCGGATTTGGGGCTCATCATCGAAACTCCCGGGTTTCTGCCGCATCTGAGCGGCATGAAGAATCTGGAAATATTGGCGTCGCTCCGAAAACGGATAACACTTTCAGAAATAGCCGCGGCCATACGCCGGGTCGGTTTGGACCCCATGCTGAGGAAGCCGGTAGGCAAATATTCGCTCGGTATGCGTCAGCGGCTCGGTATAGCACAGGCCATTATGGAGGACCCGTCGCTGCTTATCCTGGATGAACCGCTGAACGGCCTGGACAAAAACGGCGTAAGGGCTATGCGGCAGCTCATTAAGGAATTGAGGGACGCCGGCAAAACCATTCTTCTGGCCAGCCATAATCAGGGCGATATTGACGAGCTGTGCGATACGGTCTGTGAAATGGATGCAGGTATTATGTCACTGATACGTGAGGTAAAAACATGAAAAGATTGCTTATATTTATCATTCTTATCACCCTGGTGCTGCCGGCTGCCACATATGCCGCCGGCGGTGCGCTGAGTGTTGACACAACCACCAAATATGACGATATGACGAAAACATATGCCGAGGGCTATGTGCCGACAATTTCCAACGGCAATGCCAACTTTGTCCTTCCGCTGAAATGCTCGGACAGCTCTGTCATGAGCATCACTGTCACGCCGGTCATCGGCACGGGCGACGATACACCGTTTTCCTACGGCAATTACGAGTTTGACGTCACCCGCGCATCAGATACAGAGGCATTTGTCATCCGCCTGTCGCTGCCGCTGAAATTTGAACGTGTTAACGGTACCTATCCGGTTATATTCAAATTACGGTATACCGATTCGTCCGCCAATGTCAACACGCAGGATTATCCGGTTTATCTGACAATCAGGGACGGCGATGACCCAAACGCCCCCGCTCCCCCGGACCCGGTCATCATCAGCGGCCAGTTGTACATTGACTCCAGCCATTTGTATACAGGCATGTCGAAAACATATACCAACGGCTATACGCCGACAGTCCAGAACGGCAGCGTCAATATCGTACTTCCTCTATTAGGGACGACCTACGACAACAAAGTGACGATAACCGCAGACCTGGGTGCAACAGCCGGCAGCCCGTTTGTTTTCAGCAACTATGCGCAGACGGCCATCGGTTCAAGGTCTTATTTGTTCTCACTGAATATCCCTCTTATGCCAGGCCGTATCAACGGGTCGTACCCTGTCGTCCTCAACGTCAGCTATCTCAATGCAGCCGGATCGGCCTCTACCCAGAGCTTCACGGTTTATGTCAACATCACGGACGGACTGAACCCGGACACCCCCGAGCAGCCCCCTGCCAATCAGCTCAATATTGACGGCGCCTCGCTCTATGACGGCATGGACAGGACTTACGCGCAGGGTTACGTCCCGAAGGTTTCGGACGGAAAGGTCATCCTTGTCCTTCCGCTGGTAGGCAGCACTTACACCGGTGATGTGAACCTCACCGCCAACCTCGGCACGACGGCAGACAGCCCCTTCGTCTTCGGCAATTACAGCAAATCCCTCCATGGGGACGGCCGTTATGTTTTTACTCTGGAAATACCGCTGTCAGCAAGCCGCATAAACGGCATTTACCCCGTCACCCTGACCGCGGAATATCTTGACAAGGCTGGAACAAAGGTGTCACAGGCATTTCCTGTCTATGTCACCATCACCGATGGCCGGGCGCTTGCGGACCCCAATGCTAAACCAACCGTTGACGTCCCGCAGCTCTTTGTCAGCAAATGTGATGTCACCCCTGGTACAATCGGCGGAAATACGGAGTTTACAGTTAATCTGACGGTGTCAAACATTGGAAGCATGTCTGCCCGCGGGGCCAGACTATCCTACGGGAGCGAGGCCGCCGGCATCCTGCCCGCGCAGACTAACAACAACCTCCTGCTCGGAACCATCGCCGGCGGGGGTAAAAAATCCGTGTCAATCAAATTTAAAACGACTTCGGATGTGCTTGCCGGTGTCCAATCCTTTTCCGTGACCCTTGATTATGGCGACATTTACGGCGGTACCTATAACTCGGTACTCAAATATCTTATTGAGGTAACACAGCCGGCGAAAATCTCCTATGACCCGGTCTCAGTACCGCAGTCGGTGGTTTCGGGCAAATCCTTATCCGTCCCGGCCAATGTTTTCAATGTGGGTAAAAGTACCCTCCGAAATGTGACGGCAAGCATATCGGGAGCCGGCCTGTTCCCTGTTTCGAGTGCTTTTCTCGGCGATATTAAGCCAGGTGAAGCGGGAAACGGGACGATAAACGTCCTGGTGGGCATGCTGTCGATGACGGAAGGCTTCACCGAGGATTATGGCAGTACAAACGGCAAATACACAATCACCTATACGGATGACAAAGGCGAACAGCATACCCTCGAAAACAAGTTTTCCACCGAAATCACGAAGCCGGCAGACGACGGAAGCCCAGACAAGGATAATCCCGCCAAGAAGCCGGCATTTCAGTGGTGGATAACGATTCTTATCGCCTTCGGTATTATTTCAATTATTGTCTCTAGCGTCGTTGTTTCTAAGGTAATACGTACGTCACAAATACAATTGAGGTCAAACGTATTCGCTGAAAAGAGCAAGAAAGATCAAATATAGCGGGATCTGGCAGATAAATTGTTATTCTCGCGCTAGCCTTTAACGGCCCCCATTGTTATACCTTTTGTAATCTGTTCGTTCAGCAAGAAATACACAGCTATAGCAGGAATGGCTGTAAGCGTCATTACTGCAAACTGTTTGGAATAATCCGAGGAGTATTGTCCGGCAAAATTCAGCACCGAAAACGGAAGCGTCCTGAAATCGTTTTTCGTAAGGTAGGTTACAGCCATGATGAATTCATTCCAGCAGTTGAAGAAGGTCATTATTGCTACTGTGACTACAGCAGGCTTTATCATGGGCAGGACTATCCTGAATATGATGCCGTATATGCTGCAGCCATCCATAATGGCAGATTCCTCAATGGAACGCTGCAGGGTTTTGAGGAAGCCGGACAGCAGGAAAATCCCTTGGGGCAGTGAAACAGCAACATAGGGGATAATGAGGCCTTGATAGGTATCAATAAGGTGTAAATATTGAAATGTGAAAAAATTAGGGAGTAAAGTGGCATGAATCGGAATCATCATTCCAAGCATCAAAATCCCCATGGTGATCCCGCTATATTTCCATTTCATCCTGACAAAGGCGTAGCTCAGCATTAAAGACAGTACGACCGTCAATGCGATGGACAAACCTGTGACGATGATGCTGTTGATCAGAAATCTGCCCACCTCTCCGTCCGTCCATGCAACCCAATAATTCTCAAATTGCGGAGGGTCTGGCCATATCAATATGTTTGATACATAAAAATCGCTGTTCTGGCAAAGTGAAAAATCAACCAGCCAGATCAACGGGAATATTTGGACTATGGCAAATACCGACATGATGAATAAGATAATCTTATTGGATATATTTATTTGCTTTACGTTCTTTTCCATCTTTTCCTCCACTAATAGTCACTGTTGTCGGTATTAATCACTTTGTTGAACAGCAGCGTCAGAAGGATGCAAACTGCCACAAACAATACGGAAATTGCATTCCCGTAACCGAATTCATTTGAGTTGAAGGCTTTTATGTAAAGGTAATTCGCCAGGAACATGGTACTGTCCCCGGGACCGCCGTTTGTTGTCAAATAAATCGTTTCCATCTGTTTGAGCGCCGAAATCATTGCAAGAGTGACATTCACCTTAATGACGGGCTTGAGCAGCGGAAGCGTTATCCTTGTATACATATGGAAACCTGTTGACCCGTCAATCCTTGCAGCTTCATACAAATCCTCGGAAATCCCCTTCAACGCCGAGTAGTATATTAACATAGCCCACCCGAAGCCCTGCCACATGCAAATCACCAGAATGGACCAAATTGCAATCCGGGGATCGCCCAGCCATTGCTGTTTTAAAAAGCCGAGCCCGAGCATGTCAAGTACTTTGTTCAGCACCCCATAATCCGGGTTGAAGATATTGACCCACATTGAACAGGTGACAACGACGGATATGACGCAGGGTATAAAATACACCGTCCTGAAGAACTTTTCCCTCTTTCCCCCCAGCCGGTCAAGAAAAATTGCAAACGTCATTGCAAGCGGATGCTGGATAATGATAAAGCCCAGTCCTAGCAGCATGGAATTCAGAAGCGATCTGTAAAAAGTAGGGTCGTTTATCAGTATGTTGATAAAGTTCGAAAGTCCGATAAACGCCGGGATGCCAATCCCTGAAAAATCTGTCATACCGAAGTAAGCACTCAGTATGATGGGAGAAAGGGTGGCAAAAAAGAAAACCAATATTCCCGGCAGTACAAGCGAAAAAATAACCAGTTTGTTGCTGAGCGCTTTATTCATAGAATCACCCTTATCACAAAAGCAGAGTATTACTCTGCCTTAGTGGATTATTTAAAATAGATGTGACCATGGTGGATTTTGCCATATAGTATGCGCTTGAACTCAGTTGATCAATTATGTTGACCACACTCTGCATTAAGGAAACCGGAGCAGGAAAAGCTGATCTTTTTCCTGCTCCATCCAGAGTCTATTTAATTCTTGGATGCGGCCTTATCCAGCGCTTCCAGGAACTTTTCGGGCGTCATCATACCGGCTGCCAGCTGCTGGCACAGGTTTTCACTGTCGGTCTTGAAGGACGGCAGTCCGAGGTCGTTCATGGTTACGCCGCTCAACGAGGTTGCACTGTTCAATATTTTGACAATATCCTTCTGAACATCGGTTTCTTTGCCTGTCATATAGGTTTCGAACTTCTGGGCCGGCATGCACACGCCCATCTGCCAGGCATTCTTTGCCCAGTTGTCGGGTTTATAAATGTAATTCAGTAATTTCAATGCTTCGGACTTCACTTTAGATTTGGCCGCAATCGCATGTCCGCCGCCGTTCCAGGCCATTTCATCCGTTATCTTTCCTTTGCCGCCGTCAACCGCCGGAAATTTCATGACACCCAGGTTTTTCCTTAAATCTTCCGGTATCTGTGTGTCGGCAATCATGCCCATTTCCCAGGAACCCATATAGAACATGGCAGCTTTGCCCTGTGTGAAGAGGTTTTTGCCTGCGCCGTAATCAGCGGAAGTAAAGGAGTCCTGGAAGAATTTCGTATCCATCAGCGCCTTGAACTGTTTCGCAGCTTCTTTCAGGTCTGCGTTCTTTGCAAATGAAACTTTTTTATTGACTGCATTGGGGATAAGCTTGACGTCTCCGCTGATCTTTAAAGCTAGGTCATGGTACAGTATGGCCAGCGTCCATTTTTCCTTGCCGTTTACTGCACAAGGGATGATGCCGTTTGCCCTGAGTTTTTTGGAAATATCGATCAACTGCGAAAAAGTTGTCGGAATGGTTATATTGTTCTTTGCAAATATGTCCTTATTATAGAAGATCACCATTTCATCGGTATTTCTCGGCAGGCCGTACAATTTGCCGTTATAGCTGAAGCCGTTCAATGAGCCGGGGAAGAACCCATAGCTGTCATAATCCTTCAATTTCAATTCTGCGGCAAGTCCGTTTTTCATGACAGGTACGAAGAAAGACGGCTGTCCCCATACACTGTAAACATCCGGGATTGAATTTGATGCTGTGTAAGCCTTGAATTTCTGTTTATAAGGCTCATCCTGCAATGCTTCCAGCTGTATCTTCACATTCGGGTTTGCCTTAAGGTAGCTGTCGATCATCTTCTGTTCCAGAAGGCCCTGATTTGCTTTCCTGTCGGGAAGGTTTGAGAAAAACTTGATGGTTACCTTAGCAGGGCTCTTTGTTGTAGCTGCAGCACCGGGTAATGCAAAAACAAGCGCAAACATAATACTTAGGACAATCGCTAAAGATTTTTTCATAAACTGCCTCCTTGTAAAATAATTTTAACATAGTTTCATTATAGCAATCCATTAATTTACTTTTTAGTATGCAAAATCACAAAATGGTTTGAAATTTCACAGACCTTAAGTTTTTAACAATTGCCGGTTTTTGCATGCAAGGACCAAAAGGCTTAAGGTTTGCTTTTTTTAGAAATATAAAGGGTTTTTCCGGTTTTGTGTCGAATATTTTCCCAGGTATTTGTATAATAGGGGATATATGCTTTGTTGTTGAAATTTTATTATAACCTGAGCATTAAATATAAAATACTTGTAGCCTTCTACATAATAATCATTATTGTGGCTTTTGCCCTTGGCTCCTATACGACCAGGACATCCGAGAGCTATGTGATAAGCAGAGTGAGTTCAGCCAATCTGAGCGTAGTCAAGCAGATAAACAGCAACCTGGATTTTATGAAACAGGATATTGAGGACATATCGACATATATCTGCATAGACGACAATGTACAGGCCCTCTTGCAGAATTCAAACAACAGCGGCTATACTGTTTCGGAAAACGATATCACTTCCCTTAATTCCCTAAGATTCATCATTAACCTGATTGCAGCCAAAAGTTATATCAGCAGCCTGATCCTTTACAGTAACAATGACACGCCGGTATACTACGAATTCACTGATTTGAGTTATGGAACACAGCCCCTGACGAAAATAAAGCAGAGCACCGTTTATAAAAACGCAGTGAAACTCAATGGCACTCCCTTCTGGTTTCCCATGCTTGAGTATAACGGCCTGTTCATTCAAAACAGTACATACCCAAAAATCGGGGTCTGCAGGATGATAAAGGACTATTCGTTTTACAGGCAGGTAGGCTTTCTTTTCATGTTTATCAATGAAAATGTCCTGCAGGATATCTGCATGAGAAACCTTCAGAATGAAAATGATGGAATGCTGATTGTCGACGAATCGGGAAATATCCTCTCAAATGCAGGCGTAAGCCTGGTAAGCTCCGATTATAAAAAGCAGGTGTTTTACCGGGAAGCTTTGAAAAGTAGCGAAGGATATATAATAGACACCATAGGCGGTTTGCAATATCTTGTTACTTACAGCAAAACAGACAGCGGCTGGAGGACCTTTTATGCCGTCCCGGTCAACATATTAAGCAAGCAGGTCAATTCCGTAAAGACCTTCACTCTTTTTATAATCGCCCTATGTCTTGTATTCTCCATGCCCTTGATGATGCTTATGCTTTCATTTCTTACGGCTCCTGTCAAAAAGCTTCTGAAATCCATGAAACGGTTTCAGCAGGGCAATTTCGACGAAAGGGTCGAATTCACGTATAAGGACGAAATCGGTCAACTGGGCGAGGGGTATAACCGAATGGTGTTTAGCATAAAAGAATTGATAAACAAAGCCTACATACTCCAGATCAAGGAAAGGGAAGCCGAGCTCAATGCGCTTCAGGCGCAGATAAACCCTCACTTTCTCTACAATACCCTTGACACTATATTCTGGAAGGCCAAAACCAGGAACGACAATGAAATCAGTGATATGGTGTACTCACTGTCAAAATTTTTCAGGCTCAGCTTGAACCGGGGGAAGGAAATGACCCTTGTTGCAATGGAAAAGGAACTGCTGGAGCACTATCTCATCCTTCAGAAGGTACGCTTCAAGAGCAAATTGAACTATACCATCGGCATCGAAGAAAATATATTGACTTATACCCTGCCGAAGCTAATCCTGCAGCCCTTTGTTGAAAACTCCATCCGCCATGGAATCGAGGGAAAGGCAGAAGGCGGGATCGTCAGCATCCAAGGATTTTTAAATGGCGACAGGCTGCATTTCATTGTCGAAGACAACGGCGTAGGGATGGATGCTCAACAAATCGAAAAGATCTTTGCGCCGGATGATAGTGGTAATATTGCTGATACGGCCTATACCGGAGGGTACGCAGTCAGGAATGTAAAAGAACGGCTGGAAATCCTGTACAGGGAGGAGTATAAGCTTGTATTCACGAGCCTGCCCGGGAAAGGGACCCGTGTGGAAATCGTACTGCCTGTCAGGGAAACCAGGAATCTGAAGGAGGATGGCGATGCTTAACCTTTTGATTGCCGATGATGAGGAAGAAATCAGGATGGGCATCCTGAACACGATAAAATGGGAGGAAAATGGCATACACATCTGCGGCCTTGCCGGGAACGGGAAGGAAACCATTGAAAAAATCGAGCAGCTCCATCCCGAAATCGTCCTGTTGGACATAAGAATGCCTGTACTGGGCGGCCTTCAGGTACTGGAGCATATCAACCGGCACCGCTACGGGATAAAGACCATCATTTTGAGCGGATACGACCACTTTTCCTATGCGCAGACAGCAATAAAAAACGGCGCTTCCGATTTTCTTCTCAAACCCTGCCAGCCCGAAGAAATACTTTCGACTGTCCTAAAGGTCAAAGCACAGGTGGAAGAAGAGCTGGGAAAGGATACTTTGCTGCAGGGCCTGAAAATCCGGTTTAATGAAAGCCTTCCGCTGCTTAAGGAAATATATCTCACTAAGCTGTTAAGAAGCGGCGGCAGACAGAAGCTCAACTTTTCTGAAAACGCCAGGCTTTATGGGATTAATCTGAACGATGCGGATATATCAGCCGCAGTGATCAAAATCGATGATTCTCCCGATTATACCGGGTGGAGTTCAAGCGACGACGATGAATTATTCAAATTTGCAGTCAAAAATATCGCCGGCGAAATTCTTTCAGCCGCGCTCAAATGCGAGATTATCCAGAGCAATGATGAAATCATCGCAATCTACAATAATGGAAATTACGGCCCTATCTATGAGCTTTTTGACGAGGTCAGGGAATATGTCCGGAAATTTATGCGGTTTACTGTTTCCATAGGAATAGGAGGCAAATGCAGGAACGTAGAAAACCTGCCTGTCTCCTATGCCGAGGCGCTAAAATCCATAGAGGCTACTTTTTCAACGGGAGGCAACGCTGTCATAAAATATGAAGATATCAAGGAATTTGATTCCTGCCAGTCGGATTACCCGGTGCACGAGGAAGCGGAAATACTTAACGCCGTTGTTTCCGGAAAACCGGAGAATGTGGAAGGAAAGCTCAGGGACTTTTTTACTGTCCTGGGAAGGGCCAATTTTTCAAAGGACCTCCTCCTCAAATCCAGTCTGGCGCTAATGATGTCGCTTTACCATCTTTGCATTGAAAAAAACATCGACACCGAAGATATTTTCGGCAACTTCCAGCTATCCATCAGCAGCTTTTTAAAATGCAATTCACTGTCACTATTGGAGGCAAGGCTCACCGAATTATCCGGCGCCCTGTGCCGGAAATTGGGTAATAAGATGAACAGCAATAAAATTATCGAACAGTCCGTCGCCTTCATCGACAAAAACTTTAACAAGGACCTGAACCTTGAAACAGTTGCAGGCAACGTCTTTATTACATCCGGCTATTTAAGCCTCCTTTTCAAGCAAAAGCTGGGCATCAATTTTGTCGACTACCTTCACAAGGTACGAATAATGAAAGCCTGCGAGCTGATGAAGGACATGCAGTTGAAAACCTACGAAATTGCGTACAAAGTAGGTTTCAACGATGAGAAATATTTCAGCCAGCTATTTAAAAAGTATACGTCCATGACCCCCACACAATATAAAAGTACCCTGTAAGAGATTCTATGCTTTAACTTTTACACTTTGATTACGTGTTGTAATATCAAAGATAACAGCCAATACCAGTATGATCCCTTGAATAATAAACTGATAGGAACTGCCTAAACTCATTAGATTCATACCGTTTGTAAGAGAGGCCATAACCAGGGCTCCAATCAAAGACCCTGTTATCTTACCGATACCGCCGTTTGGAGAAGCCCCTCCGATAAAAGCTGCAGCGATGGCCTGCAGTTCAAAACCCGTCCCGCCTGTGGGGGCCGCAGATTGCATCCTGGATGCGTAAAGAACGCCGGAAAGAGCTGTCAGGGCACTCATTGAAGTAAATACGATCAGCGTAATTTTTGCAACGCTGATGCCGGATAACTCAGCAGCTTCCGGGTTACCCCCAACAGCGTAAATATGCCTTCCCAAAGTAGTCTTGTTCATGATGAAATTGTAGACAAACACCACAATACCCATAATGACCAGCGTCCAGGAAAAGCCGTTGTTACCCGCCAGTATCACACAAATTGCCGCTATGATGGCAACCATCAAAATCAGCTTCATGATAAAGAAAGGCATGGATATCACTTGAAAGTTATACTTGATTTTCGTCTTCCTCTCTCTGAATTGAAAATAAATCAATACGACGATACCCACCAAACTTAAAATAAGCGTAGAGGCGCTAAGTCCCCCAATCATGCCAAAGCTCGGAATAAAATCATTACCGATTGCATTAAACCCTTCGTGGGTTATGGAAATGGTCCCCGTATTCTCCGTCACCTTTATTTCCATCCCATGGAACAGCATCATGCCTCCCAAAGTTACAACAAAGGCAGGGACACTCACCTTTGCCACCAATAATCCATAACACAGTCCAATAACCGCTCCGAGAACAAGGACCAACAAAATGGAAATCAGCGCCGGAATCCCCAATTCTTCAAGAAAAATAGCGGCCATGGCGCCTAAAAAACCGGACAGATAGCCGATGGACAGGTCGATGTGCCTTATGATGATGATTAGAGTCATACCCACTGCCAGGACGGCTATGTACCCCGTTTGATTAATCAGGTTTGAAATATTGACCGGTGATATAAAAGAGGCATCGGTCAGGATGGAAAATATCACTATGATTACAAACAGTGCGATATACATCCCATAATCGCGGAAATTCTTTCTTAATATCATGCCTAATTCAGATAAAAAGCTCATAATAACCTCCACCTATTCTCATACGGCCATTGTCATGATTTTTTCCTCTGTCGCTTCGCTTCCGCTCATTTCGCCTGCGACACGCCCATCTGAAATAACATAGATCCTGTCGCTCATCCCAACAACTTCGAGCAGCTCTGAAGAAATCATGATTATGCTCATACCTTTTTTAACCAGCTCATTCATGATCGCATAGATTTCAAACTTGACGCCGACATCGATCCCACGGGTCGGTTCGTCCAGAATCATGATGTCCGGAGCGGCAAACAACCATTTAGCCACCGAAACCTTTTGCTGGTTGCCTCCGCTTAACGTCCCAACCACCTGCTCTATGGACGAGGCCCTCATATTCAATTCCCTGAAAAACCGATTTGCCACATTCACTTCTTCATTTTGATTGATGACCGAAAATTTCGAAAGCGCTTTTAAATTTGCCAGTGTTGTATTGAATTTAATGTCCTGGATCAAGATCAGCCCGTTTCTTTTCCGGTCTTCCGATACATAAGCAATCCCTTCGTCAATTGCTTTTTTCGTAGAGTTTAAGTTCTTTCTGACACCTTTAATCAGGCTTTCACCTTTTGTAATATATTTTTTCACATTGCCAAAAATGCTCAATGCCATTTCGGTACGCCCAGCACCCATTAATCCGGCAATGCCTACAATTTCCCCTTTTCGGACATTGATATTTACATTGTGCAGAATCTCGCGTCCCTTGCTGACGTCAAATGCCGACCAATTTTTTAACTCGAAGACGATATCGCCGATTTCCTTACTTTCACGTTTCGGATAGATATTGCCGATCTCCCTGCCGATCATGTACCGGATTATTTCACTTTCTTCAATCGGATGCTTTGTGGCGTCCAGGGAAGTTATGGTTTTTCCGTCCCTTAATACAGTGATCGTATCCGCTATGGACACCACTTCCCGTAATCTATGGGAAATCATGATACAGGTCACACCTTGCTTTTTTAAATCCCTTAGAATCTTGAACAGATTTTCACAGTCTGTTTTGCTCAGGGCTGCCGTCGGCTCATCCAATATCAACAGCTTGACATCCTTGCTCAAGGCTTTACCGATTTCCACAAGCTGCTGCATGCCCACTCCCAAATCTTTGATTTTTGTATCGGGTTTCACATGAACATGTACTCTCTTAAGCATTTCCGCTGCTTTTACAATGGTTTCATTCCAGTCAACCAAAAAACCTTTTTTAATTTCATTCCCCAGAAATATGTTTTCATAAATTGTAAGTTCCGGTATTAATTCCAATTCCTGATATATAATCCCAATACCGGCCTTTTCACTGTCCGCTATGCCTCGATATTTTTGCTCTGCGCCATTGAGCTTTATCTTACCCTGAAAAGTTCCATGCGGATAAACTCCGGACAATACCTTCATCAAAGTAGATTTGCCGGCACCGTTTTCACCCACGAGACAGTGTATTTCGCCGCGTTTGACTTTGAAGGTTACCCCATTGATTGCTTTGACCCCGGGGAATTCTTTTTCAATATTATCCATCTCAAGAATATAGTCCTCAGGTTCCAATATTGATCACCTCTCAGTGGACATTAATTTATTAGCAACTCATAATAAAAGCCTCGGGGCATCGAGCCCCACTCGTCTTTTGGTGATTCGGCTTCGGCCAAATACCTTAAATGTGCTATAAGAGCAGGATATAAATCCCGCTCTTATAAACCCCGCTCTTATAAATACTGCACCTGGAAAAATCATTTAATTTATGCTGCCTTGCCATCGATAACCAACTATTCCTGTTAATTACCCTTATTTGAGATTTTTAAAGTCTGTTGCTTTGTACAATCCGCTTTGCTGGATGATGGATTTCACATTGGCCTTTGTCACGCTGGTTATTGTATCCAGGGTGCTGTCGACTTTCTTAGCGCCATTATCATACTGCTGCTTGATCAGATCTTTGCCCGGCTTTTTCCCGGCAAGGACCAGATTAGCTATTTTCAGCGAATCCTGTACGAGGTATTTGTCCAGTTTTGCTACCGTCATTCCTTGTTTGCCGTCAATGATATACTGAATGGAAGCCTTTGTGAAATCTTGTCCGGTGGAGAATATTGTTTTGACATCCGGATCTGCCCGGAAGGTGTCTGTAATCGCACGGGAGGTGTCGTCATTCGGACAGAGCACATAGCATGCGCCTTTGGCAGTAGCCTTCAGCTTGGCCAGATTAGCCTGCGCCAGGTTTTTAGCCGTCGGCGGATCCCATCCGGTGGCAATTGGATCGATGATGCTGGACATTTCAGCACGTGTGAGAGTTTTCTTATCCTTCAGGTCAACCGCCTGGGTTGAGTTCTGTATTATGAACGTCCCATCCGCGATCTTGGGCTGTAAAGCCTTCCAGGAACCTGCAAAGAATGTGAAGGCATTGTCATCGGTGGTAGCGCCTGCATACAAATAAAGATGAAGCCCTTTGCCTTTATCCTTTGCCTGGTCAACCAGATACTGGCCCTGTGCCTGGCCGACAGCAACACTGTCGAATGTAACATAGTAATCGACAGATTTTGTGTTCATGATCATACGGTCATAGGAAATGACAGTCGCACCTTTTGATTTGGCATAATCCGCTTCCGCTGCAGCTGCTTTACCGTCAAACGGGCAAATGATGATAACTTTGCAGCCCTTGTTGATAAGAGTCTCTACATTGGTTTTTTCTGTAGCAGGATTATTATCACTGTACAGAATCAGTAAGTTGGAATCTGCTGCCTTGAGCTGTTTGTAGGCCATCGGCCATCTTGACTCGCTGTTTGTCGGCAAGACAACACCAATTTTGGGCTTCGCTGCGGCCTGTACGGGTGATGAGGCAATACACGTCAAAGCGGTAAAGACCAACATCAATGAAAGAATTACGGACAACTTCCTCTTCATGAAATTTTACCTCCTTAAATCAGTACTAATTTTGTAAGTAGTGATACAGGGTAATGTTACGATTTAATCATATTGGATTTTTTTCATCTTCTCAACGGAATAAACGGCTGACTAACAGCAAAATATTGCTGAGCTTGAAGCAAAAAATTGCTACTCAGCAGAGCAACTTTTTACCTTATACTCCGAAGGCGTCATTCCCTCATATTTTTTGAAGACCTTGCTGAAATAGTTGGGATGGCTGTACCCTGTAGCATAGCATATTTCCTTGATGCTGGTCTCGTTGTTGAGAAGCAGCTGCTTTGCCTTGTTCAGCCTTAATATGTTGATATAATCAGGGAAGTTGTATCCCAGTATATCCTTAAATATCCTGCTGAAATAATAGATGCTCAAATTAAATTTTGCCGCAACGGTCCCGAGGTCCAGCTCCTTTTCAAGATTATCCTTTATATACTGCTCTACGGATTTGAAAAGCGCAACTTTTTCCCTGTCCACTGCATTGAATGCCTCGGCATGCCACCCATTCATTTTCAGCTTGCTTTCCAGGTCGTTGTAATGCACGATTCCAGCGCCCTCGCCGGCATAATGCAAGGCTGCCCTGGCTTCCTCGTAGGACAGGTGCATCTTGGTTATTCCAGAGTGGCATTTGCCGATGCTGACCACTACGCCCCTATTGTAAAGGCGTTTGATATCACTTCTGAGATCGGCGCACAGGCCCGTTATGTTTTGCATGATCATTTCTTCGTCCTCATGTTCCTTGGCCTGGATAAAGGATACGAATTCCCTGGTAAACCTGAAGCTGGCCACATTTTTATAGAATTTTCCTATGCATTTTTTGATACACTCGCCGATCTGCAGGCGGAGCAGCTCACCTTCAAATTCTGCTTCTCCGCCCTCCCCCGTGCGGTCTGTCATCTTGATTACTAAAGCAAACCCGTTTTTGAAATTCATATCCAGGTAGCCCAGGTAGGTTTCATAATCAAGCAGAGATAAAGAATTGTTTATTATGGCAAAACCAAGTTCGTTCTCAATCACAGGCATTATATTCGAAAGCATTTCCTGGCTCTCTATGTGCAGCTTCCTTTTTCGCTTCTCATTATTGACATACAGGATTGCCGCTTCTATTTTCTCAACAATGTCGGATTTTCCAAAAGGCTTCAGTATATACTCCTTAACATTATTTTTCACCGCTTCCACCGCAAAATCAAAATAGTCGTATGCCGTCAGTACTATAAAATATACATCAGGCAAGAACCTTCTGATTTCCTGGATAGCCTTCAAGCCGTTTATTCCCGGCATTTTGATATCCGTTATGACAATATCCGGCCTCAGGTACTCGGCTACTTCTATGGCTTCTTTTCCATTCTTTGCCTCCTGGATTTCCAGCCCCTGCTTGAACTCCTCGGTCAGCATCGTGGTAATTGCATCCCTGTCATATTTTTCATCATCAACTACAAGTATTTTTACCATGGGCTTCCCATCCTTTCCATACCCCCTCGCTACACAATGGCAGAAGCAACCTCTTCGCCAGCGCTCGATGGAATCCTTAAAATGATTGTAGTCCCCCTGCCCCGCTGGCTGTCTATAAGGAAAAGGTCCGGGGTCCCATACATAAGCTCAAGCCTTTTTGCGGCGCTTTTTATGCCAAGCCCTGTCGTATGTCCTTTATGCTCCTGATCGTCGTCATTGGCGCTGATTTTTGCCAGAGTGCCTTCATCCATACCGCAGCCTGTATCTTCTATCTTGATAACGCAGAACTGATTCGTATCCTTTATTTTAATGCTGATCAATCCGCCGTCCACCATGGGCTCGATCCCATGGATAAAGGCATTTTCCACAAACGGCTGCAGTGTCATTGCAGGCACCAAATACTTTTTCAGATCCGCTTCGATTACAAGTTCGAATTTGAGCCGGTCTTCGAACCTCAACTGCTGGATGTAGATATACTCTTTCACTATATTGATTTCATCCTCCAGGGTTGTATTTCTGTCCAGCTTGCTAAGACTGTACCGAAGGATCTCCGACACCGACCTGATGAGTTTTTCAGTATTCCGCGCCTTCTCCTTTATTGCAGTCTGGTTTATGCAATTGAGCGTATTGAATAAGAAATGGGGGTTTATCTGGGACTGCAGTACCTTGAGCTCCGACTGCCTCAAGGCATATTTGGTCTTCAGGAGCTTCATCTCCTCTTCACTCAGCTTCTTTTCCAGCTCGGCATTTTCCTTCAGTGAATTGATATGCTCCAGGATATCCCTTATCATTTTGCTGAACGCTTCTGACAGGATGTCAAGTTCGTAAACATTTGTCTTTTTGCCTTCGATATAACCGAAATTTCCTTTGGAGACCTTCTTGGAAACCTCCACAAGCTCCTTTAGCTTATTGGTTATATTGCCCAGAAAAAAGAAGGTATCAAAAATACCGATCAGGATGGAAATCAGGATGTAGGAAACCAACAGCCTGTATATAAAACCCGTATTCTTGCTGAGTTTCTCATAAATCAGACTGTTATACTTCAAATAGCTGTTGATCAGCTTGGAAGTGTGTTCTTCGCAGTAACCGGCAATCTCCTTGGTTTTCAGATAATCCGGATAATAGCCGTTTATGCGCTTTTTTTCCGTATATTTGCTGATTGTCCCATCGCCTGATTCCTTGTAACTGTAAAGCGAGTTAAGGAGGTCCCTTACGATGTAGCTGCTGTCAATCAATGAATCTTCCCGGAGGACCTTCACCAGCGTAATGGCATTTTCACAGTTGGCCTGATACTGGTCCTTTCCATCCCGGGAATTTTCCTGGATGTATTTGTTAAACCCTAGCAGGGATTTCTCAAGGTAATCTTTTATTTCATTGGTCATGTTGATCCTGCTCAGGATCTGATTGTAATTCTCATTGATATTGCCGCTTATAACCAATGATATAACTGCGCTTGCAGCAATGGGTATCAACAATATCGCTGCAAAAATGATGAATCTACTTTTCAGGCTGCCGGTTTTCACTCAAACCCTCTCCCTGCATTTTTATATAGGTCTCAATATTTGAAATGTTTACGACTTCCACGCCTGTTAAAAAGACTTTTCCCCGTCCTTCGAACTTACCTTCTATCTTATCCATAATGATCTGTACCGCCTTATATCCCATATAGAAGGGTTTCTGCACAATCGTTGCCGCTATTTTCCCCTCCTTGATTTTTCCGAGGGTTTCAGGAAGATCGTCAAAGCAGATGATTTTCACTTTCCCATCAAGACCAAGACTGCCAACCGCTTTTTCCGCTCCGGTACCATCCAGTGCAGATGTGCAGAACAAGGCTTTTATATCCTTATCATTGTCAAGGATGTGGTTTGCCGCAATTTCCGCTTCAAGCAGAAAGGCATTGGATGATTGGACATCCACTACCTCCAGATTGGAATTCTTCTCCACATATTCCTTGAAGCCGCTGACCCGCTCTACCTGATTCTTCACATCCTTTCCACCCATTATCACTGCGATCTTGCCCTTTGTCCCGATCTGCCTGATGACTTCCTTTGCTCCTGTCCTTCCTGCAGCAACGTTGTCGGTCCCCACATAGGCAAGCCTGTTTGATTTTTCTGCATCCGAGTCAATGGTGACCAATGGCATCCCTGACTTGACTACTGCATTTATCACGTCATTATATCTGTTCTGGTCTTGAATATAGGTGATGATGCCGCTGACCCTGGCAGAATATGCCATATTGATCAGCTTAATCCCTTCCCCCGCATCGGGGACATCCGGGCCTTGAAAGTCGATAACTGCGCCCCTTTCCCCAGCCGCCTTCTCAGCTCCAAGCCTGACATAGTTCCAGTAAGGGTTTGAATATACATGGCTTATCAGGACGATCTTGGGTTTCAGTTTTGTACTGCTGCCGTTGACTGAAGTCATTTTATTTATTAATAGCAAGTTTACTGCAATGAAAGCAGCTGTCGCGAGTATGATAATTAAGCTTCTGATTACGATTTTCATATGTCCAGCCCCTCAAATCATATGATATCAATCAATATCCATTCAAATAGCACTATTCCCATAGATGCATAATGAGGCCCATATATTTTTGGATTTTTTTACATTTCAGGGACAATTATTTATTCTATACAACTTCTTGTTTTCCTGCAAAAACTGAAAATTTATTTTCCAGCCTTGCCATACTTGAAAAAAACGTCCATGATCGCTGATGATCATAGACGTTTTCTCCTGCATCCGGATTATTGCCGATTTCTTGTATACTACTTCCAGAGCTCTTTCCTTGCTTTGTACAGTTCGTTCATTTTTGTTATCCATTTCTCAAGGCCCATTTTATCCAGCTTGGCCAGGAAATCATCATATGCCAGATTGAAATCAGCCTCTGATTCTGCGACAATAAGCTTGGGTACTGTCTTGAAGATGTAATCATCGATTTTTGCCTTGATGATCCCCTCGTCGCTTTCAGGCTGGAGCGGAAATCCTGTGATTTCGGTAACATCAATGCTCATGTCCCTCATCATCGGAAAATAATCCGTACCTTTCACGCCAAAGCCTGCTTTGACTTTTTTCATCGTATCACTGTCCCAGGCTCCGACATCCTCTTCCACTTTGATATAATCGTATTTTCCTCCAGGGACATTACTCATTGCAAAACCAAAGCCCAACAATGTCATAAAGCCCCGGCTGGCGCCGAAATTTTCATCTTTGGCTATTTGATCCGAAAACCATTTGGTGGGGAATATGGCATTGCCCTGGTTTTTATCGACATAAAAATCGTACCCTTCCTTATCCTCACCGTCAAAATTGGTAATGCCGTGCATAGCGTTAAAGCCATCTTCCGTATTCAGATAATTGATAAACTTTATCAGCCTCTCGGGGTCCTTGCATTTATCGGTAATGCCATAGCCATAATTGTAAGCCAGCGAGTAGGCAGCATATGTTACCTTTTGTACGTTCTGATTTGCTTTCAGGAAAAAGTAATAGAAGAGCTGATTCATATTCTTGGATTCAAAATAATTGTTGGCTTCCGCAGGAGCACTCCAGAAATCACCAATCACCGAAGCCACTTTTCCGGCCGCGCTTTTTGTTTTGAGTGCATCCATTGTCAGCACGGGAGCCTCTTTATCAAGCAAGCCCTCTATGTGCAACTTGTTAAGCCACTTATAGAAATCGCGTACACTTTCGTTTTTATACGCAAAACCCAGTGTATCGTCGTCCTGCTTGATTAAATTAACAAATTCGCCACTTCCCCCGGAATAGGCCAAACCGCTGGCACTGACGGCAATTCTCGTCAATGTGGAAATATCGCCGCCGCTTCCGCCGCCTAGAGCAAAGGAAACCGGTATTATTTTCGGATCCTGCGCTTTGATTTCCTTTAGCAGGTTTTCATAATCCTCCAGTGTCTGCGGTTTATACCATCCTTTTTTCTCTAGGAAATCGGAACGGATATTAAAGTTATTGCCGGTCTCAGGAAATTGATCCACGCCGTTGATCCTGTATCTTCCCGGCAGATAGTAAATTTTGCCGTCCGCCTCAGATCTAAGTCTGTTGAGAATCGGACCCAGGTTCGTTTTCAATACGGTCCCGTATTTGTCCAGTAGTCCGTCCAACGGAATGAGGTGACCGGCATTGATATATTTTCCCATTGTGTCATAGTTGGGAAATTCAATGATATCAGGATAATCCGAAGCCGCCAGCTTGATGTTCAAATACTCTATGGCATCGGCCGGGGGGATGTCGAATTTTATTTTTACCTTTGTTTTGTCGTAGACCTGCTGCAGAATCGGGGCATTTTCCGGGGGGATCTTCATGCTGGGATCCGGCCTGAATACGGTAAACTCAATAGGCTCCATTGCAGCCAGTTCCTCCCGTCCGTTCACAGCTCCACCGGAGCTTGCGGCCGCTTGTGTCGGACCTGCTGAAGTTGAAGGATTATCTCCTGCGTTCTTGCTACTGCAGCCGGAAATACTTGCCAGGCCCAATAGTAAGGCAATGATAAGACACAAAACCCTGGTACTGTTTTTCTTCATAATTCTCCTCCTCATTTAATAATAGTATTTTTATAATAAAATTCAATGAATTTTATTGCCAACTTATATCTATCTGGTCCCTATCCTTTGACTGCGCCTATGGTCATGCCTTTGATGAAATACTTCTGTAAAAACGGATAAACCAACAGGATGGGCAGTGTTGCGACGATGGTGATAGCCATTTTTACCGAATCGGGAGAGATCTTAATCAATTTTTTCCTGCGCAGCATGTCCATCTCCGCAGAATTAACCATTTGCGCAGCCTCTGCCTGCCGAAGTATTTTCATAAGGACATATTGCAGCGTCTCCAGCCTGTCGTCGGTTGTGAAGTAAAGCGTATCCGTCCAGGAATTCCACTGTCCGACAGCAATAAACAGGCCGACGGTGGCAAGGATCGGCGCCGATAGAGGCAGCATGACACGGATAAATACCTGAAACTCATTGGCCCCGTCAATATAAGCGGATTCCTCCAACGAGGCGGGAAGCTGCAAAAAATATGTCCTGAAAAGGATAAGGTAAAACACGCCGACAAGACCGGGAAGGATATACACTGCAAAGGTATCATAGATGTGAAGGTTTTTGTAAAGCATATAGCTTGGAAGAAGGCCTACATTCAAGAACATGCTGATAATAAAAAGCATGTAAAAAAACTTGTAGCCCACCAGATACTTTTTGGTCAATACATATCCCATAATAGAAGCACCAAGAATGGATAAGACCGTCCCGGCAACCGTCCTTGCCACACTCATCAAAAATGCGCTTACCAGACTGTTGTGCTTGAAAATGACATAATAGCTGTCCAGAGACCAGATCCTCGGCCAGAAGAAAATCCCGCCCGCCATTGTATCAACCGCATCGTTTAAGGATAACGCCAATATATTGATAAAGGGATATAAAGTTATAAAAGCCAGAATTACAAAGACCCCGCTATTGATTACAGCAAAAATATGTCCGCCGTTTTTTTGTTTCATCCGTTATGCTCCCCCTCAGTAAATGCCGTACTCGCTAATTTTTTTGGATATTTTATTTGCTGAAAATATGAGTATGAGGCTGATAATCATCTTGAAAAAACCGACTGCCGTTGCAAAGGAATATTGTCCGTTTCCAAGCCCGATTTTATAAACATATGTGTCAATTACTTCCGAGTAATCACTCACCAGAGAATTACCCAGCAGATAGGACGGCTCAAAGCCTGCGTTAATCAGGTCGGGCACACTCAGTATCAGCAGGACGACGATCGTAGGCTTTATACCGGACAGAGTAATATGCCACATTTTTCTCCATCTCCCGGCTCCATCCGTGGTAGCAGCTTCATAGAGCTCAGGGTTAATAGAGGATATTGCAGCGATATAGATAATCGCCGACCAGCCAACTTCTTTCCATATGTTGATAAAACCAATCAAGAACCAGAAGAGCTCCGGCTTCGCAAAAAAGAAAACCGGTTCCTTCGTGATGTTAAGAAGCATCAGAAGCTGATTGACAACCCCATCCGTGGGAGATAACAGCGTCAGGAATATATTTGCCACAACGACATAAGAAATAAAATGCGGCAGGTAGGATATGGTCTGGACTGTTTTTTTAAGTCCCAGGCATCTGATTTCATTTAAAAACAAAGCAAATACGATTGGAAATACAGTGCCCAGCGCTATATTGATAAATCCCATGGAGACGGTGTTTCGTATAAGCAATATGAAATTATCGTCTGTAAAGAAAGCTACAAAATGCTTCAAGCCTACCCACGGGCTCCCAAGAATCCCCTTTCCCGGATCATAATTTTCAAAAGCCATCAATAATCCCCATAAGGGAGTGTAACTGAAAACAATGACCCATAGTACGAAGGGTAAGGTCATAGCTAAAAGAATACGCTGCTTGTAGATTCTCTGCCATAAACCTGCTCCGGCTTTATGCACAGTGACTTGCTTCATAGTTAGGTGCTGCAAAATGCTCGCCCTTCCTTTCAATTTTCATTGGGGGCATGCCCCCATTTCCCCTCGCTGCGGGCGAAATGAATTCGCCCTACGCTACACTTCGTGCGCCACTTTGAACAACGTCAGTTAGGAATTGCAGCCCACCACTGACTGCTTTTTCAATCGGTAGCCCCCAGCTAAGAGGACTGTGACGTTGTTCAACATGATGCTAATGGATTGCTAAACATTCCATAATCAAATTATAAAGCAGTCTGCAGCCCGCATGAAGGGAAGATGTGCACATTTTATATCGGCATATGAACTTGAAGAACGGCACAATATATGGCATATGCAGTTAGAGACCTGCTCTGCTTTGAGGCTAAAGAGCTTAATGATGCAATCCGAACTGTTTATATCGTATTATGAACCCCGGCTATTGACTTGGCAAATTTCTATATATATTGTCTATTCATAAATAATAAATGCTTTTCTATTGTGTTATACTTAAGTACAGGTAAAAATATAATTTTCCGTATATCTTTCTGAAAATGCAGTCCATTGCGGACGGTATTTTCAGAAAGGCGGGAAATAATATTTTCAGTACTCCTAAGTATCGGGATTCTTCAAAAGGAGGAATTTTTATTCTTAAGCTCTTGATTGTAGATGATGAGGAAATGGAAAGAGAAGGCATCCGTTCAATTTGCAACTGGAATGAATTAGGGATTGAAATCATCGGAGAGGCATGGAATGGAAAGGCCGCGCTGCAATTGCTGGAGAAAGAGAACGTCGATCTGATCATCACCGATGTAAAAATGCCGGTGATGGACGGGCTGAGTTTGGCGGAAAATGTAAGGAAACAATCCCCGGCAACCAAAATCATCTTCATCAGCGGCTATGAAGATTTCGAGGCAGTGAGAAATGCCATTACTATAAACGCATTCGCTTATCTTCTGAAGCCGGTAAATATGGGAGAACTTCTCAATGTAATAAAAAAAGCAGCTAATATTTTCCTTGAAGATAAATACAAGCATGAAGAGGTAGCTGTTCTGAAGAAGCAATTGAATGAAAGCATACCGCTGCTGCGAGAGAAGTTTTTCCGGGAGGTCCTTCTCGGAATCACCAGGCTCGATACTAAAAAATTACTGGAAAGGGCACGTTTCCTGGGGATCCGCATTCATCCGGGAAAGTTTTGTGTTTCTATCATTGAAATAAATGAATTTGCGCAGTTTTGCAGCACCCATAGTGAAGAAGAGATTTATACCGAAACGTTGAAGCTTATGAATGATATCAATGCTCAGGGCCGTCAGATAGGCGACTTTCCCGCTTTGGGCACTCATGACGGAGAATTTGCCAGGCTGCTTTACTTCCCCGCCATCCTGAACGATGAAGAAATATCTCATCAAGCAGAGGTTTACGGCGAGAACATCCTCCAGCGAATAAGGACTAATAGCAGCATAGACGCCACAATCGGCCTGAGCTCCATATCCTCCGACCTGGAAATGCTGCCGCTATTATACCAACAGGCAAGGAAAGCAGTCCATCAAAAATTCTATCTTGGCAACAACAGAGTACTATGGTATGAAGACAAAATCACTCCGGATATGGCAATGCAACCAAATCTGAATGAAATCATCGCCAGGCTTGATGAAGCCATTTCGGCAGCCAATCCAAAGCTGGTGGCCGAAGTGGTGAACAATCTTTTCTCTGAAATTACGACAAGTCAGCGGATGGATAAGCAGTATCTGCAATCAATTTGCATGCAGCTGGTAAGCTCCGCCATCCGTATCCTTTCAGAAAATCATGAAAGCATAGAGAATGTATTGGGAACGGGTGTGTCTCCATGGTCAAAAATCATGCATTTCGAGACCATTCCCGATATCAGGAACTGGATTTCCAACTGCCTCCGCGCTATAGCAGAATACCTGTACAACCTGCGTCAGGATAAGAACAGTGTGCTTATACAGCAAATCAAGGAAATAATCCACGCCGGCTATGAAAATAACCTTACAATTGATGATATCTCCCGAAAGGTCTTTATGGCTTCCGGGTATATCCGTAGGGTATTTAAGAATAAAACAGGGATTACCGTACAGGATTATCTGGTTGAATACAGAATGAAAAAAGCTATGGAAATGTTGAAAAACACAAGCCTGAAAGTACAGGATATCAGTACCATGGTAGGATATGAAAGCGCATCCTATTTTTGTTCGGTGTTTAAAGAATATTATGGCGTGACGCCAGGAGAATTCAGGGATGGCACAAAAAAGAGCTGACAAATTCCGATCGTATATCTTTTCCCGGCTTATACAGCTTACCAATGATATGAAAATAAAGCAGAAGCTCATTCTGTCCTACATCATCGTATTTATCATCCCTGTAGTCCTTTTAAGCAGCTTTTTGCTGGAAAAAGCAAATATAATCATCATAGACCAATCCACCTCCAGTTATAAGTCATCATTAACCCAGTTATCCGGAAACATCGATAATAAATTGTACGAATATGAAGATATTGCAAATTACCTATATCTGAATTCCATATTGAACGGCCTGCTGCACCGTGAGTATGAATATCCTGTGGATATTATCGACGCAAGCGACAGTATCCGCGAACTCTTGGTGGGATATACAAAATACCGGAGCGATATCCGGCGGGTCCTGATATACTTCACCAACGACACGCTTTACTCCCCAGGCGTATATTTGATGCGGATGACCCCGGAGCAGGCAGCAACGCCGGAGTTTAAAAAGATATCCTCCGCAGGAATCAAAGGATATTGGTCTGAAAGCCGGTATATCAATTTAAAAAACAATTACTGGGATAAGGATGAATATAGTTCTAAAATCAGTAATGCCGAATTGATTTATACTTACAACCGGCCTATGAATTTTCAATATACCGGTAGTTTTAAGGATATATTAACCCTGGAGGTTAGAGAAAACAGCCTATATGCTCTAATTAAAGAAGATAGCCGCGACAAGGATATCTATCTTATCAACGATAACGGCATCGTCATTACTTCAAACAAGCGCGAGTTGGTTGGTAAGAAGCTGGAGAATTCATATCTTTTATCAAAAGTAACTGAAGCGAATGGTGAATTTGACATCAACAACGCCAACAGCCGCGAAAGAGCGATCTATAGGACGCTTCATAACGGGTGGAGAGTAATCTCGGTTATTCCTTTGAATAATCTGTTAAAGCAAACAAAGAATCTTCAATTTATTTCCCTGGTGTTCATTGCTATTTGCATAGTCATAGCTGTTCTTATTATTCTGCTCCTTTCGGAATTATTGGTACGGCGGTTAAATGTCCTCCTTAAAAAGATACAGCATATGAAACAGGGTACCTTCGACATCAAGCAATCCATCGGAGGAAAAGATGAATTTGCCATTCTGGACCGCAATTTCAGTGAGATGGCTGATCGCATAAAACTGTACATCAATGAGGTTTATATATTAAACCTGAAGAAAAAGGAAGCAGAGCTTGCAGCTTTACAAGCACAAATAAATCCGCATTTCCTGTACAACACACTGTCTGCTATCAATTGGATGACAGTCAAAAATACAGGTGCGGAAATCCGGGAATTCGTAGAAAATATTGCAAATTTCTACCGTATTTCACTTAGCAAGGGAAAAGAGGTCATCCCCATCCGGGAAGAAGTCCAATGTGTAAGATCCTATCTCGAGATACAGCGGTATCGGACAATGAACCGGGTAAAACCATATTTTAACATAAGCAGCGATATTATGGATGTCCCAACCGTAAAACTCGTTCTCCAGCCCATCGTCGAGAATTCCATTGAGCATGGGTGCGGAGAAGAAAATCAGGAGATTGCCATAGCTATCCGGGGCTATCGAACAGAAAACAGGGTAATTCTGGAAGTGGAAGACAACGGGATCGGCATTGAGCCAGCCAGGCTTATGCAATTGCAGACTGGCCAAATAGAAAGTAAAACCGGCAGCGGCTATGGCCTTATGAATGTAAACCAGCGGATAAAGCTGCGTTTCGGAGAACAATACGGTCTGGATATTTCCAGCACTCCTGGGAAAGGTACGACAGTCCGGATTTTACTTCCTTATTAACCGACGTTCATATTCCACAGGCTTCCACCGGTTGAGTTTCCGGCACAGCATTTCTGCGAATCCGGTTCCGTGCGTAGAAGAAGCAGCCTACCTGGCCAAGTCCCGCCAACGCCCAGGTGATCGGATAGCACACAAAGAGCATAATTTCTGTTGGATACCAGGCAAATACCGTAGCCAGCCAAACCATCCGCATAATGCAGGCTCCTACCAATGTACAAAGCATTGGCAGTATTGAAAAACCCATCCCGCGGGTCAAGCCCGGATATACATTCATCGTGCCGCAGGTAAAGTATGCGACCATCATGACATTCATACGCAGCATGCCCAATTCAACGACCTTCGGATCGGACGTAAAGATACCCAGCAACTGCCTGCCGAAAAGCATTATTGCTCCGCTCAAGACAATCCATGTGGCGAATATCAATGCTGTGCACACCTTTGCAACCGTGTCTATCCGATTATACTTCTTTGCGCCCATGTTCTGTCCGGTAAAGGTGACAGCAGCGTTATAATAGGCATTCATCGTGGTGCCGACATAGCCCTCGACATTGCTTGAAGCCGAACTGGCCGCAACCATGGTGGAACCGAAGGAATTGACAGCTGACTGGATCAGCACATTGGAAATAGAGAACAATAAACCTTGCAACCCCGCGGGCAACCCGATCCTCACAATGTCCTTCAGTTTACCTCCATCAATAAGCATCCGTCGGGGTATGAAACGTATGGCTCCATCATACCTGTAAAGGTAGATCATAATCAGCAGCACTGCCAGATATTGAGAAATGACCGTAGCAGATGCTACACCACCGACGCTCATGTGCAGTACGATGACGAAAAATAGGTTGAATATAACGTGCACAATGCCAGTAGTGATAAGAAAGTACATAGGGCGGCGGGTGTCGCCCACAGCGCGTAAGATGGCAGCGCAAAAGTTGTATACCATGATTGCGGGCACGCCTATAAAGTAGATTCTCATATACAGTGCTGAAAGGGGTAAGATATCCTTCGGCGTACCCATAAAAATTAATAAAGGCTCACAAAGGATAAGGCCCGCCACCATGACAATCAGACCGCTGATAATGCTGATAACGATTGATGTGTGGACAGACCGGCTTACTGCATCCGTCTGGCCGGCACCGACATCCTGCGCCGTAATTACACTGGTACCCACAGACAAGCCCATAAACAAGGTAACGATCAGGTTAATAAGAGCTCCTGTCGCTCCCACCGCGGCCAATGCGCGGCTGCCTGAAAATCGTCCGACAACTACCATATCCGCTGTATTGAACAGCAGTTCCAGGATGTTCATTGCCATGATGGGTAAGGCGAAAATCAATATTTTACTGAACAGCGGTCCGTTGCACATATCCATGTCACGGTTCCGTGAGTTCATAAGGGCATTCGCTTCCTTTGTATTTATTGTACTGACAAGATAAATCTTTAATTACTTTATCTGTAATTTTATGAATTACATTTTTATTGTCATAATTTAAAGTATTATACCAGAAGAAAAAACAAATTTCTACAGTTTTCTTGATTTTTGTCCATCCTGTTTTTTTCTTTTTCTGCAAATTACATAAAACAAAATCTCCAAAGCCCTTGATTCACATATCTTCCGTCCGCTCAATCTTTCGTTTGCCATGACTCTCAGCAGATTTTCAAGATCAAGCTAATGTGGACAGACATACAATGAATTCTTTGCCCATCATCGTTGACTGCGGCATATTTTAGTCTTGACATTTAGTCAGTACTGAGTATAATTATACTCAGTACTGACTAATGATATAAGAAAGGGTGATTTTCATAATACCGCTTTATATTCTTGGATTACTGCAGAGATTCGGACCGCAGCATGGATATCAGATTAAAAAGACAATCGCGGAACAGCTTTCCGATTTCACGCAGATCAAGCTTCCAACCATCTATTATCATCTTGAAAAAATGGAAACCGACGGTCTGCTATTGGCAAGCAGTGAAAAGCCGGGCAGTAGGCCGGAAAAAACCGTATATTCGATTACAGATAAGGGTATTAAGGCTTTCAGGGATATGCTGAACGGACTACTTGATTTTGACTATCGTCCTACATTTCCTTCAGACAGTGTGTTTTATTTTTCAGAGTATCTGAAAATCTCAGATATCACCGTGCAACTGGCAGCCTATATTGAAAAGTTAAAAAAAATCATTGCAGCAATTCAACATCATAAAAATGAAACCTTGCAATTTGTCCCCCATGAATTTAAAGCAATGGTGAATATCATATTCAACCATCATGAATGTCATTATCAGGCCGAACTTGGATGGGCCATAGAAACACTGAATGATTTAAGCTGACAGGAGGATAAATACCATGCCAAAACAAAGAATCATCGAAACCAATGAAGGTATTCAGGCCGAATTGAAGGTAGAAATCTTCGACCGTTTCGCAAAAACGATGCGTGACAAAGGGTGGAACAATGTCGACAACTTTTTAAAAGCAGGCATCACCAAAGGTAATGTACTTGAAATCGGTTCAGGGCCGGGATATGTGGGACTGGAGTGGCTGAAACGAGCTCCCGGCTCAACACTTACAGGCTGTGAAATAAGCGGTGAAATGATCAAAGTTGCGGAAAGAAATTCAAGAGATTACGGGTTTGAAACAAGAGCAAGCTATGTTGAAGGCAACTGCATGCAAATGCCGTTTGTTGACGAAGTTTTTGACGCTGTTTTCTCAAACGGCTCTCTTCATGAATGGGAAGATCCGACCCGGGTATTCAATGAAATATGCCGGGTTTTGAAGCCGGAGGGACTCTTCTGCATAACCGACATGAGACGGGATGTTAATTCGCTCCTAAAGTGGCTTATTTATTCTTCTACCAAGCCGAAAGAAATCCGGCCTGGCTTCTTAACCTCTTTTAATGCCTCATATACGGTCGGAGAACTGGAAAATATAGTAAAGCAATCCGAATTAAAAAGCTTTACCGTGACAAAGGAGTTTTTCGGTCTATGCGTATATGGCAGGAAAGGATAGCTATCGTTTCATTCAACCTCATCTCTGTTTCTTTCTTGTAGCTGATATGCTCCATAGGCTTTCCTTTTCTATATGAAATTTTCAAAAGGCAAGTGCAGGAAAACGGAAGTGAACTTTTGAGCGCGGGTATTACAACATAAGAAAAACCACATAGATTTTTATAATATCGGCAGCTTGACACATACCGTAAAATATCATATACTAATTTCTTGAAAGGATAGGTGTACTTGCAGTGAGCGATACTTCTGATTCAGAACCGCCTAATCGACGAAGGGCTGAATTAGTTTTACTTAAAGAACAAGAGCGGATATTCAAACATTTTAAACACATGGTAGGGGGCAATTGTATGTTGTCCTTTTTGTTATGTGTTTTTTACTGTTGTAATCACAAAGTAATATTGTATCTGCCCTTTAGAAACACACATTATATGTATTTAAGGAGGTAATAATTTTGGAAGCCACTCCCTTGTTATGGTTACTTTTACTTCAACTTGTATTTATATGTCTTAATGCTATTTTCGCCTGCGCGGAAATTGCCGTTATCACAATGAATGATAACAAACTGGCAAAGCTTTCTGCCGCCGGAGATAAGCGTGCCTTGCTTCTTACCAAGCTTACTGAACAACCCGCAGGTTTTCTTGCCACGATTCAGGTTGGTATTACTTTGGTCAACCTCTTAAGCAGTGCTGTCGCCACGGAAAACTTTTCTGACCGACTGGTAAATTGGTTTGTTGCTATGGGAATTAACATTCCTGCATCCGTAATTAATATCTTATCTGTGGCTATTATTACGGTTTTGCTGACTTACTTCACTGTACTCCTGGGCGAATTGATTCCAAAACGGCTTGCTATGAAAAAAGCAGAGCAAATCGCACTTGGTATGTCTGGACTTATATACACGGTTTCAAAAATATTTACCCCGGCAGTCTGGCTTTTCACGGTGTCCACCAATGGCCTGCTACGATTGCTTGGTGTCGATCCTAACAGTGAGGAAGATGAAAATGCGGAAGAAGAAATCCGCATGATATTGGACGCGGGCAAGCAAAAAGGAACGATACAGCCTGACGAACAGGATATGATTCAGAATATATTTGAGTTCAATGATACCTCCGCCGGGGAAATCATGACCCATCGTACAGAGGTTTCTCTTTTGTGGCTCGATGAAACTGATGAACAATGGGAGCAAACTATCAACGAAAGCAGACATTCCATCTATCCAATCTGCTCGGATAGCCCGGACAATATCGTTGGAGTTTTATATGCGAAGGACTACTTTAGACTTAAAAGCAAAGCCTGCGATGAGGTGATGAAAAGTGCCATGCAACCAGCATACTTTATCCCGGAATCTGTTCGTGCAAACGTCTTGTTCCGCAATATGAAAAAAACCAGAAATCATTTTGCTGTTGTTGTAGATGAATACGGTGGCATGAGCGGAATCATCACAATGAATGATTTGCTGGAAGAACTGGTAGGTGACCTTGAAGATGACATTTCCATGCCTGAGGAAAAACCACTGATTGAGCGTATAGATTCAAGGACCTGGCGTATACAGGGCGCGGCTCCGCTGGACGAGGTAATAAAGCAGCTTGGCGTATTGCTTCCTGATGAGGAATATGACACTTTTGGCGGTCTGGTTTTTGGACTTTTAGGAACCATCCCAAGCGATGGCAGCACACCGGAGCTTGAAGAATACGGATTGACAATAAAAGTTACAAAGATTAAAGACCGCAGAATGGATTGCGCGGTGGTTTGCTTGTCAAATGCTGAACCAAACGATGATATCGACTAAACAAAAGCTGCAAAAAAATAATTATTGATTATTCAGATAAAGAAATTCAAGAGGGGTGATTAACTTCCGGGGTTTCGAGATTCTATCTCATTTTCGAAGGCTGTATATCTTTTGGAATAGGACTTTCATAGGCTTCCCCAGCCAGTCTTTCCGCTAATTCCTTTTTTGCCTTCTCGATAACCCCGGTATTTTGCATTATTTCCAGCGCTGTCGCAGCAATTAGCTTTCCGGCAGTGAGCATCCCCTTATGTGCCAGCGATGTTTTTCCCTGTGCGACAAATTGCCATGAATGCATCTGTGTACCCAGGGCTGCGCATGCGATTGTACATTGTACGGTGGGCACCACCCAACTGACATCACCAACATCGGTAGAAGCAGGAAAAACCCCTTGATATTCAAAAAAGGGGTCGAGGATGTCCGCAAGGACCTTATCCTTTAATGCCTCGTTTTGCCCTATACCGCTATTCTTTTCGGCTTCTGTGAGGGTATCTCTAAACTCTTTGGCAATCCGCAGGTCATTCTCATCAAAAGGCGGAGCACCAAGCTTTTTAAGATTTTTATCCATAATCAGCGCCAGGGTTTTATTGGGAATCAAATCCGAGCAGCCTCCGTCAAACAGGATCTCAAGCTTGGTGTCTGTCATTAACGCAGCTCCCCTGGCAATGTTGGCTACTCTTTCATAGATCCCTTTTGCCTGGGTAAGTTTTGGCGCGCGGATGAACAGATAATTCTCTGCTTCCGACTGAACGACATTCGGCGATTTGCCTCCTGCATTTGTCACAGCATAGTGAATCCTCGCCTGATCAATAACATGCTCTCTCAGATAGTTTATCCCCACATTCATCAGTTCTACCGCATCCAATGCACTTCGGCCCAAATGAGGCGCACCCGCGGCATGAGCACTTATCCCGGTAAATCTGAAATACATTTGCAATACAACAATATTCGAAGTATAAATAGTTACGCCATTTGCCGTATAGGGATGCCAGGTTATAGCGAAATCAACATCTTCAAACACTCCGGCTCTTACCAGATAGGGTTTTCCGTATCCTGATTCTTCTGCCGGACAGCCATAGTAGCGGATGGTGCCGGGTAAATTGTTTTCTTTAAGATAATCTTTTAACGCTACCGCACCGGCCAAAGCTCCCGCTCCCAACAAATGATGTCCGCAGCCATGACCGGCTCCCTCCTTGACGATGGGACGCTTTTGTGCAACTCCGCCCTCCTGGCTTAATCCAAAAAGCGCATCATATTCCCCTAATATGGCCACAACAGGTTTTCCGCTTCCAAAGCTTCCGATAAATGCAGTCTCGATTCCTGCAGCTTTTTCTGAGAGGGTGAACCCTTCCTGTTTTAATATGCCGCACAGCTGTTTTTGAGAATTAAACTCTTCAAACCTTGTTTCTGCATACTCCCAGATTTTATCACTTGCATGAATGAAAGTATCCTTTTTGGCGTCGATAATTTCAGAGATTCTTTCAATATAATCCATTAATTTTTCATCTCGCATTCTGTTTGCAGGTCATAAAACGGCTCATTATGTGTGGCGGATTTGCTCTATTTACCCATTAACCGTCCTTTCATTTCCATAAGTCTTGCGAGCGGACCTTCTTCATCAATGGCCATATCATACATTGTGTGACCAAGATGGAACCCTTGATCTTCAACAAGGGCCTTTTTCCATGGACGCGACAGGATTGAATGTGTAAAATGTCTCGCAGAACGAGGCGCCTGCATTATCATCTCCGCAAGTTCCCATGCGCGGGGAAGAAGCTTTTCACGAGGCAGCACCTCGCTGACGATACCAAGTTCCAAGGCTGTTTGACCATTGATATTTTTGCCGGTGTATCCGTAGTATGCCGCTCTCTTAATGCCTAATAAATTTTGAAGTGTAAGCATCATCCCGTCTCCAGGCGGTACGCCGCCCAGGAAATGCGGGTCAAAAAAGTCTGCGTCTTCCGTACAAATGGTAATATCGCAAAGGGTCGCTATTTCGCAGTGCGTTCCCGGGCCATTTATCGCTCCGATTGTGGGGATGTCGATGCAGAATATCATATTTTCAAGCAATCTTAACGATTCGTGATACTGTTCGAGTTTCTTTTGTTTCGGCCAATCCATGAATTTTGTTTTCCAGACTTCGGGGTTGCCTACTACCCACTTATCGTCTGTTCCTGTGATGATCATTACCTCATTTTCAGCGTCACGGCCGATATCTGACCACGCATTAGCCCATGCAGTGTGGGCTTCCCAGGAATGTACATACGCTCCCCCGTCGGTATGCAGCTTCACTTCGATTATCCCGTCGCGGCGGGTCATCTTCAGAAAGTCCTTGTACTTCTCCGAGTACTCTTCAAACATTGTAGGTCCAATCATACGTCTCTCTGGCATTTGTATCCCTCCTATAAAAAATTTATAGCCTTTCTTTCAGGCTATAAACATAGTATAAAAGGTAAAGATAAAACCCCAATAAAATGTAAATAAATATAAATGAAGAGAAAATAAAAAATTATGAAGCGTGTTAGATTTTTTATGTCACAAACGGGAGACTAAACCGGACTCCTAATCCTCCATACTGGGAAGGATATGCACAAATTTCTCCGCCATGATGCTCAATGATTGATTTACAGCTTGCCAGTCCAAGCCCCATACCGCCATTTTGGCTTTGCCGGGATTTATCAACCGTAAAGAATTTAAGAAATAGGGAAGATAGATCTTTATCCGGCACTCCCGCTCCATTATCCTCCACTTCAAAATATGCACAGCAGCCTTGTGTATAGCCATTCATATAAATTTTCAGTTCTTTTTTTCCACCATATCTTACGGCATTACTGAAAAGATTCCCGAAAACACGCCGTATCATAGGTTCATCAATCATCAGAAACAGATTCGCGGTGAAGGAATGGTTCCAGGTCAACGCATAATCAAGCCCCGATAATTCAATTTCATATTCCACAGCGATATTTTCAAACAATATCAACGCAGCTACAGGCTTTAAATCCATCGATTCCAATTCAAGCTCGTCTTTGGTAAAGGCAGAAAAACACCTAATCAGTTCGGTAATATGTTTTGATTTTTTTTGAATAAGCGCATAATATTCCTGCTTTTCCTTTTCGGGAAGATTTTTTTGTGTGATCAGCAGTTCCACAAAACCGTTAATTGAAGTCAGAGGAGTTTTTAAGTCGTGTGCTATTGCGCTAATCATGTCAGTCTGCTCCTTACGCGCAAGGTGAAGCCTCCCCTCCATCTCGTTGAAACGATTGTACAGCTCCCCGATTTCATCTTTCCTTTTTAAGTTTAGCGGAACAAGCGGACGCCTTATATTTATCTTTTCAAGCCCGGAATTGAGAATCTGGATCGGTTTCGTCACATTAAAATGAAAATATATCATCAAGAGGATAAATATGAAGCATACAATGAAAGGTAAGGGAAGAAGCATTCCTATATATTCCGGATTCATCAGGGTATACTCAATACCTATGGGACTTTCAATTTCTAAAAAAAATACGATTCTGTCATCATGGGTTTTTACAGGCAGCCAGTAATTCGTGAGCACACTTTTATAAGGCGATTTTCGATAAGATAGAATTACTTCCGACAGTTCACTGTCATGCAAAATTATTGAAACATTCCGGCTCTCAAAAATTTGTTTTACATACTGATTGATTTCTTTCATATCAGGGTATAAACCCGAGATTTGATCCGCTATTTTTTGATATTCGGCAGTGTATTTTTCTTTCATTTCAGTCCCGATGAAAGGTACTTTTCCGATAAAAACGGCTTTTACATAGACAGCGATGGTTAAAATGACTAGCACAGACACCAGCAGAAATAACAGGGGAAGTTTGATTTTCAGCTTCATATCTGCTCCTTCCCTTCCCCTTCAATATATTTATATCCTATCCCCCATATTGTTTTTATAAAGTCACACTGATTGCCAAGTTTTTTGCGGATATTTTTAATATGCACCGTAACCGTATTTATTTCTCCGTATTCATCCCCCCAAACATTTTCATAGATTTGTTCGCGGGTCAATACGTTATTGGAATGATTTTTTAGAAAGGATAGAATCTGAAATTCTTTCGTTGATAAATCGAGCTTCTGGTTATTTAAAAAGGCCTCAAATGACTTTTCATTCAAAACAAGCGATGAGATATCCGAGGCACTTGTATCGTTGTAGGGCCTTTGTTCATTCCACTCTTTATACAGGCGGTCAACCTTCCTGAAATGCGCTTTTATCCGGGAGGTAAGCTCCTGGATGCTGAAGGGTTTGGTCATGTAATCATCCGCCCCTATTTCCAGCCCTATGATCCTGTCAATATCCCTATCACGGGCACTTAGAAAAAGGATAGGGATATTATAATGGTTTCTGATATTTCTACAGACTTCCAGTCCGTCCATTTCAGGCATCATAATGTCAAGTACCACAAAATCCACAGAGTCCTCTTTTAAGATAGACAGAGCTTCTTTTCCCGTATATGCCGGAATTACTTCGAATTGCTCGAATCTTAGGCTTTTTGTAATTAATTTTACAATGTCTCTATCGTCATCCACAACCAAAACCGTTTTATCCATTATCTCACCTGCTTTATTGCTTATACTAGCTTTCGCTTAATTATAGCAAAAACATGTGAAACAGAAATAAAATAATTATAAAAAATAATAAAGTGTATGATAAAGTTAAAACCTGAGGCAACTCCCCGGGTTGCTCAGCTCATCAACCCGTTCAGAATCCACCACCCGAATCTCAGGCCGGAAATACCATTTCTACTCCTTTTCAGAATTCATTATCCTTAAAACACAGTCACCTTCAACAGTCGGATAAAACATACATACCGGACCATGGTCATTGTAGACTGTTTCTCCGGTGTAAACACCGGTTTTGGGATGATACCATTGATATGTAGCGCCGGACTTGACAACCGAACTATCAAGCTCCAAGCACCTGTTATCTGGAATATAAGCTACAAGAATATCTCCTTCTATACTTTTTGCCAATACAGCTTTTTCTTCCTCCTCGTCCGGCTGGTTCAATATGAACTCATGGGCAGGCTCCAACCTCCACCATTCAATACTATCAAAAAAATCATGCATATACTTCATTTGAAAAGCAGAAGGAAATTGCATCGCCTTCCTCCATGAGAAAGCCGCTTCACCTTCGGCCTTCCAATTCCAAATGCCGAAAGCTCCGTAAGTATAGCCCAAAGAGCCGGACAGCCAGCTTATATAGCCTAAAGCTCTGGCATCTGATGCCGTCCCCTGATATGCAGCTCCGGGAACATCCGCCGTGCCATTTGCATCATAATATGCTTCTGCATTTATTACCGGTTTGGGCGGATTATGCCGGTACAGGCTCAGATTCCATTCAATTGCATTTTTCATGCACCGTTTTCTGTCTCCGCAATTATGACCTGTTTGATTGGCACAAAAGTCCATATAAGACATATCGAAATAATTTTCTGCCGTTTGATTTTGCGGCATTTGCCAGGGGGTATCGGGATGCTGCGTAATCAGATGCACTTTTGTAGCCTTGCTGATGGCGTTTCCTACAGTATTCCCAAGCTCAGACCAAGGGCTGTCAAAGCCTGGGGAATAGACTACGAAATCACCCATAAGACGTGCAGCCATGTTGCGGGCAAAGGCAACAGCCTCTTCGGTTCCAGGGTATCTTGAAACAGGCTCCATCAGCCCGACCAGAAAAATTACCAGTCCTCTCTCGTTGGCATACCTGACCTTCATTTCAAAACCCCTCCAATACTCCGGGTTCCAACAGGAAAGTTCATCGTCTGTAAATGCACGGTTACCGTCAACATCATATTCTCCCCCCCATTCGCTTGCCGGAGAGAGTTGTATGACTGAAAAGTGTTTGGAAACGCGGTCCTCAACGTATTCCTTCCAATCATCAAAGGATGCTTTCAGAGGAGCTATCCAGGCGGTATCAGCCATCCACAGAAAGGGTACTTCATTGCTGTACGTTAGATATCTTCTATTTGAGCTAACCTTAATGAAGCCATTATTGTAGAGTTTATTCGTCCCTATATAAGATACAACCTGAACAGCGCCCGACTGTTTGTCCAATTCATTATTGGAAATATCAGAACATCTCGTAGACCATGTCCACTCACCTGCGGCAGGGAATGCAAACCGTATTTTATATGTATTGCTGCCGTCCCAAAACCCAAAGCTTTTGATGCATTCTCCATCGGGCCCCTTATAAAGCACTGCCAGATTAATCTCCTTATATGGGTTTTTATATGTCTTCAAACTGGTAAATGAGTGTTCCCAACAAGACCAAACAGGTACTTCCCGAATACTATGCCCTTGCATACCTTAAAACTCCTATTCCCCGCATCCGATGATGCAGACTCTACCGCGTGACGCCTATCCTTTAAGCGAACCGATCATTACTCCTTTTACAAAGTACTTCTGCAAGTACGGGTAAGCAAGCAGTATCGGAATTGTAGCCACAATTATTGTTGCATGCCGGATGGTCATTTCCAAAGACGCTCGTTCATACCGGCCTTCCCCAACGGTCATTGAAGAAGAGCTGGTGGCTATAAGAATTTCACGCAGAATCAGCTGGAACGGAAACTTATTTCTGTCAGGAAGGTATATTGATTCCGGAAACCAGGAGTTCCAGTGCGCAACTGCATAAAACAGCACCACCACGGCAATAACAGGCATGGCAAGCGGTATAATTACCTTCCACAATACTACAAAGTCATTAGCTCCGTCTATTTTAGCCGATTCTTCAAAGCTATCGGGTATCCCCATAAAGTGGGTTCTCATGATTATAAGATAGTAGGCGCTTATAGCATTCGGAATAATTATCGCCCATATTGTATTGATCCAATGCAGCTCCCTGATTAACAGGTATTTAGGTACCAGACCTCCGCTGAAAAACATGGTGACTACGATCATAGCCATGATATATTTCTTCCATTTGATGCCTTTCCTGGATAGCACATAAGCGCCTAAGGTGGTCATTATCATGTTCACAGCTGTTCCTGCAGCTACATACACCAGGGTGTTTTTATAAGAGATCCAGATCATTGGATTCTTGAAAACAAGTTTATATGCATCCAGGCTAAAGCCCACGGGTTTTAATAAAAGCCCCCTGTGTCCCATTAATCCAAAGGGTTCGCTGACCGAAGCAAAAACCACATATATAAAGGGGTACAATGTAATTATTACAATAAACAGCATAAATGCTGAATTTAAAACCGAAAATACCTTTTCTCCAAAGCTTCTTCGAATGTTCAAGCTTTGCCCTCCTCTCCTACCACAAACTGTTTTCGCTTACTTTTCTGCTTATGGTATTGGCTGTAATCAAAAGCAAGAAGTTTACAACGGAATTAAAAATACCAACAGCAGCACTGAAACTATATTGAAATTCTATAAGGCCTCTTCTATAAACAAATGTAGATATTACATCCGCTGTCTCATAAATATTGGGGTTGTAAAGCAATAATATCTTTTCAAAGCCAACTTCCATCATATTGCCCATTTTTAGAATCAATAGGGTAACAATTATTGGAGCCAGGCCCGGCAAGGTTATATGAAAGGTTTGTTTAAGCTTGCCCGCTCCGTCCATATATGCCGCCTCGTATAATGTTGGGTCTATACTCGAAAGCGCCGCAATATATATGATGCTATTCCAGCCCAATTCCTGCCATACACCGGTGGACAGGTAAAGAAACCTAAACAATTCCGGCTTAAGCAGCATGGTGGTCCTTTCACCGCCCAGGGCAGCAATTACATCATTCACCACACCATCCCGTGCAGTAAAGTTGATGATCATACCGCATATTATCATTACTGAAATGAAATGAGGCAAATAGCTGATCGTCTGAATGGCTTTCTTAAAGTATTTATTACGCACTTCATTCAGCAGCAAAGCAAAAATTATCGGTATGGGAAATGTGAACACAAGGGAATATACACTCAGTAAAAGTGTATTTCGGATAGTTCTCCAGAAGTACTGACCGGTAAAAAAACTCTCAAAGTGTCTGAAGCCAACCCAGGGACTTCCTAATATGCCTTTGCCGGGGGTAAACTCCTTAAAAGCTATTGATGCGCCATACATGGGAATATAGTGGAAAATTACAAAATATGCAACTACCGGTATCGCCATGAAATATATATATTTGTTTTTGGTAAAATCCTTCATGAAGGCTCCGCCGATAGATTTTTTCCGACTAACACTACTAACCGCTGTGTTTGACATAACTATTCCTTTCAAACCGAATTCGTGAACTGATGGTATGGGAAAGAAATGGGGGTATTGTTAATACCCCCGGCCACCGGGTAAACTTTTACCTTGCCAGATACCTGTCATAGCCTGCCTGTTTTATTGCATTTGCTTCTTCCATCTTCATATCCTTAAGTTTTGTTATATACTCGTCAAATTTGCTTAAGTCAGCCTCACCCATAATGAATTTGATTCTCATTTCCTGCATATAGGTCTCGCAATTTACCTTTATCGGCTGAAATATGGTATTTTCTTCGGTTGTACGAGAACCCGAATAAGACATTGAACTTTCTGCCTTTCCCCACAGTGCCAATGCATCCCTCTGATTGTCATTTGAAAGCACCTGTTCAAGATACTCGATCCGCTGTACAAAAGGGCCGCTGAGATGTGACTTCATATAGAGGGACATGGCTTGAGACATAGGCAATCCGTTTGGATTCTTGGTAATTAAGTCAGTGTATTTGGGGTACCCATTTTCCATCGCATAGCTTTCACCTTCGATACCAAAGTTGTAAAGCATATTTCCTTCTTCCGAATAACCGTAATCGAGCCATTTCAGGGTTTCCTTCAAGTGCTCGTTCTTGGCTGATATCACGACGGATTCCCACAAGGTACCCGTACCCTTGCATTTGTTCACCTCACCTTTGTTCAGAACCGCATAGGGTGCGGCTACAAGCTCAAAGCCCGGTATCTTTTCCTTGGCAACCGACTCCGTCTCCCCCATTCCGATGATTCCGCCAATCCATGCTCCCGCCGTGCCGCCGAATATTTTAGCGTCCTGGGTATCCCAATCCTGTGCTGCAAAATCAGGATCCAGAAGGCCTTCGGCATACCACTTGTTCAAGGTTGTCAGGTAATCCTTATACGCAGGCTTATAGGGGCCAAAATCAACCTTTCCGTTTTCTACGCACCAATCAACATCCACTAAATTATAGGCACCGGAGAAAACGCGAAGCATATAACTTTCTGCATTCACATAAGTAAACGGAATTTCATCCTTTTTACCGTTTCCATTGGGGTCCTTTTCTCTGAAAGCTTTTAAAACAGTATACCAGTCATCCATGGTTTCAGGCACGGAGAGGCCTAGCTTGTCAAGCCAATCTTTACGGAGAATGGGTCCTGAAGTCCAGACCATTGCCTCATCGCCCCGGATGAAAGGAAAAGCAAATATGTTTTTGGCATCATCCTTCAACTCCTTATCCCATTTCGGATGCTCACTTAACACCTTGCTCAGGTTTGGCAATTCATTCATATAATCGCTGATGCGCACGATTATTCCATCTTCGTAGGCTTTAAGCGTTCCGCCGGGATAATCCATGTTCTCTATAATATCGGGATAATCGCCGGATAAGATCATAAGGTTCAGCTGGTCTGTTGCCTGGCCGCTGGTTGGATGAACAAATTTGATCGTTATTCCCGTTCTTTTTTCCAATTCCTTATACAAATTGGATTTGCTGAGATCTGAAAAAACCGGTGCTTGTTTGGTGCCTTCCAATTCTACGAAATATGTCAAAGTCAAGGGTTCATTTACAATTTTATTGCCGGCTGTTGTTTCTTCAACTGCCGCCTGGCTTGTTGCCTGGCTTTCCGTTCCGGCCGGTTCTTTCTGGGAGCATCCCGCCAGGAATAGTAAAGCAAGCAGCAATACGAGGATACGGGAGACGAATCTTTTTTGATATTTTAACATGAATGGCCCTCCTGTTTTAAATATTGGTTTTTCAAGCGAGCATGCTCAAATAAATAATACCTTCGCAAGCAGCTGTTTGTATATATCCAGTTTCATTTTTTCAGTGCAAATTCAAAGAAATATGCTACTCTAGCCATCCTATATCTCAAAGTTAATTGTCAATATCTCATATGCCAATTTTCACCAAGGAGATAGAAAACAGGGAAGCTCAGCCCCGATAACACCACACCGTACTTATAGTTATCATCAATTTACCGATATATCATCACTTTCTTATATCGGCCGGACAAAATATATTCAAATATTGTGAAATGTGCTACAATTCTTTTGTATGGCATAGAGTAGCATTTTCTTGATTGACTTTTTACAAGGAGATTGATCGCATGAGATTCGGAAGTTTAAAGAGAGAAAGTATACTGGTGCCTTGGATTTTTTCCTATATTTCCGTATTGTTGATTCCGGTAATTATAAGCATTGCCGTATATTATTCCACCTATAGAATTGTCGAAAATGAAATCAACACCACAAATGCAGCCCTTTTGAAACAGGTGCAGCAGACCTTTGATGAAAAGCTGGCGGATGTTGAAAAATTGTGTCTTCAGATAAATTTCAACATCCGGGTACAGAGTATGTATCTTAGTGCCGGCAATCCACTTTCCGCCAGCCTTAATTATAAAATGTATGAAATTAACAAGGATTTTAAATCCTACAAGTCTTCAATGCGGTTTGTTGAAGATTTTTATGTTTATTTCGGTAAAATAGATAAGGTAATAACGCCCGAAACAGTTTGCGACTCGAAGCTTTTTTATAATAATTTTTATAGTACGGACGATATGTCCTATGAGCAATGGTATAAAATGATCAATAAAAAATATTACCAAAATTTTATTACCATGAATAAAAAATCATCCGGCGGTAAAATGATAAGGACCTTAGGTTTTGTGCAATCCCTTCCCATGAAGATTAAGGACAGCTATGATTCCACACTCATCATCGTTTTGGATGAGCAATACTTCATTGAAGCCATTAAGAAGATGGAATGGTTAAATAAGGGCCAGATGTACATTCTGAACAGTAATAATGAGGTATTGGTTTCAACCAACGCCACAAAAATGCAGTCGCCAGTAAAATATAATAATCTTAATAAACCGGGAGAAATCCTGACTGGCCGTTATAATGACGAGGATGTTGTCATAACGTACATTTCTTCCAATGTTTCAGAGCTGAAGTACGTATCCGTTCTGCCTTCCATGGTATTTAAGCAAAAGGGGCAGCATGTCCAGCGGATAACAATCTTCAGCGTATTGTTATGTCTGGTATTGGGTGGGATTATCTCCTATTACTTTGTCAAAAGGAACTATGTTCCCGTTAAGGAATTGGTCCAGACAATCGCAAATAAAGTCGCTGTAACAAAAGACAAAAAGCTTAATGAATATAAATTTTTACATTATGCCATCTCCTCCGCGTTTAATGAAAAAGAAAAATCGGATGAATGGATAAATCTTCAGAAAAAATCCATCCGCTCCAATTTATTAACCAAGCTTTTAGTTGGACAATGGAGAGAATATACAAATCTTGATGAAGCTCTGGAGCGTTTTGATATACAATTCGGCTCCGATTATTTCGGCGTCATGCAGTTTTATATCGAAAACTACAGCAAATTGGACGCTGAAAGTGATCCCGAAGAAAACATAAAGCTCGCAAAATCCATCATATATAACGTTGTTGAAGAATTAGCAGCGCAAAAGCATAAAGGCTTCATGACTGAAGCCAATAATGTATTGTCATGTATAATAAGCTTTAACGGGCCAATCCCCGAGGACGGCGGCAGGGAAATGTTTGAAATCGCCTGTAAAGCCCGGGATTTCATACGTGAGAAATTCAGAATAGTTTTTTCAGTATCCATCAGTAATGTTCACAGAACAATTGATGGTATCGCCCAGGCCCATAAGGAAGCCATTGAGGCTATTGAGTACAAAATCATAACAGGGAAAGGCAGCATAATTTCCTTTAATGAACTGATAAAGACAGATACCTGCTATGAGTATCATGAAGAAACCGAAAGGCAATTGGTCAATAACGTAAAAATCGGAGATTTTGACAATGCAAAAATCATTTTGCAGGGTATTCTGAAAGATAACCTGTCCGGCAGGGAGCTTACGGCAAAAATGGCCAAATGCATGGTATTCGATTTGATAAGCACCATCGTAAAGGTTTCAAATGAATTCAGCAACGGTAATTCAGAAGCACTATCAGGCAATATCAAGCCCGTAGACCTGTTATTCAGCTGTGAAACCATAGAGGATATGGAATATCATTTGACCAGTATTTTGAAAAGCGTATGTGACTATGTTCAAAAAAAGAAGAAAAGCCATAATAACAAGTTAAAGGATGATATAATAAAGGAAGCTGAGGCAACCTATCAAGACATTAATCTGAGCGTTTCTTCCATCGCAGAGAAATTTGCGCTGGCCCCCAATTATTTATCGAGTTTTTTCAGGGAACAAACAGGGTATGGACTATCCGACTTTATCAACAAGATACGTATAGAAAAATCCAAGGAGCTGCTGAGGCAGCAGAAGCGAAAAATCAGCGATGTAGCGAGAACGGTGGGATTCTATGACAGCAACAGCTTTATCCGGTCCTTTAAAAAGCACGAGGGAATAACGCCGGGCATGTATAAAGACATGGACGAAACTATGGAAAATTAGCATCACGTCATCCTTGTGAAAATGCCTGTACGCTAGGAAGATTCTTAGAAGTTGCAGATAAAAAAGAGAAACTAACTATATACAGGGAATGAAGTATGTAAGTATAATAAAAAATATCAAACTTTATAAAACATAATTACTGAGCAGCAAAAAAGAAAATCGTTTTTGGCTTATATCCGATGCCAAACCTCTTTAGACCATGCTTTGACCCATACAGCAAAACAGTTTACCAGTTTAAGAAGCTCTTATCTAAAGGTATCAGCCTGCTTCCCTCTATTTCCTATGGAAAGAACTACACCGGATTTGATAAAAAAGTAATGGTGAAGCTGAAACGCTAAGCCTTGAAATAAACAAAATTCAAGCCCTCAGAGTTTTGAGAGCGTACTAATTAATTAAGGGAGGTAAGATAATGGAAGGTAACACGTATGTTCTAAAAAGAAAAAGCCGTAAGGGACTGTCATTACTACTTACATTTATTATGATGGTTTTGATGGTGAGTGTTGGTATGAAGCAACAGAAGGTTATAGCTGCTTCGGTACCAATAATGCCCGGTCTGGCAGGATATGGCACCGATACGCCGGCCGGCCGTGGACCGGGGGGACAGACTCCAACCGTTTATAAGGTCACAAACCTGAATGCAACCGGCGCCGGTTCACTGCAAGCAGCAATTGAATCAGCGGCATCCGGACCCAGCTATATAATATTTGAGGTTTCGGGCCAAATAGATATTACAAGCCTTAATGAAGGGATAGCTTTACGAGGACAATATATTACAATAGCAGGCCAGACTGCACCTGCACCCGGTATAACCATAAAAGGCGGTCCATTGGATATAAGGGCCAAGGATGTATTGATTCAGCACATAAGATTCCGGCCCGGAGATGACCCCTATGGCATGCGGACTGACAACCGTGACTGTCTGGATATATGGGGAATGAGCGAAAGTACGTCAGACAACATCGTCATTGACCATTGTACATTTAACTGGTCTATGGACGAGCTCGTTGAAACATCATCCTATGTTGAAGATGTTACCTTCAACAAATGTATTTTCTCTGAGCCGCTATATGATTCATATCATATGGAAGAGCATGCGGCAAATCCCTTTCCATCAGAATTTGAGGGTCTCTCGACTGCAGTTTCATCCGGGGATAATCAGTCAGATGTTACAAATTCACTGGCAAGCGGCGGTTATCTCAATGTGGCAAACTTAAATGCGGTGGGTGATTATGTTCAGTATACAGTAAATATTGAAACAGCCGGTACATACAAAATAAGTCCATCCGTGCTGACAGGTCCAGACAAAGGTAAGTACAAGCTGTATATAGACGGTACCCTTCAAGGGACGGAGCAGGATCTTTACTCAGCCGCACCAAAACTGGCCTGGAACAATCTAGGTTCAAAAACCTTCAGCACAACCGGGAATAAAACATTTAAGTTTGAGATAACCGGCAAAAACTCAAGCAGCAGTGATTATGACCTTGGGTTCGACTATCTGGCCTTTGCTTTGCCTCATGCGATGGGTCCGTATTTTATGGAAGAAGCAAATGCAAAAGTAAGTGTGATTGGGTCCCTGTTTTCCAATAATGACTGGAGAGGTTCCATGGTTTTGACAGGCGCCTATGTGCATGTCAACAATCTACACTACAATAGAGGAAATCGTTTCATAGAGCTGCACAACAACACCATAACAACGAATAATACAATCGAGGGCAATATATTTATAGAAGGGCCGTCAAAGACTACCGCTGATAAAGTGATAGAAATAGGCGACGGATGGCTGCCAGCTTCCAAGCTTTATGTAGCGGATAATTATTCTCCGGATTATGCCATAAATACCCAGTGGGATTTGGTAAACAGTACAATTCCTGCTGCTTCTAAGGCTGGGGCACGTCCCGTATGGCCGGCAGGACTTACGGCAAAGCCGCACGGTCAGGTTCAAAGCTGGGTTCTGGCGAATGCAGGGGCACGGCCGGCTAACAGGGACAGTATTGAAAACCGGATTATAGGTGAAGTAACCGGAAATACCGGATCACTTAAAAATTCAGTTGCTTCAGCAGGCGGATGGCCTGTATACCAGCAGAATACCCGTGCCCTTACATTACCGGCAAATCCCTTTGCAGATACTAATGAAGGCGGATATACGGCTAACAACACATACACAAATATCGAAGAATGGCTGTTTGGATATAGTGCCCAGGTAGAAGGAGGAACACCAACTCCTACACCAACGGCTACTTCTACACCTACACCATCACCAACGCCAACACCTGCCGGAGGTTCACTTTCGGGCGTTGTTGATACATCTGCAGCAACTGTAAATTTGACTACAACAGGTACCGCAGACTGGGCGCATTGGTATGGATACGATCATAAAGCCACCGGAGGAAGCAAAATAAGTAATTACTCCATAATGGGTTCAGGTAGTGCTCTTAACTACACCGATGATCCTCGCACGCTGACATGGAGTGATGGTACACCTGCTGCAAGCGGCTCCAACAGAAATGGAATTTATATTTCAGGTATAAGTAAGGGTTTCACTTTCACAGCTCCGGCTGATACCACTCAACGTGAATTAAAGGTGTTTGTTGGAGGCTGGGCATCAGGCGGAACCTTAACGGCTCACCTGTCTGACGGTTCAGCGGCAGACTATGTAAATACAGTTTCAACACAGACAGGACAATATGATCGCACATTTACATTAACCTACAAGGCAGCCTCTGCCGGGAAAACACTAAATGTATCATGGGTTCAGGCATCGGGTACAGGGAATGTCACCTTGTCGGGAGCAGCGCTAAATGTTGTCGGAGCAACACCAACGCCAGCGCCTAAAATTGAAGCTGAAAGTGCGGTATTGGCAGGTGAAGCATATATTGGTACCGATTCCTATGCATCAAACGGGTCTTATGTTTATGGTTTCTATACAAATGGATCTGTCCAATTCAATAATGTCCCTGCTTCAACTCAACTTAAAATAGGGTACTCCAGAGGTACCTCAGGGGACGGACAAATGAGCTTGTATATTAACGGCGTCCATAATCAGAACGTGACTTTCCCGGCAACAAGCGGATGGACCGGTCAGGGAGCCTGGAGTGAAAAGGTTGTGAGTGTCAGCATTCCCGAAGGCGCCACCGTTAGACTGCAAAGAGATTCTGATGATTATACCATAATACAGATTGACTACATCAGCCGGTAAAAATGAACTGTAAGTAGCGTTACAAAATGAAGCTATATCTCTTCTTGTTTCTTGCTTCATGCGTTTACCGTGCCATATACTCCAAAGAGGCTAAGCACCCCTCATCTTATGATGGCGCTTAGCCTCTTTAAAGTTCCAGCCATTAGTACACTGCCACCTCATCTATAAACAGCCAATCCGTATTCGTACTTCCTCCATAGTTATGTTTTGACAGCTCAAACTTTACATACCTTGCTGTTTCTGTACCAAAAGGTATTTCATACCATAGCCCGGTGGGGCATGATACCTCTCCGCGCTTTACAAATACATCAGGCTGAGCATTTGTAGCTGTATATACCTTCACATTATCAGGCGCATATTTTCCAAGGTTCCATTCATATTTTCTGAGCTTGGCAAGGCTTATGGATTTATCACTTCCCAAATCCACTGTTATCGACACTGTTTTTGTAGTACCGCTGGCTACACTGTAACCGTATGATAATGTATCGGTATATTCACCGCCAATTTTATTGTCTGTGGATTCAAGATTGCCAGTATCAGGGTATGTTCCAGCAGGTGGAGTATCTTTAGTATATGTCCTGCCTGCTGCCTGATTTGTACCCGTTACTCCCCCGTAAACCTCTATTTCATCCTGGAACAACCAGTTTCGGTCCTGCCCCGCTGTATATGTCTTGAAATACTGCACCTTGATATACCTTGCAGTAGTATCAGGAAAAGTAATGTCATACCATCTGCCTTCATTTTTTGAATTTAACTCATATAACCATGCTTTCTGAGTGAAATTGACATTATCGGTGCTTGTGTACACCTTGACCCATTCAGTAGTGTAATTATCTTCAACAGCGCCATAGGTATGCACTTTTACCTGATTCACCACCTGCGCAGAACCAAGGTCTATTACCTGGTAGGGTGAGTGGGTACCTCCCCCAAGCTGTTGACCGAAGCTGAAACCATCCAGATATGTCCCTGCAATAATACCGTCCGTAACCTCTGTATTACCTGAATCAATGTATGGGGAGGTTCCGGCATGAGAATTCGTATAGGGCTTACCTGCAGCCAGATTCTCTTTTGGTAGCTGTAATCCACCTAGCTCCATGTTGAAGAGGTTGTAGGAACTGCCTGAGCATGCAGTAAAATTTATGCGTACATATCTTGCTTTTACTGTTATGGGGTCATCAACAACACCGCACAGAGGAACATAGTCTTCACCTCCATTTCCTGCTGTGGTAGAATATACAGTCTTCCATGATGTCCCGTTATATGAGGCCTGCACATTATAGCTGGTGGCATAATTAGCAGTTCCCCATTTCAGTTTGATGCCGTCTACCTGGTACCGGGCGGCACCAAGGTCCAACTGAATCCATTGGCTGCCCGCTGCTGCAGATCTCCAGTCTGTTGATGAGTTGTTGTCAACTGCTCTGGATGCTTCATACCCTGATGCCGACGTCGATGCAGCGGCTGTCTTATTATAAGCCAAATCTGTTCCAAACATAGGCTGTCCCGCAGCTGCTCGTATAAGATTGGCTCTTATACGTTCCATCAATTTTGTATCTTGCGTGTAATTAATTCCCAGATTCACCATGTTATCAACAAGGTTTTTAGCAACATCCGGCTGTGTCTGTCCTAGTATTTTAAGCAATTCATAGTCTTCTATGCCATCCCTTAAAGCTTCATATCTAATTGAGGATTTGAGTTTCTTGTTGGCATTATCCGGATAGGTGATCCAGCCATCTCCCTTTAACGGAGGATTGTCTCCCGCATAGATATTTCCAAGCCAGACATTATAACCATAGTGAAGATATCCTGTTAAGCCTCTCTTGTAGCAATACCACATGGTAGATCTCTGCTCCCATACCGGCTGATCTATAAATCTGTTAAGGTATGAATCTCTGGGAACACTGCAATTGTATAACCAGACTTCATCACCAGCAGCCTGCCTCGAATCAAACCATGCCATTTCAGGATCATATGTCAAATGATTCGCTATCCACAAATCCATGTCACCTGTAAGCTGCTTATAATAGTTTGCATCATATACGGCGTCTCCAATTTGCAATGGATAAGCTCCAGGCGCTGAATTCCATGCATTCTTAACTCTGGTTGATATCGCTTTGTAATCAGCTACAATCTGAGGACCGTTCGGCTCATCCTGTATACTCAACCAGAACTTGTCTACCCAGCCCTTTGAAATGAGGTGTTCTTTCAATGCAGGTATGAATTGATCAATCCATGCCTGAGCCGCCCAATGTTCTATGGGATAATAATTCCTAAAGGAATTGCCGTAACTATCGCTGTCAACAAGCTGTACCATAGCTCTTGATACACCGTTTGCCTGTGCCATGAACAAGCCTTGAAGTTCCTTAACCACGCCTTTATCTACAAAGAACTGTATAACCTCATCAAAGGCAGTCCAATTGAAACGCCATTTCCCGTCGGTACCAAGGTATGTGCCCCCATCCATCAGCAAGTAATCCATATTTACAGGCAGTACATTGGTCCTGTTTTGCTTCATCAGGTCTGCCAGGTTATCCACAACCTTCCACCAATCGGTAGACCTTCTATCATAAGGGAATGCATTCATAAAGCTTTCTCCGCCTACCAGATCCCAGGATATCGGGCCAAAAAACTGTGCCCATAATGCATTACTGAAGGTACCATTGCTGGGGTCAGGAATTGTTACATTTTTCACATCAAGAGAAATGCTTACATTAAAATTCCCGGCAGTCGTGTTTACTATAGCTGTACCGGTATAAACACCGGCAACTGTTGCCGATGGGATATATGCTCTTACCCATATTGACTGGGTTGTGTTTGCTGCCACGTTTATGCTTGCCGAATTGGAAAGCGGGTCAGGGTAATCTCCCGAGCCCTTCCTTACCAGGAGATTTATATATTGGCTGTTACCCGACTGATATTGATACTCTACAAATTGATACTTCAGGTTGAAGGCTGCTATCGTGTTTGAGCCGCTTGTCAGGCTGGTAAAAGTTACGCCATTGATTGTAAACGCTTCATCCCTTCTGATGATAATCTGTGCCGCTTCATATTCATTCCTTGCAACGGTAAGGTTTATGGAAGTTGTTGCATCGTAAGGCCTGGGTGTATCCTTAAATACATTAACATAAGATGATTCCGTCCATAGATGTGTAGCGGCAGCAAATACGGTACTTTGTCCGTAAAATAAAATTGTGGCAAAGATGCAGACAGATAAGAGAATTGGTAATACCCTTTTCGACTTTTTCATGCTGTTACCTCCATTTTCATTTTTTTAGCTGATCTATTTACACTTTCAATAGATTCTTTTATTTATTCCTTCATCAAGTTCCAAAGTTATAACATTAAATTCTACTCTGAATGGTATCGACTAAATAATTACTGGTATGTTATTACAGCGTTCCATATAGTTGTGTCATAACTGATTGTTCCATTGCAGTTGACGATAAACTGAAATATGTCATTTGCATTTACTGTTGTTTGAATGTTGATATCAACACCTGTCCTGGTGGTTATTGTTGTATAGCCACCCCCAACTGGCCAAAAATCCTGATCATTCTTCTTTATCTTTATCTTTATTCCATCTCCCGAGAGACTCTGAAGTGCTGCATTACCTGTTATTTTTATGTTTCCCGATTTTGGAAGAGTGAATTTTCTTACAGATTCACAGTTTAGGTCAGGATGCTGCCAGTTACTGCCAACCAGACAATAGGGTGCAGCTCCTTTCCATCTTGAGTTTGAAGAATCCCAGGTCATGGGAGTTATAACCCTGGTGCCGCTGCTCCAGTCCCACTGCTCATAATTCCAATTATCTCCTCCCTGTGTGCTGCTGTATCCAATATGGGCCATATTTGCCAATCCCTTTAATTGATTGATAAAGTCCTTTGTCATATTCCAGTACAGATCATTATCAATGACACCACAGGAATTGGTCCACATTTCAGAGGTGGTTAAGGCGCTTGTATCGGCTATCTGTACACCCGTGTCCTCAGCAAATTCATTGAAAGAGTTTATTATCACGGTTTGGGGCTTCACTGCTCTCTTTATTACCTTGTCCCAGCAGCTAGTGCTGTAATAGCTGCCATTGTTCCTTAAAACAGGCGGAAGATTACCAACATGATTATTCCAGCCCGGCATTACAACCATTACATCATCATTGTCGACTGTTCCGGTTTGAGGCAGCGGCCAGCCGTATTCACCAGGTAAACAAGAGGATGCAAACCGGACGGTGAAATGATTTGTTGCTGATTTATCGCCTGTATAGTTTTTCCATGCCGTTTGATTTTCTACACTGGTATAGACAACAAGTAATGGTTTTCCGTCCAGATAATAATGATAATTGGAGCCGCCAAAAGCCGGATTGTCGGCAAATTCATCCCACACCTGCCTTGCTTCCTGTTCTATGGTTAAAGGATGATTAGTCCATTGTATCCCGCCAATGGCGAAAGCATACTTTATATCCCTGTTGGCAGAATTATCGTTCCATATTTTAACACACTGCGCCAATACTTTTGCTCTGTTCAGAATTGCACCGCTTTCGGCATTCAGCCCGTTAGTTTCATCCAGCAGCAGCCAGTCAATTTTTGCATCGGCAATCGTTGCCAGATGCTCATTAACAACATTTATATTTCCGCTATCATACTGTTGATAGACGCCAAGCGTCAGCGGTTTGTATTTTATCTCCGGTTTACCCCCAAAGCCCAACCAGGTGTTGGTCACAACAGTATCAGTTGCACGGTATCTTTCAACCTTCCAGGTCCCTCCATTGGTCCCTGCATAAAAAGCCACATTTGATTTCCAATTGTAAACATCTCCTATTACATTGCCCTGCATAAACCTCGTCGCATTACTTCCAAATCCAGAGTTAAACACCGTATTTCCACCTAAAGCTTGAGTTGACCGTTCATATTCCCTGCCATACAAATCTCCCGGCTTTCCGTCCCCGTTAACATCACCATTAAAATATACATACAAATCTGCATAACCATCTCCGTTACCATCATATACCCGCTGGATATTCGAACCGTAGCCATGTCCAGAACACAGAGAGTAGTAAGAATCAAAGCCATTTCCGTTGGAATTGGCCGCATACCACGCCCCCGAACTAAAATATACAATTGCATCTTCCTTACCGTCTGAGTTTAGGTCGCCCATAAGCTGATTACTTGAACCAACTCCATGCCCGGTACACCACGGGGTACTTGAACCGAATCCACTTCCACTAGATAAACCCGCATTCCAAGTTCCAGTGGCAGAAAGATAAGCAACCGCATCTTTTTTGCCATCACCATTTATATCCGCAAGAAATTGGTTACCGGAACCCGTACCAAGGCCTACAGCCCATTGTGTCGGGGTATTAAAACCACTTCCGTTTGATATGGCTGCATTCCATGTACCGGCGCTTGAGGTAAAAGTAACTGCATCCATCTTTCCATCACCATTCACATCAGCAAGAAACTGCCTATTTGAACCTGACCCAAGTCCATTTCCCCACTGCGTTGGTGCATTAAAACCATTTCCATTTGAAATTGCTACATTCCATACTCCCCCATTTTCAAAGGTTACTGCATCATCTTTACCGTCACCATTTACATCTCCAATAAACTGAGATAGGCTTGAAGCACCGAAGTTTGATATCCAAACACTATTGATTTCCGGAAGCTTGGAATACCATGTTGAATACCACATACCTATATCTGTTCCTGTTGCATAGACTGCAGTACCAAACCCTGTAAAACACGAAACCAATACTACCACCAGTATTATATATGCCCCTGCTCTTTTCATTCTAAGACCTCCATTCTCATTATTCTTAACTTTGCTTTACTTAATGGTTTTTTTATTAGGCATATTACAGCTAAATGGATATTACCTACATTAATAGTAGTAAAAGATCAGTTTTCCATAGAATTTTTGTAAATACCGGATAGTATTGATGGACTGCTGCCCTGGTTTATAAACACCAGGCAGCAGTCCCTTCCTTATTGGAGTATTATGATTAAATCAGTATTGAAGCTTCTTTGATCCTTTACGGCGTAATATAATTACGCTGAGACTGAAGTGCTTTGGCAGGCTTCTGTGGAGCTGCGTTAAATTGTTCTACCGCCCAATCAATATCACCATAATCCTTAACGCTGTTAACAAAAGCATCCCATCCACTCAGATTTTTACTTCCAAGAACAAAGGCTGTAAGGGTTTCATTAACATATGTCCTTACTGCCGTGCTGAGAGTGCCGTATTTTTCTGTTGCATCATCGCTCAGCGTCGGGTTGGAGGCACCGTAATAAGTCTCATATTCACCGCTTTTCAGCTTTTTAGAAGCAATTTCAGTCCCCCTTCTTGATTCATCAGACCATGATGACATCACTGCGTCACCGGCATAACACATTGAGAACATAGGCATAAATACATAAGGATACGTCATTATTCCATACTTTTTCTCCGAATCCTCTTTGGGCAATTTCAAAAAGTCCGGATTGTATTCTTTTTTACCCTCTGCGTTTACCTTGTAAGTATCACCTTCCCAGCCCCAGTAATAGGTATTGGCTGTTTCCTTGGACCCGATCAGGTCCAGTATACTTGCGCAAAGTTCAGGATTCTTGGCTTTTTTTGAAATAACATACCCCCAGCCTACAACATCAGATGTATAATCGGTCCTGACAGAGGGTTTTACACCGGTAGCTGCAGGAGGATCAATATAAACGGGTTTAGCAATATAAGTACTTTCATAGTCAGACTTTGAAATATTATTGTAGAGGAAGGTAAAAAGATAATCTCCGTTATTTCGGGTGTTGGTCCATACATCGCCCGGCATTGTTATGAAATCCTTTGCAATGAAGCCTTTTGCATATGCGTCTGCCATAGCCTTCGTAGCATTATAGTATATATCGCTGTATTCCTTAAGTGCAAAAACCCATTTGTTTTTATTATAATCGAACACCATGGTGCCAGGGCTTCTACCAAGGCTGCCAAACAGTTGTGAGAAGCACGTGTACTGATATTCAAAGCCCCAGCCGTGGAATAAAAGTCCGACATTCTTGGGTTCACCCTTTTTGACTGTGTCCAGGCATTGAAGCAGCTCATCATAGTTGGTGGGAGTCTTTAGATTGTATTTGGTCATCAGGTCCTGATTCTGGAACCAGGTTTCGCTTGTACCGTCATACCAGCTTGGGAAGAAGAGGTAGGCTTTATTGTCTTTGTCAAACCAGGACAGATGAGGGAAGGTTTTGCGGCGTTCTGTATACTCAGGCATATACTTGGCATAATCCAGCAGGTTTAATGTTACACTGCCATCGCCATATGCTCTCATAAATTTTTCCGCATCACGGTAAACCATAATATCCGGCATATCGCCGGAAGCCAGATAAAGGTCGCACTTCTGCGTCATCCCTGCATCATCGGCTACCGGGATTTCAATATCAAGCTTGATCTTGCCGAGTTTTTCCTGGAACCACTTTCCAAAAAGGGTTTCCGGTTCAAGATCCTTGTAGGATGCCCATCCAAGCATTGAAATAGTTACTTCATCCCCCTTATAAGGCAATACATTTTTGTCCTCCGCAGGAGCGCTTCCAGAAGAAGCTGCTGCTGTTGTAGGATTGCTCGGCCCTGCATCCTTGGAAGTGCATGCAGGCAGGGCAATAAGAAAACAGAGTACCAGCAGGATTGATAAAATACGTACTTTCATTTTATAACCTCCTATATATACGATTATTTATTTGGAATTCCCCAATCAGGCGCCTTGAGGGGGAATTAACCACAAAGTTAGGTCCTAGCGGTTATCAAGCCTTGATTGACCCAACCATCATACCGCTGGTGAAGTATTTTTGTAAAAATGGATACACACATAGTATCGGAGTTATTGTAATAATCACTATGGCGCATTTCAGATTCAGTTCCACTACATTAAAGGTCTGGTATCTTAAAACCGCATACCTGTCACTCATTGCCACCGTTACCGACGCAAGCGTCTCTTTCAGGTAGATCTGAATGGGCTGAAGGTAATCCTTTGTAAAGAACAGGTATGGAGTGAACCAGTCATTCCATTTCCCAACCAGTCCAAACAGCGCAAAGGTTGCCAGCAAAGGTTTAGATACCGGAATGATAATCTGCAGAAGAGTTCTATAGTGGCCGGCTCCATCAATGTATGCCGAGTCAAGGAGGGAAGACGGTATGCTCTTGAAAAAAGTTCTGAATACAATTACATTAAACGCACTTACGGCCCCCGGAACCAGCATAACCCAGACAGAATTCCTCCAGCCGATACTGTTGATCAGAAAATAATACGGAAGCAGACCGCCGCTGAAAAACATTGTGATGGTAAGGAAAACATTTAAAACCTTCTTCCCTTTGAAATCACTAATAATAAACGGATATGCCATCAGCGAAGTAAGCGCAAGAGAAATAAATGTCCCGCCCACAGCATAAAAAATGCTGTTAAGGTAGAAACGCGGAATGTTATCCCCCTCAAAAACCGTTTTAAAAACCTCCAATGTTGGGTCGGCAGGAAGTATTAACGGCAGCCTAAGCCCTATAGCCTTTCCGCTGCTGAGCGCAGTGATGAGACAATACCATATAGGATAAATGAAGCTGATACTCAATAGGATAAAAACAGTGTACAAAAGGACATCAAATATATTAAATTTACTAAATCTTTTCACCTTATTGTTTCCCATTTTTACAACACCTCTCCAGGATTACCATAATGAAGTTTCCGAATATTTACGGGCAAATGCATTTGTCAGCATCAGAAGTACAAAGGATACCACCGATGTAAACAAGCCAGCCGCTGCCGCATACGACTGGCTCTCTCCGGCTACACCTACCCTGTAGACATATGTACCAAAAACATCAGCAGTCCGGTAGGTTGCCTCATTATACATAAGAATTATTTTGGAATAATCATTCCCTATTATCCCCGCTACGGAAAATATAAGCAGTATTGTAACCGTGGGCATAATCGATGGAATTGTAACGTATAGGATCTGTTTAAAACGATTGGCGCCATCCATTATTGCAGCCTCATAGATCTCAGGATTTATTCCGGCAATTGCAGCAAGGTATATAATTGAACCATAGCCTAACCCCATCCAGAGACCGCTTCCTATATAGAGACTTCTGAAGGCCTCAGGAAGTAAGAAAACAACATCGAGCTTAATTCCAATAGTTTCAAGAATGACACTCATTGGACCGTTTGTAGATAACAGAAGTCTCATAATCCCGATAACTATAACCGTTGATAAAAAGTATGGCATGTATGAAATCGTCTGTACAACCCTCTTGAATTTTGAGTTTTTGATTTCATTCAGCATCAGTGCAAAAATAACCGGCGCAGGAAAGGTCCACAAAAGTGTGTAAATTCCAAGCAGCAGGGTATTTTTTAACAGACGGAAAAAATACGGATCTTGAAATAACTGCAGATAATACTTGAACCAGGGGTCAGCCAGAGGACTCTTAAAAAACCCCAGCGCCGGTTTGAATTTCTGTATGGAGATAACAACGCCATACATCGGTATGTAGGAAAATATGAATATTAACGCTACTCCGGGTAAAATCATGGAATAAAGCGTCCAATTCCGCCTAAGGTACCGTAGCAATGGTGACTTAATTTTATTTACATGCTCCGCCTGTCCATTTAAAGAACGCATAGAAATCTCCTTTTATTATTTTTATCAACAAAGCAATAGAAGCATTAATAATGTTTTGTAAGCTCATCTGCCAGCAACCCTTGAGCCAGGCCTGAGGTAATTACGGAAACAGTCCAGCCGGTCTCGATAGCCCACGGTCCCCAGCCCACATCCGCATTAAGTCCGTAAACCTCCATCATTTCAACATCCAATGCTCTTGCCCAGGCTCCGTTGATCATCCTGTCATCGCTGCTTATCTGGGTAGAAACAAAGAACCTGGCTATTCCTTCCCACAATTCCTTGAAGTAAGTATCCTTAGTTACGAAATATGCCTGTGCAAAACCCATTGGAAGCCAATTGAGAGAATACAGCAGGTCTACAACAGGGTCGCCGTTTTTAGCCAGCAGTGTGCTTTCTTCACCATCCCCCGCATTATTCCGGTCGGATTTATAGCCGCTGTCCCATTCCAAATACCCGCCTGACGGGTGCTTAAACCTTATGAGGTCCGCTGTTACACTGTAAAGCCACTCTTTATGCTTCTTATCGCCAGTAACCCAGTAAAGCCATGACAGCGGCATTATAAGCCTGCATATTTCCTGAGTCTCACTATACTCCCTTCTTGTATCGGGATAGTGTGACATAAGGGTCTCCAGTCCTTTTACACCAAATTCTCTGAACTTATCTATGCCGGTTATTTTGTATGCAAGCAGCAAAGAGCCAAGATAAAAGGCGTTGTAATGGGCACATATAAAATTGTGCGGCGTTGTGGCCAGCTGCTTGATTCTTTCTTCTGTTAAATCGATGTTTTCGGTCCTTGCAATACGCGTCCCGTCGGTACCCGTTGTATTAACCAGGAATTCCAATGCATCGATGCATTCACCGAGATATTCTTTATCCCCCGTATACAGGGATTTGAGAAGATATGAAATCAGCACCCTTGCCGCATCGTCCTGGTAACAAACCTCCCATGCCTCCTGAGTCCATCTGAGCATCCCCTTCAAAGGGCCTTCTTCCTTCTTCTGCATAAAATCAAAGCATACAGCTATCAAATCCCTTGAAATGATTTTGCTTTTTTCATCCTTTGTCAGCAAATAATTCATAAAAAAAGCCATCGAGGTTTCAGCGGTGCAATCTGCCCTGATATACTCCAGAACTCTTTGCTTGCCATCAGCATATACTTCGGTAGCCAGTCCTTCCTTTACGCCATCCTTACCTCCGTTTACAAGCATACCCGAATTAATAAACCATGAGGTAGATTTTACAATACAGGCCTGGACCTGTTGGTCCATGGATAAAGCTTCATTAAATGGTTTCAATTCATAGGGAGCTTTTAAAATGTCCACATTAATCTCTTCTTCACATAACCACTCCAAAATGTACTTCACCAGGCTCTTCCATTTATCTGCAGGTGAAAAACGGGCTTTTCTAAAATTAGAAAGTCTGAAACAGCAAACCAAAAGGTTTTCCGGATTGTCGAACCACAGTGCTCTATCAGAAACAGGACCAAGCATCTTTTCATCTACGGTCGCCCTGCTGTGCTCCTTTACCTTCATGTACTGGAGTATTGGCCTGCTTTTTGAACATGCGATATCGTAAGGTTTGATTCTTGTATTGCACTGATCATCCAGAATATCTCCCAGCTTCAATGCCGTGCCGGCACCTTCGTCCATACAGAAGGCCAGGCGCTCAAACCTGGTAGATTCAGGCGGGGCAGAGTAAATACAGCCTATACTTGGACAGTACTCGCTGAATATCTTTTTCCCGGTTTTCAGGATTCTTTCGATAATCACTCTTTGTCTGGGGCGGAATAACAAAGGCTTTTCACTGACTCCGCCAAGGATAGCAATTGCGTACATTGAATCCAGATCATGATCCCCGATTTCCTCAGGTTTCATTATTATGGTTTCGACACTGGAATTGTTTACTATCTCCAGAATATCACTTTCGCCGCTGGTTATTATTCCGATAACTTTTTTGTTCATTTTTTCCGTCCGCCTATTCAAGGAATTTTATGAATCTTTCATGTTTTCCATTAGTGTCATGATGGTTTCCAAAATCTGTTCATATGCCTCTGGCCCAACCTTCGCCCACGGCCCCAGGTCAACTTCATAACCGCCTTTTTCCCACTCTGCCTTTGATGCGATATATCCCAAATAACCGTTGGCATACCCTGTAGGTATGGATACCAAAGGCTTGAACATTTCTTTTATTTTCAGGCCCATTTCGCATAAAGGCTCGCCTGGAATTCCCGTCAAGACACTATTACCTATCCTCACAAGCTGTATTTCAGCCTTGTAAGGTTTGTCACCCTCTTTTATTCTCCAGTAGGCCTCTTCCTTCTGCCCTAATTGTTCATTAAGTAAATCACGTTCACTTACTGTCGATGCATTTTCATATTTAGGCTGCAGCTCTTCGACTTCCTTAATTAGTTTCTCGATTTCCTCCGGTGTTGGGAGCTGTCGCGAGGGCAGTTCAACAGTTTCAGCAATGGAATTTACTTTAACCGGCTCTATCGGGTAATCCGGAGCTGCCAGCAGTCCGTATATTTTCATCACTTCACCGGCAAGGACTGCACCGGTCAGGTACACGTCCCTGAAATTGCAGGTCCATCCTCTTCTCGGATTTATATCTCCGCATGCGCCCTGTATGAAAAGAACGTCGCTTATTCCTTTCAGCCCCGCTCTCAAAATGTCGCGCATTGCACCTACATAGTCTGAAGATACAAGCTCCTGAGCCTGTACAATTACAGGATGGCATGCAAAATTCACCAGAATTACATTTGTTTCCTTGTTTATAGCTTCAAAAAGCAGAACAATCACTTCCGTATCAAGGCATTCTCCCTTTCGACGGTTCATTGATATACCCTCTGCTTTTCCCTTGCCAATTTTCAGTTGTGCCTTGAATTTGCTCTTTACAGCGGCCTGTGCTGCAGAACCTATTTTCTCCATAACTGATTCCAGCCACGGATTAAAATCGGGATATTTCGTTATAGGCCTGAAGTTTGTGGTGTCAGGCGTCGAATGGATGTGACCGGAAAAAACCAATACGGAATTCTTCCGGATTCCTGTGACCAGTTGAATTCTTTCTTTTATTTCATTGGTAATATTTCTATCCTCACCCAATATGTTATTATTAATTCCTATTCCATCAATCGCTACTAAGGCAATCTCATTTGATCCATCGGAAACAACCGAAACACTGGCATAGATTGGATCATGAACTGCTGAAAATACCTGGTGCCTTGGATTTCCTGCCAGGTAAGGTATTGACAGAGGCGAAGTAATATCAATACTGTGGCTTCCTATTTCGTAACAAACGTCATTTACCAAAGCGATCCCTCCCGAATCGTACTTATTATACTATGAAACGCGCACATTCGAAACGATCTAAATTAAATAGTAATACTCCAATTATCGTTCTTCAGCTGCCGTAAATAATTTATTGATTTTTTTAAAGCCATATCCACTTCTTCTGGTGTTTTGGGGCCCTGTCGCACAAATTCAATTTCAAAGCTGAAAGGACCGTGGTAGTTATTATTGTAAAGAATATCAAACAGTGTGGCAAAATCTATGTAGCCATCACCTATTGCAGGGAAATTCCACACACCTTTGCCCTCCAATTTATCCTTGATATGCACATGGGCTATATAATCCACTACATCCATAATGTCATCTGCAGGATTTACACCCTCATAGAATACTCCATTTGCCGGGTCATAATTTACTTTTACATGTTCTGAGCCTATCCGTTCCACGGTTTCTCTGCATTCCATTGCCGTACCCAGGATACCTCCGTGGCATTCCAGCGCGGCTGTTATGCCTCTTTCCTTCAGATACGCCGATAAGCTTTCCATATTTTGAAAAAATCTTTTTTCATCCTCTTTTGTTTTAATATCGCCTGCTGAAGTGTTTACAATCGTCACTTCCAATTCACAGGCAAAATCAATCCGTTTTTTAAACAGCTCTGCGCCGCCGTCAGTGGCCAGATTACAATGACCGCTTATACTCAAAGGCTTGATTCCATAACCCGAAATCATGGCTTTCAGCTCCTTGAACTGCTGTTTATTCATCTGCTCGGGCTTGACATGCTCACAGTATATTGGTACCGCCGCAATTTCAACATATTTCAGTCCCGCATCCGCTATCCCCTGCAATGCCCTTTCGAAGGGAAATTTACTATAACTTCCTGTTGTACAACCCAATTGCTTTATCATGGTATATTCCCTCTTTGCCCAAGGTATCTTTTATGCCCTATAATAGTTAACAACCTTCTTTAAAGCATTGGCAATCAGTGTGACGTGCTCTTCCGTGAACTTTTCGTTCATAGGTACAACGATCATTTCCTTTAGATCTTTTTCTGCATTGGGACATAATCCTTCACGGTATTTCCTCCCCGATTCAGTAAGCGGATAGCCTGAACGGCCATACGTATAAGGTATCGTCAGCACATTGTACATATAAATTGGATCTCTGGTATATCCCGCCCAGCTTGAAAGGCCTTCCGCAGTTAACACTTTAGCGATGGTATCCAGATCTGTATTAATCTTCGATAAATCCACCTTCAATGGAAATTTCCAGTAGGTATGATTCGAATAATCCTTTATTACCGGGGAAGTCAGAGCATCACAATCCGATAGCATTTCAGTAAGTAATCTGCCCATTTTCTGCCTGCACTGAATTATCCTGTCAAGCTTTCTTATCTGGGCAATTCCCACAGCTGCCTGCATTTCAGTCATGTGATATGCCGGCGCCAGGAACAGGTGATCCCTGAACTCACCGCCTCTCGGCCAGCCCTTATCTATACAGAGCTTAACTCTTTTTCCCAGCTTCTCATTATTTGTAATAATCATACCACCGTCTCCGGTAGTCATGTGCTTGCTCTGCTGGAAGCTGAAGCAGCCTATATCGCCTATGGTTCCACACAGGTTACCCTTATATTTTGTTAAAAATGCCTGGCAGCAATCTTCGATCACATAAAGATTATGCTTCAATGCAATCTGCATAACAGGATCCATGTCAACAGAATGTCCGAACATATGGACAACAATTATGGCTCTGGTCTTAGGAGTTATTTTCCCCTCGATACTCTTGGGATCAACATTGTGCGTGTCTGGATCAACATCTGCAAAAACGGGAACCAGGTTTTGCAGCAGGATAGGAATTATTGTGCCCATATCGGTAATCGGAGCTACTATGACTTCATCTCCCGGATTCAGGTCCAAAGCCAGGACGGCTCCATGAAGCGAAGCAGTACCGGAGCTGCAGGTTGCTGAATATTTTACATTGTATTTTTCTGCAAATTCCTTTTCGAACTGGGCGATTTTAGGTCCGTTAATATAATTTAAATGACCGGATTTAATTACCTCTGTAACAAGTTCCAATTCTTCGTCCCCAATGAACCTACCGCTGGCATCCTCAATTGTAGGAAGCTTTTCACTTATTACAGCTTTCCCGCCTAGTATAGCTAATTTATCCATGTTAATCTCTCTCCGTCATCTGAAAAGTAAAAATATTGTACTGAGACTTCAATAGGTCAATTGCTTTGAGTTGTTATGATTGTATTATAATGCAAGAGACGAGATTGATTAATATAATATTTCACTATAAATCTATAAAATTTAAATATAAATACTCTACACAGATCCCTTCCGGAGCATTTTTTTATATGCGCTGGGCCTTACGCCTTCAACCTTTTTAAATACATGGCTGAAGTAGTTGGGATCCTTGTATCCTACCATTTCAGATATTTTGAATATAGACTCCTCTGTCGATTTCATCAACTGTATGGCCTTAGCCACTCTTACCTTTGTTAGATATTCTATAAATGATTCTGCGGTTTCTTTCTTGAAAAGCCACCCAAAATAGTTGGGGCTAAGGTAGACAATCGCTGCTGCATCTTCAAGGGTAAGCTCCTGGCTATAGCTTTCCTCAATATAATTTATCACCTTTTTGATAATTTCTTTGTTCTTATTTGTCCTGCCGACGGCTACAGCCTTTGTTATCTCTGTTATTATGACTTTCCCCCACTGATGGATATCCTGGACTGTCCCAATATCCATCAATTGCTTAAAATACTCGATTTTTTTAGCGGTATAGCTGTCATCAAGCCCCATTTGAATGGCCGAATTTATAACCTCATTCAAAAACTCAATCGTATAGGCTTTTATCCTGTCCAGATCAAGCCTGTCCTTTGAAAATAAACGGTTTAAGCCTTTATAATACATCCCGACTAACTCTTTTTCATCGGCAAGGATAATATTCTGCTGTATTTTTTCGTAGTCAAGAAAAGTCTGCTCTGTAACGTTTCCTTCTTTCTGTATATCATCGATATGGAATATCTGGTCATTTCCAATAATTGTACCATAGGTGTAGGCATTGAAAGCCTCCCTGTATGCAGTACTTAAACCTGTCAAGCTTTTGCTGGGCCTGCTGATGCCGATAGCCGCAGTAAATAATGTTTTTTCCTTGACCGCTGCTCTCAATCTTTCTGCAAGCTTCAATACCGATTCATATTTTTTACCCGATTGCAAGTCCTCATTGATATGCAATAAAATAACGATACTGTCATTGTCCATATAATGAACAAGCACGTCCCTCATTCTGCCGAGTTCAGTGCTTATCATACCTAAAACCAGATCTTTTTCATCGATTCGATGGTCTGTATTTTCATTTTTATTACTATCATTAATTTTAATGTAAAGAATCACGTTGGGAATTCTTTTTATCCCAAGATACATCAGCTTGTCTTTAAATCCCGCCAGCTTCTCTGTATTGTTCGTAACAATATAGTTTACAAACTGGCTTTTTATGTAGGGTATGACTTCCCGCAGCTTTTCTCTTTCCTTATCTATCCTGTCCTTCAATGCCATATTAATTTCTGTCTGAATAATATAATCGACAATAATTTTCAGCATCCTTGAAACAAGCTCCAACTGCCAGGAGGGAACAACCGGGATTCTAAAATATTCCGGCCGGATTTTTTCGATATCGACATCCAATTGAATCAAATGGTCCTTGATTTCATTAAAGCTTTTTTCTGTAGGCATTTTAGTAACAACCTGCCCGCTGAATACGCTTCCCATATGCTTTCCATTTAACATGATTGGTACAACTACCTCTTTCAAACCGGCATGGCAGGTATAAATCAGGGCTTCTCCGGATTTCGCCGCCTTTTTCCCAGCTTCCCGAGACGTTTTTATGCAGCATTCCAGCCCCGGCAGCGATGAATTCATAAGACTGCAGAATTCACACTTGGAGCCTGCATAAAAAGTGTTGTACTGCTTATGTTCATTATCAGCAAAGGAAATTGACATACCGGCAACATCAAAAAAAGCATTTCTAAAATTTTCGATAGGCTTGTTGTTTATAATGTCAAATATACTGATCATATCGGCACCTGTTGTGAAACCGGTTAAGTAGTTTTCTTTAGTTCATTTTTATTGATCATACCATGAAATTTATAGAATATCAATTTATGTTTTTTAGTAATTCTTAAAGGCAAATGTCGCAAAAAAGGCTGCATCGGCAATTTAGCAAAAATCCGCTGAAAGGCTATTCCCACTTAAGCTTTACAACATCTCCGGTTCCTGCGGATTCATATACCGCATCCAGTATTTTCATGATGGTAACACCGTCTTCGGCGGGACATATACAGGGTGTACCATTTGCAATACAATCCACAAAATGATTGATTTGCGCAGTAAAGGCCTGTTCTGTCTGGAAAGAGTAGTTATCCAAAACCGGCCTGGAGTTAACGAGATAGTTATGCTTTTCAGTGTAGATAGTAATTTCGGGTTCCACATCGGCACCGCCCTTATCTCCGCATAGCCGGCAATATGTAATATCCTTTTCGATGTTCATGGTCCAGCTGGTTTCAAAGTAAAGAGATGCTCCATTTTCAAATTTGATCATTGCATTTGCAAAGTCTTCTACTTCATTATTTCTTATACCGTAGTCCGCAGCCTTGTACCGGGAAACTCCCTTGATATTCGATCTGCTGCCTACACAATCGTATGTATTCCCAAATACCGATACCGGCTTGGGCTTTCCCATAAGATACATACTCAAATCGATGATATGTATACCCAGATCAATAAGAGGCCCTCCTCCGGAGATGGATTTTGTTACGAACCAGCCTCCCGGATTCCCGCACCTTCTCAGGTAACCGGTTTTTGCATAATAGATGCTCCCCAGGTCACCCTTATCAATGAATTCCTTAACTGCCCGGACACTTTGGGAAAATCTTTTTACAAACCCAAACATAAGAAGCTTCCTGTTCTTTTTAGAAGCTTCATACATTGCTTCAGCCTCCTGGGCGTTCAACGCTGGCGGCTTTTCGCATAAAACGTGTTTTCCCGCTTCCAAGGCGGCTATGGTAATGAGTGCATGGGAGTTGTTCCACGTAACAACACTTACAGCATCAATTTCATCGGATTTCAGCATTTCCCTGTAATCTTCATACGCATTCCGGACACCTAATTCTGCCGCCTTTTGTCTGGCCCGTTCCGCGTTGCTGTCACATACCGCGCTAATCTCAGCAAGCGGATTGCTGCGGTATGCATTGATATGGAATCCTGCAAGGCTTCCCGTCCCTATTATTCCAACTCTGATTTTCTTCATTGCCTCATTCCTCCCAAGCTTTGAAAATTGCATAACACATAACCCTTGTCCTCAGGTCTTTGACAGTTGCAATTTGGCAAAAACTCTAAAGCCCCAGTGGGAGTATATTTGCTGTGTCAAATTCCTTTTAAAAAAATGCGCAATGTCTATACCCCTTTATTCTCAGGGTTCAATTAATTCACAGGGTAAACTTTATCATTACTAAATGTATACTAAGCCTTAAAAATTTTTAAAGCATAAAGTTTTTGCGAAAGGCTGCGCAATTCAAAAATAGCTGTATCACACTAATATCAATACTTTGCCGTTCTCAACTGTCAAACATGTTATTATGATTGTATTATAATGCAACCGACGAGATTGATTAATATAATATTTCACTATAAATCTATAAAATTTAAATATAAAGCAGTTTTTCACGGCAATCAAAATCTATAGCGCACCGGGAGCAGATGCTGAGACAACGTTCTATATGTCTGAACCGGAGAGCTTTGAAGATTGCTTAATATACACCAGCCGAAAGTTCATTGTGAAGAAATATACTCTTTTGGGGTTATTCCAGCCTTCTTTTTAAAAATATGAAAGAAATATGCATAGTTGTTAAAACCACACTTTGGTGCTATATCCTTTATCTCCACTTTTCCGCAAATGAGTAACTGTTTGGCTTTTTCCAGCCTTATATCACATAGGTATTCCGAAAATCCAATTCCAAGCTCCTCTTTAAAACGTTTGCTGAGGTAATTACTGGTAATGCCTAGCCTTCCAGCTATTTCCGTCTGGGAAATATCCTCAGCATAATACTCTTTTATCAAATTTATGGCCTTTTTGATATACTCTGAATATAAATTGCTTGGTTGCTCAGTAATTAAATAAATCAAATTTTCAAAGAGCTTATATACCCATTCTCTTATTTCTTCAAGAGTCTCCTTTCTGGAAAGGATAATATACGGCGGTTCATTGCTCAAATATACCTGTGAAAGCTCAATCTCATGATTCTTACAAACCCTGTTGATCAAACCAATCAAGTCATTTAGAACAATTTGTGAGCTTGTAATGCCCAGGTTTACTTTCTCCATACCACTGAACACCTCACGGAGTACGAGTTTCAAACCATTAAAATCCTTATTCTTTATAATTGAAAGAATCTGCTTTTCACTATCAATGCTCAGCCCTTTTAGGGATTCTCTCCTGCTATTTTGTTGATTCCCTCTTAAAACGCAGCCTTTCCCGGAATAAAATCTGTTCTCAAGAATCCGCTCGGCACTTTCATAGCTATTTGAAATATTTACGATACTTTCACAAATGTCGCCTATACTAAAGCTTACAGATATGTTTATAAATTTCTTCAAACAGCATGATATTCTGGAAAGTGCATTATTTATAGTATTTTCAAAAACTGCTTCACTTTTGACATGTGAAAAAGAAAAGATCAAAAGAAATTTCCCATTCTGTATATGGCACGCAAGACTCATACCCACATCGTGAAGTATTTCCTGTATAATATTTTTAACTGCATATTCAATAAGCGAGGAATCTTTGAAATTACTTCCAGCCATTAGTGAATGATATTCATCAATCACCATAATAATCGCTAAGATTTTTTTTGTATCAAGATTTATTTCCAGTAAATTTATATGTTCTTTTATTTCCGACTCACTCCTGTAGACTCCCGTGAGCAGCTTAACAATGAACGTATCCCGCAACACATCAATATTGTCAGGTTTTCTTGCTTCGGATAATTGCAAGTTTGTTTGTTTATCTTTTCCTCTTTTCACATGTTCTATTGCCTTATTAAGCGCTTCAATCAACGCTTTTTTGTCAAGCTTATGTTTTAATATGTAGTCAATTCCACCATTTTTTAAAATGCTTCGCACATACTCAAAATCATCATAATTACTTAAAACGATCATCGCAATATCAGGAAATTTGGTCTTTATTTCATTTGAAAGTTGCACTCCATCCATCACAGGCATACGGACGTCAGAAATTATAATATCAGGCTTTTCAATTGAAATACGCGCAAGAGCCTCTGCTCCATTCCCAACATCTCTTAAGAGATAACAATCGTATTCCTGCCAGTCAAGCATGAGCTTAAGATTTGATCTGAATAACAGTTCATCCTCAACAATCAGTACTTTATACATAATTCTCCACCTCATCTATTTTGATTAATGGTATGGAAATTTCAAATATACTGAACATATTTTCCTCACTGGAAATTGAAAAGCGGCAATTATCCCCAAAATAGAGCTTCATTCTTGAAATCACATTATGTATACCAATACCGACTTTGCCGGCTTTATTATTGAGTATACTCTGAATCAGATCCCGACTGATTCCTTTACCGTTATCCTGCACTCTCATTGTCAAATATTGGGCTTCTCGATAAATCTTTATCGATAATACACCCTGCGTGTCAAGAGGTCCAATACCATGCAAAAGTGCATTTTCAACAAGCGGTTGAAGTGTAAGCTTGGGTAACATGTACTTTTCTATCCCAGCCTCAACATACATATCCCAGGAAAACTTGTTGCTGTACTTGTATTCCTGGATATTTAAATAACACTTTAAGTAATTCATTTCTTCTTCAACTTCTATGAAGCTTCTCTTTTCCAGACTAATGTAAAGAAGGTTTGAAAGGGATTCTGTCACTTGTTTTATATTTTCTGCGCCTTGAAATCCTGACATAATCTTAATCGTATTCAGGGTATTATACAGAAAATGCGGATTGATTTGGAGTTGAAGGGCAATTATTTCAGATTTCCTTTTTTCTCTTTCAGTCACCTTAATTTCCTCTATTAACTGTTTTATTCGGCCTACCATAGCATTGAACTGTCTGTATAGAATACCTACCTCGTCATTGGAATTAATGTTTAAGGATATATCCATATTGTCTTTCCCTACTGCATTGATTGCCCTACTTAACCTTAAAAGGTTTCGTGTCAATGCCGAAGATGTTAGAACAGCTATAACCGCTGAAACAAAAAAGAACAACAGCGCTATCAGGATTGTATTATTTTTTGTCTTACTGAAGCTTTCCAAAAGCTTATCCCTTGATATCAAACCCATCGTTGTCCATCCAGAAACCTTTGATTTGTAATACACAACCAGGAAGCTCTTTCCTCCTATTATGTATCGAAAATTACCTGACTGCTCGTCGAACTGATTGGATAACTGCTTGAAATCTTCGTTATTAAAGTTGGAAGGAAGGTTTTGGAATGCTGGTCTGAATACAACCTCATTTTTTTTATCATCATATATTATGATTTGACATTTATCTTTGAGATTGGTATTAAACAGGTTTAAAAGCACATCACATTTTATATCCGCACAAACAACTCCCACTGTTTGATTATCAGTGGTAATTTTCTTTGCTATTGACACAGCCATATCGTCATAAAAGCCGGGAGGATTTTTTATTTGGGCGCCATTGATGTAATGAGGAGGAACAAACACTGTTTGATCCGTGTTTAGGATATCTTCAAACCAGGTCTCTTGTTTAATTTTTTCGTAGGGCTCAGCTAACCCGAAACGGCAAATTTCTTTGTCTTTTCCTGCCAAAAGGACACCGCTTATATAGTATCTTAAAGAAAAGAGCCCAACAAAGTAATCTCTGATTTCTCTATAGGATAAAAAATATTCCTTATCGTTGTCATACTTATGTGTTAGGAAATCTATGATCATTTCCTGATTAGCCGCGGAAACAGCAACCAAGTTGTTGACATCCTTTAGCGTAACATCTATGTTTTCATTGGAACTTCGAAGCAGTTCATTGACATAAGAAACGGAAGATTTTTCTGCCTCGTCTGAAGCACGTGAATACCACAGATATGTATATGCAAATAGTATGCTTATGAAAAACAGCAGCGTTGTAATGATATATTTATATCTCACACTATTGATAAATCCTCTTAGGGATAGCTTATATCGCTCCATTGAATCACCTATAATTACATGTTACACTCAAAAATTCGATATTACAATGTACACTCAAATATTTCCGTGACTTCGCACTCATGCCCTCTGATTTTTATCCTTGCATTCATGCCCTCACCCCTTGATCGCACCAGTTGCCATGCCATCAATGATATACCGTTGAAGTGCAAAATATAACAATATCACAGGAAGTGATACAATTACTACATTGGCTAGAACCAAATTCCAGTCTGATTTTTTCTGGCTAAAAAAGAAAAATGTCGTCATTGGCAGCGTGCGCCTTTCAGGAACACTTAAAAAGTACAGCGCCACATTGAAATCGTTCCATATGGACATAAATGAAATAATCACTGCAGTGATGGTTATGGGTAGGGATAGAGGAAAAATAATTTTGAAAAAAAGCCTGATGATACCGCATCCGTCAAGTATCGCCGACTCGTCAATCTGTCTCGGTATACTTTTGAAATATCCATAAAACATAAATATTATGGTAGGAATGTTTAAGGCAATGTAAACAAAAATGGGTCCGATCAAACTCTTGTTCATATGCAATAGTTTTACTAAAAAATATATTTGTACCATGAAGGCTGGAAAAAACAAACCGATAATGAAAGTGCTATAAATAAAGTTCGATAATCTGCTGTTCTTTCTTTGGAGGACAAATGAAGCCATTGCGGATAATACTACCACAAACATGACAGAAACGCAGGTAACCAAAAGAGAATTAATAAGCACCCTTATTACATCAGCCTGTATAAATACTTCCTTATAATTTTCCAAGACATGCCATTGGCCCGGAATGGTAAGTTTAAGTTCTGAAGCTTCTGCACTGCTCTTAAAGGAATTTATCACCAGCATAAACACGGGAATTAGCACTATTAGACTAATAAAAACTGCAACAACTTCCATTATACCTTTTTTTACTTTGCCGAGCATTATACTTCCACCTCCTTCTTTCTTAAAACTGAATAAAATGCAAAAGTTATGATAAATACAATGACAGTAAGGAGTAAGTTTGCCGCCGAAGCCTCTCCGTATCTTCCGGCTCCAAAAGATTTAAAAACCAAACTGTTCATAACATCCGTTGCAGTTCCGGGCCCACCTTGAGTTGTCGCGTATATAATATCAAACACTTTTAGTCCTCCTATGATCCCCAATATAAATGCATTGTTGAAGGATGGCATGATAAGAGGAAGCGTGATATACCAGAATTTTTTAATTGAGTTTGCCCCATCAATATTCGCTGCCTCAAAGTACTCTTTCGATATGGATTGAAGACCTGCCAATATCAGCACCATCACGATACCTGTCCATTTCCACACCTCAACAAAGCTTACTGAAAAAATCGCTATCCGCCTATCGCCCAACCAGTCTAAAGCCATAAAACTCAAGCCCAAGTCTTGTAAGAGAGAGTTGATAAGTCCTGTAGGATACATGAGTGCTGAAAAAATCAAGCCAACTGCAACACTGCTAAGAATTGCTGGAAAAAAGAAGATTGACCTAAGCAGATTCCTGGTTTTCAACTTTTGATTAAGAAATAATGCAAGTATAATGCCAAATAGCTGTTTGAAAACACTTGTAAGCAAAGCAAAAATAAACGTGTTTTTTATTGCAATATTCAAATCGGGATCTGACAATATGTTTTTAAAATTTTCAAACCCAGCATATCTTACAGTAAATAAATCCCAATATGTAAAAGAATAAAAAATGCCCGATAATGACGGGAGTATGAAAAATATCAAATAAACTGCAAGTGCAGGCAATAAAAGATTAAATGAGTAAATATCCAACACATTCCTATTTTTTCGTTTCTTCAAAAAAAATCACCCCATTAACTTAGTAAGATCTACTCCGATGAATCCCAGGGTAGATCTTACTAATACTTATACGTAATATTTAAGTAGTTGTCCCTACTTGAAGTTTGCATCTCCGGCAGCTTTTGCATTCTTTTCCCAATCTGCTTGAAGTGCCTTCAATACATCCACTGACGTTTTAGCTCCTACAAGGAAATCCTGCATACCCTTATCTAGAGCATATTTGCTATATCCTTTTCTCATAAACTCAAACTCTGAACAAGGATTAGTGTTATACACTGTGTATATTTCCTGTTCAAGTGTCGAGAGCCCCTCCACTTTAAGTTCTTTTGCCAGCGGAATACCCGGCTGTTTCTTAAAGTAAATTCCTTGTCCTTCCAGTGATCCCATGTATTCTATAAACTGTTTAGCTGTATCAGGGTTCTTGCAGCCCTTTGTAACTTGAATCGAGGGTGACAGCCAAGCCGGTACAAGATCATTTCCATCAAAGGGTAATGCAAAAGCCCCGATATCATTTAACTTGTCCGCGTAGTCCTTTTTAAAATCACCAACAACCCACGCACCCATCGGATACATTGCTGCCGTGCCTTCTGCAATTGCTTTTTTGGCAATGTCATAAGAGTCTGAAACATAAGTTTTGTTTATATACCCCTTACTCTTAAGTTCCAAAAGCTTTGCGAAGGAATCTTTGAAAAGAGGCAAATCTGTGTACTTTAGCCTATTTGTATTGATTGCTTCCATTATTTCATTGGGATTTTTTCCTTTAAACTCCCTCTCGAATCCTATCAAAGGAATTAACTGCGTCGTCCAGCCATCCTTTAAGGATACAAAGAAAGGTACTTTTCCGGATACTTTAATTTTTTCACATACATTTAACAACTCACCCCATGTTTTGGGGATATCAAGCTTGAGAGTTTCAAAAATTTTCTTATTGTAGAATACTACACCGGGTGAGATTTGCCCGACAGGTAAGCTAATAATCTTACCATTAGAAGAATATGGGCCTTTCAGAATGTTTTCATCAAAATTCTTTGTCCAATCACCAGAGATATCAATAAAGTTGTCTCCATATTGAGTTATAGCATCGGTAGCTTGATTTGCAAATATGAAATCCGGCATTTCTCCCGAAGCAAATCTTGCCCTTGCAATCTGAGCAATCTGGTCACCCGCAAATTTTTCAAATTTAAAAACAATGTTCAATTTTGATTCAGCTTCTTTAGCTACCTCTTTAAATCCATCGGTATCCTTTTCTGTATCAATGATGAAGGAAAAGCTTGTCGGATCCTTGGGAGCTTCCGCTTGTTTCGTTTCTTCCGTTTGGGTTGTGCCTGCAGTTGAGTTTTCTTGATCATTTTTATTTCCACCGCATGCTGCCAGAGAAAAAATTAATACACTGGCAATAAGAATACAAAGCGTAAATCTTAAATTAAATTTCATGCTCTTAATTCCTCCTAAAATTCTGATTGCGAAGCGCTTCATCTTTATTATATCAGCACGTTTCAGTGATTTTATTTCTTTTTTTTATGATATATTTCAAATTTTTAAACTAAAAATATATAATTATTTGAATACCTCAAGTTCTGCAAACTGCATCCTGTACAAATTTCCGTCATTTGGATTCTGTCTTAAGCTTGTTCCGTTAATCTTAACATATCTTGCATTTATGGCATTAAACTCGAAGCTTTGTGCTGTTCCCGCCGGCAAAGCATAAGCAGTTCTGGTGACAACTGTCGTCCAACCGGTATTATCTGTGGATACCTGTATCGTAAAATCTACAGGGAAGCCATAGCCTGTATTTGTACTGTCGTTTCTTGGATACAGATCAACCTTGCTGATTGAGCTTGCTGAGCCCAAATCCACCTGAATCCATTCAGTATGATTGGTTGAAGTGCTATTGTTACTGGTCCAGCCCATGCCACCTGCCACGGATGAACGCTGTCCGTCAACTGCTGATGTAGTTTTCCAATTGGAATCATTTATAGCACTTGATGCAGTAACTGTCTTGTTAAAAGCTTTGTTCCCAGTATTGTTTGAAATTTGTACCGCATCAGCTGATATAAAATAATTACTGGAGCTTGCATTCTTGGTTCCAGTAACACGTACTTTCATAACATGGTTGCCGTTATCCAGAAGAGAGCTTGTGTAAACCTTCGCTATGTCATATCTGCCGGCAGCATATAAATCAACCATGGTTTCCGCTCCACCATCAATAGAAATTCCGGCAATACCGAATCCTGGGTCTTTGGCAGTAAATAAAGAAACCTGAGTACCATTGAATCTCATAGTATAATAACTATTTGCAGTATTTGACCAATGGTTGTCACCTTGGAAACAGGTGCCAGTACCTCCGGCTGACCAACTTCCCGAATATTCAAACTGATTATTGCCAGCACCAGTTGCATCGTCATTTACAAGTCTAAGCCTTTTTGCAAGAAAGTTGTCAACATAACTTTTCTCGCTACTGCTTAATCTTGCATAGATATTTTGCCAATTACTATAACTTGAAACTAATTCTAAGTTATCCTGCGGTCTCGTCCTCTTTTGGTTTTTATCCCCCAGCAAGGACCATGCCCTGTTATTTAAATCCTGAGGTTCCGAATAATTTTTTGTATAGTCCGTAAAGTCCATAATAAAATCACTGCTTGAATCTGAATTTCCATTTTTGAAAAACCCTAATTTTTGGATACCCGGCGCAGGATCACTGCCAAAGAGAGTATTATTGAAGGTTACCGTGCCGGTAACTCCTGTTTTATAGACGTAATTGCCATTCGCTCCATATGCAATATCCGTAGGCTGACTAAACGTATATGTACCTCCTTCATCAGCGCACCATGTATATCCAACGGGACCAGCTTGCTTTAGAAGCCCCAGTCTGAATGACTTATTTGCAATCCAGCACACTTCCTGATCTATACGTGAACCCTGTATAGCATTACCTATTTGGTCAAATTTGTAAGACAGATTGTCATTATTGGGATAAACCCCTTTTAATTCAGCTGCTAGATCTCCCACACTCATAGCTTTTGCATCAGGATATGTCTGATGTACCCAACTTAACCAGTTGCCAAAAGGCTGCCACAAATTCGAGGTTGGAAACAGTATTAATTCGGCATCAACAGTAATAAATCCGAAAGGATTGCCATCTTCCATATAGTGTACTGCTGCAGTACGCCTTGCTTCATTGGTTCCAACTTCCCAGCCGAGATTAGAGTATGTTTCTATCGGACCTACTCCCAAACGGGAGTTGCCACCCTGGAACCCATTCAAACGTGCACATGTAAAATCAACTGTCCAGCCGTCAAAGTTCAGACAATCAATAAAGTCCGTTGAACTTTGAGCAGGCTTCAAGAAGTGTTGTGCAGATGGATAATAAGGGTATGGGATAGAACCGTCTGAATCCTGAGCATCAATATTGAATTGACTGAAGATATTGCCTTGGACTCCAATAATGCCTTCACTATTGCGTGCATATTCAATATTATCAGAAGCTAAATCACCGCATACTAAGCTTTTTGGTCTATAGCCATTCATAAATCCGGCAATTACATTCAATGCATCGTGTATATCCTGGTTGACCTGTGCTCTCGTATTTTGCATATTCGGGAAATAAGTTCCCGGAGCAAATGTTACCTCATCTCCATATTGATCGTGAAAACTTTTTACCTTGTTTCTGATATCTATATAATTTTGACTGGTATCAGTTAATGCGCACCAAGACAGCGCCCATGTGATTTTTGCACCAGGCCATGCATTTCTGACCATATCTGAATAACTTTGCAGATTAGCAACCGTTATATACTGACTTTCATCATTTCCCCAATGAGTAGTGCGGGTATATTCTATTGTATATTTTCTAATCAGGCACGTTAACATAAAATACTTGGTTTTTGAAGCTGCTTGCGCATTTTCAGTGCCAAATGTACCCATCGGTATTATAGTCGCCATTAGAAAAAAGAACGCGAGTAGTAATGATTTGATTTTTATCTTTTTTATCATAACTTTATTCTCCTCTTTTAAATTTTTCTTAAAAATTAGCCGGGAAGCCAATCATTATTTGTTTCCCGGCATTCTAATCAGATATAACCAAACCTTAATATACTTCAAGCTCAGCAAACTGCATCCTGTACAGATTACCGTCATTGGGGTTCTGTCTTATGCTTGTTCCGTTAATCTTCACATATCTTGCATTGATGGCATTAAACGTGAAGCTTTGTAGTGTTCCCGCTGGCAAAGCATACCCTGTTCTTGTCACAACAGTCGTCCAGTTAGTGTTATCTGTCGAAATCTGTATCGTAAAATCAACTGGGAAACCATAGCCAGTATTGGGGCTGTCATTCCTCGGGTAGATATCAACTTTGCCGATTGAGCTCGCATACCCAAGATCCACGGTTATGTATTCTGTATGGTTTACCGTGGTACTGTTATTACTTGACCAGCCCACAGAACCTGAAACCGATGACCTTTGACCATCTACAGAATTTGCTGCATTCCAGTTGGAATCGCTGACTGAGCTTGATGCCGTAACCGTCTTGTTTAAAGCTTTATTGCTCGATTTGTAAAATCCTGCTTTTGGAACATTTGGGATAGGGTCACCAAAAGTAGCGTTATTAAAGGTTATGGTTCCGCTTTTTCCACTCTGATAAATGTAGCTGCCATTTGCACCATAGGCTACATCGCTTGTTGCAGGTAAATTGAATGATCCGTTTTCGTTTGCGCACCATATATAGCCAGCCGGACCAGATATCCTGTAGAAGCCTGATTTCTGAGTGTTTGGAGCCGGATCTCCACCAAATGTAGTATTATTAAAAGTTATGGTTCCGCTTTTTCCATACTGATAATAGTAGCTGCCATTTGCACCATAGGCTACATCGCATGTTGCAGGCAGTGTATATGAGCTACCTTCGCTTGCGCACCAGGTATATCCTGTAGGAGCATAGGCAATGTCAATATTATTTGATAATACAAGCTTGCTTCCTGCATTATTTGCTGCTGTAATAGGCCCAAATGCTGCACAGCCTACCACCTTTGCCGATGTTATTCCCGCTGCTGCCGAAATAATATTGCGCCCCATATTGGAATTGCAATCTGTAATACCGGCAACAACAGTAGTTCCTGCGTCAAATGTCATTTTGGTATTTCCCGGTCTTAATGTCGAACTTCCTCCTACGATGTTTACTGTACCGCCTCTGTTCCAGATATAATTATCATCAAGTCCGTCGTTTGACCCGTCAAGACAGTTTGCGTTATAACCAAATACATTCATGGTGCCTGTAAATGTGCTTTCAGTCCAGCTTCCACCCCATGAGCAGCTTAACCCAAGAATAGAAATATTATTTCCCGCCTGGGCTTCAAAGCCCTGACTCTGGTCAGTTATACTTTCTATTAACGTGAGATTGTTTGGTCCACCGCCATTATTTACGAACTTCAAGCCTGCATTTGTATCTCCCTTTGGTTGGAATACAAAGTTCTCCAATCCAACTACGCCTGTTGAATTTGCAAAAACAAATGGTCTTCCAACTGTGCTGCCTGGTAACGCTCCACTATCTATTAAGGCTCTGGTACTACCTTCAGGATACGCTGTTGCTGTAGATTCTCCGGCATCGCCTGTCCACGCAAACATATTATTCTCAAGCTTGCCGTTTTGTGAACCTCCTCCAACATATATGCCGTAGTCCCTGGTATTTCCCCATACTCCGGATACTTCAAAATTATCACATCTGTTTGTGTATAGATCCACACCTCTCCAGGCATTTCCAAGTGATATATTTCTAATATAAACATTAGATCCGTTACCCCTTATAGCAGGTGGATACATAATCGTTCTGCTTGTCTTTATGTTTGGATAATAGAAGCTTAAGCCCACAATACCGCTACTTGCATTCAATGTCACGCAAGCTGTACCGTCCGGACTCCCCTGTCCGCTTGTCGGGAACAACACCGAGCCTCTATTGTCACCATTTCCGACTGCTTCATTTACACCTCTTAAATATACACCTGTAGGGATTGATAATGTACCTGCAACCCCCCAGTAGCCCGCTGGCACGAAAACTGTCCCACCACCGGCAGCAGATGCAGCATTCAACGCATTCTGGATAGCAGTCGTACAATCAGTACTCCCACCTTTTACTGCTCCGTATGTGGTTATATTGTAGAAATTTCCAGGATTTAAAGGTTTTCTTTGAGGAATAGTTGTATAAGTTGACAAATCAGGCATCTGCGGCAGATTTAATGAAGTATCGTCTATCTTCACAGTACCCGTACTATTATTTGTAATTGTTCTTGTACCGGTCCATGTGTTTCCAAGTATTGCCGCCCCTAATACTGTTGAATTAAGATATATATGTGTTCCAGTCTGATTGAAATGCGAATCCAATACCTGTAAGCTTGTACCATTTGCTTTCACAGCATACGCCGACCAAGCATTGAAATTCATCTGAGTAAGATCAAGCCTTGCACCATCGTGACCATAAACCCCTATTTCCGGATTTCCTCCAATTGTAACACCTACGATATCTACCTGGGACTTATTAGGTATTTCAATACCGTAATGCCCAGTACCCGGCAATACGCTTATGTCTCCCCCTATTATCTGCTGTGCAACACCACCGTCAGAGTTATTGGAACCATCAATGTATATACCCTTATTTACATTTGCTATATGCGTATTGTAATAATAACACCAGGCTCCATTTCCATATATCCCAATATTAGCATCTTCAACATTTGTGTTATAGAACATATAACCGTCATTATGGCCATAAGGATAGACTGCTGTCAAGTTAGCCCTCATATAGTTTTTCAGGGTTGTCTGATCACCGCTTGCAGAAGGTGCTCCTGTGAGCCCGGAATTTATCCAATATTTTGATGATGCATAAAAATTGGTGCAAGCTGCAAAATTATAGCAAATTGTTGATTCCATACCATATTTGAGGAATGTACCATAAATATTCAGTAATCTTGGTTCCTGTGCCTGATTTGCTATATTACCTGTATAAATACCCTTGTATGAATTGTATAAAGTGACATTCTGAACAGCTACGCCATGAGAATAGTTATCATCCGAGTCAAAGACCCCATCACTGATCGTCCACGGATATGTATGAACCGTACTGAAGCTTTGCTCCGGATACCAAATACTTACATTCTTAACTACTGCATTTGAACATACTGTAATAAAGCTGGTACCACTTTCGTTATCTTTATTACCATAAGGCATAAGTATTGTACCTGCTGCAGCTGGGTTGGTATCGGGATTCCTCCATTCTCCACGTAAAGTAACCTTTCTCTTTAGCAACAGATTGCCGGTAAACTTGTACCTTCCGGCAGGTACATAAACAATCCCTCCATTATTGCCGTAAGCTTCATTGATAGCATTCTGGAAGGCCGCAGTACAATCATTGGCTCCTGTGTTATCTGCGCCAAAATCCAATACATTTTCGGTATAAACAATTACATCCTCCTGAGGAATAGTCGGATTTGCATTGATCGCTGGTGCGTATGCCGCATAACTTACGCTTGGTGAAATAACAAACAGAGAAAGTAACATGGACAATACAATAATTGCCGACCATAGTTTCTTAAATTTCATTCCCAACATAAATTTACCCTCCTCATTAACTCCAACTGCTTCCAATAATTCCAATTACAGACTGTAATTTTGAAGAACTTCATGTTCAATTTTATCATCTGTTTACTGCAATTTTATATCTTTTTTTTAAAATCTATTTCGATTTTTTAAACTAATAATACATCGGTTTTTATATTTAACATTGATAACAATTGCTGACAGTTTTTTAATCTTGAAAACCAAGTTGTTTCCAATGCTTCAAATCTTCTTCAATGGTAAAAGTTTCATAAGTAAGAAAAGGATGAATAATGACATAAACTTGATTACCACTTAACACTCCTCAGTATATAAATAATGATCATGATCTTTTGTTTTACTATATAAACGCAAAGAAGTCCATTGCAAGACAATCGACTTCTTTTGACAAAAAACGATGGACTTCCCCGCATCCATTTGGGATCGCAGCGTGAAAAGTGGAGTAACTTTAAGTCGGGTTCGCTTTTCGGAATGTGATAGAGTAGTAAATAGCTGGAAATTTGCGGTTGTATTATAAATACTTTATGTTTGAAAGGCGGTGCTTACCGCCTTCAAACATACTGGCAATGGCACAGGATGTCCTGCTGCCCCTGTAATACTTATTTGGCCAATTTAAACGTAAACTTCTGCCACGCATTCGCGTTATTGGCGTACTGTGTAATCTGAACATCATTCCCGGTCTGACCGCCCGGAACATCCCAGGTCTTCCCGTCATGTGCATAATAAAACTTGATTGTTCCGTCCGTTTGAGGCGCTAACCTGACCTTCTGGTCTCCTACATTTGAAGGGTTATACTCCCAGAGATGCAATCCGGCTGCATCAGCTGTTGAAGCATCTGCGACACATAGGCAACTGCTTAGAATATTAAGGCTAGACACTTTATACCATCCGTCGCCGACACTCTCGAACCTCCACTTATACCATGGATTATTCTGCAGGTCATACTGTATGATTTTACTTCCGTTTGCAGTACTGCCGTATTGGATGCATACATATCTCCCCGAACTTGCCCTGATAAAGTAATCACCCCAAGGCTGCAGTCTCCACAATTGATTAGCCCCCCCATTGTCGGTCCACTGCTCAGCCTTGCCGTTATCTGCTGTACTGGAGGCTTCTATATCAAGCACCTTTGCGCTTCTCACATTCTTTATCTTGAACCACCCATTGCCGGCATCGACTAAATCCCACATCTGAGATGTATTTCCGCCGGTATAGTCCCAATCATAAATCTGGGCGCCATCGGCGGTAGAGTCATTATAAACGCTTGCACATTTTCCGGTCACGTATGAAATAAGCTTGAAATGTCCATTCTCGGCAGGTACTACAGCCCACCTTTGATTTGGCCCATTATAGTCATAACTCCACTGATTGATTACCGCACCGTTGGAAGAATTGCCTCCTATCAGATCCAGTGCTTTACCGCTGTTTTTATTTACAATCATAAAATAAGGAGTGTTTGCAAACAGTGCACCACCGGTAAAAGTACCGAATTTCACCTGAACGCTGTTCTCTGCGCCGCCCATACTAACATCGTACACACAAGCAATTTCATTAGTGCCTGTCTGGTAGAGACTAGGCCACCCCTTTGGATTCCAGCCCCAAGGCGAAGCAGTGTTTAGATACCATGTATTACCATTATCATCACTTAACGAAAGATTCCCGGAATTAGATGTAACTGCAAGAGTGTTGTCAGAGAGCTTTAAAATATAAGGCGCTCCTCCTTGACTGGGGATAGCCGTCCCATTTCCTTCGCTCCAGGTATACCCATCGTTTGATATCTTGTAATGAATTTCAGCATTTATTCCTACTATTTCAAAAACTACAATATATCTTCCATCACCCATTCTAGTCCAAACTGGCATCCCAGGCCTTAGTGAAGGATTGTTGTGGTCCCACGCAACCCATATTTCATTCCCCCATGTCACACCATTGTCTGAGGAAATTTTTTCAGAAATAATTTGAGAATATGCCGGACTTCCGGTAACATGCTTCTCATTCGCGTAGTATACTGCAATCCGCCCATCAGCTAAAAATCCCATATGGGGCTCATATACCCCTTTATCAGGATTTCCAAGTGCTCCCGCTGCTCCTTCGTTTGAGTCTATTGTGCTTATCTTTGTCCAGCTTTGTCCTAAGTTTGTGCTCTTAAACACATCCAGCCTGTATGACTGCTGCCATATGACCGAACGGTCCGCCAACAGTATATCCCCATTTGACAGTTGCAGGAGTTGACCATTTTCAAGATCACGTCCTGATTCGGAAATGGTCGATAAAACAGTCCAAGTACGGCAATTATCAGTGCTCCTGGCTATTTGCAGGCTTCCGTTAACCGAATAGGTGGAATAGACTGAAAGCCAGTTTCCATTTGACAGTTTCAACATTCTTCCGTATTCTGCACCCTGCTTGTTTTGTAAGTTTGTCGTATCTGTGTCCCAGATCGTATACGCATTTGTAAATGAAGAAACAGTGGCAGCAAAGGCGCTCTGTGGTGCTATTGCCACCATTGACGCAACCATGACCATGGTTAAAATCAGTAATACGGAAATTTTCTTTCCAAATTTTACAGACATACACGGACCTCCTCTATTTTCCCTGCCTTGTATTGCACCTTACATGTCTCTTGCAAATAGCTCCTCATCCTCCTTCTCAAATATATTTGACATATCCAGCGCGGCAGACTTATTTGATGTTTTTCCTTCATTTGTCATCTCCGTTTTTTCTTATCCGTCTCTTGAATCTTTTCTTCTTAATATCAACATTCTGTTCATCCTTTAAGACCTGATAATGCAATCCCTTGTATGAAATATTTCTGACCGATTAGAAATATAATAATACACGGCAGAATAACTACTGTAGATGCCGCCATGAGTAAGTTCCACTGGGAAAAGTACATGCTCCGGAACAGTTGAAGCCCCAGTGCAAGTGTATAATTTATTGGTTTTGATAGATAAATGAGAGGTCCGAAGAAGTCATTCCAGTAGAACATAAAAGCAAATATTCCTACCACTATGACAGCTGACCTGCTTAAAGGCAAAATAATCCTCCAATATATCATAAAATATCCTGCACCGTCGATCTTTGCTGCTTCATCAAGTTCAAAAGGCAGTGTCATATAGAATTGTCGAAGCAGAAAAATGTTAAAGGCGCCCCCACCGAAGAAAGCAGGTACAATTAAAGGTGCGTAGGTGTTATATAATCCTATGGATTTCCATCCGATAAAGGTAGGAATCAAAGTAACCGCACTAGGAAGCATCATAGTAGCTAAAATAAGCGCAAAAAACAGGTCTCTGCCCATCCACCTCAATCTAGCAAAACTATAAGCCGATAATGTACTGGTTAAGAATATTCCTGTAAGAGATACCACTACGATAAGTATTGTATTTATGAAATACCTTGCAAACGGAATATAAGTCAATGCATTGGGGTAATTATCCCATTTTACAGGATTGGGAATCCACTCAGGAGGAATGATGAATATCTGTTTCAAATCCATCAACGAACTTCTTACCAGCCAGATAAACGGAATCAAAAATACTACGGAAATCACTATTAGTATCATATATATTAAGCCTTGTTTTATTCTAAATTTCTTATTCATTAACTCCTTTTACCTCCCTCGTAATATACCCATGACTTTTGTGTTCTGAATAACAGGAATGAAAAAATCATAATAATCAAGAAAAGTACCCAGGCAAGTGCCGACGCATATCCCATATGTGATACTTTGAAAGCTTCCCTCCATATATAAAATATAAAGAAAAGACTTGCATTATTGGGACCACCTTCGGTCATGATATACGGCTGGGCAAATATCTGGAAAGAGTTTATTATCAACATAATCGTATTAAAGAATATTGTAGGAGACAACATTGGTATTGTAATATGTATAAGCTTATGAAATGAATTTCCTCCATCAATGTCCGCTGCTTCATAGTAGTGTTTAGGTATTGTCTCCAGCCCTGCCAAAAAGGTTACAATCGTCCCCCCTGAACTCCATAACATCGTGAATACCAGGGACGGTATAACAGTACTTTCCGAAGCCAGCCACATACTCGTAGGCAGATGCAAGTACCGTAATATCTGATTAAAAAGTCCCAGATCAGGATTTAGCAGCCACAGCCAGATGAAGGACATTGCTACAAGCGGAGCGATGGAAGGAAAATAAAGTATTGCCCTAAAAATAGCCTTTCCTTTGATCTGCTGTGAAAGTAAAAGAGCAGTAAAAAAAGAGAATATAATTGAGACCGGGACATTTAATAGTACAAAATAGAATGTAGCAAAAAGCGACTTATAGAAAAAGGTGTCTTTATTAATAGCAATATTTATATAGTTTTCCAATCCGATAAAATGCGGTTCAGAAAAACCGGTAAAATCAGTAAGACTATAGAAAATACTGGCTATGATTGGACCCAGAAAAAAAATAAAGAATCCTAAAATAGCAGGTGATGCAAACAGTACTCCAAAAAACTGTTCTTTTTTCGCTTCAGTGAATGCGTTAAAAATTCCTTTACTTTTACGTATGGATGTCTCAGCTTTTCCGTTAATCATTTTAAACCTCTTTTAATGTAGTTTCAGCTATGCTATTGGACAATGGAGAAAGGGTCGAATTAGAAAGCTCCAATTCTACCCTTTCCATAGTCATGAGGACTGTATTACTACTTACTGTACATCCCTTCTACCTTGGATCAGCGACTGTGCCTGAGCTTCTATTTCTTTCATTGCCTGTTCTGCGGTTTTCTTTCCAAGCCACACTTGGTCCAAGGCAGGATCTACAACATTCTTGATATTGTTAAAATTCTTTATATATTGCTGTGGAACCGGTCTTGAGTAATTCAATGTACCATCAATAAATACTCCCTCATATCCTTCAGGGTGACTATTTTTGTTTTCAGTCCATTTTGCTATAAGATCAGGTTGTGTATACCAACTCTTGATTAACGGCATAATTCCGCCACTCTGTATCGTGTCCAAATTTGAATCGGGAGAAATTAAAGTTTTTTCTAAATCCCAAGCTTCGTTTTGGTGCTTGCTTGACGCAAATATAGACAAAATACCCGTCATTACCACTGTCTTATAGTTGTCCTTCATTTTAGGCATGCATACTACACCCCAAATGCCGTCCTTCATCGTTTGTGAACAGGAATAGTTCAACCATTGACCTTCCATAAACAAAGCTATCTTCCCTGTGCTCATGGATACATCAAGACTTGGCAGGGATTTTGCCATTACCGTGGTAGGCATAACATGATGAACATTAATAAGGTCTGCAAAGTTTTGAAGTACTTCTGTAGCTTCCGGTGCAGTCAGTCCGAATTTACCCTCCTTGGTAACATACTCTCCGCCATTTTCATACAGCATATTCCCCCAATGGTTTACATCCAATGCACAATTAAAACCGTACTGCACAATATTTTTAGCGTCGAAACCGGTCTCTGATGCATTCTTTCCATTCGTATCAATGGTCAGTTTTTTTGCTATATCTACAAATTCCTGCCATGACCATGCCTTTTTAGGATCTGTAGGGATATTGGTTATACCTGCTTTTTTGAACAACTCTATATTATAGAACATACCGACCGACTCTACCCCCGGTCCAATACCGATCAAGGTGTTCGGATCAGAATAGTACAGGCCTGCGGGGACCATGTCGTCAACTTTTAATTCAGAATTACTGCCAAGGAATGTTTTAAGATTTGTCAACTTACCTTGCTCAGCTAAAGGGTATGCAATTGTCATGCTTTCAAGCGTACTAACATCAGGAGCATCATTGGCAGCAACCATAGCAGTTATTTTGGTATCATAGTCTCCATAGGGATAAACCTGGATGTCCACTTTTACATTAGGATGTTGCGGTGTAAAAACTTTCTCCAGCAATTTAACGCCATTCTGCTTATCAGTTTCACCTCCCCAGATAGTATAAACCAATGTAACCGGTTCACTGGACTTCGTATTTTCCTGTGCTAGAGTCTGGTCGGCAGATGAACCCTGGACCGCAGCAGTACTGTTGTCTGAAGTATTGCTTGTAGAATTTCCACAGCCTGCAAACATAAGAGTGAATATTGACGCTACAACAATAATGGATATTAACCTGACTTTGATTTTCATCAAAATGCCTCCTTAATAATAATGAATAAAAGCTGCAGCTCTTATAATTATTATAAACTCCGGTTAACCCCAATGAAATTGAATAAATTATAGAATACTGAACTTTTATCTTGAAATATAAACTTCACATAAGATAATAAGGAAAAAGATTGTGTAGAAATTGAAGAAATATCTGATTATTATATTTTTTTTGTAACTTTATAAAGGCAGGATTACTGTTATTTTAGTTCCTACGGCTAACAGGGATTCAATTTTTACCCCATAATCGTTTCCATATATAAGCTTTATCCTCTTATCCACATTTTTTATTCCAATCGATTTAAATACTTCACTGCTATTAATTTCCTCTATTTTGTTCAGGTCCATGCCACTTCCATTATCTTCAACACAAAAATACCTTCTATCTTCCTGTATCCATCCATAGAGCTTGATTTTTCCTCCCACGGCCTTGTTAGCAAAGCCATGTATGATGGAATTTTCTATGAACGGCTGCAGGAATAGCTTAGGAACCTCAGTATTATCCAGCGCAGGATTAATAAAATACTCTACATCAAATTTTCCCTCAAACCTCGTAGACATGATCAAAGCATAATTTCTAAGCCATTCCAAATCATCTTTAAACATCTTCGTCTCTTCAGTATTATGAGAAGTATATTGAAGCATGGATGAAAGAGATACCAGCATAGTGCTTATTTCATTCTGCTCTTTCCCAATAGCCATCCAATTGATTACATTGATCGTATTGTACAGGAAGTGCGGATTCAATTGAATATTCAGGGACATTATTTCCGCCTCCTTCTTTCTCAGTTTCACCTCATAGTTTTCATTTATCAGCAGCCTGATATTTTCATTCATGTTATTGAAATTCTTTGTCAAAGCAGCTAATTCATCATTTCCGTCAATAGACAGCCTGATACCGAAATTTCCTTCCCCTACGGCTTTCGCTGCTGCATACAATTTTTTAACCGGCTTGACAATGGTTCCTGAAATGAATATTGAGAGAACAAGCGAAATAACGATTAAAAGAATTGACAGAAAAATAGTCGTATTCCTGAGATTGGCGGCAAACTCTCCTGTAATGAGATTTGCGGGTATGATGGCTACCGAAGTCCATCCGGTTACAGCAGAAGTATTGTAGCACACAATTGAGTTTTTTCCATTTATCTTCATTAGTTGTGTACCATTCCTGCGCGCGGTTATTTCCTTAGCCCATGGTTTAGTTTCTACCGTTGAAAGCATTTTTTCGTCCGGGCATGAAACAATTGACCCATTACTGTCCAATACCAAAAAAGTAGAACCCTTTATAGGTATGCTATCTTTGAATACATTACTTATAACAGATTCTTTTAAATTAATAATCAAAATCGGCCGTTCAATGCTTTTATCCAAGCTTATATAATTACCATTTTCTATATATGAGCAATTCAGCATCCTGACAGCTGAAAAGAGGTACCTGTAATCAATATTATTTAATTTTTTCAACTCAGGAAAATTAAACATATCTGCATAGTCATAAGTCGGAACCCACTGCAATTTTCCATTTGCTCTCTCGGCAATGGAATAAACCCGTGTTTTATTTATGGTGCCGTTGGGTATGAATGCAGAATTTGTATCACCAAAGGTATAATAGCTTGTAGCTATAATCACCGAATAAATATCCCTTGAAGGAGGAAAATACTTGAGAATCAGCTTTCTGACTTCTTTATCCGAAAAAAGAATGCTATAACCGTCATCAAAATTGATTCTGCTGAAAATCTCATAAAGATTCTTGTCCAATAGTAACGCGCTGCTGTTTTCTTCTATTTTAGCAAGTTTACCATTAATAATCTCGTTATTTTTTTGGACTATTTCATAAATATTTTTGCTGGTAAGTTCAGATGTAACTTTCAAGCTGGTGGAATAGTATCTCACACTAATAATAGATATGGGGATCGCAATAAGAATTATATATGATATCATAAGTCTTTTGCGTAGCCCTATATCCCTAATCCTCTTATAAAGCTTTGCATATATGCTTTTCATACAGAATCTCCTTACAATTCACCCGATAATCGCCTATATTCTTCCGGTGTTAGACCAAATTCCTTTCTAAATATCCTGTTAAAGTATCCGGCATCCTTATATCCGACCTTACCGGCAATTACATATACCCTATCCTCAGAATTCTTCAACAACTCTTGAGCTTTTTGCATCCTTCGGTAAAATAGGTACTCTGAAAAACTGCAGCCGATATAATTTTTGAAAAAACCGCTGAAGTATGAGGGATTAAAATATAATTTTTGTGCTACCTGCTCAAGGGTAATATCCTCTACAAAATGCTCATCAATGTATTTTTTGCACTTTTGTATTATTACTTCACTTTTATTATTCTTCTTTTCTTCCTGTTTTTCTATAATACTATTTACAATTTCACAGGCTACCTTCTGCATTTCTTCAAAGCTCTCAGCCGCATTTATTTTGAAACTGATATCCGCCGCCAGTCTTTCATACTGTTCTTCAATAATGTTACTTTTTACCAGTTTAATCTTTCCAAGAAGTAAAAGAATCAAATTTTCTGCTATGTTTTGGGGATTCGGCAAACCTTCCGTTATCATATCCTGCATAATCTTACATACACATTGGTGAGCTTTAAGCCTGTCAGCCTGCTGTATCATTTCCGTGAGCTTTTCTTCCTCTTCATAACTAAAGAACAGGCTGTGGTTTATAATCACGTAATCATCATATGCAACAACTTTCCCTAAACCTGTAAAGAATTTAAAAGAAAGAGCCGCTATAGCATTTTTAAATGAGGTTTGAATATTACAACTTAGATCATTATGTATGCTCCCTAGTCCAACGATACACTCCAAGCCATATTCTGTTTTGAAATTGGATATAATCTTAGTAAACACTTCCCTATCCGTATTTGCTAAGACTCTATTCCCCTCATTCAATACAAGTATAGTTGCCATTATATCCTCTTTACCTTCAAGCATAAAAGAAATGGAATGTCCCAGGGGCTTTAGCATCTCATGAAACCAAAACTTCAGGTTATTTATTATCTCTTCCAGATCGTTTTCAGACAGATCCCCTTCCGCAATATCATTCTTAACAAAATAAGTGGTTATTACCATTCCAATACTACTGGGCGGAAAAACATTAAATACTTCCAAAAGTTCGGATTGATTGGCTTTGCCATAGACCCATTTGTGCAATAAATGGTCTATATAAGCAGGCAGTAAATTTTTTAGTTGCTTTTCAGTTTCCTCTTTTTTTTGGAATTCGAGCCTTTCTTTATGAATGACCCCTTCAAGCTTATTTAAAATTTTCTCAACATCGGCTTCTGAAATGGGTTTTAATATATATTCAAAGGCTCCTAACCGTAAAGCTTTTTGTGCGTACTCAAACTGCCCGTAAACACTAAGCAGTATAATTTTTACGGTTTTAACCTTTTCCCCAAGAGCCTCGATTAACTGTAATCCATCCATGTTCGGCATACGTATGTCGGTAATTACTATGTCAATAGGGCTTGAAGATAATACAGTAAAAGCTTCCAAACCGTCTTTTGCTTCACTGACGGAATATTGCGGCCGGATTTTCCGGATCAAGCTGGTCAATCCTCTGCGATGCCATGGTTCATCATCTACAACCAATACTTTATACATCAATTTCACCTGCAATTCAAGAATGAACGATGATCACATAATATAATAATCAATAACTTTTCTCAATAGATAACTTTTTAAAATTTATCGGTACAACAACAATTGACGGAGTAGGAGCAGACAACACCAGTGCTGAACTCTGCCCCTGAAGGGTAAAAATAAAAGAAATTACTCACATTCATACGATATGAGTAATTTCTTCTTATACGACCAGAGTCAATCCAGCGGCATACCATGCCCTTGGTAAAGCTCCGGTCTGTTTAAGCGTTCTTTGACTCTCTTTACTGCATTTTCAGCAGCAATATCATAAATTCTATCGCCAAATTCCTCGCTGGATTGTGAGGGATCTCTTGTAGACATAATTCCATACTGCAGTTCAGCGATAGCTTTTGATAAATCTACAGTCTCGGGATGAGACGCCATAAGGTGGGATGTTTCCCATCCCCCTGCATGATCCCCCGGATTTTCATACAAACCATCCATAACCTTATAGTCTGCAAACGCCCATGCCCCCATAGGCTTCCAACTTTTATCATAGCACCATTGATTATAAAAAAGTATAGCTGACCTCGCATGGTCCAGGAGCGGATAGTGGCCTACTACAAATACAGCCAGATTGAAATTATATGAAGCAGCCTCCGCGAGAATATGCACGAGATGATGGCAATAATGCTCGATTTGCTGGCTGGATGAATACGGCTGTCTCTCTTCAAGAAGACTTTCCAGCGGTATACCCATTCTTTCTGCAACACCTGTTTTTAGCAATGGGTCTGTCTCAAGGAGTGAACTAACCCTGCTCTCACCATAATATACCGTTGGGAAGACCAAACCACCGCCTTTTTCAGCACAGCGCACCGCCAAAGCCTCTGCCTGAAGTCCATCTGCCCCCAGCGGGTTATGGAGTCCATGCCATTCCAGAGTACCCAGCGGTATATATACAACAGAGAACTCAACACGTCTTTGCATAATCTGTTCAGGTCGCAGCATATGAAAACGTACTTCCACAGCAATCATCTCCTATCCTTTTACTCCGCCTACTGTCAGTCCGGATATAAATGCTTTCTGGTTCAGCAGGAATACAATCATAATGGGTATGACGGAAAGTACGGATCCTGCAAACAGCATGTTGTAATTGTTTCCGTACGGTGAAAGGTATGTCTGTAGTCCAACTGTCAAGGTAAAATTTCTGTTGGTCGACATGACGATCAACGGCCAGAGAAAGTCATTCCAGGCAGTCATCGCCTGTAAGATTCCCATTGTGCCGAAAGCCGGCAGCATGATAGGCGCCATGATCCGGATAAAAATACGAAGTTCCCCGCAGCCATCCGTTCTGCCTGCATCCAGGAATTCCCTGGGGATTGTTTGCGCATACTGCATAAAGAAATAAATCGCAAATGCCGATATGGCAAATGGGAGTACTACTCCCGCATATTTGTTGATAAGTCTGAACGCTAGCATTTCCTTATAAAGCGGCAGCATTAGTATCTCAACCGGAATCATCATCGTACTAAGTATTACAATGACCAGCAGCTTTTTCCCTTTAAATTCATACATCGCCATAGCATAGCCGACAAGAGAAGAAAAGACAAGAGAAATGACCGTAAAGAACAGCGTAATGATGATGCTGTTTTTATACCAGCTAAAATAAGATGCATCATGTTTTGTGAACAGCATCAGGTAGTTTTTGAAGCCGAGCATGTCAGGTGTAATTTGCAGGCTGAGGCCGTTTTTAAACACCTGGCTCATATCTTTGACAAAAGATGCAGCAAACAAGTAGATGAAAGGCGCCAATGCACACAAGGATATCAACACAAGGACTGCCGTAATGATAAGCTTATACCCGGTTCCCCGCTTTTTCATGGCTATCTGCCCTCCTTTTTCCCAATGCCTAAAAACCTGATATACAGTAAGTTTATCAGAACTAGGCAGATGAAGAGTATTACTGACAATGCAGAGGCATATCCGGTGTCGAACTGTGTAAATGCAGTTTTGTAAATATACAATACGGTTGTCAGGCCAATATCACCCGGCGTAGCCCCATTGACCCATAAAACATAGCTTTCGCCAAACATCCGAAGCCCGCCATATGTCAGTATCGTGATTACAAATACAAGAATAGGTTTTAATCCGGGTATAATTACATTCCAGAGTCTTTGATAGGCATTGGCCCCATCAATATCGGCCGCTTCATACAATTCATCCGGAATACTTTGAAGTCCGCATAGAAAGTACATAGTATTGGTACCCAGCCAACGCCATGTGGATGTGACAACCAATACGATGATTCCGGTCATCTTAGTATCGTAGAGCCATTCCCTTGTAGGCAGGTTTAACCAGGACATCAATGAATTAAGCGGTGTCTGTGCTCCGCTTCCGAAAAAGAGTCTGAAAAAAATCCCCGCAACAATGATCGAAGTCAAGGCGGGTAAATAAAGTATAGAACGGAAGCCATTCCGAAAAACCGTCTTTTTGCTGTCCAATACAATTGCAAGCAAAACAGAAAGAACTACATTGACGATCAATATTCCGATTGTAAACATAATGCTGTTGGCTGCCGCCGTACCAAGATGCATATCTGAAAGCAAACGTCTGTAGTTGCCCATTCCAATAAAAGTTACCGAGTCAATCCCTTCTATTTTTTGAAAACTCATGACAAACATGTAGATCATGGGGTAAAGGAAAAATAAAAGGAATGCTAACACGAAAGGTAATGTAAAAATATAAGGCGCTCTTTTCATACTATTGAAGTAACGACTATTCATGCTTGTTTTGATTTTCATAATACCACCGTCTTTTAAATGACCCGGGATATATCCTGCGAACAGGATATATCCCGGCCAGATTGTTATTTGCCCGCAGCGCCTTTAATCTCTTTTGCAGCTTCATCAAGGGCTTGGGCAGGTGTAAGACTCTTATCGCCCAGTGCCTTGAAAAGAACATTTTTAGCAACCAATTGATTTGCAAGCGGGAACTGTTCGTGAGTAATATTTGTAGTGTAGAAATTGTCCTTCATCTTTAGAACCACGTCAAATATATCGGATCCGAAATAATCGGTATACTTGTTTGATTTCTTCATAGCATCCGTTTTCCAGACATCCCAGCGGAGCGGGTCAAAGCCGAGTACATCCCAGATTTGTACTGCGCCTTCCGGGCTGATTTTTGCGTCAAACAGAAAACGTTTTGCAAGATCCTGATTCTTGCACTGAACTGTGATCGATGTTGCCGTACCTCCGAAAATCGGGTCTACGTCACCATCTTTCCATTTTGGTATGGGAGCAATTTGCATTTTCCCCTTAAGTTCAGGCATATAGTCGGTAAATCTGCCCATGTACCAGAAAGGTAACAGCATGGAGGCCGCTCCGCCTTTAGACATAAAGCCGTAGTATTCCTCGGTATGGAAACCGCCGCCCGGGGTCGTAATTGCGGTCCCTTCCTTTATCATGTCCAGCATGAACTGCAGTGTCTGTGCGTTTACTTCATCATTTATTGTGCATTGTCCGTTGTCATCGAAGTAGTCCGCTTTTTGTTCGGTGATCATGATATAGTAGCACCAGGAATCGGCAATCTCAAAGGTGATTATCGGTTTTCCCGTAGCCTGCAGAACCTTTTTACCTGCTTCGCGTAAATCTTTCCAATACTTGATATCTTCCACCTTTATACCGGCCTTGCCGAGAATTTCCTTATTGTAATACATCACAGGCGCGCCGACATGGTAATCAATGCCGTAATAAGTACCTCCCTTCTTGTATATGTCCAAAACAGGTTCCAGAAAGCTGGCCTTGTCTTTCTCTATAATGTCATTGAGCGGAACAAGTCCGACATTGTCGCTTTTCATAAAGTTGCTGAACTTTGCGACATTAATATCTACGAGATCAGGAGCTCCCTGCCCGGATTGAAGGGTGATCAGCAATTTGCTGTGCATGTCTTCTACCGGATAAGCCTCAGTTTTTATATTGATCAGTTCAGTCGGATGCGCTGAATTCCACCTTTGCGCCGCATCAGTCATAAATTGGGTGTGCAGCTCTTGGTAAGTCCAGAAAGTAAAGTCAGTTGGTTCAGCAGGCTTTGTTGTAGCAACAGTTGTCTCCTTCGAAACAGGGGAGTTTTTATCTGCGGAAGTAGTTCCTGCATTCGCTGCACTATTTCCTCCGCATGCTGAAAACACCATGACCATAATTGCTAAACAGATCGCTAACGATATGTACTTTTTCATTCAGTGTTCCCTCCAATATTTTTTTGTTATGCAGTATGTTCGTTTTGGCGCCTAAAACACATGACCTGCTTTACGCTTTAATTCTAATGATGTCTTTGAATTTAAACAATGAACAGTTTTTACTTAATCCTATACGTTTTTTACTTTTTTAAAATTATACCTTCGATCAGTTGTTCTCTATCTTCTGCTTATACTCACCGGGAGTAATTCCATGGTATTTTTTAAACAGTTTGAAGAAGTGATTATAGTTTTGAATTCCAACATCATCTGCGATATTTTTCAATGAAAATTTGCCCTCCCTTATAAGTAAGGCGGACTTTTCTATTCTGATTTTGTTTAAATAGTCAATGATATTGATGCCCGTATCATTTTTGAACACTCTGGAAAGATAAGAGCTATTGACGCTGGCGGCTTTCGCTATATCTCCCAGCGTAACCCTTAAACAGTAATTCTTTTCCATATATTCGATTGATCTTCTGGTGTTTTCGTTGTATTGTGCGGTTAACCTGTGATTTTTCAGCCACTGGCTCAACCTCAGAAATACACCGGCAAACCACTCTTTCAGTTCAGGTAATTTCTTAAGTCTGTGGAGAGTTTGATATGAAAGGTTTCCTTCCTCAAAAATACGTTCCGCGGGAATATCGTGGTCCCGCATCTCTTTGGTAACTATGTTGAGCAGTTCCGCCAGTACCATCTGAATATCTTCATAGGAACACCCGTCTTCCATAAATACGTTGAATATATTTCGGACAATTGCATCTGGCGCCTCACCAGACTTTCCATGTATGGATGCATATATTTCATTTTCAAGACCTATATTCAGAGTAATTATACCTTTATCCTTCAGTTCACAGCCAGCCTCCGCAATGAAAGAGGTCTTCCCCTGAAAACGTTTGGATTCAAGGATCTCTGACGCCTGCTCATAACAGAACGAAAGCTCTGCTATATCCATGCACGGGTTGCTTACACCGAAAGATATGTTTTCGTTCATAAATCGGCTCACATTATCCCGCATATTTCCCAGCACCTTGCGGTAATGATCCTGAAAAAGCCGGATATTCCTCCCCAGTATGGGGATCAGCACCAGAATCCTGTTGTGTCCGATAACAGTAATAAGGGATCCCCTGCTTGAATTAGCCGATTCCTGCATTATGCTTTTTATTGAATACAGAAGCCTATAATATTCACTTTCATCCAGATCCTTTTTAAGCTTTTCATTATCAGGCTCCATTACCGCAGCGACCAAACCTTTTGTCAGTATATCCAGATCCAGCTCCTGCATTCTCGTATGTATTTCTTCCCTGTTACCGGCACAGCCGGAAAGAAGGAGAATCATAAACTCCTGCACGGATTTTTCTCTATTTACAACAGGCGGAAGAGGTTTGGGTATACTTTTTAGAGCTAACCTGTCAAATGCCGCTTTTAATATTTCCAGTAAATGTTCATTTGTCAACTGATTTTTAAGCAAATAATCCAACGCACCTTTTTTAAGGCTGCCTCGCACATAGTCAAAGTCATTGTAGGCGCTTAACGCAATGATCTGTATTTCCTTATGAAATTCAGATACATAATCGATAAGCTCAATCCCGTTTATTACTGGCATGCTGATATCTGTAATAATGATATCCGGACCGCAGGCTTCTATCTTTTCAATGGCTTCCTTGCCGTTACGTGCTTCCGATATAATTACGAAGCCTTCCTTTTCCCAATCCATCCTACTTTTCATCTGTGTGCGAAAAACCGCATCATCATCTACAAGTAAAATTGTAAACATTTACTGTTCCTCTCTTTTTTCCCTGATGACCGGCAAATAAATATCGACTGTTGTAAACACCGCTTCCACACTATTGATGAGTAGTCCGAATTCAGGACCGTAAAGCAGCTTGATGCGGTTTTGTACATTTGATATTCCGATGCCATTTAGGCGCCCTCTGTCTTTTAAGTTGTCGGATTGCAGCAATTGTGCTATTTGCTCCTGATTCATTCCTACTCCGTTATCCGTAACTGAAAAATGCAGTTTACCCTCATGCAAGGACCCTTTGACAACAATCAGTCCGGCTTTGCCTGAAGGCTCAACACCATGTATCAGCGCATTTTCCAGAACCGGTTGCAGCAAAAATCTTGGAATAAGACAGGAATGGATGGAAGGGTCAATGCTATACTGTATTGTGAAGCTCCCGAATAATCGGATCTCTTGTGTTGTAATATAGCTTTTTAGAAATAAAATCTCTTCCTCTACCGAGATCAGGCTGTTGTCATTTCTCATACAGCCGTTCAGAAGTGTCAGTATGGAATCGATCAATTGGACGATATTGTTTTCCTTTTTTAAAGATGCTATATAGGAGACAGTATTAAGTGTATTTGCAAGGAAATGCGGGTTGATTTGTGCCTGAAGCGCTCTTATTTCAAGCTCTCTTTTCTGCATTTCGTTTTCTTTTATATCCTTGATCAATTGCTTTGTATTGGTTGCCATTTCATTGAAGCATTGGTTTAATTCACTGAATTCATCATTTCCTCTGTCGTCTATTGAAATGTCAAGTTTACCGTTTTTAAAGCTGTTGATACCTAAAACAAGCTGCCTCACCGGAGCCAAAATACTCCTGTATATTATAAAATCAACACAAAGGGCAAACAACAGACATATCAGGCCTATGATGAGAACATCCAAAAGCAGGTGGTGTGACTCGGAATAAAGATACGAGAATTCAACAAGGGCAATAACATACCAATCTGCCTGCTTAATGGGACTAAAAGCCGCCATGTAAGAACGGGAGCCTATTTTAAAATCAAAGCTTTTCTGTCCCGAAGATTTTATTCGTTCGACAAGTCCCGGCTCGGCGTATGGCAGAGAGAAGCCTGCATAACCTCCGGCGCTTGAGATAACCTTATTTTCGGAATTCAATATGAACATCTGCGTCCCTGCCCCGATATCCACATTACCGTATACACTAAGAAGCTGCTTCTCATCAATACGCATCAGAATATACCCGATCTGATCTCCGTTTTGCAGTGACTTTACAGTCTTTGCCAATATAATGCTTTTTCTGTTCTTAAATATTTTGCTTGCCAGTCCTTCCTCAAACTCCGGCCCAGCGGCAACCCAGAAGCATAATCCATCCAGCTTTTTGGCACGCTGGGCTAATTGCTCCAGATTCTCCTTTTTTGGCATAAATCGAAAGTCACTCGGTCCATATGCCTTAATTCTGTCCAATTGCGGAGTATAAAGCGTTATTTCAGCGACACGGTTACTGAATATGTATTTCTTTGTGATATACTCCGATAGCCTGCTTTCGATATCGTTAATTTCCTGTCCGTTTAATTTACCGTAATTTGCAAGGGCTGATTGAACGAGCTCGGAATAGGCGATTTCAGTCCCGTCGTTTATGATCGCCTGCAACTGATAGCTAAGATTTACACTTATCTGTTCCATAGTCTGAGTTATTGAACGGCTCATCTTGCTATATATCGCCTGACTTCCGCGGTTATAGGAAAAAAAACCTACTGCAAGCACTGGCAGGACTGTAATGAGGATAAATCCGATGCCAAGTCTGACGGATACGCTTCTTCTTCGAAGCAAATTAAACACAGTATTGAATACCCTGTTATAAGCAGACACAAATTTATTATTTTTCATAGCTATATCCTATTATTAAATAAACGTTCTGTCAACTGAGCAGCAGGTCACCAGTGCGGTTCGCAGAAAATGCTCGTGCTGTTCATTGAAGTCCATATATGCATTTGTCATTTTTCATAATGATAATAGTAGAGTTTAATTTTGCTTGATTAAATCTTTGTAACAAATACTTTATAATTTCATTTGTATCTTTAAATTTAGAAAACTGGTAAGGCTCTTTTGGATTATATTTTTCTATAATGTAATAATAATCCTGCATCTCTATCAGAGCAGCGGCATGAACTACTTGAATAATATTTCTATTTTTATCATATAAGTAAAGGCAAATTAATTTAACAGGCGCATCGTTCTGAAAACTTATACCCAAATTACCCCAATTGCGTAATATGTTATCTATAACATTTATCTTATTGATACTATGTTCAAGCTGGATATCATTAAACAGTAGTGCATACTTTTCTATTGTATTCTGAGTAAATGTCAATAAATGATGTTGCTGTAATAATGATTCGTCTATAATACTTGAGGGCTTTACATAATCGTTCTGTAAATTAATAAACTCCTGCATAAGTGTAAAAGCTGCTACTCTGCAATTAATGTCTTCATCTTTATCTTGAAAACCAAGTCGTTTCCAATGCTTCGAATCTTCTTCAACGGTAAAAGTTTCATAGGTGAATTGCGTTATAGGTTTTGACGCGAATCCTTTATCGGCAATTCCTTCATACGGAACTGTATAAAACTCATCAACAAAATCAAAAAACAGATTAATATTATCTTCATGTACACCTATTTGTGATAATAAGGAAACCACTTGCTTTCTAGAATCAACATCAACTATATTTGAATATTCAAACGTAACTTCTTCTTGATTTGAGTTACAACCGTTTAAAATAAGTAAGAAAAGGATGAATAATGACATAAACTTGATTTTCACTTAACACTCCTCAGTATATAAATAATCATCATGATCCTTTATTTTACTATATAAACGCAAAGAAGTCCATTGCAAGACAATCGACTTCTTTCTACAAAAAACGGTTGAGATGAAGGGGGCGAACCCAGCATACAGCCCGCCCGGGAAACCTTCTCAAAAAAAGAAAACATGGCGTCTTGTGGTTCTGCCTGATGGCAGCTTTGTTTAAATTGTTATAGGATTATATAAAAGCAAAGGTATCAAGCCTTTCATCCCAAATAAACCTATTCTTTTTGTTTTTCTATGCTTTTAAAGCTATCCGCCCATTCCCTTACTCTACGGACGCTCTCTTCTTCCGATAAGTCCTCAATTCTGGTCATAATGGTCCACCTTACGCCAAAAGGGTCTAAAATGCTTCCGAATCGGTCACCTGAAACGAAATTGGCAATTGGCTCCCTGATCTTTGCTCCACTTGCCACTGCATTTTCAAATACCTGATCAACATCAGCAACGTAAATTGCTAAAGAATAGCATGCATTATCCTCATCCGGCGGCAAGACCAATTTATATGCCGGATTCGCTGCTCCCAACTGTAAAAAGCCATTCCCAAAATCCAATTCCGCATGAACAACTAGTTTATTTCCATTTCCATCAGAAAATTCAGTAATATCCTTAATCCTTGCATTGAAAACAGCTTTATAGAACTCTATTGCTTCAGAAGGATTCTTTATTACTATAAACGGAGTAATAGATGTAAAGCCGTCAGGTGTTCCATTCTTTGTATACTTACCTGGCACTCCCATAGATTTTTTACTATCAGTCATTTTTATTCCTCCTTAATTAGACATTACAGATCCACTCTTATCCACTCATTATTGGATTGAATTCATCAACTCATAAAAACTTTCGGATTCATGAGTCCTATAAAGATTATACCAGGCATCTAATGTCTTTGTAGAAAACACGTCCAAAGCTTTCAAGACATGTACGGAAAATTCCAACGGAGCTATTCCGGAAGCGGTTATCAGCTTTCCGTCAGTTACCGCAGACTCCTGTTTATAGTACTTTTCTCCCGCATAGTTCGGGCAGACCATTTTAAGATATCCCAAATCATTACTTGTATGACTTCTTGAATCTAGAAGTCCATTTTGAGCAAGTGACATTGTCGCACCGCATATCGCCGCTACAATTATATTCTTATCGATACATTGTTTAGCTAAACTTAATATTGGTTGATGAATTGTTTCCATCCACGTTTCACCACCAGGTAAAATCAAAGCGTCAGTTTCTTTTATGCTGCATTCCTCCAAATCGATATCAGGTAGTACTCTCAACCCGCCCATTGTAGTAATATAATTCTTTTCAAGTCCTAAAGTTACTACTTTAACCGGTGATACATCCTTCCTAAAATACCTTCCTGAGTTTAACTCTGCAGTCAAAAAGCCAACTTCCCAATCAGCCATTGTATCAAATACATAAAGATATACAGCCTTATTGCTCATACGCATGTCCTCCATTTTTTTATTTTTCAAGCGTTAATCAAATATCCATCCAGGATAAGGAACGATGTTTATCTTCATAATAAAACAGCTTCACTGACAACCACTGTCAGTGAAGCTATCATAATTGATAATATTTCATTAATTCCGATGCAACAGAAACAAGCTTTTCCTTTAGACTCTGCGGTTCAATCACTTGAATAGCCTTTCCGTAAGATAAGAGAAAATGGGGTACATATGCATGAAGTGCTCTTTCGTCTAATAAAAAAACTGCTTGATTTGATGTACGCTCTTTCAGGTGATGACCTAAAAACCAATGAATGCACAAATCGTCCAAAGCTTCCGACCTGCCACAAATAATTACTGAGGCCAACCCATCCTTACTTTCAGAATCCGGTAAAAGATTATGAATAAAAAATTTTCTGGCAGAAAAGGCTTCCGGCCTTTTAAACCTCATTTGCGTCCGTTGTATTTGAAAAATCCGTTCTGCCCGAAAGCTTCTGATTTCATTTCGAAGATGGCAAAATCCAACCGTATACCATTTATTGTTCCAATAGAGCATTCCATAAGGGTCAATCACTCTTGGCCGGGGTTGTTCATCATGGCTTGTACGG